>JBEKHO010000028.1:0-72157 GCA_050012215.1 Steroidobacteraceae bacterium
GGGTCGAAAGACCTTTTAGATTTTTTTCTGGAGACAACAATGGCTGTTACTAAAGACGAAATCCTCGATGCGATTTCCAAGATGTCCGTCATGGAAGTGGTCGAGCTGATCGCCGACATGGAAAAGAAGTTCAACGTCACGGCGGCTGCTCCCGTCGCGGTGGCGGCGGGCGGCGGCGGCGCTGCCGCGGCGGCTCCGGCTGCCGAAGCGCAGACCGAGTTCACCGTGACGATGACCGAGTTCGGCGCCAACAAGGTCGGCGTCATCAAGGTCATCCGCGAGATCACGGGATTGGGCCTGAAGGAAGCGAAGGACCTGGTCGAAGGAGCTCCGTCGACGGTCAAGGAAGGCATTCCGAAGGCGGATGCCGAGGCCATCAAGAAGAAGCTCGAGGACGCCGGCGCCAAGGCTGCTATCAAGTAGTGACCGCCGTCCATCCGCGCAGCTCGACGGAGGCCGCCCAAAGGGCGGCAGCCGTCGGCTGCGCGTTCGATTTCGATTTTGATTTCGGATTCCTTTGCCCGCGAAGCGGGCACTATCGGACGGGGTCGCTTCGACCCCGTTGATGTCGGCGCGCAGCGCCTGGAGAATATATGGCTTACTCTTTCACCGAAAAGAAGCGCATCCGCAAGAACTTTGGCAAGCGTCCGAGCATCCTCGGCACGCCGTATTTGCTCGCGATCCAATTGGATTCGTATCGCCGGTTCCTGCAAGCCGATACGCCGGAGACCAGTCGCGACGACGTCGGCTTGCACGCCGCCTTCGACAGCGTCTTTCCGATCTCCAGCTACTCCGGCAACGCGACGCTCGAGTACGTGAGCTATCGCCTGGGTGAGCCGGTATTCGACGTGAAGGAATGCCAGCTGCGCGGCCTCACTTACGCCGCGCCGCTGCGGGTGAAGGTGCGTCTCGTGGTGCTCGACAAGGAAGCCAGCGGCGCCAAGAAGCCCGTCAAGGACGTGCGCGAGCAAGAGGTCTACCTCGGCGAGCTGCCGCTCATGACCGAGAACGGTACCTTCATCATCAACGGCACCGAACGCGTCATCGTCTCGCAGCTTCACCGAAGCCCCGGCGTCTTCTTCGATCACGACCGAGGCAAGACTCATTCGTCGGGGAAACTCCTGTTCTCCGCGCGCATCATTCCCTACCGCGGCTCGTGGCTGGACTTCGAGTTCGACCCGAAGGACTGCGTGTTCGCCCGCATCGACCGGCGCCGCAAGCTTCCGGTCACCATCATCCTGCGCGCGCTCGGCTACACCGAGGAGCAGATACTCGACATGTTCTTCGAAAAGAACGTGTTCCATCTGTCGAAGAAGGAAATCACCTTCGAGATCATTCCGCAGCGCCTGCGCGGCGAGACGGCCTCGTTCGAGATCCGCGTCGGCAAGAAGGTGATCGTCGAGGAAGGCCGCCGCATCACCGCGCGTCACGTGCGCGATCTGGAGGAGGCGGGCGTCAAGCAGCTGCCGGTGCCGATCGAGTACCTGCAGGGCAAGGTGCTGGTGCACGACATCGTCAACACGGAAACCGGCGAGATCCTGGCCAAGGCCAACGAGGTCCTCACGGTCCCGACGGTGCTCAAACTGATCGAGAGCGGCATCACCGAGATCCGCACGATTTTCGTCAACGATCTGGACCGGGGTCCCTACATCTCGGACACGCTGCGCATCGATCCGACCAAGACGCGTCTCGAGGCGCTGGTCGAGATCTACCGGATGATGCGTCCCGGCGAGCCGCCGACCAAGGATGCCGCGGAGAACCTGTTCCAGAACCTGTTCTTCAACAGCGAACGCTACGATCTGTCGCCCGTCGGCCGGATGAAGTTCAACCGCCGCGTGGGGCGTGAGGAAATCACGGGCTCGGGCGTGCTGTCCAAGGAAGACATCATCGAGGTCATGAAGACCTTGATCGACATCAGGAACGGCAACGGTCAGGTGGACGACATCGATCACCTGGGAAATCGCCGAGTGCGAAGCGTGGGCGAGATGGCCGAAAACGCCTTCCGCATCGGCCTGGTGCGCGTCGAGCGCGCCGTCAAGGAGCGCCTCACCATCGCCGAGAGCGAGCCGATCATGCCGCAGGAGATGATCAACGCGAAGCCGGTGGCGGCCGCGGTGAAGGAATTCTTCGGCTCCTCGCAGCTCTCGCAGTTCATGGACCAGAACAATCCGCTCTCCGAGGTGACTCACAAGCGCCGCGTATCGGCCTTGGGCCCAGGCGGCCTCACGCGCGAACGCGCCGGATTCGAGGTGCGCGACGTGCATCCGACCCACTACGGCCGGGTCTGCCCGATCGAGACGCCGGAAGGTCCGAACATCGGCCTGATCAACTCGCTCGCGGTGTACGCGCGCACCAACGACTACGGGTTCCTCGAGACCCCGTACCGGCGCGTCTCCAACGGCAAGGTCACCGATCAGATCGACTATTTGTCGGCGATCGAGGAAGGCCAGTACGTGATCGCGCAGGCGAACGCCACGCTCAACGAGAAGGGCGAGTTCGTCGATGATCTCATCTCCTGCCGGACGCAGAACGAGTTCACCTTGTCGGCCCCCGACAAGATCGATTTCATGGACGTGTCGCCGAAGCAGATCGTCTCCGTGGCCGCCTCGCTGATTCCGTTCCTGGAGCATGACGACGCGAACCGCGCGCTCATGGGCTCGAACATGCAGCGCCAGGCGGTGCCGACCTTGAGGTCGGAAACGCCGCTCGTGGGCACGGGCATGGAACGGGCGGTGGCCATCGACTCCGGCGTCACGGTGGTGGCGCGGCGCGGCGGCAGCGTCGACTCGGTCGATGCATCCCGCATCGTGGTCCGGGTGAACGACGACGAGACGACCGCAGGCGAGCCCGGCGTCGACATCTACTCGCTTACCAAGTACACGCGCTCGAACCAGAACACCTGCATCAACCAGAGACCGCTCGTGAAGGCGGGCGATGCCATCAAGCGCGGCGACGTGCTGGCGGACGGCCCGTCGACGCACCTGGGCGAGCTCGCGCTCGGCCAGAACCTCCTGGTCGCGTTCATGCCGTGGAACGGCTACAACTTCGAGGACTCGATCCTCATCTCCGAGCGGGTGGTCGAGGAAGACCGCTTCACGACCATTCACATCGAAGAGCTCACCTGCGTGGCGCGGGACACGAAGCTCGGTCCCGAAGAGATCACCGCCGACATCCCGAATGTCGGCGACTCCGCTCTCGCCAAGCTCGATGAGGCGGGCATCGCCTTCATCGGCGCCGAAGTGCGCGCCGGCGACATTCTGGTGGGCAAGGTCACGCCGAAGGGCGAGACCCAGCTGACGCCGGAAGAGAAGCTGTTGCGGGCGATTTTCGGCGAGAAGGCGTCCGACGTGAAGGACACCTCGCTGCGCGTGCCGCCCGGCATGGACGGCACCGTGATCGACGTGCGCGTGTTCACCCGCGACGGCGTGGACAAGGACTCGCGTGCCCTCTCCATCGAGAAGGCCGAGCTCGAGCGGGTCCGCAAGGACTTGGCCGACCAGCAGCGCATCCTCGAGGACGATCTGTTTCAGCGCGTGCGCGGGATGATCGAGGGCAAGACCGCCGAGGCGGGCCCGAAGCGGCTCAAGGCCGGTTCGCCGATCGACGACGCGTATCTCGCCGATCTGCCGCGCGAGCAGTGGTTCGAGATCCGTTTCAAGGAAGAAGATCTGAATGCTCAGCTCGAGACCGTGTCCGAGCGGCTGAAGGGTCAGCGCAAGGCATTCGAGAAGCGCTTCGAGGAGAAGAAGGCCAAGATCACGGCGGGCGACGATCTGGCTCCCGGCGTGCTCAAGATGGTGAAGGTGTACCTCGCGGTGAAGCGCCGCGTACAGCCCGGCGACAAGATGGCGGGACGGCACGGCAACAAGGGCGTGATCTCTTCCATCGTTCCGGTCGAGGACATGCCGTACATGGCGGACGGTACCCCGGTCGACATCGTGCTGAACCCTCTGGGCGTGCCTTCGCGCATGAACATCGGGCAGATTCTGGAGACGCACCTGGGTTGGGCGGCGAAGGGCGTCGGTGCCAAGATCGGCAAGATGATCGAGGCCCAGCAGGCGGTCGCGGAGATCCGCAAGTTCATCAGCCAGGTGTACAACGAGACCGGCGGTCAGAAGGAGGACATCAAGTCCCTGAGCGATGCGGAAGTCGTGGAACTGGCGAGCAACCTGCGCCACGGCGTGCCCATGGCGACGCCGGTGTTCGACGGCGCGAGCGAGGAGGAGATCAAGGGTCTCCTGGCGCTCGCGGATCTGCCGGCCTCGGGTCAGACGACGCTCCACGACGGGCGCACGGGCGAGCAGTTCGAGCGACCGGTGACGGTGGGCTACATGTACATGCTGAAGTTGAACCACCTGGTCGACGACAAGATGCACGCGCGCTCCACCGGGCCTTACAGCCTGGTTACGCAGCAGCCCTTGGGCGGCAAGGCGCAGTTCGGCGGTCAGCGCTTCGGCGAGATGGAAGTGTGGGCGCTCGAGGCCTACGGCGCCGCGTACACCCTGCAGGAAATGCTCACGGTCAAGTCCGACGACGTGAACGGCCGTACGCAGATGTACAAGGCCATCGTCGACGGCAACCATGAAATGAAGGCCGGAATGCCGGAATCGTTCAATGTCTTGGTCAAGGAGATCCGTTCCCTGGCCATCAACATCGAACTCGAGAGCGAGGCTTAATCCATGAAAGATTTACTCAAGTTGTTCAAGCAGCAGGTGCCGGTCGAGAACTTCGACTCGATCAAGATCGGGCTCGCGTCTCCCGACATGATCCGCTCCTGGTCGTACGGCGAAGTAAAGAAGCCGGAAACCATCAACTACCGCACCTTCAAGCCGGAGCGGGACGGTCTGTTCTGCGCCAAGATCTTCGGGCCGGTGAAGGACTACGAGTGCCTGTGCGGCAAATACAAGCGCCTGAAGCACCGCGGCGTCGTCTGCGAGAAGTGCGGCGTCGAGGTGACCCAGTCCAAGGTGCGCCGCGAGCGCATGGGGCACATCGAGCTCGCGAGCCCCACCGCGCACATCTGGTTCCTGAAATCGCTCCCCTCGCGCATCGGCCTCATGCTCGACATGACGCTGCGCGAGATCGAGCGCGTGCTGTATTTCGAGGCCTTCGTGGTGGTCGATCCGGGCATGACCTCGCTACAACGCGGCCAGCTCCTGACCGACGAGATGTACCTCGAGTCCATCGAGGAGCACGGCGATGAGTTCGACGCCCGCATGGGCGCCGAGGCCGTGCACGAGCTCCTGAAGTCCATGGATCTTCCCGCCGAGGTGGTGAAGGTCCGCGAGGACATGGCGAACACCAATTCCGAGACCAAGATCAAGCGGCTGTCCAAGCGCCTGAAGCTGATCGAGGCGTTCATGGAATCCGGCAACAAGCCGGAATGGATGGTGCTCACGGTGCTGCCGGTGCTGCCGCCCGACCTTCGTCCGCTGGTGCCGCTCGACGGCGGCCGGTTCGCGACTTCGGATCTGAACGATCTGTACCGCCGCGTCATCAACCGCAACAACCGTCTGCGGCGCCTGCTCGAGTTGAATGCGCCGGACATCATCGTGCGCAACGAAAAGCGCATGCTGCAGGAAGCCGTGGACGCGCTGCTCGACAACGGCCGCCGCGGCCGTGCGATCACGGGCACCAACAAGCGACCGCTGAAGTCCCTGGCCGACATGATCAAGGGCAAGCAGGGCCGGTTCCGTCAGAACCTCCTGGGCAAGCGCGTCGACTACTCCGGCCGCTCGGTCATCGTGGTCGGCCCGACGCTGCGTCTGCACCAGTGCGGATTGCCGAAGAAGATGGCGCTCGAGCTGTTCAAGCCGTTCATCTTCTCCAAGCTCCAGCTGCGCGGCGAGGCCTCGACCATCAAGGCCGCCAAGCGTCTGGTGGAGCGCGAGGGCCCCGAGGTGTGGGACATTCTCGAGGAGGTCATCCGCGAGCATCCGGTGCTCTTGAACCGCGCTCCGACCCTGCACCGCCTCGGCATTCAGGCATTCGAGCCGGTGCTGATCGAGGGCAAGGCGATCCAGCTGCACCCCTTGGTTTGCACAGCATTCAATGCGGACTTCGACGGCGACCAGATGGCGGTGCACGTGCCGCTGTCGATCGAGGCACAGCTCGAGGCGCGAGCCCTGATGATGTCCTCGAACAACATCCTGTCACCCGCCAACGGCGACCCGATCATCGTGCCGTCGCAGGACGTGGTGCTCGGGCTGTACTACATGACGCGCGAGCGTGTCGGTGCGAAGGGCGAGGGCATGGCGTTCGGCGACGTGGCCGAGGTGCATCGCGCCTACGAGAGCCGCAATGTCGACCTGCAGGCGAAGGTCAAGGTCCGCCTGACCGAGCATGTCAGGAACTCCGAGGGACAGGTGGCTCCCAATACCCGCGTGGTGGATACCACGGTGGGCCGGGCGCTCCTGTCCGAGATTCTGCCGCGCGGTCTGTCGTTCGATGCCATCAACCAGGACATGACCAAGAAGACCATCTCCGGAACCATCAACATGTGCTATCGCACGGTGGGTCTGAAGGAGACCGTGGTGTTCGCGGACCAGTTGATGTACACGGGCTTCCATTACGCGACCCGCGCCGGCGTCTCCATCGGCGTGGACGACATGGTGGTGCCGCAGCAGAAGATCAAGATTCTGCAGGCTGCCGAGAAAGAGGTGAAGGAGATCCAGGAGCAATACTCCTCCGGTCTCGTCACCAACGGCGAGCGCTACAACAAGGTGGTGGACATCTGGTCGCGCACCAACGACCAGGTTGCCAAGGCCATGATGGAGAAGCTCGGCACGGACGAGGTGACCAATTACAAGGGTGAGAAGGTCCGTCAGAAGTCCTTCAATTCCATCTTCATGATGGCCGATTCCGGCGCCCGCGGTTCCGCGGCGCAGATTCGTCAGCTTGCCGGCATGCGCGGCCTGATGGCGAAGCCGGACGGCTCCATCATCGAGACGCCGATCACCGCGAACTTCCGGGAAGGCTTGAACGTACTGCAGTACTTCATCTCGACCCACGGCGCACGCAAGGGCCTGGCCGACACCGCGCTCAAGACCGCGAACTCAGGCTACCTCACCCGGCGCCTGGTCGACGTGGCGCAGGACCTCGTGGTCACTGAAATCGACTGCGGGACCGTCAATGGTCTTTCGATCACCCCGATCGTCGAAGGCGGCGATGTGGTCGAGGGCCTCGGCGAGCGCGTCCTCGGGCGCGTGGTCTCCGAAGACGTGGTCGTGGCCTCCTCGGGCGAGGTGCTGGTCAAGTCGGGCGTGCTGATCGACGAGAAGCTGGTCAAGCTTCTCGAGAAGATGGGTATCGACCAGGTCATGGTGCGTTCGCCCATCACCTGCCAGACCCGCTACGGCGTGTGCGCGCAATGCTACGGCCGAGACCTCGGCCGCGGGCATCGCATCAACATTGGCGAGGCCGTGGGCGTGATTGCGGCGCAGTCGATCGGCGAGCCGGGAACGCAGCTCACCATGCGTACCTTCCACGTCGGCGGCGCGGCATCGAGAGCAGCGGCGGCCAACGGGGTCGAGGTCAAGAGCAAGGGCACCATCCGCCTGCACAACATCAAGACCGTGCGTCATGAGAAGGGCCACCTGGTCGCGGTCTCGCGCTCGGGCGAGTTGGGCGTGGTGGATGAGTTCGGCCGGGAGCGCGAGCGCTACAAGATCCCGTACGGCGCGACCATCACCGTGAACGATGGGGATGTCGTGGCGGCCGGTCAGTCGACCGCGAATTGGGATCCGCATACCCACCCTGTGGTGACGGAAGTCGCCGGCATGATCAAGTTCTCCGACTTCGTCGACGGCATCACCGTGGCGACCCAGGTGGACGATGTCACCGGCCTGACCTCGACCGTGGTTCTGGATCCCAAGCAACGCGGCTCGGGCGGCAAGGACCTGCGTCCGGTCGTGCGCCTGACCAACGCCAAGGGCAAGGAAGTCACCTTCGCCAACACCGACATTCCGGCCGTGTACGCGCTCCCCGCGGGCGCGATCGTGAGCCTGGAGGACGGGGCCAAGGTCTCGGTGGGCGATGTTATCGCCCGCATCCCGCAGGAATCCTCGAAGACCCGCGACATCACCGGCGGTCTGCCGCGGGTGGCGGACTTGTTCGAGGCCCGCAAGCCCAAGGACTCGGCGATCCTGGCCGAGCGCTCGGGCACGGTCAGCTTCGGCAAGGAGACCAAGGGCAAGCGCCGCTTGATCATCACCAACGAGCAGAGCGACAAGTACGAGGAGCTGATTCCGAAGTGGCGTCACCTCAACGTCTTCGAGGGCGAGCAGGTGGAGAAGGGCGAGGTCATCGCCGACGGCGAGCCCAACCCGCATGACATATTGCGGCTCCAGGGAGTCGAGGCGCTGGCCAACTACCTGGTGCGCGAGATCCAGGACGTCTACCGGCTGCAGGGCGTCAAGATCAACGACAAGCACATCGAAGTCATCGTGCGGCAGATGCTGCGCAAGATCGAGGTGCTGGATGCCGGCGATTCGGCGCTGCTCAAGGGTGAGCAGATGGATCGCGGCCGGCTCCTGGACGTGATCGCCAAGCAGAAGAGCGAGGGCAAGCATCAGTCGACCTGGGAACCGCTCCTTTTGGGCATCACCAAGGCGTCGCTCGCCACCGAGTCCTTCATCTCGGCGGCCTCCTTCCAGGAGACCACCCGCGTGCTCACCGAGGCCGCTGTGCGGGGCCTGAAGGACGACCTGCGCGGTCTGAAGGAGAACGTGATCGTCGGCCGCCTGATTCCCGCGGGCACCGGCTTCGCGTATCATGCACGCCGTCGACGCGCTTCGGATGACGGCCGGCGCCGCAGCTTCATGGATGTGAGCGGCGGCATCGGTGAGACAGATGATGCGGTACCGGCGGGGGACACAGAAGCAGCCGAATAACGATAATTAGAAAACGAGCAAAAGACATGGCCCTGGGCTCGAAAGAGTTCGGGGCCTTTTTTTAGATGACGGCATCCAAGTTCAGGTCAACCGTTCAGGCCGGCTCCAGCATCGAGGGGGTCGCTTTCGGCCTCGCCGGCTTCTTCGTATTCCCCATCCACGACGCCATCGCGAAGCTCCTGGTCAAGGATCTGTCGGTCTGGCAGATCATGTTCGTGCGCAGTTGCGTCATCCTGCTGCTAGTCGCCGCGTTCAACGGGGTCAGCCCGTTTCCCAGAGCCTTCCGGTCCCCCGTCCGGCTGCTATTGGGTGCCCGGGCGCTCATCATCGTGGCCGCATGGGCGCTTTATTATTCCGCCGCCCGCTATCTGGCGCTCTCCGAAATGGTCACCATTTACTTCGGCTCGCCGATCCTGGTCGCCTTCATGGCCGGCCCCATTCTGCGCGAGCGAGTGACCGCCGGCCGATGGCTCGCCATTTCCATGGGTTTCGTCGGCGTCCTCATCGCCTGCCGTCCCGGCATCGGCGCCTCCGGACCGATATTCCTGGCGCTCGGGGCGGCGGCGCTTTGGTCGGTGTCCACCATCCTGATTCGGTTGACCAAGCTGGCGGAGCCGACCAGCGTGAACATGGTGATGACCAATCTGGGGTTCTTTTTGCTGGCGGGAATGATGCTTCCCTGGGTGTGGAAGACCCCTTCGCTCCACGACGGGTTGCTCTTGGTTGCGCTCTCGCTGGCCGGTGCGCTGTCCCAATTCCTGGTGTTCGAGGCACTGCGACGGGCGTCCGCCACGACCATCGCTCCGCTCGAATTCACCAGTCTTGCATGGGCGTTCGTCATCCAATACGTGGTTTGGGGCAGCCCACCGGACGCCTTCGTCCTGCTGGGCGCGCTGCTCATCGGAGCGAGCGGTCTGATCATCATATCGGTCGAGTGGCGGGCTCACGCTGCAAGGTGAGCGCTGCGGGACCCGGGGCGTCCGGAGCCAAGCCGATTCAAAGCGCCGTTTCAAACACCGTTGAGACATTGCGCGCGTTTTGCGCCCAGGTGAGCTCACCCGCCAACGCGGCGGCATTCCGGCCAAGCCGCTCGCGCAATCCGGCATCGGCTAACAGCCGGTCGAGCGCGGAGACGGCGGATGGGGCGTCGCCGGGCTCCACGCTGAAGCCGTGAACGCCGTCTTTCGCCACGTCGGTAATGCCTCCGTCCGAAGCGAACACGATGGGCTTGCCCGCCGACATGGCCTCGGAGAAGACGGTGGCGAAAGGCTCGTCACCTCCGATCAGGGCGAAAACATCGCACCAGGCC
The DNA here is from genome assembly GCA_050012215.1 of Steroidobacteraceae bacterium. Lineage (GTDB taxonomy): Bacteria > Pseudomonadota > Gammaproteobacteria > Steroidobacterales > Steroidobacteraceae > Bog-1198. Next base: position 10,201 of record JBEKHO010000028.1, read on the forward strand.
ATGTATTGCATGACCTCCCGGTGCTTGAGGGCGCCCAACAGCAGGATCTGCGATCCGTGCCGCGCGTTGTCGAGAGCGCTCCGGACCGCGGGCATGTCGTCTCCGTCGCCGCCGATCGCCAGAAGTGCGTCGGGATAGCGGTCGGCGATGCTGTCGAAGGCCTCGATCAACAAGGGCACGGTTTTTCGCTTGTACATGAAGGTGACGCATAGCACGACCACCCGGCCCACGAAGGCTGCCGGACGGGGAACAGCCGCCATCTCCCGAGGCACCGGCTCCGCGCCATTGTGGATGGTGACGGCGGGAACGCCGGGGAAAATGCGGTTCATCGACGCCCGCATGCGGTCCGCGACGGCGATCCACGCTCCGATCCCCGTTGTAACCTCCCGGTAGAAATCCCGTCGGCGCGTGTTGTGGGCGCAGACATCGATCTCGTCAAAATCATGCTCGGTGATGAAAAAGGGGATCTCGAGCCTGCGCGCGACGCGCGCCGCGACGAAACCGGCAAGCTGCCCGTGATGAGCAAAAATCACGTCCGGCGCGTAGTCGGCCGCGATCGAAAGAAACTCGCGGGATGTGAGCATCCAGGCGGGCTTTACGAACAAGCCGGGGCGACGGTGGAAGGTCTTGGACAGCGGACCGACCGGATACACGACCCAGGGGATGTACAGCGCCTCGATATCGCCCCAGGTATGCCGCGGTGGACATAGTGCCGAGGTGCCGCGGCCGAGAATCTTCGTGGCCAGGACCGGAACGGCGGGGACCGGAGACACGACCTTGATCTCGTGGCCCAGCGCGCGTAGCGCCGAAACTTGCGACAGAGCCCAGGTACCTATGGTCGCGTTATTCGGTCGCGGGAAGTGCGCGCCGAAAAATAGTATTCTCATGTCGGGATGGTACCTGCGGCGATGGGCTTCGTCACCGCCGCGGGTTATGTGGGATCTGAAACCAGTTGCAGCCGCCTCGCGGCGGGGAGGCCGGTGATGTCAAGCGAAGCGAGAGGATTGGGCCGTGGTCTCGGTGCGCTTCTCGGCGCCGAGCTTTCCGTGAGCCCGAGCCGAGGCGCCGGTACCCTGCCGGTATCGCTCATGCGGCCGGGCGCGTTTCAACCGCGCCGCGATATCCAGCCGGAGCCGCTCGAGGAACTCGCGGCCTCCATCAAGGCGAATGGCGTCCTTCAGCCGATCGTGATTCGGCCGCTGCCTCCCGGACAGCGCGACGGGGTGCGATACGAAATCATCGCCGGGGAGCGGCGATGGCAGGCGGCCAAGCTGGCCGGCCTCAAGGACATACCCGCCATCGTCCGTGAGCTCTCTGATCGGGAAGCCGCCCTGGTGGCCCTGGTAGAGAACATCCAACGCGAGGAACTGACTTCGGCGGAGGAGGCTAGAGCGTTCAAGCGGCTGGTCGATGAATTTGCCCTGACTCATCAAGAAATCGCGGATCTAGTCGGCCGCTCGCGCGCGGCGGTGACGAACCTCATGAGGCTGTTGGAATTGCCGCCGGAAATAGTTGCGTTGATCGACGAGCGAGCGCTTGCCATGGGGCACGGGCGCGCGCTTCTCGGGCTCGAGAGCGACGAGGACCGATTGCGGCTTGGACAACTGGTGGCGGCCCGTGAGTGCTCGGTGCGCGAGACGGAGCAACTCGTGCGCAAAGCCCTGGAATCCGACCAAGATTCCGGCACCGAGCCGGCTGCGCCCATCGTCAGCGAGCTTTTGAAGACGAAATCCCTCCACGTGCAGCTGCATCAGCGGGCCGCCGGATCGGGGAAATTGGTGGTCAAGTTCGCCGATCCCGAATCGCGCGATGCGCTGGTGGCGGCGATCAGGCAGATCGCGGAGCTTTGAGCGCCGCCGCAGCCGCCGGACCGACGCGCGCGCGGTGACACCGAAGACGGCAGGAAAGTATGACGGCCGATCGCTACGACCTGACACGCTTTCTCGACGCGCAAAGCGGAGTTTACGCAGCGGTGACGAGTGAGCTGCGCCAGGGGTGCAAGCGGACCCATTGGATGTGGTTCGTCTTCCCGCAAATCCAGGGGCTGGGTCACAGCGCGATGGCGCAGAAATACGCGATTTCCTCGCTCGACGAAGCACGGGCGTATCTGCAGCATCCGGTGCTGGGAGAACGACTGAAGGAATGCACCGGGCTCGTGACCGACTTGGAAGGCCGCTCGATCGAGGACATCTTCGGCTATCCCGATTTCCTCAAATTTCACTCATCGCTGACGCTGTTCGCCAAGGCCGCCGCGGACGATCGCGTGTTCCGTGCCGCCTTGGCGAAATATTACGCATCGACCATGGATAAAGGCACCCTCGATCGCCTGTGAACCACCCCGCTACTTGCCCAGAAATTCCTGCGGGCCAAGTGACCCCATGTGGTTCTTGTCCATCATGTCGAACAGCTTGGTCTGATAGGCGATGAATTCATCGTGTGAGACCGTGCCGTCGTTGTCGGTGTCGATCTTGTGCATCATTGACTTGGTCTGGAGGCCGCGCGCGTAACCGCCGGTCGCGAACGTCGCCATTTCGTGCGACGGAGCAAGGAACGCCTTCTCGTCGACCGTTCCTGACTTTGCCTTGTCGAGCGCGGTCCAGACTTTCTCCTGATAGGCGAGCCATTCGGCCTTCGAGACCGTGCCGTCTCCATCGGTGTCGATCTTGTGCATTTCGTCCATGGTGCGAAGACCGCGCGCATAACCGCCGGTGGCGAACGACGCCATGTCGTCGGCGGATGCCAGCGACGCGCAGGCGAGGCCGGCGAATAAAATGACGATCGGATGTGTTCGGCGAATCATCGATGATGTGGACATGCGTTTCCCCTGGTTGAATTGCGAATTTGTGAACGAGTACTCAGATTTCTCGTCAACTAGCCATTAGACCTGCGGCGCAAGGGAATTATTGCACGAACCTGATGCGAGGACATGATCTGCAGTGCATATCCAAATCGCGTGACATGAGCGGATTTCGATCGCCGTGAAGAATTCATCGTTTGTGCGCGGGCGGCTCCAGGGCCTATCGTTACACGTCGCATACGAAGCGAGGGGGTGAAGGATTTATCAGGAGATGACGCGATGAAGATGATATCGATGTTGATGTGTGGCGCAATACTTGCCGGGGTGGCCGCAGGCACGGGCCCCAGTACGGCCGCCGGCGCGACCGTAGGGACTTCCGCCAAGCGCACCGTCTCACTCGTCGGACCACCGCTCGTGATGCGGCTGAACAGTGACGAGTTCCGCATAGCGTTCGGCATCGATGGAAAGCAGTGCATGCCGGGCGGCTGCAGCGGATCGATTCTTTACCGCGTTCAGTGGAAGACTGCGGACGGCACCGCGGGTTCGGACTCGAGACGGGTCAATTACAAAATATCTCCCCATTCGGGACGCACAATCGCCGTAGACCGGCAGTATCTGGATACGGCCGAGGGTGCGCACACAACCCGGGTCGTGAACGTGAATGTGGACAAGATCACCTGCCAGGAAGATGCGCTGACGAACGGAACCTAGCAGGCGGCTTCGTGCCGTGCCGATGGGAAGCCATCCTTTACCTGCTTTTCACTCCAGGAGCCAGCTGCGAACGCCTTGTTCGTCCAGAAAGGCTTGCGCCCGATCACCCTGCAGCAACGCCACGGTCGCGAGCAACCCGGCTTCCGTACAGCTGCTGGCGGCAACGGTCACCGAGCGCGGGGAGTGCGCCACGGGCCATCCGGTGCGGGGATTCAAGATATGCCCGTACCGAACGCCGTCCTTCAGCAGGTAGCGGCGCGAATCCCCGCTGGTCGCGAGCGCGCCATGCTCCAGATCGAGGATCATCGTCGCGTCCCGCTCGGTGTCGGGCCGCTCGATACCGACTTGCCATGGGCCATGGGAGGGCGGTCGGTTGGCGCGCAAATCGCCGCCGAAGTTGACCAGAAACGGGGTCCAATTGCGAGCGGCCAGCAGATCATAGACACGGTCAACGGCATACTCCTTGCCGATGCCGCCGAAATCCAATTCCATTCCGGCCGGGAGCATCAGCCGTGGCGCGTCCCATTGGAGTTTGTCGAAACCCACCAAGGGCAGGAGGTGCTCGATCGATGCGGGATCGGGCAGCCGATCGGAGCCGTCGAAAGTCCAAGCGCGGCGCAGCACGCCCGACGTGATATCGAAGAGACCTTCGCTGAGCTCGAAGCACTGGCGCGCAAAATCGATCAGCGATGCCGTCTCCGCATCCACTTCGAGAACCGTCCCGCGGTTCCCGTGAATCCAGGCGATGACACTGTCATGCCGGTAGCGGCTGTATTTTTTCTCCACGCGCCACGCTTCCTGCGCGGCGACATCACCGATGGCGAGCGCGGCATGCGTGCTCATTGAAGGCAACAGCACTTCGCAAGGGCTCGCCATTGCGGTAAACCTGACAGCGAGAAGATTCTCCCCTCGTGCCTCGACGATCAACCCTTCATCGGGCACCGGGAGCTCCCCTCCGCCGCGCGAGCGGTCGCGCCGCCGTGGCTCGATACTCTAAAACCGCCACCCAACTTCAACGAGAACCGCCTTGAGGCCGGGGTACAGATCAAGGCCTTGAAGCGCGTCGGGTACCGGTGTCCGTACATCCAATGTCTGCTGATAATACTCCGCGCGCACGCTGAATTCAGACCCGGCGCGACCACCGAGACCCTCCAGCCTTTGCGCGAATTTGACCCCGTAGGTCATGGCATGAAACGCGGCCAGGCGGGTGTCCGATGACTCGTAGCCGGTGGCCGCCTTGTCCGTACTCACGAGAAAAGGGGTGAAAAAATCTGCTGCCGTTTGCCGATACCATCGAACGGTGGGCTCGATGTAGCGATCTCGATTCGACAACGACCAGCGCAGATGCAGCTGTGCAGTGTCGGATCGCACCGCCCAGTCATCGGTCATATAGCGCAGCGACAGGGCGGTCGAAATGCGGGAGTTCCAGGCGACACGATTTTCCCAATAAGCGCTCTTGCGTGTGCGCTGATCGGGCCGGCTCTCATACTCGTATCCTGCAGTGCCGCCCGCGCTGTTGATGACCGAGATGAATTTATACGGATCATTCATGTAGCCGGTAAATCTATCGACCGACACGTTGAACTCGGAGAGCCAGTTGCGGGTCATCACTTGCGTGAGCCCCAAGAGCAGGCCAACCCCGTCCTTGGTTTTTCCGCCCTTTTGCTTTTCAGCCAGCGCGTAATCGCTGCCGGGGAGCGGCGCGCCGCCGATCGGGTGGATCGAGTCAAATTCGTTGTCGATGCCGAACGACAGGGTGGTGTTCTTGTCGTTGAAATCGTGGGCGATCGAGGCGTTCACCGTGGCGGAGAAGAAGTCTTCCTCCGCAGACACCTTGCCGCCGACGCTCACTTGATCGACCCGAGTGAACGGCACGGTCCAGCCGCCGCCCACCGCAGCGCGGGTATCATGATAATTGGGATCGGCCGGCAGTTGACCCGGACCGATGACGTATTGGTGCCCCACCTTTCCCGAGGGGGATGCAAAGGTCTGCGCCGCGCGACTCGGCAACGCGCCGTTGGGGCTCGCGCCCGAGAGGGCGTCAAAAGTTCCATTGACGCTGATCGACTGCCCGTCCGCAAAGACCTTGGCCACGTCGAGCACCGGCTCGACCGCTTGTATCCGGCCGTTCTCGTGATAGTACGCGAGTGCTGAATCGACCGACCAGTCCTCGAGCAATGTACTGTCGGGAGAAGCGATGTCGGATTGCTGGCTGCGGGCGGCGCCCGCGCTCAGCAGCGCGCAGCTCGCGGCCATCAGGCGCCGGCGTGCAGCTGAGGGCGGTGCCTTCGGCTTCAATTGCATCCGCAGCCCCCGCCGGCAAAGGAACGCCCGCCCGAGGACGCTTCTTTGCTGAAGTACAGGTGGTCATCGATCGCTGCATCGAGAGGATCGGAGTCTAGCTGCATCTCCTCGCGCGCCAACACATCGCGTTGCCAGGGTTTGACGCCCAAAGAGCTGCAGCCGGAGATTCCCACGGTGCCAAGAATTGCGAATAGAAGACTCAAGCGACCCATCATTGTTTTGCGCTCCAAATAAATAGCTACTTTTCAGCCAACAGCTCGCGCATTTGCGCTTCGTAGACGGCGCCATCGACCGGTCGAAATCCGACGTGTGTAAAACGCGCCACGCCGTGACGGTCGATCAGCACGCTCGAAGGCATCCCGTGCACCTTGTAAAACTCGGCGAGATCCCCCTTGGGATCGAATCGCACATCGAACGTCGGGTGAAACTGATTCAGGAATTTCTCCGCCGCGCCGCGGTCCGTGTCCAGATTGACCGCGACCACGGTCAGCCCCTGCTCTTCATAGGTGCTCTTCATGGTCTGCATCCAGGGAAAGGATTGCCGACACGGGCCGCACCAGGAAGCCCAGAAGTCCAGATAGACCACCCGGCCGCGCAATCCCGCCAGATCGAAGGGAGCATCGGCCTGCACGACGACCGTGAACAGCAGACAAACAAAAAGTCCCAGATGCCACGTCGCGCGTCTGATAACACTCGCTCCTTTCGTCAAACGGTCATGTTTCAGGTCGGGACTGATGCATTCTGCATCAGCAGCGCCGCTGATACTTTGCGATGCAAAGTGAAGCTACTTTGTGCTGCAGAGTGGTCCGATGTCAAGCTGGGAATGCCCTGGACTTGCAAAAATCGGCGGATGGGCCGGACCCAGCACGGGGAAGGGGGTTTTTAAGTCGCCTCCAATAAGCCAGAATAGGGGGCAACGGGCTGTGACTGTAGGATGCACTTAAAACATGCCGACCGATCCCTTGGAATTCGCACATCCGCTGCCGACCGGGCAGCGCTATCGACCCGGCGCCATCGCGTTCCACTGGAGCATGTTCGGCCTCGTCGTCATCGTCGGCACATTGGGCTTGCTGCACGATTCCTGGCCGAAGCAAACCCAGGCGTTCTGGATCAACATACACGCGCTGATCGGACTTCTGCTGTGGCTCGTGCTCTTTGCGAGGGTGGGATATCGGCTTCGCCATGCGCCGCCTGTGCTGCCGGAGGGCATAGGCGCCTTCTCCCGCCGCTTCTCCAGCCCGGTGCACCTGATCCTGTACGCGTTGATGTTCGTCATCCCGATCTTGGGCATCGTCACGTTCATTTACCACGGCCGGGTGTTCAATTTCGGCGTGTTCGAGATCGACCCAGGGGTCAAAAAGAATAAGGCGATATTTGGGCCCACCGAGGACATCCACGGGTATCTGGCCTACGCCCTCTTCACAGTGGCGGGCTTGCACGCGCTCGCGGCGCTATGGCACCGATACGTCCTGCACGATGGCGTTTTGGCACGGATGTGGCCGCCGCGAGCGGGAACGCCTCATTAGGTTGCCCGCAACCGACGCCCCTCGGCCCATTGCCACGAGAGAAGAAAAGGCACTCCCCAGATCACCTCGCGCATCCTTTTCACCATCGCGACCGCGAGGGCCATTTCACTGTCGATGCCGACGATATGGCCGAATATGATCAGTCCCGCCTCCTGCACTCCCAGGCCGCCCGGTATGATGAAGGCGATGTGCCGCACGGCTTGGATCATGCTCTCGAGCACCAGCGCGGCGTCCATGCCGATCGGATGCTCGAACAGCCGGAGCGCAAACCAGATTTCGAGCGAACCGGAAAAAAATGCCACCAGCTGCAGGGATCCCGCCACCAGCAAACCGCGGCGGCGATGCAAGGACGCGCGAATCTCCTGGTCCAATGAAGCCGTGCCCCTGGACACCGCGGTTTCGCCCGCGACCGTATGCATGAACGACTTCAGTCGCTCGAGCACCGCACCGTTTCGCAGGAGCATCAGCACGATTATCGGTATGGGCAAGCTGAGCAGGAATACGGTCAGCACGCGCCGGAATTCATCGTTGTGCGTGCCATACCCAGCCAGCAGCATCAAGCCCATCGCGGTGAACAGATAAACCACGATCAGGGTCAGAAAAATCTCGATGATCACGCTGGCTGCCGCCGGCGCACCGCCGATGCCGCGCCACCGCAGCATACGCACCCCGACCAAGCTGCCGCCGACGCTTGCCACCGGCAGCAACCGATCTACTGCGTCTCGTACCGCCGTCGTCCAGAAAAAATAGGCGAGCCCCGCCCGGCGCGCGGCATGGTTTGGGCGCAACAGGGCCAGCCAACCGATCGCGTACAGGAGAAAGAAAGACGCGCGATACGGAATGACCCAGAGCAACCCGAGCCCCCCGAGGCGCAACACATGAGCCATGGCGGACAAATTGGTATGCACGGCGATGCCGATCAGCAAACCCAGGCCGATCAGGCCGCCGACATAAATCGAGACCTTCATTTTGGTTGCATCGGCGGTGCGAACGTTATCCGGCAATGGGCCGATCAACGCAACGGATGGATGACCCCGTCCGCGTCGACATTGAACTCATTGTTACGCCACGCAATGCGCGAGGTGAACAAGCTGCGAAGCCAAACCCAGAGAATCAGCATATCGCACAGCGGCAAAAGCCAGAGTTCCGACAGCACGGTGCGCCTGCCCTTGATCCGATGCACGAAATGCAGGGCGATCCGGGCCGCCACGCCGCCCGCGAAAAGGCCCCATGCCACCGGTGATGTGGGGGTGGCGTCCGCCGCCAACACGATGCCCAGAAGTGCGAGCGGCAGGCTGAAGGTGAGGAATATCCCGAGAAAACTGCGCGGCCGCACTGCGCGGATGGTGCGCATCCAGCGCAGCTCATGCTGGGCGACGGATCGAAGATCGGGCTCGTGGTGTTCCCCGTCTATCACGTACGGCGACAGCTCCACCCTCAAGTTCAGGCCGCGTACCAATTGACCCAGCCGGTGATCTTCGGCCAGTTGATTGGTGAGCGCTTCGAGACCGCCGATCGCGCGCAGCGTCGAATGACGCATGCATAACGTCTGACCGGAAACGTAGCCTCGATAGCCGAACAGCCAGCTGAGCATGACCAGGGGCATGTACCACTCGTTGACGTACATGGCTCCCAGCCTGGACCAGATGCCGCCCGTCGGGATTGCGCGATACAGGCACGTCACCAACCCGACGCCGCCATCGTTCAGCGGTCCCGCGACCGCAGCCAGGTAATCGTCCCGCACGAACGAGTCGCTGTCCGCCATCACCAGCAACTCGTGTTTCGCATAGGGCAGCATGTTGATCAAGTTGCTGACCTTGCGGTTGCTGCCGTGCAGCTGCGGATCGACGACCAGGCGGATCGGCAACGCGGGAAACTCCGCCATCAATCGCCCGACCACCGCGCACGCGGAATCGGCCGCATCCCGCACGCCGAATATGATCTCGTACTGCGGATAGTCCTGGAGACAGAACGAGCGCAGGTTGTCGTGAAGTCCCGGCTCGGCTCCGCAAAGCGGCTTCAGGATCGTGACCGGCGGGCGCAGGACGACCGACCTCGGCTGCCGGCGCATGTGCGCCGCCACTGCCGCGAAAACCGCCAGGAAGATGTAGCCGGCGGCGGCGATCAGGCTCAAAAATCCAAGCGGGACGAGGATTGAGTGCATGGGTATCCGGGATCATTGTGCCTGCCGCGGCTCACTGCGTCCGCGGCGGTTGGAATTGTCCACCACTTTCTTATGCAAAGTCACGTGGGGGTACCAAGTCAGTGGTCAATGGCCGTCTTTGCGGCCGTGGCGCGGCCACCACCGCTCGAGCAGCGCCGCCGCCCAGTCCTTGCCGCCCAGTCCGAACGCGAGGGCGAGCGCCAGCACGACACCGGCCAGGATGACGAGAAAAGTCCGCTGCACGATGTCGCCGCCGACTTCCACCTGGCTCAACGCGATCATGATCACGAACGCCATGATGAGGTACTGGGCAAGCTTGCCGAGCAGATCCGCATCCGGAACGCCCGCTTCCACGCAATACGTGGTGACCGCGCTGCCGACGAAGCGGGCGAAATACGATCCGAATACGACCGCCAGCATGGCGACCAGCAGCTTGGGCGAAAACAGCACCATCTGGTGCAGCACGTCGGCCACGTGCGGAAGCCCAAGCGTGTGCGCCGCGCTCATCAGCGCCGCCAATATCACCAGCCAGTAGGCGAATAATCCGAACAGGGTCGTGGTATCGCCGCGCAATCCCCCCTGCTGCAAGAAATGATCGGTCCCGGCGCGCTCGGTCAGAACGTTGAAGTTGATTGCGCGCAGACCCCGTTCGACCGCGAAACGAATCGCCTTGGCGATCAGCCAGCCGAGCAGGATGATGGCCAGCGCCTTGACGATTTCCGGCAGAAACGCCAATGCCTGGTGCAGGAAGTCGCGCGCTGCATCCGCCGATAGATCAAGACTTTGCATGAATACCTCCGAGGCGCAACTGCCAGACATCCAGAATCATGTTACGCCCCACTCGAGAATGCCCTGCAGGGGGATGCCCGCCCAGGCGGGCCGGTTGCCGAGTTCGTAGCGGAGCTCGTACAAAGCCTTTTCCAACTCGAACAAGCCCAGCAGGCCGTCCCCGGGCGTGAGCGCATCGTAAAGCGACGCAGCGCGCGCCGTCGCATCGTAGGCTGCCAGAAACGTCGCTCGCACCTTGACCGCCCAGCTGTGGGCGAGCGGCGCGAGCTTGGCAAGCTCGACGTCGTCGTGGGCCACGGCTCGCAGCGCGCTGTGCTCGACGTAGCCGAACGAGCGCAGCATGCCGGCCAAGTCGCGCAGCGGCGATTGCTTCGCCCGCCGCTCTTCGAGGCTGTGGCCGGGCTCGCCCTCGAAATCGATGAGGATGAAATCGTTGCGCGTCAGCAGGACCTGGCCGAGATGGTAGTCCCCGTGGATGCGGATCTTGGTCCCCTTGGGCTCCGAGGCGACGGAGGCTGCAATTCGCCGTAGAATCTCATCCCGGGCCGCGAGCACGGCGTTGGCCTTGTCGCGGTCAGGGCCCGTGAGCTCGCCCACGTGGCCCTTCAAGAGGTTGAGCGCGTTCTTGGCCTCCTCGGTCGCACGCTGCTTGTAGGCGTCGAGATCCGCGCGCGTGAGCGGCTGCGGGGCGAACGCGGGTTCCTTCGTGGGCGTGGCCAACGCTCGATGGAGCTCGGCCGTGCGTACCGCGAGTATTCGGATCATCGCCAGGTAGGCGTCATGCGCGTTCGCGGGCGGCGCGTCGGTGGCGGGTGCCGTGCGATGTTCCTCGAGATGGCGCCGCAGGTACTCGAGTGACCAGGTCCAACCGTCGCCTTGATTCGCGACATAGGCCTGCAGCATCGCGAGCAGGGTGGGCTCAGCGTCCTTGTCCCGATATTGCAGGACGCCTGCCAGCGGTGCGCAATTGGCGAAGTGCACGGTGTCCGTCAGATACATGCCTATTTCGAGTTCCGGGCTCGCGCCGCTGCGCAGTCTCCGATAGCCCTTGAGAATCAGCCGCTCACCGAGAACGACGATGGTGTTCGAGCTCGAGCCCTGCGGCCGGGCGGCAGGAAGCGAGCCGACATCGGCGCCCGCCAGGCGCTTGAACGCGGCGGTGGGGCGGAATTCGAGCTTTCCCTGCGCAGTCGCGATTTCCCGCGGCTTCGCCATCGCCGTGACCAGCGACTGGCAAAACGCCTCATCGGCGAAGGCGTCGCCCATCACGCCGACGCTCGACTGCTGGCGGATCTTGGCGATGGCGGCCGTGGAAATGTTGCGCACGCGTTCCTCGTCGCGCTCCTCCCAGGCAAGGGCCAGCGGCATGAAGTAGTTTGCGGCTTCCCCACCCGCGGTGACCTGCAGCAGGGCGACGATCCAGCTCGTTTTTCCCTCCTGCCACAGCACGTGATCGATGATGTGCGCGCGCTCGATGGGTGTGCCCTTCGCGGCGTACCAGCGTTGAGTCTCGATGAATCTCGGCAGCGTGTCGGTCTCGAATTGCAAACGCGTCTTCTCCGCCATGCCGATGCGCCATGGCACCACGCGGTCGCGGAACAGGCTGCTCCAGCCGTCGAACAGCACGAGCACCGGTCGCTCGTCGAGGGACAGGATCTGTTCGTGCCAAGAGGGCGCCTCGGCATCCTTGGTCAGCTTGAACCAGTAGAAGCCGTAGCCCGTCAGCGTGAGCAGATAGGGTAGATCGCCGATCGGCGGGAACGTCGTGCGTCCGAGCATCTCCACGGGCACACGTCCCTTGAATTCAGGGAGGTTGATCTCCACCGGTTGCGCGGAGCGAGAAAGGTTCGCGACGCAGAGGATGCTGTCCTCGCCATGCTCGCGCAGGTAGGCCAGTATTTTGCGGTTGCCGGGCCGCAGGAAGCGCCGTGTGCCGCGTCCGAATGCCTTTGTGTTCTTGCGCACCGCGAGCATGCGTTTGGTCCACGACAGGAGCGAGCTCGGATCGCGGGATTGGGCCTCGACGTTGATGGACGGATAGCCGTAGATCGGATCCATGATCGGCGGCAGATACAGCCGCTGCGGATCAGCGCGCGAGAAGCCGGCATTGCGGTCCGGGCTCCATTGCATCGGCGTGCGCACGCCGTTGCGATCGCCGATGAATACGTTGTCACCCATGCCGATCTCGTCGCCGTAGTACAAGGTGGGCGAGCCGGGCATGGAAAGGAGCAGGCTGTTCATCAGCTTGATTCGCTCCCGGTCGTTCTCCATGAGCGGCGCGAGCCGCCGGCGGATCCCCAAGTTGATGCGCGCGCGCACGTCCGCCGCGTAGGTCGTGTACATGTAGTCACGCTCCTTGCTGGTGACCATCTCGAGGGTCAACTCATCGTGATTGCGCAGGAATATCGCCCATTGACAGGCCTCGGGAATGTCGGGCGTCTGCTGCATGATCTCCGATATGGGGTAGCGGTCCTCCTGCGCGATGGACATGTAGATCCGCGGCATGAGCGGGAAGTGGTAGGCCATGTGGCATTCGTCGCCGTCGCCGAAATACTCGCGCACGTCCTCGGGCCACTGGTTCGCCTCGGCGAGCAGAAAACGGTTCTTGTAATTGGCATCGATCGCGGCGCGCAGCCGCTTGATCACGTCGTGCGTCTCGCGCAGATTTTCGTTGTTGGTGCCCTCGCGCTCCACGAGATACGGGATGGCATCCAGGCGGAAGCCGTCCACGCCCATGTCGAGCCAGAAGCGCATGATCTCGAGCACCGCGCTCATCACCTTCGGATTGTCGAAATTGAGATCCGGCTGGTGGCTGAAAAAGCGGTGCCAGTAGTATTGCTTCGCGACCGGATCGAATGTCCAGTTGGACGTTTCGGTGTCGATGAAGATGATGCGCGTGCCCAGGTACTTCTGATCGGTGTCGCTCCAAACGTAGAAATCGCGCTCGGGTGAGCCGGGCGGCGCCCTGCGCGCCGCTTGAAACCAGGGATGCTGATCCGAGGTGTGGTTGATGACGAGCTCGGTCATCACCTTGAGTCCCAGGCGGTGCGCCTCGCGCAGCATGGTGCGGAAATCGTCGAGGGTCCCGTATTGCGGGTGCACGTTCTTGTAGTCGGCAATGTCGTAGCCGTCGTCCTTGAGCGGCGACGGATAGAACGGCATGAGCCAGATGGTGTTGACGCCCAGATCGCGGATGTAGCCGAGCTTGGAGGTCAGGCCTTGAAAATCACCGATCCCGTCGTCGTTCGAGTCCAGGAACGCCTTGAGGTTGAGCTGATAGATGACCGCATCCTTGTACCAGAGCGGATCATCGACATCGAGGCCGGAGAGTGTCGCGGGATCCAGGGCAGGTGGTGCACCGTCGTTCATGGAGGCTCGTGTCTTACACGAAGTAGTCGAAATCATGCTCGCTGCGCAGCTGCCGGCGCAACACGAACACGTGCGCCGGCAGCCGCGCCGGATCCAGCATGACGAAGTTACGGGCGCCGCGCCACTCAAAGCGCTGCTCGCTCAACAGATCGTGCACCTGGTATGGACGGACCGGATCGAGCCCGAGGCTTTCGATATCGAGTTCCACCCATCCGGACTGCACCCGCTGCGGATCCAGGTTGACCACGGTGAGCACGATGTTCCCCGATGCCTCGTCACTCTTCCGGTAGGCGATCAGATTCTCGTTGTCCACGGCGCAGAATTTCAACGAGCGGTCGGATTGCAGGGCGGCGTTCTGGCGGCGCACGTGGTTCATCCGGGCGATCAGCGAGCGCAGGCTCTCGGGCCGGTCGAGGCTCCAATGGCGAAGCTGATACTTCTCGGAATTCAGGTATTCCTCGCTGCCCGGCTCGCGCGGGACGCTTTCCATGAGCTCGAAAGTGGGGCCGTAGATGCCATAGTTTGCCGAGAGCGTCGCTGCCAGGATGAGCCGCGCCGCGAATACCGCGCGCAGCCCCGATTGCAGCGTTTCCTGCAGAATGTCCGGCGTGTTCGGCCAGACATTCGGCCGGAAATACTGCGTTCCGGGTCCCTGCGCGAGCTCGGTGAAATACTCGGTCAAGTCCCGCTTGGTGTTGCGCCACGTGAAATACGTGTACGACTGCGTGAACCCGAGCTTTGCCAGGCGGTGCATCACCTTCGGCCGCGTGAAAGCTTCCGCAAGGAAGATCGCATCGGGCGTTGCGAGCCGGATCTCGTTGATGACCCATTCCCAGAACGCAAACGCCTTGGTGTGCGGATTGTCGACCCGGAATATCCGCACGCCCTCCCCGATCCAAAACTCGATCACGCTCTTCAGCTCCTCCCACAGAGCACGCCAATCGTCGGTCTCGAAATCGAACGGGTAGATGTCCTGATATTTCTTGGGGGGGTTCTCCGCATATTGGATGCTGCCGTCGGGACGATGCTTGAACCAGTCCGGATGCGAACGCACGTACGGGTGATCGGGTGCGCATTGGAACGCCATGTCGAGGGCGATCTCCAATCCGAGGCTCCGGGCCCGGGCATTCAAGTTCCTGAAATCCTCCAAGGATCCGAGCTGCGGCAGGATCTGCTTGTGCCCGCCTTCCGCGGATCCGATGGCCCAGGGGCTGCCCACGTCCCCGGGCTGCGCCTCGAGCGTGTTGTTGACGCCCTTGCGGTTGACGCGGCCGATGGGTTGTATGGGTGGGAAATAGAGCACGTCGAAGCCCATCTCGGCCACATAGGGGAGACGCGCCTCGACATCCTTGAAGCTACCGTGACGGGTCGGCTCCGCCGCGGTGGAACGCGGAAACAGCTCGTACCAGCTCGAGAAGGCGGCGCGCTTGCGGTCCACCGCGATCTCGAGAGAGGCGGTGGCGGCCAGTCGCGTGTCCGGGTAGCGGGCGACGAGACTTGCCTTGGCCGGGTCGAGCGCGAGCGCCTTGAGGGACTCCCTATCGGGTGCTGCCGCCGAGTGGTCCTTCGCGCGATCGCCCAGGAGCGACGCCCAGTCATCGAGGCTGGC
Source organism: Steroidobacteraceae bacterium (assembly GCA_050012215.1). Classification (GTDB taxonomy): domain Bacteria; phylum Pseudomonadota; class Gammaproteobacteria; order Steroidobacterales; family Steroidobacteraceae; genus Bog-1198. Next base: position 25,470 of record JBEKHO010000028.1, read on the forward strand.
GGCGTCGTTTCCGCGCGCGCGTGCCGCAGCCTCCCGGGCGAGCGCAGCTCCGACCTGCAGCGCCACCTTCACGTCGGCAAGGTCCTCGCGCCGCTCGAGCTCCCTGCGCCACGACTCGAAGTGATCCACCCAGGCCGATATCTCGCACTGATAGCGGCCCGGCACGGGAGGGGTGAACTCGGCGATCCAGACATCGTTGCCCTGGTCCGCCATGTCCGTCTCGTTCATCGAAGATTCCGGCTTTCCGGGGGTGTTCCAGCGCAGCCTGACGCGAAGCCTGTCGTGCCCATCGGCGAAGCAGTGGGCCTCGATGCACACCGGTTCGCCGGCAATGCGCTTGGCGGGGAAGCGTCCACCATCGACGGTGGGCGAAAGCGAGTCGATGACGGCACGAACGCGGCCGTCACTGCCGCTCCGCTCAGCCACGGGGCTCCCACCGCAGCATGATGGTGGAAAGCGGGGGAAGCGTCAGATTCACCGATTCGACGCGTCCGTGAGTGGACACGGGCACCGATTCCACCGCGCCCAGGTTTCCCCAGCCCGCACCGCCGTAGTCGCGCGCGTCGCTGTTCAAGATCTCGCGCCACACACCACGTTTGGGTACGCCGATCAAAAAATTGGTGCGCGGCACCGGTGTGAAGTTGCATGCGACGAGCACGGGCGCAACGTCGGCGCCGCCCTTGCGCAGGAATGCGATGACGCTCGCGTCCGCATTGTCCACATCCAGCCATTCAAATCCTTCCGGCGAAAAATCGATCCGGTACAGGGCCGGCTCGCTGCGGTATACGCGGTTCAGATCGCTCACCCAGCGCTGCATGCCGGCGTGCTCGGGGAGCGAGGTCACCCACCATTCGAGCTCGCCTTCGTGCGTCCATTCGCGCCGCTGTCCAAACTCGCCGCCCATGAACAAGAGCTTCTTGCCGGGATGGCCCCACATGTAGCCGAACAGCGCGCGCAGGTTGGCGAACTGTTGCCAGCCGTCGCCCGGCATCTTGCCGATCAGCGACCCCTTGCCGTACACGACCTCGTCGTGCGACAGCGGCAACACGAAGTTCTCGTTGAAGGCGTAGATCAGGGAGAACGTGAGCTGGCCGTGGTGATAACGCCGGTAGAGCGGATCTTGCTGCATGTAGGCGAGGGTGTCGTGCATCCAGCCCATGTTCCATTTCAGGCCGAAACCGAGTCCTCCCATATCGGTGGGACGCGACACCATCGGCCAGGCGGTCGATTCTTCGGCGATCATCGTCGTGTCCGGGTGATCGCGGTACACTGCGCGATTCAAGTCGCGCAAGAACTCGGTCGCCTCGAGGTTCTCGCGACCGCCGAAGCGGTTCGGGATCCATTCGCCCTGCTTGCGCGCATAGTCGAGATAGAGCATTGAGGCGACCGCATCGACCCGCAACCCATCGATGTGGTAATGCTTCAGCCAGAACAGCGCGGACGACACCAGGAAACTGCGTACTTCATTACGTCCGTAGTTGAAGATGGCGGAGTTCCATTCGGGATGAAAACCCTGACGCGCATCGGCATGCTCGTACAGATGGGTTCCGTCGAAATAGATCAGGCCGTGTGCATCGGTGGGAAAGTGTGATGGCACCCAGTCGAGGATCACACCGATGCCTTTCTGGTGCAGGTGATCGACGAAGTACATGAGGTCTTGAGGCGTTCCATAGCGCGCGGAAGCCGCAAAATACCCGGTGGTCTGGTAGCCCCAGGACCCGTAGAACGGATGTTCGGTGACCGGCATGAGCTCCACATGCGTGAATCCGAGTCGCAACATGTAGTCGGCGAGCTCTTCGGCGACGTCACGGTAGTTGGGAAGGTGTCCGTCCTTACGCTTCCAGGAGCCCAGATGCAGCTCGTAGATGGACATCGGCGCATCGAGCCCGTTGCGTGCAGCACGCGATTCCATCCATCTCGCGTCCTGCCAGGTCCACTCGAGCGACCAGATTCTCGAACCCGTGGCGGGCGCGAGTTCGCAATAGAAGCCGATGGGGTCCGCCTTTTCTCCGGTGTAACCGTTGACCGCGGAGGCGATTCGATACTTGTACGCCTGCCCGCGTTGCGCGGCCGGTGCGGTGCCTTCCCAGATGCCCGAGCCGTCCGCCCGCCGGGTGAGCGCGTCCTCATGCGCCCCCCAGCCGTTCCAGTCGCCGATCACCGAAACCTTGGCGGCATTCGGCGCCCAGACACCGAACGAGGCACCGCCGCGGTCGAGCAGATGACATCCGAGCTTCGAATAGAGGCCCCCATGGCTGCCCTCCCTGAACAGATAGATGTCATGCTCGGTCAACAAAGTGTTCTGCTCCCATGGACGAAAAAAAGCATAGGGTCTCACAGCATAGGGCGCGGCTGCCCCCGGAGCTGTAAGCCGGTGGCGAGGTCCCCCTGTAGGACTTTAGCCGAGCCGCGACCGAAGTAACCGCTCCGCGGCCAATGTACCGGATTGAAGTGCGGCGTGGACGGTTCCCCAATGACCCGTAACGTCCGTGTGCTCACCGGCGAAATAGAGCGTGTCCTCGATGGGCTGCGTCATGCGTTCGGGGGCGTCCAGCGCTCCCGCGGGGACGTAGCTGTATGCGCCCCCGGCGTAGGGGTCCGTCTGCCAATCATGGGTGTGCCAGCTCAACAGCAATGCCTCGAGCTCGGAACGGGGCCGATTGAACACTTTGGCGAGTGTCGAAAGACAGCGGGTCAGCAGCGCGGGCCGGCCCGCGTGCTGCCCTGCGGTTCGCTCCAGAGCAGCGGCCTTCGGGCCGCCCGTCCAACCCGTGAGGGTGGGCGCGCCGCTCGGCATGGGGGTCCACCACGTGGCAGGCAGATCCGACGGCGTGAACAGAAAGCTGAGATTCTCAGGCCAGAACTTGGTGCTGAACACCAGCACGATCCGCATGACGGCTCCCATGGCCAATCGATCCGCCTGTTCGAGAATTGCCGCCGGGCGCGGCTCGAATTGAATCGTGCCCGCTTGCAACACGCCCAAGGGCACCGTGATGAGCGCACGCCGCGCGTGTACCTCAACCCGGCGCGCGTTCTTGGCCGTCACGGTGACCGACCCGCGGCGCCAGTCGATTCGTTGCGCCGGCGTTTGCAATTCGAGCGTCCCGCCGGCGCGAGCGAACTCGGCGGCGAGAAATTTCGGCACGGCATCGTATCCCGAGGAGACACGAAACAGACGATCTGCTTCGATGGCATCCTCTGCGCGCTGCTGCTTGGCGAGTGAGGCGATGCCGATGCGGCGCTGATCCGCCGCGTTGAACCCCTCGACATATCGTGTTGCGGCTTCAGCGGCGTCGGCCTCGGTTGGATGCGACTCGAGATATTGCTCGAAGCTCATATCGGTGCCCGCGGGCTTGCGCGCGAGCCATTGCATCATGTCCTCGAGCACGTGATGGGCATGCCCCGGCAGATCGCCCCGCGTGCTGCGGCGACCGCCTTCATACTCGAGCTCGGAGCCCTCGAGCTCGTAGGTCGGCAGGTGGGCCTCGCGAATCAGCGCCCAGAGGGCGGGCGGCTGACCGTGAATGAACTCTGCGCCGAGTTCGATCGGCAGATCCGGCGCCAAATGATGGGTGTGAATGCGACCGCCCACCCGATCACGGGCTTCGATGAGGGTCACCCGCCGGCCCGCGCGCGCGAGCAGCCGGCCCGCGGCCAGTCCCGCGATTCCCGCGCCGATGATCACCACATCGCAAGGTGCGCTCATAGTTCGGTATCATTTTGGCACATGCGCATCATTCGACAATCCTCGTTCGTCGCCGTGCCGTGGAAGAACGGCGGCGGCGTCACCCACGAGGCCATTCGGGTGCCGCCGGACGGAGATTCGTTCGATTGGCGGGTGAGCGTCGCGCGGATCGACGCCGCCGGTCCTTTTTCGGAATTCGCCGCCTACCACCGTTTCATGGTGTTGCTGAAGGGCGCGGGCGTGGTGCTGAAGTTTTCGGGCGGACCCGCGCCTCAGGTCCGCGCATTGCGCAGCGTCGGCGACATGCAGGAATTCGACGGCGGCCTCGCCACGCATTGCGAGCTCGAAGATGGCCCCTGTGTGGATTTGAACCTCATGGTGTCGAAGAGACTGCGCGGCGTTCGGGCGCGGGTCGAGCCTTTGCAAGAGCGACGTTCGTTCCGGCTGGCTGGCCATGACTCGATGCTGGTGTTCCCGATCGATGCGGGGGTCGAGCTCGCTCGCGGCGGAACCACGGATCAGCTCGGCCCGTGGGATCTCGCGCTTCTCTCGGGGCGGGAAGAGGACGAGGTGCATGTCGTGGCCGCGCGCTCCGCTGACATGCGGGGGCCGGTGAATTTATTCCTGGCGACGATTCCGGGCCAATGATGGTTACCGCTAGCGGCTCACTTGTGCGTCGAGAGCAGTAAGCTCGTTTCCGTGTTGGATATGCCGTCGATGAGGCGGATCCGGCCCAGCACCCGATCGACGGCCTCGAGGGTGTCGGTGCGAAGCTCGGCGACGATGTCCCAGCGTCCATTCGTGGTGTGGAGTGCGCATACCGCCGGATCGCCCCGCAACGCCTTCAATACCTCGTCAGTACGATTGCCTTCGACCGCGACGGTCATGAGTGCGCGGATGCTTTGATCCTCGGCGGAACTCCTGAGGCGCACGGTGTAACCCAGCACGATACCGTCGGCTTCCAGGCGGGCGATGCGGTTTTGCACCGTACCGCGCGAGACCCCGACGGCCTTCGCCATGTCGGCAATGGTCATGCGGGCGTCGTTGCGTAGCAGGGAAAGCAGGTGTCGGTCGGTATTATCCACAAAATGCCATTTATGGCTATCAATATGTCAATTTTATGGTCTTTTCAATCAGTTTTCTATCTATTAATTAGCACCTGCTTGGATGACACTGCGGATCGGCACGGGGGAGTCCCTGCCAATCATCTAAAAAGAGAGACAACGGCATGGTCAGCTACATCGGCACGAAACGCCTCGGCGAACTGGTTTCCACGGTGGGGATCGCCCCCTTCATCGAGGCGCTGGCGGGGGAAATTCAGGCGGATTATTTACGCTGGCAGGAGTTCGAGAAATCGGCCCGCCACGCGATTCATTCGGCGGCCGGCGTGATCGAACTGATGCCGACCAGCGACGGCCGGCTTTATTCGTTCAAGTACGTGAACGGTCATCCGAAGAACACGGCCGCCGGACTGCTCACGGTCACCGCGTTCGGCGTGCTGGCCGACGTAGCGAGCGGATATCCCATGCTGCTGTCCGAGATGACATTCGTCACGGCCCTGCGCACCGCGGCCATGTCGGCGCTGGCGGCCCGACGCATGACCTGCGCCGGGAGCCGGGTGATGGCCTTGATCGGCAATGGAGCCCAAAGCGAGTTCCAGGCCATCGCGTTCCACCATATGCTCGGCATTCGCGAGCTGCGGCTGTTCGATACCGATCCCGAAGCGACCGCCAAGCTCAGGCTCAACCTCGAGGCCGAACGCCTGGCCGGGTTGGAGGTCATTGCGTGCACCGACACGCGACAGGCGGTACGCGGCGCCGACATCGTGACCACGGTGACCGCGGACAAGCGCAACGCCTTGATTCTCACCCCGGACATGATCGAGCCGGGCATGCACCTGAATGCGGTCGGCGGCGACTGTCCCGGCAAAACCGAGCTGCACGTCGACATTTTGCGCTCACCGCGCGCGCGAATCGTGGTGGAGTTCGAACCCCAGGCCCGCGTCGAGGGCGAAATCCAGCAGCTCGCGGCGTCCGAGGGCGTGATCGAGATCGCCGACGTGTTGTCCGGCAGGCAGTTGGGGCGCACCGACGATCGCGACGTGACGATTTTCGACTCGGTGGGCTTCGCTCTGAACGACTTCTCCGCGCTGCGTTACCTGGAGCGATTGAACCGCGAGCAGAGCGGGGGAGCGTCCATCGACCTCATCCCGATGCTCGACGATCCGAAGGATCTTTACGGCGAATTGAAGCTCGGCAGTGCACGCGGCCGTCGGGACGAGCCGCATCGCAAGTCCGCCACCCGGGGCAAGTCCGGCACGCGGGAGCTCTCGGCATGAGCAAGCCGCAGGCGTTCGGCGGCCGCCCAGCGTTCACGCGCGTGGCGAGTCTCATTGGTGCGCCCACGGATGTGGGTGCGAGCGACCGTGGCGCCTCGATGGGTCCGGAGGCGTTGCGCGTCGCGGGGCTGCATGCGGCACTGGCGGCCCGCGGCCTCAAGGTCGTCGATTGCGGCAACGTCGGCGGCCCGCCCAATCCCGGACTTCAGCGAGTCGGCGGTTACCGGAACCTGCGCGAAGTTGCGGCCTGGAACCGCGAGCTGCACGCCGCGGTGTATCGGGAGCTGCAAGCTTCGAGGCTGCCGATCCTCCTGGGCGGAGATCACAGCCTGTCGGTCGGCTCGGTTTCGGCGGTCGCCAGGCACTGCCGCGAATCGCATCGTCCGCTGCGGGTGCTGTGGCTCGATGCCCATGCGGACTTCAATACGCGCGAGTTGAGTCCGAGCGGGAGCCTTCACGGCATGCCGGTCGCCTGTCTGTGCGGCTTCGGGCCGCCCGAGCTCGATCTGGGCGGCGCGTCGCCCGCGATTCAGCCGCAATGGGTGCGGCAGGTCGGCATTCGCAGTGTCGATCCGGGCGAACGAAAATTCGTCCACGATCAGGAACTGCCGGTATTCGACATGCGTTCCATCGACGAGATGGGCGTGCGCCGGATCATGGAACTTGCCCTCGACGGACTCACGCCGGACACCCACGTGCACGTCAGCTTCGACGTCGACTTCCTGGACCCTGAAATTGCGCCTGGCGTCGGTACCACCGTCGCGGGCGGCATGACTTACCGCGAGGCGCAGCTTTGCATGGAAATGATCGCCGATACCGGGCTCGTGGGTTCGCTCGACATCATGGAGCTGAACCCCGCCCTCGATGTCCGCAACAAGACCGCGGCGCTGGCGGTCGATTTGGTCGAGTCGCTGTTCGGCAAGAGCACGTTGATGCGGCTGCCCGAGCCCTCCCGGGAAGGCCGGTGGGAGCGCGGCGAGCGAGATGCTGCCGGGCTCGATGCGGCGCGAGCAGGGTTCGAGGCCGCTTAGGACGCGGGGACTAGCCGCCCGCACCGCGAGGGCTCGCCACGCCCCTTCTGGTTTTCGCCCTCATCCTTGCGGATACTAGCGTCCGCACCTTTTTGACCGCGCTTCCTCCGAGGACTACGCCATGGCCGCCAATCCCCAGGACCATTCCCCGCCGCCACCGTCCGACCCGACGCGTGCGGCGGCCCGGGAGCATGCCCTGTATCCCGAAGACCAGGCGGTCGCCCGCTTGCTGCACCAACTCGAGCTCACCGGCGGAGCGCGCCACCGCGCGGTTTCGCTGGGCGTCGCTCTGGTCGAGGGCGCGCGGGCGCGCCGCGACGAGCGTCCCTTCCTGGACGCGTTCCTGCAGGAGTTCGGGCTGTCGAATCAGGAAGGCATCGCGCTCATGTGCATTGCCGAGGCGCTGCTGCGCATTCCGGATGACGCCACCGCGGATCGGCTGATCGCGGAACAGCTGGCGACCGGGGACTGGTCCGCGCATGCGGGCAAATCCGAATCCCTGTTCGTCAACGCCTCGACGTGGGGTCTCATGTTGACCGGCGGGATTCTGGATCTGGATCCGTCGATCAAGGTGGACGCCGACGGCTGGATGCGCAAGCTCACGCGCAAAGCGGGCGAGCCTCTGGTGCGCCTCGCGGTACGGCGCGCGATGCGAATCATCGGCGGCGAGTTCGTGGTCGGCCGCTCGATCGAGGAAGCGCTCGAGCGCAGTGCGCGCGAGCCTGAGGTGGCACTGTGCTCCTTCGACATGCTGGGTGAGGGCGCGCGCACCCTCAGGGATGCGGACCGGTACTTACGGTCGTACGAGCACGCGATCGATGTCATCGGCGCGCAGCGGGCCGGCCGCCCTGCGCACGAACGGTCGAGCATCTCCATCAAGCTATCGGCGCTCGAGCCGCGCTATTCGCTACTGCAGCGCACGCGAGTCATGCGCCGGCTGGTCCCGAAGACGCTCGAACTCGCACGCCGCGCGGCGGCTTGCGGTATTCAGCTCACCATCGATGCGGAGGAGGCGGACCGCCTGGACCTGTCCCTCGATGTGATCGAGGAACTTGCGCGCGATTCGCTCACCCGCGATTGGCCCGGGCTCGGCCTCGCGGTGCAGGCGTACTCCAAGCGCGCCCCGGACTTGATCGATTGGGCGGCCGCCACCGCGCGATCGACCGGGCGGCGCATGACGGTGCGCCTGGTCAAAGGCGCTTATTGGGACAGCGAGATCAAGCGCAGTCAGGAGCGCGGTTTGCCGGGCTATCCGGTCTACACGCGCAAAGTCACGACCGATGTCTCCTACCTCGCCTGTGCGGGCCAGCTTTTCAAGCATATGGATGTCATCTACCCGCAGTTCGCCACGCACAATGCGCACAGCATCGCCTCGGTCCTCGAACTCGCTCCGCCCGGCGCGGCGTACGAATTCCAGCGGCTTCACGGCATGGGACGACTCCTGTACGCCGAGGCCGCCCGCCGTGTCGCGAATTTTCCGGCGGTGCGCGTGTATGCCCCGGTCGGTGAGCACAAGGACTTGTTGGCGTACCTGGTGCGCCGGTTGCTCGAAAACGGCGCCAACACCTCCTTCGTGAATCGCTTCATGGACGAGGAGGTGCCGGTCGCCGACATCGTGCGTGATCCGATCACGGAGCTCGAGCGGTTGGAGGTCTACGCGCACCCGAAGCTGCCGAATCCCGTCGCGCTCTACGCCGATAGGCGAAACTCGCTCGGAGCGGACTTGGGCGACCCGCGCGAACTCGAGACGCTGCTCACCGGGGTGGCCGCCCGCCGCTCCGTCAAGCATTCGGCGGCGCCCACCACGGCACGCGAAGGCGAAGCATCGTTTCAGGGCCACGCGGTCACCAACCCGGCCGATCGGCGCGAAACCGTCGGTATCTCTCGCGATGCCACACCCGAGGAGATCGCCCGCGCCTTCGATGCGGGCAGCCGCGCACAGCCCGGGTGGAATGCACTCGGCGGCGCCGTTCGGGCGGACTGTCTGGATCAAGCGGCCGCACTCCTCGAGAAATCGCGCGCGGACTTTCACGAGCTGCTGGTGCGGGAGGCGGGCAAAACCTTCCCGGATGCGATCGCGGAAGTTCGCGAGGCGGTGGATTTTTGTCGTTATTATGCGGTGCGAGCGCGCAACGAGTTCAGCCAGCCCCTGCGTCTCGACGGTCCGACCGGAGAGCTCAACGAGCTGTCGATGCACGGCAGGGGCGTGTTCGCCTGCATCAGTCCCTGGAACTTTCCACTGGCGATTTTTGCGGGGCAGGTGACGGCCGCGCTGGCCGCCGGCAATGCGGTGGTGGCGAAACCCGCCGAGCCGACACCGCTGATCGCGGCGCGCTTCGTCGCACTGTTGCACGAGGCGGGGGTCGGTCCCGACGTGCTGCATCTCACCCCGTCCGCCGGCCGAGTGTTCGGCGCGGCGGCGTTCGCCCACGCCGCACTGTCTGGCGTCGCCATGACCGGCTCGACGGCCACTGCACTCACCATTCAGCGCATGCTGGCCGCGCGCGAGGGCGCCATCGTTCCGCTGATCGCCGAGACCGGCGGATTGAACGCGATGCTGGTGGATTCGACCGCGTTGCCGGAACAGGTGACGGACGATGTGGTGACCTCGGCTTTCATGAGCGCGGGTCAGCGCTGCTCCGCACTGCGGCTGCTGTTCCTGCAAGAGGAGATCGCGGACACGGTGATCGAGATGATCGCGGGCGCCATGGACGAGCTCGTGATCGGCGATCCGGCGGATCTCGAGACCGACGTGGGACCCGTCATTTCGGCCACCGCGCAACAAGGGCTCAATCGGCACATCGAGCGCATGCGCGGCGAAGCCCGCATCATCAAGGCCTGCCTTCTCGACGAGTCGCACGCTCACGGCAGTTTCGTTGCGCCTCATCTCATCGAGCTCAAGGACGCCGGCCAGTTGACGCGCGAGGAGTTCGGCCCCGTGCTGCACGTGGTGCGCTACCGAGCCGCCGAGGTCGCCAAGGTCCTGGCCGCGATTCGGGCCACCGGCTACGGCTTGACCTTGGGTGTGCAGACCCGGCTCGAGTCCTTCTGGCGGGAAGTGTTCGAGCGGACTTCCGTCGGCAATACATACGTCAATCGAAACATGATCGGCGCCGTCGTCGGCGTGCAGCCGTTCGGCGGCAACGGCTTGTCCGGCACCGGACCGAAGGCCGGCGGTCCGCATTACCTTGCGCGCTTCGCCAGCGAGCGAACCCTGACCGTGAATACCACAGCAACCGGCGGCAACGCGGCATTGTTGAACCTCGGGACTTGAGTCTCAGGGTTGGCTGGATACCTTCGCCGCCTTGGCGTTGGCCTTGGCGGCATCATAGTCCGCGTCTGCCTGATCCTTGCAAACCTGCTGGTCGTGACCCTGCAGCGTCTCGCATTTCTGAATCGCGACTTTGTGGTCGCCATCGGCCTGAGCAAGCGCGACGTTATAGGCATCCGCGCTCATGTCTTTCTGCGCATCCCGCTGTGCGTCGGCGACTTTAGCCGCCGCGGATTGATCCGCCGCCGCGATGTCGTGCGCCGCCGTGTCGGGTGACTTTGCGTTGTTGCATCCCGACAGCAGCGCGAATGTCGCAACGCCGACCCATGTAAGAAATGTTCGTTTCATTGTAAGGCCTCTTTGTGCACCCATCGTGCGCAGCTACTTTGCAGCAACCGCGCCCGGCAATCTGTCCGCTTTTGACGGCGGCGGGCGGTAGGAGACCGCCCGTCAGCGGGCGCCTACCGCGCAGAACGATGCGAGCCGTTCGAGTGGGAACAAGGGCAAGAATGAGACGGGCTCCGGCAGCCGCTAGCCGGAGGAGCTAGGCACCACGGAGGTGCCGCGATTGGGCTGGTGCTCCTGGCCAGCCCATGTTTCCGCCGGACGAATGCCCTGTAGGAGGATTCCTGCAGGGAAGAGCCGCAACTCGTGGCAAACTCCTAAGCACCACACAACGTCACCCGACACGCGGAACCTCGAATCACAGCCCGCCCTTAGCGGCGCTCACCGACGCATCATGCAAGCTCCCATCTCAGAGAACCCGGGCGGCCGCGTTGCCCCGCCCGGCAGGCCGCGTGATGCGGTATTCGCTTTGGAGCCACGCACCGTTACCGGTTTTTTGGTGGCGCTGGCCGCGGTCATCATCATCGCCGTGCTTTCGTACGATTCGGTACAGCGGGCCGCTGCGACCTCCCGGGACCTCGCGCGAACGGTGGAGGGGCTCGCCCAGGTCCAGGCCATCCTCTCCACCCTCAAAGACGCCGAGACCGGTCAGCGCGGCTACCTGCTGACCGGCCGGGAGGAATATCTCGAGCCATTCGATGAGGCCAAACCGGCGCTGCCGCTGGCACTGTCGGGCGCACGGGCTCAGCTGGCGGACGAGCCCGCGCAGAGCCAGCGCTTGGAAACCCTGAGCGTGCTCGCGAACGAGAAGCTGCAGGAACTTTCCAAGACGGTGGAGCTGCAGCGAGCCGGGCAATCGGAGGCCGCGCTGGCGATCGTGCTATCCGGCCACGGCAAGATCCTCATGGATCGGATTCGAGTCCTGGGCGACGAGATGCAAAACGAGGCGCGTCAGCGGGTACAGGATAAATCCCGCGACTGGCGCAGTGCGTCCACCTTTTCGTTTGCGGTCACGTCCGGGGGATCGCTGGTGCTGCTTTTCCTCATCGGCGTCGCGGCGGCCATGGCGTCCCGGGATTTCAAAACCCGCAACAGAGAGTCGTGGCTGCGCGCCGGGCAGCTCGGATTGGGCGTCGTGATGCAGGGCGACCTCCCGCTCGAGCGATTGGGCGACAACGTCGTCCGATATCTGGCGCAGTATCTGGACGCCCAAGTCGGCGCGGTATTCATAGCGGAGGGGAACGCCTATCGGCGGTTCGGCGCCTATGCACTGCCTTCCGACGGTGCCGCCCTGCTGCGCAGCGGCGACGGACTCGCGGGACAGGCAGTGAAGAACCGCGAGCCGCTCCATGTGCACGACGTACCCGCCAATTACCTGCCGGTCGCATCGGCAACCGGTGGGGCTCAGCCGGCGAAGCTGCTGATCGCCCCGGCATCGATCGACGGCCGCGCGTATGGCGTGGTGGAGCTCGGATTCTTCGGCAAAGTCGACGCAGCGAAACCGGAGCTGTTGCAGCGGATCGCGGAGCCGATGGCCGCCGCGATCCGCGCCTCCATAGACCGAACGCGGCTCGAGGAGTTGCTGCAGGAAACCCAGACACAGGCGGAGGAGCTGCAGACCCGGGAAGAGGAGCTGCGCGTCAACAATGAGGAGCTGGAGGAGCAGGCCCAGGCGCTGCGCGAGTCGCGCGCGCAGCTCGAGTCGCAGCAGGCGGAGCTCGAGCAAATCAATGCCCAGCTCGAGGAGCAGACCCAGGCCCTCGAGCATCAGAAGGACGCGTTGCAGCAGTCGCACACCATATTGACCGCCAAATCGGATGAACTTCAGCGCGCCAACGAATATAAGAGCGAGTTCCTGGCGAACATGAGCCACGAGCTGCGCACGCCGCTGAACTCGACCTTGATCCTCGCCAAGCTGTTGGCCGATAACAAGGAGGGCAATCTCAACGAGACCCAGGTGAAGTACGCGCAAACCATCTCTTCGGCGGGCAAGGATCTCCTGGCGCTCATCAATGACGTACTGGATCTGTCGAGAATCGAGGCGGGGAAGATCGACGTATCGGCCGAAGCGGTGAGCGTTGCGTCCATCACCGATTCGCTGGTGAAGTTATTTCAGCCCCAGGCGCTGCAGAAGCGGCTGCAATTCGCGGCGACCATCGAGCCCGGGACGCCGGACGAGATCCAGACCGATCCTCAAAGGCTCAGCCAGATATTGAAGAATCTTCTTTCCAATGCCCTGAAGTTCACCGAGCACGGCGAGATCGAATTGCGTATTTTCCGCACCGGCCCCTCGAGCGTGTCGTTTGCCGTGCGCGACTCAGGGGTCGGCATCGAACCCCATCAGCACGACGTCATTTTCGAGGCGTTCCGCCAAGCCGACGGGAGCATCCATCGAAAGTACGGAGGGACCGGTCTCGGACTGTCCATTTCGAGGGATCTGGCGCAATTGCTGGGCGGCACCATCTCGGTACACAGCACGCCGGGCAAGGGCAGCACCTTCACTTTGGCGCTGCCGCTCGAATATTCCGCGGCGACCGTCCGAGCGGCCCCGGCGCAGCATCCGGCGGCGAGCGAGGCATTCTCTGCGGAAGAACTCGCGGCGGCCGGCTCGACTGGTTCCTCCGCCTCCGTGCTTCCCGCCGCGCTTGCGGCCGCCTCCATTGCCGACGATCGCGACAAGCTCACGCCCGGCGTGCGGCTCATACTGGTGGTCGAGGACGATGTGGCGTTCGCGCTCATTTTGCGCGACCTCGCCCACGAAATGAATTTCCAGGCGGTGGTGGTGCATTCGGCCGGGGACGCACTGATCGCAGCCGATCGGTATCGCCCGAGCGCGATCCTGCTCGACATCAATCTGCCGGACTTCTCGGGTCTCGGCGTGCTGGATCAACTCAAACGCAATCCCCGAACGCGCCACATACCGGTGCACGTCGCGTCGGTCGCGGACTACAAGCGCGAGGCGCTCGGGCTCGGCGCGATCGGCTACGCACTCAAACCCGTCAAGCGTGAAGAGCTGGTGAACGCGCTGCGCCGGCTCGAGGATAAGCTGTCGCAGGGCGTGCGCCGTGTGCTCATCGTGGAGGACGATCCCCGCCAACGCGAAAGCCTGCGGCAGCTCCTCGGCAACGGCGACGTGCAGATCACGGCGGTGGAGAGTGCGGGCGAAGCGCTCAAGGAACTCGCCGCCGCGACGTTCGATTGCGTGGTGCTCGATTTCAACCTGCCGGACTTGAGCGGCTATGATCTCTTGGAGCGGATGGCGCGGCAGGAGGAAGTATCATTTCCTCCCGTCATCGTGTACACCGGCCGCTCGCTGTCGCGCGACGAGGAGCAGCGGCTCGGCCGCTATTCCAAATCGATCATCATCAAGGACGCGCGCTCGCCGGAGCGGCTGCTGGATGAGGTCACGCTGTTCCTCCATCAGGTGGAGTCGAATCTGCCGCCGGCCCATCAGCAGATGCTCAAAACCGCGCGCAATCGCGACAGCTCGCTGGAAGGCCGCAGAATCCTCGTGGTCGAGGATGACGTGCGCAACATATTCGCGCTGACCAGCGTCTTCGAGCCGAATGGTGCAACCGTCGAGATCGCGCGCAACGGCCGTGAAGCGCTCGAGGCACTCGCCCGCAGCACCGCCCCTGCATCCGTCGGCATCGACATGGTGCTCATGGACATCATGATGCCCGAGATGGACGGGTTCACCGCCATGCGCGAGATACGCAAGCGGCCTGAGTGGAGAAAGCTGCCCATCATTGCGCTCACCGCCAAGGCGATGAGGGACGATCAGGAGAAGTGCCTGGCCGCCGGCGCAAACGACTACATCGCGAAGCCCCTGGACGTCGAAAAGCTCCTGTCGCTGGTGCGCGTATGGATGCCCAAATAGAGCCGCCGGAAGCCGCCGGCAGCAGGAAATTCGAGATCGAATTTCATCTGCTCATCGAGGCGATCTATCATCTCTACCACTACGATTTTCGCGGGTATGCGGCGGCGTCGCTCCGCCGGCGCTTGAGGACGGCCATGGTGCGTTTCCGCTGCGAGGCACTGTCCCAGTTGCAGGATCGCGTAATGCACGAGCCGGCCATCTTTCCGGCGTTGCTCGATCATCTCACGGTGCAGGTCAGCGAGATGTTCAGGGATCCGAGCTACTTCCGGTCGTTGCGCGGTCAGGTGTTGCCGATCCTCAAGACCTATCCGTCGCTCAAGATCTGGGTGGCGGGCTGCAGCGCGGGAGAGGAGGCTTACTCGCTCGCGATCCTCCTCCGGGAGGAGGGGCTGCTGCCGAGAACGCTGATTTACGCGACCGACATCAATCCGCATACGCTGCAGCGGGCGGAGGCCGGCGTGTATCCCATCGACCGGATCGCCGGATTCACCGTGAACCATCGCGAGTCCGGCGCGGGCTCGTCGCTGTCGGACTATTACACCGCGGCCTATGGCCGCGCGATTTTCGACAAATCGCTGCGCGACCATATCGTATTCTCCGACCACAGCCTCGCGACCGACAGCGTATTCGCCGAGGTCCAGCTGGTTTCGTGCCGCAACGTGCTCATCTATTTCAATCGCGCGCTTCAGGACCGCGCGCTGAAGCTGTTTCACGAGTCCTTGTGCCGCAACGGCTTTCTGGGCATCGGCTCGAAGGAATCGCTGCGCTTCTCCTCGCATGACCAGGCGTTCCATCCCTTCGTTCGCGAGGACAGGATCTATCAAAAGGCGAGCGCGACGTGAACGGGCCCGCGCTGGATGGCGTCGAGGGCGTGGTCATCGGGGCATCCGCAGGCGGCGTCCAGGCGCTCGCGGAGCTGCTTCCGGCGTTTCCCGAAGGCACGGCGGCCGCGATATTCGTCGTGCTGCACCTGCCACGCGACCGGCCGAGTCTTTTGACGCAAGTGTTCTCACCCAAGTGCGCTGTGCAGGTGCGCGAAGCGCAGGATAAGGAGCCGGTGGCGCCGGGAACAGTGTACTTTGCCCCCTCGAACTACCATTTGCTGGTGGATGAAGGACCCCAATTGGCCCTGTCGGCAGACGATCTGGTGCATCATTCCCGTCCTTCGATCGATGTGCTGTTCGAATCCGCCGCCGACGTCTACCGCAACCGTCTGCTCGGCGTGCTCCTGACCGGAGCCAACGAGGATGGAGCGGAAGGCTTGGCGGCGGTGCATGACGCTGGCGGAATCACCGTGGTGCAGGAGCCGGAGACGGCCGAGGTATCCACCATGGTGCTCTGCGCGATGCAACTGAAAGCCCCGGATTTCGTGTTGCCGCTCGGCCGCATAGCCGAGCTCTTTCGGAACTTAGGACGCGAATCGTCGCTGCGGGCGGAGCGACCCCTTGGGTAGAGACATGTCGGTAATCAAATGCCTGCTGGTGGATGATCTGCGCGACAACTTGCTGGCGCTTTCGGCGCTATTGCAGGACGACGGTGTCGAGACCTTCGCTGCGCAATCGGGCGCGGAGGCGCTGGAACTGCTGCTGGTCCACGATTTCGCGCTCGCGTTCCTCGACGTGCAAATGCCCGACATGGACGGCTTTCAGCTCGCGGAACTCATGCGGGGCAGCGAGCGGACCCGCCACGTGCCCATCATCTTCGTGACCGCCGGTGCCCGCGAGCCGCAGCGCGTCTTCAAAGGCTATGAGTCCGGGGCGGTGGACTTCATCTACAAGCCGATCGAGCCTCACATCCTCAAAAACAAGGCCGATGTGTTCTTCCAGCTCTACCGGCAGCGCCTCATGCTCGCGCAGGAGCTGAAGGACCGCACGGAGACGCTCCGACTCAACGAGATGTTCAGCGCGTTGCTCGCCCACGACTTGCGTAATCCCTTGAGCGCCATTCTGGCGTCGGCGCAGCTGCTCAAACGCCGCTCGGAGGATCCTCACGCGCACGAGGCGGCCACCCGCATCCTGGCGAGCGGCAAGCACATGGGGCGGCTGATCGAGGACATGCTCGATCTGGCCCGAGCGCGGCTCGCCGGCGGCATCGTGCTGAAACGCGAGCAGGGCGATATCAAGGCCCTGGTGGAGCGTGTGGTACGCGAGTGTCAGGCCGCATCCCCGGAACGCATCATCGAGACCGTCTACAGCGGCGATTTCGGAGGCCATTGGGATACCGAGCGGCTCGCCCAGGTCGCCAGCAACTTGATCGGCAACGCCTTGAAGCACGGTGATCCGGCAGGATCGGTCGAAGTGCAGCTCGACGGAACGAAGCAGGACGAGATCACGTTCCATGTTTCCAATCGGGGAACCATCCCTCCCGAGCTGGTGAATCATCTGTTCGATCCGTTCCGCGGCGGACGAAGGGCCCCGGGACGCAGCGAGGGGCTGGGGCTCGGCCTGTACATCGTGTTCCAAGTGGTGAAGGCGCATGGTGGGAACGTCGAGATGGCAACCGCGCGGGAAGACCGAACTGTGTTTCAGGTTTCGCTGCCGCGAAGGCCTGCCAGCCTCGAGTAGTCGCCCCGCCCCTGGGCGAGCAGAAACCGTTCTCGGTGCTGCGGGGCAACGAATGTAGGAAGACTCCCACTTCGCCTGAGAATGTCGACCGATTCCTCGCCTCCGAGCGGCGATGAAAACATCACCCCATTCAACCCTCAACCCCTCGAGCCAACGATCATGGGAGACTCCACGCCAACCGCGGGCGCCACTTTTCGCCGAGCAGATGCTGCTTATCGCGGAACAGTTGACACTTATCGTGGAGCAGATCTCGCCGCGTCGCTGCTTCGCAGGGTGTTCCGGCATCTGCCGTTCAGCGTCGTGGTTCGCCTATGGACCGGTTCCTCCCTGGCGGTGGGCGGCGCCGAGTCGCAGGCGGCCGACGCTCGCTTTTCGCTGTGGTTTCGAAATCCGCAGGCGGTCAGCGCGCTGATTCTGGGGAACGATCCGTTGCGCCTGGCAGAGGCCTACTTTCGCTCGGAACTCGACATCGAGGGCGATCTTTTCGCCGCACTGCGCTTGAGGGATCACCTGGAGGCGCTGAGACTGCCGCTCGGTGAGCGGGTGAGCGCGTTGCTGATGGCGCGTAAATTGCGCAGCCTCAACAAGCATGCGCCTCGAGAGGGGGCGGACGGAACAGACGCCCTATCGCGTTCATCGCAGACTCATGGGCGGGAAGTCCGAGGGCATTCCCGGGACGAGAACCGTGGTGCGATTAATTTCCATTACGACGTGTCCAATGAGTTCTACCGCCTATGGCTGGATCGTGCCATGGTCTATTCCTGCGCCTACTTCGAGGATCCGGACTACAGCCTGGACGACGCACAGCAGGCGAAGCTCGAACATATCTGCCGCAAGCTATTGCTGAAGCCCGGCGAGCGCCTGCTGGACATCGGGTGCGGCTGGGGAGCGCTGGTGATGCACGCGGCTCGCCACCACGGCGTGCGAGCCCACGGGGTCACCTTGAGCGAGAAACAGCTGCAAGTCGCGCGGCTCACGATCGCCGAGGCGGGGCTCCAGGACCAGGTCACGGTGGAGCTCAGGGATTACCGCGATCTGGAGGGGCGCGAGGTCTACGACAAGGTGGCAAGTGTCGGCATGTTCGAGCACGTCGGCCTCAACAACCTGCCGCTGTACTTCAGCACCGTGCACCGGCTGCTGAAGTCCGATGGTCTGTTCTTGAACCATGGCATCACGCATGAGCAAGCCGGATGGGATTGGAGCCTGTCGACCGAATTCATCAATCGCTATGTGTTCCCGGACGGACAGCTGGACAACATCAGCAATATCCAGCGCTGCATGGAAGACGCCCAGTTCGAGATCACGGATGTCGAAGCACTGCGCGCCCACTACGCGCTGACCCTGCGCGCCTGGGTCGAGAGGCTGGAGCGGCGCCATGCGCGGGCTCTCGAGTACGTGAGCGAGGCCACCTATCGTGTATGGCGGTTGTACATGTCCGCGTGCGCTCTGGAGTTCGAGTCCGGCCATCTTGGCGTCTATCAGGTGCTGGCGAGCAAGCGAGGGCCGCGGCACGCCCATGTGCCCCTCACGCGGCGGCATCTGTACCTTCGCCCCGCCAAGGACGCTGCCGTTGCAAAATAAGACCGCCCACTACTCCAACTTCGACCCGCTGAGATTCAGCCTGCCGCCGACAAGAGCGCCGGAGGACCGGCAGCGCATGGTTGCGAAGGCGGCTTATTTTCTGGCCGAGCGGCGCCACTTCCAGCCGGGGCACGAATTGGAGGACTGGCTGGCGGCGGAAGCCGAGGTCGATCGGCGCCCGCTCATGAAGCTCGAGGCGTTCAGGCCGCGCACAGAGCCGTGATGAGCGAGTCTATCTGATCGGCCTCGAAGGGCTTCACGATCGTGCGGACGTTGGGGCCCAGGTTCTGAACCATCGACGTGAGTGCGTAGCCCGAGGCAATGATGATGGGGACGCCCGGCTTGAGCATCAGGATATTGCGCGCCAGGTCGAGGCCGGACATGACCGGCAGACTCACGTCGGTGATCACCACATCAAAGGGCTTCACCTTGAACTCGTCGAGCGCCTCTTCGGCAGTCGCGAGCGCAACCACCTGGCGCTGCTCCTGGGCGAGCAGTTCCGAGGTCACCTCCCGCACCAGCGGGTTATCCTCGACGTATAAGATTCTCAGCGTCATGAGCGATCAGTATCTATAGCCTGACACTCCGGACTGTCAGGTGCGGACGCCACTCGGGGTAGGGACAATCCTACTTTCAGGGAAATTTTTGGATCAGCCAGATTCCCGGCTTTCCGCGTTGATTCAACCCCAAACTGACCAGCGCCGAATGGGTCTCGAAAAGCCTCGCGATCGGCAGGCCTTCGCGCCGGAAGCGAGTCGCCCACTGCTCTGCCCGACTCATGGGCCGCACCGCGCTCACATTGGCGCCGATCGACGGCAATTCCTCATCGAGCCGTGGGCGCGTCCATTCCTCGCTGGTGCGGCGCAAGGAGGGCAGGCTCGGGGCATCGGCGGCGCGCGCATGGCGCTCAGTGGCTTTGCCCGCCCCCACCATCGAGTCAGCAGGGGCCCTCAAATCCAGCTTGGAGGTGGGCTCCAGCTTCGAGGTCGCGAACCGGTCACCGACCCCGCGCAGGTCCATTCCGGTAAGTCGCGCGCCGCTCGACTCCCCGGCATGCAGATCGGCGGGCATGGCCCCATGGCCAAGCGGCGGAGATGCGGCCGCCGTGCCGGCGAGCACGATGCCGAGAGCCCCGCAAAGCATCCATTGGTAGGACTCATCCGGGCGCGTGTCGCCCGATTCCTAGTCGATTGAGCGCGCCACCAAGACGCCAGCGCCGAATCCAATGAGGGTGCCGAGTCCGAGTGCGTACCAGGGATACTCGCGCAGATAGCCGTCGGTCGTCTGGGCGGCCCGCCGAGCTTGGCGGCCGACATGCGTCGCTCCATCCTGAGCGGCGCTTTTTGCCGCCATGAGCGCCACCCTGGCCTTTGCCCGGATTCTCTGAATCTCGGGGCTGTCGATTTCCGCAACCCGCTTGATCAAATCCTCGACACTTTCGAACAAATCGTTGAACTGCCCGCGCGCCGATTCACGCGACGCCTCATCCGCGTGACCGTTAGCTTCGAACGTCGCACCCATAGCCTTCTCCTATCGTTGGAACTGGATGGAGCATTGTGGGGCCGACGGCGCGCAAAGCAGTCGGACAGGGGCTCGTCGATCCGTCGGACGCCGCCCACTCGAGGTCACCGCTGGCCCGGGTGGGAAACGCCAGACAGCACGTCGAACAGACTGTCATTGGGATTGCGCGTGCACTGCGTCTGGAGCGCGGCCGCAAAACGCTCGACCCCGTCGGTGTCGAGCACGTGGTTGCCGGACAGGCCCACCGAGAAGCCGAACAGCCACATCATGATGGTCTTGGCGCTTTCCGGATCGGTACGCGCCGATTCGGCATGCCGAGTCTCGAAGGTTCCGCAATTGAGCGAGGCCAAGTCCATCGGCTTGTCGCGCTTGGGCCTGACGGTGGCAACGGCCTGAAGCAGATTCATGCGCGGGTTGTTCTTGCACTCAGCGTCCAGCGCGAAGCCGAACGACGCGAGCGCATCGCCGTACATGACGTGATCTGCGGCCTTCGCCACGGAGAATCCAAACAACCACATCACGGTATTGATGGCATCGGGACGAGACGGGGCGGTGGAAGCCTGAACCGGCCCCCTGGGCGCCGCCTCGGAGGCGGAATCGGGGGCGTCCGCCGTTCCGACGATCTCGTTCTCGTACTTGTCGCAGCTCAGCGTGGCGAGATTGATCTGGGCCGCCGGGCTCGGCGATGAAAGAAGGCAGGCGAGTGCGAGCGTCACCGGCAAAAAGGCGAGAAGCTTCATGGCGTCAGCTCCGCGACGGCAGCAGCCGCTCCACAAACGGCGCGAATCGGCCGCGTTTGACCCAGCGCTTTGCCGCCTCGATATCGGGTGCGAAATAACGGTCGGCGGCATAATGCGCAACTTCACCGCGAATATCGGCGTGAACTTTCTCGAGCGCCACGGAAGAGCGCGCCGGACGGTGGAAATCGATGCCCTGCGCGGCCGCGAGCAATTCGATCCCGACGATGGCGGCGGCGTTGTCCACCAGCGGACCGAGGCGGCGCGCGGCGTGAGTGGCCATGCTGACGTGGTCCTCTTGATTCGCTGAAGTGGGAATGGAATCGACGCTGCAAGGGGCTGCCAGGGTCTTGTTTTCGGACGCAAGCGCGGCCGCGGTGACCTGCGCAATCATGAAGCCGGAATTGAGGCCGCTGTTCTCCACCAGAAAGGGCGGCAGCCCGCTCATTTTCGGGTCGATGAGCACGGCGGTGCGGCGCTCCGACAGATTGCCGATCTCGGCGAGCGCGAGCGCCAGCGTGTCGGCTGCAAAGGCCACCGGCTCGGCATGGAAATTCCCCCCCGACAACACCTCGCCTTGCTCGACGAACAGCAGCGGATTGTCGGTCACGGCGTTCGCCTCGGTTCGAAGCGTGACTGCGCAATGCCGGATGAGATCGAGACAGGCCCCCATGACCTGGGGCTGGCAGCGAAACGAGTAGGGATCCTGCACGCGAGCGCAATCCACATGGGAGGCGCGGATTGCGCTGCCGGCGACCAGGGCCCGATATTCCGCGGCCACTGCGATCTGTCCGGGTTGGCCGCGCGCCTGATGGATGCGGTCGTCGAACGGCGCATCGCTTCCCTTGAGCGCGTCGACCGACATGGCACCCGCGACGATGGCCGATGCCAATACGTCCTCGGCCCCGAACAGCCCCGCGAGCGCCAGCGCCGTGGATACCTGGGTGCCGTTGATCAGAGCGAGCCCCTCCTTGGCGCCAAGCGTCGCGGGCTCGAGGCCGGCACACGCCAGCCCGTCCGCCGCCGTCAACGTCTTACCGCCGACGCGCACGTGGCCGATGCCGAGCAGCACCGCGGACAGATGCGCAAGCGGTGCGAGATCGCCCGATGCGCCCACCGACCCTTGCGCCGGAATGAGCGGATACACCTCGTGGCGCAACAGCGCCAGCAGGGCATCGATCAATTTCTGGGATATGCCCGAGTAGCCGCGCGCGAGCGCATTGACCTTGAGCGCGAGGATCAATCGCACCACCGCATCGGACAGCGGTTCTCCCACCCCCGCGGCGTGCGACAGCAACAGATTCCTCTGCAACAGCGCGAGCTGGTCGTCGGGGATGCGGGTTTGAGCCAACAGGCCGAAACCGGTGTTGATCCCGTAGGCGGCATCGCCGGTCGATACGATCTTGCCGACCAGAGCTGCGGCGGCGGCGATGCGGGCGCGGTCCTCTGATCTGAGGATGAGCGCGGCCGGAGCTTGGTAGATCCGGCGCAGCAGCGGCAGCGTCAACTGGCCGGCGCGCAGCTCGATTGAATTGGTCACTTCGGAACGCTCGCCTTGTCGCTCGGACTCGTCAACATGGGCAAGTCTAGGCCCTGTTCGCGCGCGCAGTCGATGGCGATCGGGTAACCGGCATCGGCATGACGCATGACGCCGGTGCCAGGGTCGTTCCACAGCACCCGCTTGAGGCGGCGCCCGGCGGCCGCGCTGCCGTCGCACACGATCACCACGCCCGAATGCTGCGAATACCCCATGCCCACGCCGCCGCCGTGATGGATGGAGACCCATGTGGCGCCGCCCGCGGTGTTCAGCAGCGCGTTGAGCAGCGGCCAATCCGAGACGGCGTCGGAGCCGTCGCGCATCGCTTCGGTCTCGCGGTTCGGGCTCGCCACGGAGCCCGAGTCGAGGTGATCGCGGCCGATCACCACCGGTGCCGACAGCTCACCGCTCGCCACCATCTCATTGAAAGCGAGTCCCAGACGGTGGCGCTGGCCGAGCCCGACCCAGCAAATGCGCGCCGGCAAGCCCTGAAAACGAATTCTCGATCGAGCCATGTCGAGCCAATGATGCAGGTGCGGATCGTCGGGAATCAGCTCGCGAACCTTGGCATCGGTCTTGTAGATGTCCTCAGGATCCCCCGATAGAGCCGCCCAGCGGAAGGGTCCCACGCCACGGCAGAAGAGCGGTCGGACGTATTCCGGGACGAAGCCGGGAATCTCGAACGCGCGGGCCACGCCTGCGTCCTTGGCGACCTGCCGCAGGTTGTTGCCGTAATCGAATACCGGCATTCCCATCGCTTTGTAACGCAGCAGATACTCGACGTGCTTGGCCATCGACCGCGATGCCGCCGCACTCGTGCCTTTGGGGTCGCGCTCGCGACGCTCATCCCACTGCTCGACGGTCCAGCCTTGCGGCAGATAGCCGTTGACCGGGTCATGCGCCGAGGTCTGATCGGTCAGCGCATCCGGGCGGATGCCGCGCTCGAGCATCTCGGCGAGCACATCGACCACATTGCCGAGAAGGCCGACCGAGACCGGCCTGCCCTTGCGCCTGGCCTCATCGATCAGCGCGAGCGCCTCGTCCAGCGTTGTTGCCCGCGCATCGAGGTAGCCCGTCTTGAGGCGCATCGCGATGCGGCTGTCGCGGCATTCCACCGCCAGCATGCTGAAGCCGGCCATGGTGGCCGCGAGCGGCTGCGCACCCCCCATGCCACCCAAGCCGGCGGTGAAAATCCATTTGCCGGCCACCTGATCCGCATGATCGCGCTTGCCCATCTCGGCAAACGTCTCGTAGGTGCCCTGCACGATGCCCTGGCTGCCGATGTAGATCCATGAGCCCGCGGTCATCTGCCCATACATGGCGAGACCCTTGCGGTCGAGCTCATGAAAGTGCTCCCAGGTGGCCCAGTGCGGCACGAGATTCGAGTTTGCGATCAACACGCGGGGAGCGTCGGGATGGGTCGGGAACACACCGACGGGCTTGCCGGATTGCACGAGGAGAGTCTCCTCTTCGGTCAGGCGCTTCAGCGTCTCGACGATCTTGTCGTAGCAGTTCCAATCCCGCGCCGCGCGCCCGATGCCGCCGTAGACGACGAGATCATTCGGATTCTCGGCGACTTCGGGATCCAAGTTGTTCATGAGCATGCGCAGCGGCGCCTCGGTCATCCAGGACCGCGCCGAGAGGGTGGTGCCGCGCGCGGCGCGGATGATCCGAGGCTTTACGGAGGCGAGCATGGGTCAATCCTTGGGGCGAAAGCGCCCGGACATTTCATATCGGGAACCGGGATGATAGAGGCGCGCCACGGAGGCGATCTGCCCCGCCGTCCAGGTGCGGCGGATCACGAGCAGGCAAGGCTCGTCGCGCTTCATGGCGAGGAGCTTGCGGGTTCGTTCGTCCGGCATGACGGCGCGCAACAGATGCTCCACCTCCTGGAGCGGCGCGACCTTGATCAGATAGTCGTGCGGCGTGGTGCGGGCGAAGTCGACCGCGAGGTAATCCGGCGCGAGCTTGGGCGAGACGTAACGATCTTCGAGCTGCACCGGCCGGTCGTTCTCGTAGTGCACGATCACCGAGCAGTAGAGCTCGCTGCGTGGCGCAATCTTGAAGTCCGCGGCCAGGTCCGCCACGGCGCGCACCCGCTCCAGCGCGACGATTTGCGCGCGGTAGGCATGTCCACGCTCGCGGATCTCGTCGGCGATGCTGCGGATTTCGAGCGGGTGAGCCCGCGCATGCCGATCGGCCACGAAACTGCCGACTCCGGCGATGCGTACCAGGATTCCCTCATCGCGCAGCTCCTTCAAGGCGCGATTGGCGGTCATGCGCGATACGCCGAACGACTTGACGATCTCGTTCTCGGAGGGCACGCGGGCGGAGGTGCCCCACTTGCCAGAGTCGATGTTGTCGAGAATATGCCGCTTGACCTTGAGGTATAGCGGCTGCAGAGCGGCGGGAGACTTCACCATGAGGACTACAAGCTTAAGCTGTATATACAGGTACGGTCAACCCGGTATCCGGACGCAGGCGGTGCGTCAAACCCGAGCTCGCTCCCGCATGAGCTTGCGAAACGGCGCGGCCAGAGCGGGCTCGAGCGCATGCCGACCATCCTTGACGACCCAACGGCCGCCCACCATGACGTCGCGAATTGCGGCGCTGCCGCCCGCGAAAATCAAATGGTCCAAGGCGCCGTCATCGGCAGTTCCGACGATGCTCGGATGGTCGGCGTCGAGCACCACCCAGTCGGCGCGCGCCCCGACCTCGAGCACGCCGGCGGGCTGACCGATCGCGCGTGCTCCCTCGCGCGCCGCCCCGGTCCAAAGCCGCGTGCCGACGTGAGCTTCTTTGCGATCGGCGAGCACCGCGCGGCGGCGCTTGCGCAGCCGTGCCTGGTACTCCATCCAGCGCAGCTCCTCGGCGGGGGATACCGTGGATTGGCTGTCGGAGCCGACGCACAGGCGCCCGCCTCGCTTCAAGAATCGGGCCGCATCGAAGTAGCCGTCTCCCAGGTTCGCCTCGGTCGTGATCGACACGCAGACCGAAGCGCCGCTGCCGACGATGCCCTCGAGCTCCGCCGCCGTGGCATGGGTCGCATGGACCAGGCACCAGTGCCGATCGAGGAGCTCCGTACCGAGCAGCAGCTCGATCGGCCGTCGCCCGGTGTGCGCGATGCACGCCTCGACCTCTTTCATTTGTTCCGCGACGTGGATGTGCAGAGGCAGATCGGCGGCCATGTCGCGCAATGCGCGGGTCGCCTGCGTGAGCACCGGGAGCGGCACTGCGCGAAGACTGTGGAACGCGGCGCCGGTGCGGTTCAACCGGGACCCGCGCCGGGCGTCCTCGCGCACCCGTGCATCGATGGCACGCAAGAATCCTTCGGTCTCGAGCGCGAAACGCAGCTGCTCCCGCTTGAGCGGTGCGGCGCCGAAGTCGCTGGTTTGATAGAGCGTGGGCAGGAACGTCAAAGCGATGCCGGCCTCCTCGGCTGCACCCGTGATGGCGTCCCATAAGGCATTCGCACCCTCGTACGTCTCGCCGTCCAGACGGCGATGGATGTAGTGGAACTCGGCGACGGCGGTATAGCCCGACTTCAGCATCTCGACGAAAAGCTGAGTCGCCAGAATCTTCAGGTCCTCGGGTGAAATCCGATTGGCGAGGGCGTACATGGCCTGGCGCCAGGTCCAAAAGCTGTCCTGCGCGGATAGCCTGAACTCCGTGCTGCCCGCCATGCCGCGTTGGAAGGCATGGCTGTGCGCGTTGGACATGCCCGGTATCACGAAGCCGCGGACGTCCTCCGCGGCGCAGTCGCGAGCGCTGCCCGCCGTAGGCAGGTCGATGCGACCGATGACACCGTCATCGTCGACGCTCACCCGCGCGTTACGCACCCAGCCCTGCGGCAGCAGCGCCGATTCCAACTGAAATAGTCGAGCCATGATCTGCCCATGCCTGTATAGACAGGCTAGCTTGCCGTATCATGCGAAGAACGGCAAACGGGGCTGCGGCCACGAGGCGGCGCCGGCAACGGAGGACGGAAAACCGTGCAAGCAGCGGTGGCGCGTGAGTGGGACAGGGTATGGGTGGGAGCCCGCATCGCGACGATGGCCGCGGGCGCTGAGGCCTATGGCAAGTCGGCTGCAGATGCCGTTGCCGTGCAAGACGGGCGCATCGCGTGGCTGGGCTCGGCCGCGGAGGCGAGGCGCCGGGCGGGTGCGCAACACATTCCCGTCGAGGACTGCACGGGTCTTTGGATGACGCCGGGGCTGATCGATTGTCACACGCACCTGGTGTACGGGGGCAATCGGGTGGAGGAGTTCGAGCAGAGGTTGTGCGGGGTGCCCTACGAGCAGATCGCACGCGCCGGTGGCGGTATCCAATCGACCGTCCGGGCAACCCGCGCCGCGGACGCCGACGAACTGACGGCGGCTGCGATGGTGCGCGCGAAGCGATTGATGTCCGAGGGCGTGACCACCCTCGAAGTGAAATCCGGGTACGGCTTGGATTTCGACACTGAACGGCGGATGCTCGAGGTGGCGCGGGGATTGAGCCGCGAACTTCCGGTATCGATCCAAACCACCTTCCTCGGGCTGCATGCGCTGCCATCCGAATATCGCGACCGACGCGCGGCATTCGTCGCAGAGGTCAGCGGCCCCTGGCTCGACCGGCTCGCGTCCCTCGAGTTGATCGACGCCGTGGATGCGTTCTGCGAGAACATCGCGTTCACGCTTGCGGAGACCGAAATCTTTCTCCGCGCCGCCCGTGAGAAGGGGCTGCGCGCGCACGTCCATGCGGGACAGCTGAGCGACATGGGTGCGGCTGAACTGGCGGCGCGATGCGACGCGCTCTCCGTCGACCACGTCGAGTACTTGAGCGAACACGGCGTACGTGCTCTCGCGGCTGCGGGAACGGTGGCGGTGTTGCTGCCCGGCGCTTACTTCACGTTGCGCCAGACCACCCCGCCGCCCGTGCCCGCGTTGCGTGCGGCCGGAGTGCCCTTGGCGGTGTCGACCGATGCGAATCCCGGCACCTCGCCCTGCACGTCGATCCTGCTGACGTTGAACATGGCGTGCACGCTGTTCGGACTGACGCCGGAAGAAGCGCTCGCGGGCGCGACCCGCAACGCCGCGCGGGCGCTCGGTCTGCAAGATGAGATCGGTACGATCGAGGTGGGCAAGCGCGCCGACCTCGCGCTCTGGAACATAGAGCGGCCGGCGGAGCTTGCCTATAACTTGGGCGCCAATCCTTGTGTGGGGGTGGTGTTCGGCGGCGCAGCGTCGCGGGCAAATCCACGCTGATCCTGCGGTACCGGGGTAATCCGTTCTTCAATTGGGGAAGCAAACCGCCCTGCACACTGGCGACATTGAATCGCCAATGTGCAGGCGGCACAATTGCGCGCGAGCCCTCAGTCCAGCCCTGACGCGGCCGCACACGCGGGCGCTGGTTGGTCGATACGCGCCTTCTCACCCTTGGCAATCACATACACCGCAGTAAGCTGCACATTGACCGTGCCTGTGTTTCGAAAATAATGTACCTGGCTTCCCTCCACCCAGGAGTCGCCGGCTTTGTATGTCGTCGGCTCGCATTTCTCGTTGAACCATTCGATGCTACCGGCGGTGAGGGTCACCGCGACGATTCCGGGATGCGAATGCCAGCCGTTCACGCCTCCCGCCGTATAAGCCGCCTCCTGCGTTTCAATGTTGGATGGCCCGTCAGTGCGCAGCTTCACTTTGAACCATGCACCGCCCGCAGTCTGAAACTCGCCCCTCTCGTCGATCGATGAATTATCAGTACCCAGCGACAAAACCGGCGAGGCCAGATTCAAGATCGGGGTGGCGATCGCAATTCCGCCGACGGTGCAGACCGCCACGGCAGCGATGATGACCTTAGTCTCTTTTTTCATGATGATATCCCTCTCGACGTTATCGACTGTCGATCAAAAAAACGCGCCTAAGCTTTACGCCGCTCGGTCCGTAATAGCAATTTTCGCCACACGATTAGCCGGCGCGTGATCGGCTAGCTGGCGCTGATCGGCGCGAATCCCGCGCCGCAGCAGGATGCTCGGTGGCGCCATTGAAGATGGCTACAGCACGACCAGCCATGCTGGCGGCTCAATCGCTGATGGATTCTCTAATTTGTCACATTCCACCATTAAGGTAAGTACGCGCTTCTCGCGCGAGAATCCAAACACTCAATGGGGTAAACGATCATGATTCGCAAAATTGGTGGCTTCACCATGGGGCTTTGCTGCGCTTTTGGGTTGACCGCGCACGCGGATCCCGAGACAAGTGCGCTCGGACCCGAAAATCCCGTCAAACATGTTCTACTGATCAGTGTCGATGGTCTGCATGCCGTCGATCTGACCAACTACGTTGCGACGCATCCGGACTCGACGCTCGCGCAGCTCTCGAAGCACGGCGTCACCTATACCAACAATTCGACCTCGATACCGTCGGATTCTTTCCCGGGGCTAGCCTCCTTGGTGACGGGCGGTACGCCGGTCACCGCGGGACTTTGGTACGACGACACGTACAACCGCGCACTCTCGCCGCCAGCAACGACTGATGGCCTCGGCAATCCGGGCGGGAACTGTCCGGGCCGGGTGGGCACGATCGTGGCGTGGGACGAATCCGTGGACAAGGATCTCACCCGGCTGGACGGGGGCGGCGGCTTCGATCCCAAGTACTTGGTGCGCGATCCGAGCCACGGTTGCAAGACCATCGTGCCCCACGAGTATCTGCGGGCGAACACGATATTCGAGGTGGTGAAAGCCGCCGGCGGGCGCACCGCGTGGACCGACAAGCACCCGTCTTACGAATGGACCAACGGACCGAGCGGCAAGGGGGTGGACGATTTCTACGGACCGGAAATCAACTCGATTCCGGTCGCGCTGCCTCAGTTCCAAGGGTGCTCCCCCGTACCCTATTCGGATACCACCTATGACGATGGCTGGACCAACAGCTTCGCCGACATTCAATGCTACGACTCATTGCACGTGGAGGCAGTGATCAATCAGATCGACGGCTACACGCATGATCGCAAGAGCAAAGTCGGTGTCCCAGCGCTGTTCGGCACCAACTTCCAGTCGGTGAGCGTGGGCGAGAAGCTTGCGGTCGATCCCGTCAGCGGTCTGAAGGGCGGCTATCTCGATGTGCTCGGCACACCGGGA
This sequence comes from Steroidobacteraceae bacterium, assembly GCA_050012215.1. Lineage (GTDB taxonomy): Bacteria > Pseudomonadota > Gammaproteobacteria > Steroidobacterales > Steroidobacteraceae > Bog-1198. The sequence continues at coordinate 55,077 of JBEKHO010000028.1, forward strand.
CAAGCGCTGGTCGGGCAGATCGATTTCGTCGATCGGTCCTTAGGTAAGATGGTCCAGGAGCTCAAATCGCAGAGGATCTACGACTCCACGTTGATCATCGTCAGTGCCAAGCACGGACAGTCGCCGATCGATGTCAGCAAGCGCCGCGGCATCGGCAGCGGTCAGCCGACAGCCACGATCGGGTCGGCCGATGCGTACGACATCTCCGATGACGGCTCCCTGATCTGGCTCACCGATCCGTCGCTGACGCCGAGCGTCGTTGCGAATCTGAGCACACCCGCCAATCAGCAAGCGCTCGGCATTCAGGAGATTTTCGCGGAGGCGTCGCTGCGCGACAAGTTCGACAATCCCGCGGTGGATCCCCGTACGCCGGACATCATTCTCAAGGTCGACACCGGCGTGATCTTCACGGGCGGCTCGAAGCTCTCGGAGCATGGTGGCTTCAACGAGGACGACATACATACCGCGCTGCTCGTGTCCTATCCCAGCCTCGATCATGCGGTCGTGAAGAGCAAGGTGCTCAATCAGCAGGTTGCTCCGACCATCGTCAAGGCTCTCGGACTCAACCCGAACGACCTCCAAGCGGTGGTCAAGGAGCAGATTCCGGTGCTGCCCTTCCTGTTCGGCGGCAAGGTCGACAACAAGGTGACGGGTTTCTAAGCCGTTGTGCGGGCGGGAGCGCAACGGTGCGCTCCCGCCTCAGTACACCTCACGTTGATGTACGCGCGAGGCCGGCGCCGGAAATTCCCCGAAGGTACCGATGCCGACCGGATTCACGCTCGCGCCCCAAGAGTATTGCAGCCAGCTGGGCGCCGTGGCCGTGACGGACAAGGCGCCGTTGTTGCCCGCGCCCGGTGCGGCCAGAATGAGATTGAAATTCCCGTTCACGGCGGTCGGCTGGTATTGCGAGATCGCAGCAGGTATTCGGGGGTCGGGCGGCAACCCTCGGCGGCGCCGCGGCTATTTGCGCCTGACATACGCGGCAAGCTTGCTGTGCGTGCGAATCGCGTCCTCTTCGCTCAAGGGTACGGCTTGATTACGCACCAACTGCTCGAAGTCGGCGGCGCGCAGGGGTCGGCTGAAATGGAAACCCTGATATTCATCGCAGCCCACGGTCTTTAGGAAATCCAACTGTGCCGGGGTCTCCACGCCTTCCGCGACCACTTTGAGCCGAAGGCTATGGGCCAGGGAGACGATTGCCCGCACGATGGATGCATCTTCCGGTCGGCTCACGATTTCGTCAATGAAAACGCGGTCTATTTTGAGTTTGTCTATGGGGAACCGGCGCAGGTAGCTCATGCTCGAATAACCGGTACCGAAATCGTCTACCGAGACAAGCACGCCCATGGCGCTCAGCTGCTCAAGGATGGCTATCGATTGCTCCGGATCGCTCATCACCGCACTTTCGGTGAGCTCCACCTCCAGATATCGGGCGTCGAGACCGGCCTCATCGAGCGCATGGCGGATACTATCGACGAGGCCACGATCGCGAAACTGCGAGGCCGCCAGATTCACGGAAACGCGCAGCGCCGGAATGCCTTGTGCTTGCCAAGCGCGCGCTTGCCGACAAGCCTCGTGGATCACCCATTCGCCGATCTGGCCGATCAAGCCGCATTCTTCCGCGCAAGGTATGAAATCGGCCGGCGATATCAAGCCGCGCTCCGGATGCACCCATCGGATCAGCGCTTCGGCGCTGCGCACTGTCCCGGCTACCGTGTCTACTTTCGGCTGGTAATACAGTTCGAACTGTTTCAATGCGAGGGCCGCGTGCAGATCGCTCTCGAGTTGGATCTTCCTTTCCGATCCGCCGTGCATTCCCGCCGCATAGCGATGCGCATTGCCGCGGCCCGATTCCTTGGCGGCGTACATTGCGGCGTCGGCATGCGCGAGCAGGGCATCAGTGGTCGAGCCGTCGTCGGGATACACGGCGATTCCGATGCTGGGAGACGTATGAATGTCGATTCCGGCAATCCGAACCGGCAGCGACAGGGAAGCGATGATGGACGCGGCGAGACGATGCGCATCCTCCGGACCGCCGATCGATTCGGCGACGAGGACGAATTCATCGCCGCCGAATCGCGCCACCGTATCAACGCTCCGCACGGCGGCGCTGAGGCGGCGCGCCACTTCCTGCAAGAGCTCATCGCCTGCCCGATGGCCCAAGGAATCGTTGACGAGCTTGAATCGGTCGAGGTCGCAGGCCAGGACGGCGAAGGGTCGACCGTCGCGCTCGGCATGTGCCTTCGCTTGGTTGAGCCGATCGTCCAGCAGGGCACGGTTCGGCAACCCGGTCAGCGTATCGTGTGTCGCCAAATGCCGCAGCTGTCGATTGGCGGATTCCAGCCCCCGCGTTCGGGCTACGATCACTTCCTCGAGCTGCGCCACTTGGTCTTTGACGAGGCGGTCATTTTCCCATTTACGGCTGAGGGCGGTGGCGCACTGCAGAACCTCGATGGGTTCGGCGGGCTTGCGCAGCACCAGCAGCTTATCGGAGTGACCGAGTTTTGCGACGACCTCCGTCCAATCGTAATCGGTGTGTGCAGAGCAGATCACGACTTGGATGTCCGGATCGGCGACCCACAGATGCTCAATGGTTTTGAGGCCGTCCCAGCCGGGAGGCATGCGCATATCGACAAACGCCACGGCGTAGGGGCGCCCTTGGTTGACCCCGGCCAGCGCCATGGCTACACCTTCCTCGCCTTGATGCGCAGAATCGATATCGAAATCGGCGCGCGCGGCCGCCGTAGCCGGTTTGGCGAATATCTGTGCTTCCAGCATGGCGAGCAGCGCATCCGCCGACCGTTCCTCCTGGGCGCACAAGACCTTGCGAAAGTCGTGATGAATCGCGACATTGTCGTCGATGACGAGAATGCGACGGTTCATCGGGGCGGCCGGGGCGTCAAGCACGCCGAGCATCCGGCGGCTGCAGCGGGAGCTCTAAAATGAAGGCGGCTCCGCGTCCGGGCCCGTCACTCTCGGCGCGCAGGCTCCCGCCGAGCTCTTGCGCCGCCAAGGCGCCGCTGTGAAGCCCGAAGCCGTGTCCGGACTGACGGGTCGTGAATCCATGGGTGAAAAGACGGCTCATGTTCTCGGGTGCAATACCGACACCGTTATCGATCACCGAGATGCGCACACCCATGGGCGCGGACTCGATACGCAGTGTCAACAGCTTGTCGAGTCTGCCCGATTCATCGCAGGCATACTTGGCGTTTCGCACGAGGTTCACCAGTATCTGCAGCACCTTGTGCTTGTCGACGATGATGGGTGGCACTTCGCCGAATTCCCGCTGCAGCGTGACTCCATGACGCGCGAAGGCGCCGGCATTCAGTCGCAGGCTGTCCTCCACCAGATCGGGGACTCTCACCGTTTCCGTGACGCCACATAATTTGGCATAGCTCTGCTGCATGGCCACGGTTTCCTTGATGTGCTCCACATTCTCCCGCAGCGCCGCCAGCTCCTTAAGCGTCATTTGCCGATCGGCGGCAAACTGGTCACCGAGAGTGGCGAGATATTGGGGTATGGCTGTACCGCGCGGGTCTGTCGTGAGGAACTCGCCCAAGCGCGAGCCTTGATCCTGCAAGAGCGCGGCAAGGTTGGCGATGAGGGGCGCCTTCGATTGTTTGACCCGCTCGGCGACCAGGCTCGCGGAAATATTGACGCTGTTGAGAATGTTCCCGACATTGTGCAGCACGTTGGTGGCCACCTCAGCCATACCCGCTTCCCGAGACGCCGCGATCAATTCCTTGTGGACTCGCTCGAGCTCCAATTCTGATTGTTTACGCTCGGTCGTGTCCTGCACCACGGCGACTGCACCGAGAAGTTGACCGCTGGGATCGATAAGACGGCGCGCGCTCGACAAGGTCTGGCGCGGCGATGCGTTCGGCGGAACGACCACGAGCTCCAAGTTGCTGATGGTCTCGCCGCGCAGGGCACGCGCCAACGGACGCTCTTCGGGGCTCAACGGAGTGATACCGTCCACGAGATAGGTGGCCGCGCTCGGCACTTGCGCATTCGGATACCGGTCCGCGGATGCGTCAATCCCCTGGATGCCGTGCAGTTCTACCGCCGCCCGGTTGTGATGCGTGATTCGTCCGGAGACGTCACAAGCGACCAACGCAATGGGTAAGTCGGTGATGACCGCTTCGAGCAGAGTTTGCTGTTGCAGCAGCTCGGCGGCCAATTGCTTACGCTGGCTGATATCGCGCAGGAACTCCACCGCACATTCGGGTGTTCCGCCGGCGTCGCGCACCAGAGCGGTTGTGGCCCGAACCCACACGTAAGATCCGTCCTTCCGGCCGTAGCGCTTTTCGACGTCCACGAATCGGACCTCGCTGTTCCACAGCCGCGTGAGCTCCCTCGACATGATCTTTACGTCGTCTGGGTGCGTGAGGCTGCCGCTCGATGTGCCCTTCAATTCATTCGGGTCGAATCGCAGTAGGTCGCCGAACGCCGGATTGCATCGGAAAATGCGCCCGTCGCGGTTCGAATAGGCGATACCGATAGGTGCCTGGTCAAACGTATTTCGAAACAGGGCCTCGGCCTTCAGCAGATCGCCGGCGGTGGAGGCCAGCAGCGCTTGGCCGGTGTCGCGCGGCTCGGCGAGCAGCGCGAGCGTGACCACTTGCGCCCGAAGATCCGAATGCGCCAAGGCTTGCCGGGTCAACAACTCGAGCATGCCGCGTTGCTCATCGGTGAGCCGGCCAGGTAGGGTGCCATAGACAGCGAGCGTGACTGTATGACCCTGGTCGGAGCGCAACGTCGATCCCGCGTACGATCGTACGCTGCGTCCGTGCACTTTGCGCTCCGCGAAACGATAGTCGAGCAAGGTATCCGGGACCTCGAACAGTCCATCGGTACGCAACGCGCAAGCGAGGAACGGATCTTCCTCAGGCGCCGCTTCGGCATCTAGAACGGCATCCGCATTGCACCAGACAGTCCCCGATCGGTGGACCGCCAGGGAGGCGCACGCCGCCGAACAAACACGTACCGCAAGCTGGGCAATGGCTACATCGGCATCGTCGGGCGCCGCGGGCAGGTGCCCGCCACCCCCGGCCGAAGTCACAGCATGCGCCGGCGATTGGATCGCACTCGTCGCACTCATTTGAACGCTGCCGGCTCGCGGGGCGGATGACAAGAGTGGCGCTCCTCGCCAATGTTATGGCAACTGTGCCCGGTATTTTGATGTATGGCCCGGCGGGAAGGCGGTGAATGGATCACACAATCCCATCGCCTATAGAAGAGGTGCGTCGCAAAGTCGCTTCGAGACGGTTGTTCGCGCGCAGCGTGGATGTGGCAGTCCTGGCCAACAGGAGGTTCATCGCGGGCGAGTCGCCGCAGCCGCGAGACTCATCAAGTGGCGCTCGAGTAAGTGCCGCTCACCACGCGCCGAACATAGCCCGGCTGGCCGTAGGTACCGAGGACCGCGGTCGACTTGAGCACGTAGGAGCTCGCGGTGGCGGCGCCGTTGGCGAAGGTCGATGCGGTGCAGGTGACGGTGATCGTGAATCCGGCGAGCGAAGCTTCCGTCAGGTTGAGCGTCGTGCTGGCGGCGCAGGTGCCCGCGTGTATGCTCTGGTAGGCGCCCCACTCGATGCCAGCCTGCGCGGCCGCCAGCGCGCGGGCTTGCTCCAAACTCATGGTGACGGCCTGCTGCTGTCCTGTGCCCACTCGGACCGCGATCACCGCGAGCGCGCCCAGAACGACGATCAAAAACAGGGCGGGCACCAACGCGAAGCCGCGCATCGTCTTGCGGGTGCTCATGGCGCGTTCACCACTTGCACCTCGTTCAGCAACTGCACCGCTTCGCCGCTCTGGGCGATCTGCAGCGAGAGCGTGGCGAGTGCATTGCGCTGCGCCGTGCCGGCGGAATACGTGAACGAGCAGGAAGCGACGTTCGCCGCCACCAGCGCCGAGGCGGCGCCCGCACTCGACAGCGCAGCGGCGCTCGCGGGCTGAGTACTCGAGATCGTGTAGCCCGAATAGCGGGTCAAAGTCCCCGCCGAGGTGTCGCAGAGGTAGGAGACGGGGCCTGAGACCAGGTAGACGCGCTTCTCGGGCGATCCGTAGGCGAACTGGAACGGCGGATTGAGGGTCACGAGATTCTGATTCGATGTGGCACCCGCCGAGACGGTGATGGTGGTGCCCACGGGAGTGATGACATTCGTCATCTGGTACGCGTTGGCCCCGGGGACGCCCACGTTATAGATCGCCAGGTAATAGGAGCTCGAGGAGAAGGGCAGCGTCAGCTGGGTAAAGGGGACGGTGGTCGCGAACGCGCCGGAGGCCGTGGTGAAATCGAGCGCGAGAGCCGGGTTCGATACCGGGCCATTGTCCTGATAGCGGGCACCGTCGGCGGTCGCGAGGAGCTCGAGGGCGGTCACCGTGCCGCTCGCGGCGACGCGTACGCTGTTGGGCAGCGCGCCTCGAATGTCCCGCGCCATGAACCGTAGCGCGCTATCGCTCGCATCGACCAGGCCGGCGCGGCGAGTTTGCGCGGTATAGGCGTTCATCGGCATGACGATGAACATCGCCATGAAGGCGACCACGACGGCGCCCACCGCGATGGTGACGACCATCTCGATGAGAGTGAAGCCGCGGGCAGGGCGGAGGGGCCGCACGAGTGGTAGCGATGCGCGCATCAGTAATTCGTCCGGTAGCCCGACAGCGTGAGGCTGCCGCTCGGTGGATAGGTGACCGTGATGTCGACGCGCCGCGCTGCCGCGGACGGCACGCCGGTCAGCGCGCTCGACGGCGAGGTGATCACGCTCACCGTATAGGCGCTCAAGGCCGGGATGGCATTGCCGAACTGGTCTTGGGCGCCCACGTCGACCAGGCCGTTGTATTGATCGACCAGATCCCAGCTCCCGCGGCCGGTATTGGGCGGTGTGCCGTTCGGGTCGACCACCCAGCGCTGCAGGATCTCATCCAGGTACGCCTGCGCGATGGCGACGGCCTGTTGCTGCACCATCGCGTCGGCGCTGCGCGAGGCGATCGCTCCGATGACACCCAGAATCGTGGTGACGGCAATGGCGACGACGGTGATGGCAATCACCAATTCGATCAGGGTGACACCCTGGTGGCGATGGGGCGCCACCCCCTGCCGACGGCGACGCGGGGCGCGAGTCATCATTGCACCTGAGTCAACCCCGTGCCGGCCACCAGGGTAATCGTGTGGGTGCCCACGGTGATGGTGGTGCCGGGACCGGAGGTGAGCCGCCCCTGATCATCGAATTGGAATGTGCCGGTCGGGCTCGCGCTGGTGTTGGCCGGAGCCGCATCCTGGATCGCGGAACCGTCCGCTCCGATGAGCGGCGTGGACCAGGAGGTGTCCGCGGCATTGCAAGTGTTGCCGGAAGCGGCTTGCTGGGCGGCCGAGTACGAGCTCGCCTGCAAGATGAGCTGCGCCGGGCAACCCGAGATCACCGCGGCCTTTTGGGTGAAGCGCAACGCGGAGCCGAGTTCATCGGCGTAGCCGCGGTCGGAGAAGCTCTGCTGATTCCAGAAGCGTGGCGCTATATAGACCGCGAGGATGCCGGTGACCGCCATGACCACCACCAGCTCCACCAGGGTGTAGCCCCCGGTGCGCGCGAATCGGACGCGTTGGGGGGCTTTCTTGGGCATGGGTGGCAGTTAGGCGGGAATCCGTCCCGCGGTGAGTGGGACCGTGGAGGCCGCCTAGCAGCCGGTCGTTGTGATGACCACGTTCGGCGTCGAATTCGCCGCGGCCGCTGTGTAAACGACAGTGCAACCGGCCGCGACGCTCGCCCCCACCTTGGTCCAGGTCGCCGTGCTGCCGCTGCCGGCGTATGCGACCGTGAAGTCGGAGCTGGAGAAGCTGGCGTTGATCGCGTTGCCAATGCCCCCCGCCGTGGAGTCGGGATAACTGTTGACCAGCGCGACCGCGGCGCCTTCCATGGTGACGGGTCCCGTGGTTCCGGCGCTCGTCGCCATGTCCAGGCCGCGCGCCAGCGCCGCCGCGCTCTTCACAGTACCGCCCAACCCGTTGACGGTTGCGATGCGCGCCTGCGAGTCGAGGGCGATGAATTTGGGAATCGCAAACGCCGACAAAATGCCGAGGATGGTGATGACGACCACCAGCTCGATCAGGGTAAATCCGCTAACTTTCGCTTTCATCTTGAAGCTCTCCTGGCGCGTCCGCGCCTCGATAAAATAGAACCGGCGACATTGCGCCCTTCCCCAGGAGTCGGCCGCCCTGCGCCTCTCTTGAGTCCATCGGTGGGGGACAACGCCGCATTCGGCGAGACCTGTGACCCGGCTCACGCCGGGCGCGGTACGGCCGCGGATGCCGCGCTCGCCAAAGTGAGCATCAACCCACATGGCCGATCTTGCCGATCAGATTCCACATGGGCAGGAACACCCCGAGCGCCAGGATCAGCACCATGCCGCCGACCGCGACGATCAGTAGCGGCTCGAGCATGGCGGTGAGGTTGCGCAGCCGGTAGTCAACCTCGCGCTGGTAGAAGCCGGAAACTTCCTCGAGCAGGCGCGTCATTTCGCCGGTCTCCTCGCCCACCAACACCATTTGCAGGACCAGCGGCGGGAAAATGCCTGAGGCGGCGGCTGCGCGGGAGAGCGGCTCGCCGCGCTCGACCGCATCCCGCAGCCGCAGCAGCTGCTCGGACAGAAAGTCGTTGCCGGCCGCCCTCGAGAGCAGTGTCAGCGCCTGAATCATCGGCAGCCCCGCTTCGAGCGAGATCGAGAGCGAGCGCGTGACGCGCGATAACACCGATTGATGCAGCAGCGTGCCGAGCACGGGCACCTTGAGCTTGAGCCGGTCCCACTGGTAGCGGCCGGCGTCCGTGGCGATGTGCCGCCTGAAGGCAAAGAATCCGATGACGGCGGCCGCGATGAGCGCCATGCCGTGATGCCGGACGAAGCCGGAGGTGCCCATGATGACCCGCGTGGGCCAGGGGATGTCGTTGCCGAGGGCCTTGAACAGCGGCGCGAAATTGGGGATCACGAAGACCGTGATGATGATCATCGCGACCGCGATCGCGCCGACCACGATGAGCGGATAGCGCACGGCGCTCTTGACCCGATCATGGACATCCTGGTCGTGGCCCAGGTATTCGCAGAGTCGCGCGAACGCATTGTCGAGCGTGCCGGTGGATTCTCCGACGCGGACCATGCTCACGAACAATGGCGAAAATATCTCCGGATGGCGCCCGAGCGAGGACGCGAGATCGCGCCCGGACTCCAGGCTGTGCAACACGTCGTGCAGCGCGTCGCGCAGCACCGTGTTGTGCGTGGACTGCGCGAGACCCCGCAGACCGCGCAGCAGCGGCAGGCCCGATTTGGTGACGGAATACATTTGCCTCGAGAACAGCACGAGGTCGGCCGCCGTGGGCCGGCCGGCGCCCAAGCGCAGCAGGAGCTCGCGCACGGAAGTACCCTGCACGGCGGCCGGTGCGATGTCGAGCGGTGTGATGCCGAGGTTCAACAGGCGGTTCGCGACGCTGTCGATGTCCTCGGCCTCGAGGCGTCCCGTGACCAGCTCGCCGCGGCCCGATCTCCCCCGGTAGCGGAAATCCGACATGGGCTACCCGCGTTGCTCGAGCAGCGCGTCGACGCTCGAGTCTTCCAGCGGCACGTCATCCTCGAGCTGCGCTTCGGCCTCGCGCTTGCGGGCGGGCTCATCGACTTCGACGAATTCCTCGAGGCCGCTGCCGACAGCCATCGCTTCGCCGAGCGAGGTGACGCCACTCAACGCGAAATCGATGGCTCCCTGAGCGAGCGGCACATAATCCCCGCGCGAGCGGGCAGCGTGGGCGAAACCCTCGAGATCGCCGCGCCGAACCGCGTCGGCCAACGTGCGGTCGATCTCGAGAATTTCGTAAACGGCGACGCGGCCCCGGTACCCCGTCAGGTTGCAATAGGTGCAGCCGGCGCCGGCGACGAAGCGGTGATCCTCGGGCTTCAAGTCCGGCCGGCAGGCCGCGAGCCAGGCGATCTCGTTGCCCGTGGGCATGGTCGGCTGCGCGCAATCGGTGCACACCCGTTTCACCAACCGCTGGGCGATGATGCCGTGCAGGGCGGCCGCGATCATGTAGCCCGGTGCGCCCATGTCGAGCAGGCGGTTGACGCTCGCAATGGCGTTGATGGTGTGCAACGTCGAGAACACGAAATGGCCGGTCATTGCGCCGCGCAGGCCGATCTCGACGGTCTCGCGGTCGCGCATTTCACCGATGAGCAGGATGTCCGGGTCCTGGCGCAGGGCCGTGCGCAACACGCGCGCGAAATCGAGCCCGATCTTCGGCAGCACCTGCACCTGCGTGATGCGATCGAGGCGGTATTCGACCGGATCCTCGACGGTGATGACCTTCACCCCGGGCCGGTTGATGTGGTTGAGCGCTGCGTAGAGCGTGGTGGTCTTGCCGCTGCCGGTCGGTCCGGTCACGAGCACCATGCCCGAGCTGCGCTCGACCAACCTCTTAAAGCGCTGCTCGGTGATGGCCGGCATGCCGAGCCGCTCGAGCGACAGGAGTGCGGTCGACTGGCTCAAGAGCCTCATCACCACCGACTCGCCATACGCTGTGGGCATGGTCGCGAGCCTCACATCCACCGCCGCCTCGCGCACACGTATGCTGAAGCGTCCGTCCTGCGGCAGGCGCTTCTCGGAGATATCGAGCCCGGACATGAGCTTCAGCCGCGTGACCAGCGCGCTGGCCACGCGCCGGCCGTCGATCACCTGTTCCTGCAGGACGCCGTCGACCCGCAGCCGGATACGCAGCTTCTGTTCACCAGGCTCGATGTGGATGTCGGACGCGCGCGCCTGCACGGCGTCGTTGAACATGGTCTGCAGGAGTTTGATGACCGGGGCATCCGGCGAGCTTTCCTCCGCGGACAGCTGCTCGATATCGACATCGTTGGCGCGCAGGTCGTCGCGCACCGCCTCGGCGAGGGAGGCGATTTCGTCGGTCTGACGATAGACAGCGTCCAGGGTCTTGAGCAACTCGGCTTCGCCGACCAGCGCCAGACGGATCGGCTGCTTGAGCTTGGCTTGTAGCTCATCGTAGGCATGCAGGTCGGAGGGATCCGCCATCCCGACCAGCAGACCGCGTGCATCCTTGAGCAACACGATGGCCCGGTAGCGTCGGGCGAGCGGCTCCGCCAAGAGCTTCACTGTCTCTTGATCGACCTTCGCATGCTTCAAGTCGACCACCGGAACCTGAAGATGCTTCGACAGGAATTCGAGCAGCGAGGATTCGGACATGAAGCCGAGATCCGCGAGCACGCGGCCGAGCTTGCGCCCGGTGCGTCGCTGCGCCACGAGCGCGGCCTCGAGCTGAGTTTCGCTGATGGCGCCGTGCTGCACCAGCATCTCGCCGAGGCGGATCCTGCGCTTCGCGCCCATGGTGGGAGTCGCGCCGCTCATTGGCTGAAGCTGCTCCGTATTTTGGGATCGAGCGCGGCGGCGTGGTCCTCCTGCTCCTTGGTGAGCTCGGCCCACTGCGCGTCATCGTCGACCAGGACCGGCCTGAGCAGGATCACGAGCTCGGTGCGGGTCATGGTCTTTTGCTGGCTGCGAAACAGATTGCCGACCACCGGGATGTCGCCCAAGCCGGGCACGCGGTAGTCCTGGGAAGTCTTGTCGAGCTGCATGAGGCCGCCGATCACGATCAGCTGGCCGCTCATGGCTTTCACCACGGTGTCCGCCTCGCGCACTTCGCTGTAGGCGAGGGGCAGTGAGTTGGGGATGCCGTTGGCGGTCACGTTGAGGGTCTTGGAGGTGACATTACTCACAGTCGGATGAATGTGCAGGATGATCTGTCCCGATTCTGAGAGCTGCGGGGTTACATCGAGCGCGACGCCTGAGAAAAAGGGCGCCAGGTCGAGATTCGCGGTCTGCGAGCTGGAGGTGCCCACCAGCGTATTGGCGGTCACGCCGGTGACGAAGTACTCGTCATCCCCGGCCTTGATGACCGCCTTCTGATTGTTGAGCGTCGACACCCTCGGGCTCGACAGGACGGTGGCCTTTCCCTGCGTGGACAGGGCCTCGACGTAGGAGCTGAAGTTCGAGGTATTGACCGCGAATGCGAAGGCACCTCCCAGCGTATTGGTCACCGTGCTGGTGATGGGATTGCTGCCTCCCACCGTGACTGGCGCAGACGGCTGGTTGAGAAGCTGCAGGTTGTTGGTGCCCAAGCCCGGTGCGGGGAAACCTTGCTGCGGTCCGGTCTGGAACGCGCTGTAGGTCTGGTTGCCCTTGGTCGCGATGGCCGCCCAGTTGATGCCGGCCTGGAACCCGCTCGACAGCTGCACTTCGACGACCTTCGCCTCGATCATCACCTGCTGCGTGGCGATCTTCTGAATCTTGCGCAGATATTGCTCCGCGTCGCGCAGCTCGCGCGGCGTCGCGCGGATTGCGACGATGCCGGACTCCGCGTTGACCACGACCGCACGGCCGCCGTCCTTGCCGACCAGCGCCTTCAGGCTGTCCTCGAGCTCAGGCCAGAAATCCGAGGAAGAACGCGTCGAGATGCTGGTGCCGGTGATTTCCTTGACGTGCTCGGAGTCCTTGTTGCCGGACATGGCGAAGACGGCGCCGGGGGGTTCGCTCAAGCCCTGCGTGCCCTGATCCGTGGACTGGCCGCCGGTTCCTCCGGGAATCTGGGCGTTCGAGCTCTGGCCGATCTGCCCGGAGGCCACTCGCGTGCGCGAGGTGCCGCGCCTTTCCAGGTCGATATAGTTGATTTGAAACAGGCGCGTTTGCATGGAGGGCGGATCGATCACGAAGCCGGAGGGCAGACGGTGATAGTCATAACCGTAGGCATCGCGGACCGCGTCGAGCACCTCCACCAGAGTGACGTTCTTCATCTTCAGCGTGATCGTGCCGGCCACGCCAGGCTCCAGCACGATGTTGTACGGGGTGCCGTCGGCCAAGCCCTCGAAGAAGGTTCGCGCCGGCGCGTCGTTGACGGACACGTCGAAGCGCGCATCCTCGGCGCCTGCGGACGGGACGATCGCCGCCGACAGCGCGGCGATGATCAACAGGGATCTCAAACTCATCATGGTGACTCTCCGCTCGGCACGCGCGCGGGCTCTGCCGCAGGCTTCTTGATGGGGGATTCCGGATGGGGAAGATGCATCTCGCCGCTCGAGTGGGCGCTGCGGAAGCGAACGCCGTCCTCGAGCACCGAGTCGATGGTGTAGGCGCCGACCACCGAGCCGTCGTGCACCAGCCGGCCGTTGAAGATCGCCGTGCGTCTTCCGTTGAAGGTCATCACCGCGGACAGCACCGGCGCGGCCTCTCGAGCGGGGACGCCGGCCGCGCGGGATTCTCGAGCCGGCGGCCGCATCGGATCGCGCGGCTCGTCGGCTCGGGCGCCGGCGGGCGAGGCCAGCAGCGCGACCAGCAGGATGGCCGACTTCATACGCTCATCCAATCGGGCGACAAGCTGAGCGCGCCGATGACGAGGGTCACGCGGTTGACCGGGTATTGGCCCGCGACGAGCTCGAGCTTGCGCCAATGAATGCGCCAGGGGAGCCCCTCGACCGCACGTAAATAGGCGACCACGCTCGCGTAGTCGCCCTCGACCACGATCTCGACCGGATGCAGGAACGGGCCGCGATCGCCGGCAGCAATGGAGTTGTCGGCCTTCGTGTCGACTTTGCCGTCGCCTTTGGGGCTTTGCGGGTGCGACAGGCTCTCGACGGGAAGATTGGACAGGCTCACCAGCTTCAGTCCGTGCTGTTCCGCCAACAAGGCGCGAAGCAGCTCGTTCATCCGCTGCGGCGCCACGTAGCCTTGGGCGGCGGAATTGATTTCGCGGTCGAGCACCGTCAGCCGCTCGCCGAGCGCCCGATTGCGCAGTCCCGCCGCGACCGCGGGGTCTGACGAGGAGGCGGTGCCGATCTGATCGATCACCGAGGCTTGCTGGCGGACGTCGGCGAGATGCTGCTGCGCGGATTTGGCGCGCGCCGCCAAGGGGTCCACCAACAGCGTCTGCCAGGCGATGTATACCAAGGTCACGCCTGCGCCGAAGATGATCACGCGCTCGCGCAGCGTGAGCGCATCCAAGCGTTCGATGAGCGGGCGGGTCCTCGCCAGCATTCCTTGGAGAGCGATCATGGGTGAGCCTCCGGAGACGCGAGTGCCAGGCCGGGCGCCCCGAGCTCGAACACGAGCTCGGCGGGCGCCTCGTTCTCTTTGGCGCGGCGCATGGTCAATTTGTCGTAGCGGACGCCGGCGAGCGCCGGATCTTCGGAGAGAGCCGCGAGATAGGCGGGCACGAGCTTCGGATCGAGGGCAGCGCCGCGCATGGCCAAGCGCCCGTCGCCCGAGCCGACGACGACATCATGCAGCCAGAGGCCGTCGACCTGGCGTCGCGCCAAGGCTTCGAGCCGGGCTGCAAAGCCGGTCGCCGGCGAGGCTGCACCCAGTTTGAGGATGGCGAGAGCACGCTCCCGCGCGGCGATATCGGCCGCAAGGTCTTTGGCGGCGGCATCGAGTTCAGCGACGCTCTTGCCGGGATTGAGTGCCTGCCCTGCGCGTTCCGCCGTTACGAGCTCGGCGGCCTGGCGCTTCTCGAGTTCCGCGATCGAGCGCTCGACCCTTGAAGTGCGCCAGGCCCCGTAGCCGCCAAGTACGCACAGCGAGATCGCGAGCAGTGCCAGGCACACCCCAATCGCCCGCGCCGAGAAGAGGTGCTTCTCGACGCCCAGGATCGGCTGATAGAGATTGACTTGTTGTTCCACGGTCGAGGCGCTCACAGCGAACGGTGCTCCTCTCGCAGGGCCGCCCCAACGGCCAGCAGGCACGACGCCTGAGCCGATGCGTCGATCGGTGTCGTGCAGGAAACCAGCGCGTTCAAGTCGAGCGTGCTGACTTCGAAGCCTGTCTCGCGGCCGAGTTCGCGCGCGAGCTCGTCGGCGCGCGCCCCCGCGGGCGATACCGCGATGCGGGTGATGGGCGGCTGATCGAAGTGCCGCTCGTAGTAATCCAAGGAGCGCTGCAACTCGAGCACGACGCCCGCGGCGTTGATCCGGCGGTGCCCCTGGGCGTTCGCCTTGTCGTTGCCGGCGGAGAGATCCACGTGACGCGCGAGATAAAATGTTTTGCCGCGCACCAGCACGATGCTCGCGGTGGCTTCTCCCAAATGCAGAAGCGCGACGCCCGCGGATGCCATCGGCAACAGGGCGGCCAGATTGCGCAGGCACAGCTCCGGCACGTCGATGGCATCGAATCCCGGCGTCCCGGCGAGCGCCTGCGCATGGCTGTTGACCGCACTGCGCCGTGCGGCCACGGCATACATCATGCGCCCATGACCGCCCCGGTTCTGATCCGGCACATCGAAGACGTCGATGACCGCGTCCTCGATCCGAAAATCGATGCTGTCCTTGAGGCGCCAGCGCATCGCGGCCCGGAGTTCGGCCGCAGGCACTTCGGGAGCCTCGACCAGTGCGAGCTGATAATCTTCGGAGCTGAGCACAGTGCTGACCGGGATTCGGGGTATACCCGCCGCCCGCAACGCGGTCAGGGCGGCATCCGCACCGGCGCTGCTGTCGAGGGGCAGGATCTCGCAACGATCGAGCACCGGCTGCGATCCGTCGCGTCGCAGCACCGCCAACGCCAGATGGCCGGCGCCGAAAGCGACTCCTACACGGCCCTTGCCAGCCAGGGTCTTTTTAAATAGTCCAAGCACACGACACTCCATGCCGATTCGGCCCAACCAACGGGCCACTCATGCCTGGGTGTATCGGATGAAGGACGACGATCCTTAACAATAGATCGGTCAGGTTGCGCTCCTGAAGCCCCTTCAGGCCCTCGATTTGTGAGGCGCATCCCACCGGCCGGTGGCAATTGCGCAGTGCGTCATCCGGATCGACCGGACTGCGCTCCCCTGTGCGCGCCTGCAGGGCCACCTTGACACCCAGGCGACCGGTTCCTACAATCGCCGGCCTTTGTCGCCCGACTCAGGCGCGGCTTGCTTTTCGTTTTTTCAAGGTATGGGAGCGCCTCCGGCGGTTCCTTAAATAAGGTATTTATGGCGACGACGACCCAGCTCATCCGTACAGGCCGCAACGAACCCGCCTGGAAGTCCAAGGTGCCGGCGTTGGCCGCCTCGCCACAGAAGCGGGGGGTTTGCACGCGCGTCTACACGACGACGCCGAAAAAGCCCAATTCGGCCCTGCGCAAGGTATGCCGTGTGCGCTTGACCAACGGGTACGAAGTGTCGAGCTACATCGGCGGCGAAGGCCACAATTTACAAGAGCATTCCGTGGTGCTGATTCGTGGCGGCCGCGTCAAGGATCTGCCGGGTGTCCGATACCACACGGTTCGCGGCGCCCTCGATTGCGCCGGCGTCGGCGACCGTCGCCAGGGTCGCTCCAAGTACGGCGCCAAGCGCCCCAAGAAATAAGCCCCTAAAGGCTCATAGAGAAGGTTTCCATGTCCCGTAGAGCAGCAGCACCGCATCGCACCATTCTCCCGGATCCCAAGTTCGGGAACGATATGTTGGCCAAGTTCATCAACATGGTGATGGAGCGGGGCAAGAAGTCGGTGGCCGAGAAGATCGTTTACGGCGCCATCGAACGGATTGGCGACAAGAGCGGCCGCGCAGGGGGCGATGCCATCGCCGTCCTGCAGCAGGCGCTCGACAACGTCAAGCCCGTGGTCGAGGTGAAGTCGCGCCGGGTGGGCGGCGCCACCTACCAAGTCCCCGTCGAAGTGCGTGCCAATCGGCGCCAGACCCTCGCCATGCGCTGGGTCATCGAGGCGGCGACCGCCCGCAGCGAGAAGTCCATGGCGCACCGGCTGGCCGCCGAGTTGCTGGAGGCTGCCGAAAATCGCGGCGCCGCCGTGCGCAAGCGCGAGGACACGCACCGCATGGCCGAGGCCAACAAGGCGTTCGCGCACTACCGCTGGTAGGCAAGGCGGCGCCGGCTGGTAAAGCGCCAGCCAGACCTTATATAGAGACAGTCAAGGGCGGCGACGGGCCGCCCTTTTTATCGAGGAATCGGACCGTGTCACGTACGACGCCCATCGAGCGATATCGCAATATCGGTATCTCTGCGCATATCGACGCGGGCAAGACGACTGCGACCGAAAGAATCCTGTT
>JBEKHO010000029.1:0-69317 GCA_050012215.1 Steroidobacteraceae bacterium
CATCAAATGAGTCCGTCCGGTCTTGACCACGTGTGCGAGCTCTTGCGCCCGCGACTCGAGCGCGGCGCTCAAGCCCTTCAACCCCGGAAGGACGTTTTCGCAAAGGAGCAACGCCGCCGCGACGTGAATCGCCGTCGGTACCACATCATTGCTGCTCTGACTCCGATTGACCTCGTCATTGGCGTGCACCGCCCGGCCGAGGCGCCGCGCGGCGAGCGTGGCGATGACCTCGTTGGCGTTCATATTGCTGCTCGTGCCGGAGCCGGTCTGGAACACGTCGACCGGGAATTGCTCGTCGTACCGCCCCTGCGCGACATCCCCCGCCGCGGCTTGGATGGCGGCGGAAAGATCCGCCGGCATGCTGCCGAGCTCGCAATTTGCGGCCGCCGCGGCCTGCTTGATCAGGCCCAGCGCGCGGATGAAGGCGCGCGGCATCGTGAGGCCGCTCGGCGGGAAATTCTGGATCGCACGCTGGGTTTGCGCGCCCCAGAGCGCGCTCGCCGGCACATCGAGCGCGCCCATGCTGTCGTGCTCGACGCGATAATCGGATGTGCTCATCGCGTCTTCCTTCCGGAGCCCGTGTGTGGTTGGTTTGCTGTAATATCGCACATTCATTCTATCAATTTGGCAACGGGATTCGAGATGTCCAAGCCCGACAAGGGCCAGCCCACCGATGCGTTGTCGCCGCTCGACGGGCGATATGCCGGAAAGCTCGCAGCGCTCCGCGAGGTGTTCAGCGAAGCCGGCTTGATGCGTGAGCGGGTCCGGGTCGAATGCGCCTGGTTTCTCGCGCTGGCGGAGGGGCCGGCCGAGGCCACGCTGCGCGACCTGCCGGCCGCGGCGGGCGTGTGGGCGCAATCGCTCGCATCCGACCCGGCGCCGACCGACGTGGCAGCCATCAAGTCGATCGAAGCGCGCACCAAGCATGACGTGAAGGCCGTCGAATACTGGATTCGCGGCGAACTGAAGCTCCGCGGCGCACGCGCGGCGCAGCTCGAATGGGTGCATTTCGCCTGCACCTCGGAGGATATCAACAATCTCGCTTACGCGCTGATGCTCAAAAGGGCCCGCGATTCGATCGTGCTGCCGGCGCTCGAGGCCATCGGCAGCTTCGCCGATGCGTCGGCGGAGCGCTATGCGGCCGTGGGCATGCTGGCCCGCACGCACGGGCAGACGGCGACGCCCACATCCGTGGGGAAGGAGTTTGCAAATGTCGCAGCACGGCTCGAGCGCCAGCGCGAGGGTCTCGCCCGGGTCGCGATTCTCGGCAAGTTGAACGGCGCGGTCGGTAACTTCAACGCCCACGTCGCGGCGCTGCCGTCGGTCGACTGGCCGGGTTTCAGCGCGCGCTTCGTTCGATCGCTCGGCCTCGAGCCGAATCCCCTGACGACCCAGATCGAGCCGCACGATTGGATCGCCGAGTACTGTCACGCGCTGTTCCGCGCCAACACCGTGCTGCTCGATTTCGCGCGCGACATGTGGAGCTACATCTCGCTCGGTTATTTCAAGCAAAAGCCGGTGGCCGGTGAAGTCGGCTCCTCCACCATGCCGCACAAGATCAATCCGATCGATTTCGAAAATGCCGAGGGCAATCTCGGGGTCGCGAACGCCCTGCTCGCGCACTTCGCAGAGAAGCTGCCCGTGTCGCGGCTGCAACGCGACCTCACCGACTCGACGGTGCTGCGCAATCTCGGCGTCGCGGTCGGACATTGCGTTCTAGCCTATCAATCGCTCGAAGCCGGGATGCGCAAGGCGGAGCTCGACGAGGGTCGCCTGAGCGAGGATTTGAGCCGCGCATGGGAGGTCCTCGGCGAGGCGGTGCAGACCGTGATGCGCGCTCATGGGCTGCCCGATGCCTACGATCGGCTCAAGGAATTCACCCGCGGCCGGCCCATGAACGAAGCGGCGATGCTCGAATTCATCGGCTCGCTGCCGCTGCCGCCCGAGGAAAAAGAGCGGCTCCTGTCGCTCGAGCCGGGGAGCTACCTCGGCCTCGCGCCGACGTTGGCGCGGCGCCACCTTCGAGCATGAGGTATCATCGCTCTGCGTCCGAAACGTGACGCAGTTGGCACGATGGTATGTAGGCAAACGGTAGTATCCCATTCCGAAGTACGAGGCGACTCGCGCCGGCGGGCGGGCGCTCCGCTACCTCCAATGAGGCATCGAGAGACATGTCGGGTAATACGGAAGACAGAACGCAGCCGATCGTGGATAAGGCCGCCTCGTCGAGCGGCGACGCAACCTCCAGCACCCGTACCATTCTCACCACGATGCCGGAAGTGCGCGAAGCCAGTCTGAAGGTGGCCAAATCCGCGCAGCGCCTGTTGTCGATTTTCACGCAGGATCTCGAACCCTTGATCTACGGCGAGGAGCCGTTCCTCGAGGCCATCAAGCGGCTGGTGCTGGCGCGATCCTACGCCAAGGTGCGGGTGTTGCTCGCCGATCCGTCCCGCGCCATGGTCGACAACAACCGTTTCCTCGCCTTGGCGCGGCGCCTCACGAGCTGCATCGATTTGCGCGCCATGAGCCCCGAGTACCCGGCGAGCGCCGGCGCATTCATCATCGCCGATGACAAGGCGTTGGTTTATCGCCTGCAGGCGGACCGTTGGGATGGAATCTCCGACATGAACGATCCGGCCGTGGTGCGGCGGTATCTGAATTTCTTCGACGAGGTCTGGCAGACCAGCATGCAAGAGTCGCAAATGCGGCAAATGCTGATGTAGGCTGGCCAGTCCACCCTAAGCTCCGCTGCCGCCGCGCCGGTATATTATAATCGGCGGATGCCTTCGCCCACTGCGCATTCGGACTCCGCTGAGACGGTCATCGTCGGCATGTCCGGCGGCGTCGACTCCGCCGTCGCCGCGCTCCTGTTGAAAGAAGCGGGTTTCTCGGTCCAGGGACTGTACATGTCCAACTGGGAGGGCGACGACGATGCCTACTGCACCGCCGCCGAGGACTTCCAGGATGCCCGCGCCGTCTGCGAAACGCTGGGCATCCCCCTGCATCGGGTGAGTTTCTCCTCGGAGTACCGCGAGCGCGTGTTCGCGCATTTTCTGCGCGAATATGCGGCCGGCCGCACACCGAACCCGGACGTGCTCTGCAACCGCGAGATCAAATTCGGCGTCTGCCTGGATTACATGCACCGCCTCGGCGCCGACCGCATCGCCACGGGCCATTACGCCCGGCTCGAACACGGGGATCACGGGATGCGGCTCCTGAAGGCGCGCGATGCATCGAAGGATCAGAGCTATTTTTTGCACGGCGTCGCGCCCGGGGCGTTCGCGAACACCTTGTTTCCGCTCGGCGAGCTTCGCAAGGACGAGGTGCGGCGGCGCGCTCACGCCGCGGGACTTCGCGTGTTCGACAAGCCGGACAGCACCGGGATCTGCTTCATCGGCGAGCGTCCATTCGACGATTTCCTGAGCCGGTATCTCGAGGATTCCAAGGGCCCCATCGAGACGCCGGACGGCCGGCGCCTCGGGGAGCATCGCGGCCTTGCGTTCTACACCCTCGGCCAGCGGTCGGGACTGGGTGTCGGCGGGAAGCCGGGCGCGGCCGAAGCGCCCTGGTACGTGGCCGACAAGGACGCAAGCCGCAACGCGCTCATCGTGGTCCAGGATCACGAGCATCCGCTGCTGATGTCCGACGAGTTCGACATCGGGGAAGTTCGTTGGCTGGCGCCGCTCGTCGGGCCGCAATTCGATTGCGCCGTGAAGACGCGCTATCGCCAAGGCGATCTGGCGTGCCGCGTGCACCTCCACGGGGCCGACCGCGCCCAGGTCGCGCTGCGACATCCCGCCCGTGCGGTCACACCCGGGCAGTACGCCGTGTTCTACGACGGCGATGTTTGTCTCGGTGGCGGAGTCATCGCTGCCCGCCGCAATTCATCGTCCGCCGCGTCGCGCGGCGGACGCCTGGTTTCGTCCAATTCTTTATTTTCGCTGGAGGGGTCATGACGGATAGCTTCAAGGCAAGAACGACGCTCGAGGTGGGAGAGCGCCGCTACGCAATCTGCGGCCTCGGCGCGCTCAAAGCGAACAACGTCGACCGCCTGCCTTTCTCGCTCAAGATCCTCTTGGAGAATTTGCTCAGGTTCGAGGACGGCGTGAACGTCAAGAAGAGCGACATCGATGCGTTGCTGGCCTGGGACCCGAAGGCCTTGCCGCATCACGAGATCGCCTTCACACCGGCGCGCGTGATCATGCAGGACTTCACCGGCGTCCCGTGCATCGTGGACCTCGCCGCCATGCGCGAGGCCATCGAGCGGCTCGGCGGTGATCCCCAGCGCGTCAACCCGCTCGCGCCTGCGGAGCTGGTCATCGATCATTCCGTGCAGGTCGACGAGTACGGTGCCGCCGATTCGCTCAAGCACAACAACGAGATCGAGTTCAGCCGCAACGGCGAGCGCTACATGTTTTTGCGCTGGGGCCAGACCGCCTTCAGCAATTTCAAGGTGGTGCCGCCGAACACCGGCATCGTTCATCAGGTGAATATCGAGCGGCTGGCGCGGGTGGTGTTCTCGGACGATGCCGGCGGCAAGCTGACGGCTTATCCCGACACCCTGGTGGGAACCGACTCGCACACCACGATGGTCAACGCGCTCGGCGTGCTCGGCTGGGGCGTCGGCGGCATCGAGGCCGAAGCGGCGATGCTGGGCCAGCCGGTCACCATGCTCATTCCCCAGGTCATCGGTTTCAAGCTCACGGGGAATCTGCCGGCGGGCACCACCGCGACCGATCTGGTGCTCACCGTGACGGAGATTTTGCGCAAGAAGGGCGTGGTCGACAAATTCATCGAATTCTTCGGCGATGGCCTGAAAGGTCTGCCGCTCGCCGACCGTGCCACGATCGCGAACATGTCGCCCGAGTTCGGCTCCACCTGCGCGATCTTCCCGATCGATGAGGAGACCCTGCGCTATCTCGAGCTCACCGGCC
This sequence comes from Steroidobacteraceae bacterium, assembly GCA_050012215.1. Taxonomy (GTDB): domain Bacteria; phylum Pseudomonadota; class Gammaproteobacteria; order Steroidobacterales; family Steroidobacteraceae; genus Bog-1198. The sequence continues at coordinate 4,935 of JBEKHO010000029.1, forward strand.
GGCCGGCGGAACAGATCGCCTTGGTGGAGGCGTATGCCAAGGCGCAGGGACTGTGGCGGGTCGACGGCGCCAAGGCGGCGGATTACACCGACGTGGTCGAACTCGATCTCGGCACCGTCGAGCCCGCGCTGGCGGGCCCGAAGCGCCCGCAGGACCGGGTGCCGCTGCGCTCCGCGAAGAGCGTGTTCCGCACGAGCCTCAAGAAGATGGCCGACGAGCGCTCACAGAAAAATCCCAACGCCACCGGTAAGGCAGCCGCCAAGCTCGCCGGCGGCAGCGTCGAGATCGAGGACGGGGCGGTGCTCATCGCCGCCATCACGAGCTGTACCAATACCTCGAACCCCGCGGTGCTGGTCGCAGCCGGCCTGCTGGCGCGCAAGGCGCGGGCGGCGGGCCTTCAGTCCAAACCCTGGGTCAAGACCTCGCTGGCGCCGGGCTCGCGGGTGGTGACCGATTACCTCACCAAGGCCGGATTGCTGGCGGACTTGGAGGCGCTCGGCTTCTATACCGTGGGCTACGGATGTACCACGTGCATCGGTAACTCAGGCCCGCTCAAGCCCGAGATCTCAGAGGCCGTCAAAGTGGGCGACGTGGTGGCATGCTCCGTGCTTTCCGGAAACCGCAATTTCGAGGGCCGCGTGCATCCGGAAATCAAGATGAACTTTCTCGCCTCCCCGCCGCTGGTCGTGGCGTACGCGCTGGCCGGAAGCCTCGACATCGACATCACCACCGAGCCTCTCGGAGCGGGCAAGGACGGCAAGCCCGTCCATCTCAAGGACATCTGGCCGAGCGCGGCCGAAGTCGCCCGGGCAGTGGCCGCCTCGGTTGACTCCGCGATGTTCATCAAGGGCTATGCCGACGTGTTCCGCGGGGACGAGAATTGGCGCGGAATCAAAACGCCGGGAGGCAAGATCTACGCATGGGACGGCAAGTCCACCTACGTCAAGAATCCGCCCTACTTCGACGGCATGACCATGACGCCGGCCGAGGTCGGCGACATCAAGGGCGCGCGAGCCCTCGCGGTGCTCGGCGACTCGGTGACCACCGATCACATCTCTCCCGCCGGCAACATCTCCAAGTCGAGTCCCGCGGCGAAATACCTCATGGAACAAGGCGTCAAGGCGGTGGATTTCAATTCCTACGGAGCGCGGCGCGGCAATCACGAGGTGATGATGCGCGGCACGTTCGCCAACATTCGTCTGCGCAACCTCCTCCTCCCGGGTACCGAGGGCGGCATCACGCTGCACATTCCGAGCGGCGAGACGTTGTCGATCTTCGATGCGGCCATGACGTACAAGAAAGCGTCGACGCCGCTCGTGATTCTCGCGGGCAAGGAGTACGGCACGGGAAGCTCACGCGATTGGGCCGCCAAGGGCACCATGCTGCTCGGCGTGAAGGCGGTGATCGCCGAGAGCTTCGAGCGCATCCACCGCTCGAATCTCATCGGAATGGGCGTGCTGCCTCTGCAATTCACGGACGGCGAGAATGTGCAGAGCTTGAAGCTCACGGGCAAGGAAGTATTCGACATCGTCGGCATCGAGCGCGGAGCCGCCAAGACGGTCGCCGTCGTCGCGCACGGCGAAGGCGGCAAGACGACGAAGTTCGAGGCTCGGCTGCGCATCGATACGCCGAAGGAGCTCGAGTACTACCGCCACGGCGGCATCCTGCATTACGTGCTGCGGCAGTTGGCCGCCGCGCGCAGGGCCGCCTAAGGCGGCGGCGGGGGCACCGCGGGAGGCACAGCGGCTGTGACGCTCCCCGCTTCCACCAGCGTCATCGCCTGCGGATCGAGGTGCGTGCGAATCGCGTGATTGACCTGATCGCGCGTCACCTCCCGGATGGCCTGCGGGTAGCCGTCCAGCCAGGTCAAATCCAAGCCTCGCTGCACCGAGGCGAGGATCGTTCCGGCAACCCCGCCGGCCGTCGATAGGCTCACTCGGTAGCTGCCGATAATTCCCTGCTTGTGGGCGCTGAGCTCAGCATCGGTCACACCCTCTGACCACCACGCGGCGATCACCCGCCGCGTCGATTCGACGCCCCGTTCCAGAAGCGTCGGCGCGAAGCTCGCCGAGACGGCCCAGTCGCCGTCAGCAACGCTGTCCTCGCCGACCATGGCGCCGATGCCGTACGTCAGGCCCTCCCGGTCACGCACCGTGCCCATCAGGCGTCCGGTGAAGCCCCGCCCGAGAACCGCTGTACCGACCCGCAGGGCCAGCGCATCCGGATCCCGATAACGAAGTCCGGTCGGCTGGCCGATGATCACCGAGGCACTCGGCTTGTCGTTCAAAGGCACCGTGATGCGACGCGCCGCCCCGGGGGCGGCGGGTGCTGCCGGGCGCACGTAGTCCTGACCGCCCGTCCAGCCGCCGAAGTCCTTGGTGACCTCGTCCTGCACCTCGGCGGTGGGCACATCGCCGGCCAGCACCAGCGTCAGGTGGCTCGGGCCGACGTACTTGGCGTGGAAGCTCTTGACCTCGCCGAGCTCGGCGGTGCGGGCTGCCGCGAGATATTCCTCGGTGGTATGCGGATGATTCGGATGCCCGTCCGGAAATATCGCCCGCCCAAACGCTTCCTGGGCCCGCGGGCCCGTGTTTTGCAGCGAGGCCTGCAAGGAGCCGGCGAATTGTTGCTTGGCCTTGACAAATTCGGCGGCCGACAGCGCCGGCTCCTTGAGTTCCATGGCGATCAAACCGAGCACCAACGGCAGGTCTTTCTTTAGACACCTGGCCCGAATCTCCAGCGTCTGCGTGCCGACTCCGAAGGAGATCTGCGCGCCGACATTGTCGAGCTTGTCGGCGATCTGGAACTTGTCGAGGGTCTTCGTTCCCCGATCCAGCATCAAGCCTGTCAAGGTGGGAATCGCGATGTTGCCGGTTCCCGCCATGGCATCGCCCGCGGGCAGCGAGCCCAGGATGACGACCACGTCTTTGACGCCGGTCTGATAGGTGATGAGATCGATCTGCGCCACTTGTGAGCGGTGAGCGTTGTCCACCATCGCCGCCGAGGCCACCGCTGAGGTGCCGAGACTCGCGACGAGACCGATCGCGCCCATCCAATGCCGCATGCGAACGCCGCACGCCGTGTACCGATCCGTCCTCATGATCCCTTCTCCCCGCTCTTCGGAGTCGGAACGAACCAGCCGGTGGTGCTTTGGCCCTCATTGAGGTATTGCCGCGCGACACGCTGCACGTCGGACCCTGTCACCTGCTCCACTTTTTCCGGAAAAGTGACATACAACGTCCAGTCGCCCACCGCGATCCATTCGTTCAGTTCGCTGGCAACGGCGGCGGTACCATCGCGCTTATAGGCGTCGGCGGCGAGATATTGCTGTTTGACCCGTGCGATCTCCTGCGGCGTCACGCCGTCGCTCTTGATCTTGGCGATCTCCTTGAGCAACGCCTGTTCCACCTGGGCGTGCGTCGCTCCTGGCGCGAGCATCGCGTACACCGTGTGCAGCGACAGATCGCGATGCTCGTCCGTCCCGGCATCCGCGCGCAGCGCGAGACCCTGATCGACCAGCGCCCGGTAGAGCCGCGAGGTCTTGCCCGAGCTCAAGATGGCATCGAGCATCTCGAGCACCGGCTCATCGGCATCGCGGCCGTTCGGTACCTTGTGGGCGATCACGACGCTGCCGAGCTCGCCCGGGCGTTCGACGGTCACCCGCCGCGCTCCCGTCTGCGCCGGCTCCTCCGTATAGATGGTCGGGATCGGCTCGGGCGAATGCGGGTACGCGCCGTAGTATTTCTTGACGAGAGTCAAAATCGGCGCCGTCTCGACATCGCCCACCACCGTCACGGTGGCATTGTTCGGCCAGTAGAAAGTGTCGTAAAACTCGCGCAGTTTGGCGATCGGCACGTGCTCGATGTCGCTCTTCCAGCCGATGGTCGGATGATGGTACGGGAGCGCCACATACGCCGCCGCGGTCACCTCTTCCATGAGCGCGTTGTTCGGGTCGTTCTTGCCCCGCTCGTACTCGTTGCGCACCACGGTCATCTCGGCCTGCCGATCCGCCTCGTGCAGCCACAGATGACGCATGCGGTCGGCCTCGATGGCGACGTAACCGTCCAGGTCATCGCGCCCGATCGTCGCGAAATAATTGGTGCGATCGACCGCCGTCGAGGCGTTGAATTGCCCGCCGACCCGTTCCAGGAATTGCTTGATGCTGTTGCCCTTCGGATCGTTGAACGCATCGCTGCCTTTGAACATCAAATGCTCGAGGATGTGGGTTGCGCCGGTGGTTCCCGTGACTTCGTTGCGGGAGCCGACGCGGTAGGTCACCTGGAACGTCACGACCGGTGCCGAGTGATTGGCGGCGATCAGCACGGTGAGCCCATTGCTGTCCAGACGATACTCGTCGATGCCGCCGAGCGATTTCACCCAGGTGTACCCCGGCACCGCCATCTTGACCGGTGCCCCCGCGGCCGCCGCCGGAGCTGGCGCGACCGATGGCGGCGCGGCGCCGGAATCGGCCCACGCGAATCCGGCAACGAGCATCCCCGACAGGATAACCGAGGCACCTGGCGCCAGTGCGCGCGCCGCTGCGCATGCCGCTGCGCGCGCCGCTGCCTTCATTTTCCGATCGTCCATACATCACTCCCCGAACAGTCGAGCCTCATTACACGATCGTGCATTCTAGTAGGTCGAGGCGGTAATTGCGGATCGCGGGACGAGCGGGCGTGCTTTCAGGCCGGCCCCACCTGCCTCGCGCTGTACCGCAAGCGGCCTCTCGTCGTGCCCTAGATCGCTTCGAGAAAACCATCTCAATTAATTGTATTTACTATGTTAATATAAGTCAGTGGGATCGCAACCAAGAACCTCAAGCCGCAGCGTTGCCCTGTTCGATCTGGACGGCACCCTCACCTTTCACGATACGTTGATGCCCTTCCTGATCGGCTTCGCGGCCCGCCATCCCTCGCGGCTCGGCGGCGTATGGCGTTTGGCGCCGGCACTCGCCGCGTATGCGCGCGACCGGGACCGCGGCCTGTTGAAGTCCCGCCTCATCAGCGTGGCGATGGGCGGTGCGCGGCGCGGGGAGATCGCGGCGTACGCGGCCGAGTACGTGCGCCGACTCGAACCGCGCGGCGTGTTCCGCGCCGGCGCGTTGGCGACCTTGGAAGCACATCGCGCGGCCGGCGATCATCTGGTTCTGCTCTCCGCGAGCCCGGATTTGTATGTGCCGTCCATCGGCGAGCATCTGCGCTTCGAGCGCACGCTCTGCACCGAGGTGCTGTGGGATGGTGACCGGCTGAACGGCGCATTGAAGACCCCGAATCGCCGCGGCAACGAAAAGGTGCGCTGTCTGGAGTGGCTGCGCACGCAGTATCCCCATGCCCCGATCGTCGCCTACGGCAACAGCGATTCCGATCTGCCTCACATGAACAGGGCCGACCGTGCCGTGCTGGTCAACGCAAACGCGCGAGCCCGGCGGCTGGCTGCCGAAATGGGGATTGCCACCGCCGACTGGCAATGAGCCGGAAACTTGCGGAGCCCGGGCCCGGGCGGCGACAGCGCGCCGATCGCGGATCAGCGCCGGACGGTCTCGAGCAGCCGGTGGAGCTTTCGCAGCAGCGCCTCGGTATCGTCCCACCCGATGCACGGGTCGGTGATCGATACCCCGAACTCGAGCGTGGATAGATCCTTCGGGATGGCCTGGTTTCCGGGCTTCAAGTGGCTCTCGAGCATCAGCCCGACGATCGAACGGTTGCCATCGAGGATCTGGGCCACGCAGTTTTCGGCCACCAGCGGCTGAATGCTCGGATCCTTGTTGGAGTTGCCATGACTGCAGTCGACCACGATGTTCGGCGGCAGATTCGCCTGCGCGAGCTGCCGCTCGGCGAGCGCGATGCTCACCGCATCGTAGTTGACCCGCCCGCCGCCGCCGCGCAAGACGATGTGCGCGTGCTGATTGCCCCGGGTGCGAAACACCGCCGATTGGCCCTGCTGGGTGATCCCGAGGAAATGATGCGGATGGCGCACGGACTCGAGCGCGTTGATCGACGTGGCGAGCGACCCGTCGGTGCCGTTCTTGAAGCCGACCGGAGTGGATAGTCCGCTTGCCATCTCCCGGTGGGTCTGCGATTCCGTGGTGCGCGCACCGATCGCCGTCCAGCTGATGAGCTCGGACAGGTATTGCGGCATGATCGGATCGAGCGCCTCGGTGCCCGCCGGCAGGCCGAGCTCGGCCACGTACAGGAGGAGCTCGCGCGCGAGCAATATCCCCTTCTCGATGTGAAACGAATCGTCGAGGTCCGGATCGTTGATCAATCCTTTCCAGCCCACTGTCGTGCGCGGTTTCTCGAAATACACCCGCATGATCAGCACCAGCGTGGAACCGACCTCATCCGACAGACGCTTCAAGCGATCGGCGTATTCGCGCGCCGCATCCACGTCGTGGATCGAGCACGGACCCACCACCACGAACAGCCGCGGGTCGCGCCGCTCCAGAATCGCACGGATGAGCTCGCGCGAACGGAACACGGTGTCGGAAGCCCGCTGCGTCAGCGGGAGCGTGCGCTTCACCTCTTCGGGGGTCGCCAACAAGTCGCTCGAGGCGACATTGACGTTCTGCAATCTATCTTGGATATCCGTCACGGGGACCTACATCGATGTTCGAATGGTCCAGAGCTCCGGAAAGAACTTGAGCTCGAGGGCTTTGGTGAGGTACGAAACACCGCCGGTGCCGCCCGTGCCGCGCTTGTATCCGATGATGCGCTCCACCGTCTTCACATGGGTGAAGCGCCAGAGTTGAAACTTGTAGTCGAGATCGACCAGCCGCTCCGCCAGCTCGTACAGATCCCAATCCTTGACTGAATTGTGGTACACGCTGAGCCACGCGGCCGCAACTTGTTTGCTCGCCTGGTAGGGCTGCGTGAAATCGCGGTCGATGGCCTGCGCCGGCACGTCGAGACCGCGGCGCGAGAGGAGCCTGAGCACCTCATCGTAGAGGCTCGGCGCCTTGAGGGCGCGCTCGAGCTGCTCGTAAGCCGGCGGGTCGTTGCGGAACACCTCGATGAGATCGGCGTTCTTGTTGCCGATCAGGAATTCGAGCATCCGATACTGCAGCGATTGGAAGCCCGACGAGCGCCCGAGCGTGTTGCGGAAGGCCGAGTAATCGTAAGGGGTGATGGTCGCAAGCACATCCCAGGATTGCAGCAGCTGCTGCTGGATCGTGGAAACCCTCGCCAGCATCTTGAAGGTCGGACCCAGATCATCGCGTCGAACGCAGTCGACCACCGCGTTCAATTCGTGCAGACAGAGCTTCATCCACAGCTCCGATACCTGATGGATGACGATGAACAGCATTTCGTCGTGCTGGTAGGACAGCGGCCGCTGCGCATCCAGGAGCTTGTCGAGGTTCAGGTATTGTGAATAGCTCAGCGAGTTACCGAGATCCCAGTGCACCTCCTCGTCGGAAAGATCGACGAAAGGCTTCGCGGCGATTTTGGATTCGGTCATCTCAGGTCCCGAAGACCCAGAGCGGCACGGTCCGCCATCCCGCCAGGAGTTCGCGGTCGAGACGGCGATAATCGGGCTCGAGAGACTCCACCAGCCGCCAGAAGGCGGGGGAATGGTTCATGTGCTGGGTATGCGCGAGCTCGTGCACGAACAAATAACGCACCACCTGCGGCGCGAGGAACACGAGCGAGCAATTGAGGCTCACGGTGCCTCGCGTCGAACAGCTCCCCCAGCGCGTGCGCTGGCAACGGATCACCACCCGCTTTACCGGGTAGCTCAAATCCCGGGACAGCTCGAACAAGCGCGGCGCCAAGCGCTCTTCAGCGGCTTGCTTGAGCCACTCCTGCAGTCTCTCGCGCGCTTTCGCAGAGTCCTCTGCACGCACCACGAGACGCTCGCCGTGCAACCAGACGCCTAAGCGCGCGCCGCTGCGCGCGCCGCCATTTGCAGATTGCTGCCATTCCACCGCGAGCCGCTCGCCGGTGTATGCGAAGTCGATGCGCTCGGGCACGGCCGCGGCCGGCTGCGCGAAGCATTGCATGGCAGCCACTTTCCGATCGATCCACGGCGTGAAGCGCTGCACGAAATCCCGCACCGCCCGGGCATTGACGCCCACCGGGACCACGATCTCGACGCGGCCGCCGACGTGCACCCGGGCGGTGAGTCTGCGCGCCCGAGCGCTCACTCGCACCGCAAAAGGGTCTCTCGAGCCGCGCGTCTCGAACAGCGATAGTTGCGTGGCTTGTGCCTTCATCGCGTCGAATGATACCAGTTTCGGCGCGGGTGGCGGCCGCTCCGGCCTAGCGGTGCACGAGGCTGCCCATTTGCCGTTGCGCGGCCTTGTAGTCGGGCGCAACGATCAGCGCCTTCTCGATCCAGTTGCGCGCGCCCAACGTGTCGCCGCGGCTTTGCAGTTGCAGGCCGAGCGCGAGATACGCCTGTGCGTGCCCCCAGCCCGGAACGTCGTTCCGCGTCGCGGAAGACTGATCGAAAATCTTCGCGGATTCCCCGAGCTCGGCGAACGCCCGCTCCGCCTCCGGCGAATGCGGCTTCGACCGCGAGAAGCCGTCTTGCGCCATGAAATAGAGCACGCGCGGATTGCGTGGATCGAGCTTGAACGCGGCGTTCAGGCGCTCCTCGGCTTTCGAGCGCAGCAGCACCGCCTCCAAGCGGCGTCGCTTCGCGAGCTCGTCGTAGCAGGTCGACTGAAGCACGAGCGCTTCCACCGATTTGACATCTTGTTCGAGGATGGGCTTCAACTGATCGACGCAATCCGCGAACGCGGGCGCCGCATCATGCGCCCGTTTACCCTGCGCCAGCAGTCCGAATCGATACTCGGCGTGCGCCAGATGATAGCGCAGCGAGGCATCGGCGCCACCGGCCTTCACCTGGTTGGCAAGACTTTGTACGAGGCTCGCCAGCTGATTGATATCCTCCGACTGATAGGCGTACAAGATCTGTGCCTGCATGTCGCCGCCTTCCTGGGCGAAGCCGCTCGCCGCAGCGAGCGACAACGACAACCACGCCAATCCCAACCACCTACGCATGCAGGAACTCCCGGCGAGCCTTAATATGGCAATCGAAGATATCACAACGAAGCAGCGGTACTTGAGCCACGAACTCATCGACATCGGATCGAATTTGACGCATTCGAGCTTCGCCGGCGACTTGGCCTCCGTCATGGAGCGGGCGGCTCATGCCGGGGTGACTCGCCAGATCGTGACGGGCGCGGATCTTGAGAGCTCGCGGGCAGCGGCCGCCCTCGCCTCGGCGTACCCCGGCGCGTTGTGGTGCACGGCCGGGGTGCATCCGCATCATGCGCAGCAGTTCGCACCCGCGGGGCGGGCGGAGCTCGAGGAGATACTGTCGCTGCCCCGGGTCGTGGCGGTCGGCGAATGCGGGCTGGACTACTTCAGGGATTTTTCACCGCGAGCAGCGCAGCGCGAGGCCTTCGTCGCGCAGCTCAAGATCGCCGTGGCATCCACGAAGCCGGTGTTCCTGCACCAGCGCGATGCTCACCAGGACTTCACGGCCATTCTGGCCGAATTCCGTCCCGCCCTGCGCGGCGGCGTTGCGCATTGTTTCACCGGTGGGCCGCGCGAGCTCGAGGCCTATCTCGCGCTCGATTTGTCGATCGGCGTTACCGGTTGGGTGTGCGACGAGCGGCGCGGAGCGGATCTGCGCGAGGCGGTGCCACTGATTCCGGCGGATCGTCTCATGATCGAGACCGATGCACCCTACCTGTTGCCCCGGGACCTCGAGCCCCGGCCGAAATCACGGCGCAACGAGCCCGCGTTCCTGCCGCACATCGCGCAAGTGCTGGCGGCGCTGCGCGGCCAATCCCCGGAGGCGGTGGCGAAAACGACCACCCGCAATGCCGTGCGGCTCTTCGGCCTCTAAAGGTTGGTGAACAGATGCGGGCTCGGCTTGAGCTGAGCCACCAGGCGGCTCCACACTTCCTCGGACTGCGCGAGCGCAGCCGAGCCCTTCAACGATCGGTCGACGGGCGGGAATTCAACTTCGATGCCGTCCAGCATCATCACGTACTTGGGCATGCCCTTGGTGAACTTGCCGAGGTTGGAAAAAAGCAGCCGGCCCTCGACGGGAAACTCGCCCACCAGCGCTTTGACGGCCGCAATCCGGTCGTAGAGGGCCGGCTGCGGATTATCGAAGGTGAAGCGCCGGCGGCCGATCACCGTCCAATCGCTCATCTGGTCGCCGCCGAAGATCAGACCTGCCACACGGCGAGTGTCCAGGATCAGCACACCGCGCGGCGTGAGCAGCAAATGGTCGACGTGAATGTGGCCGCCCATTCCGTCCGGTACCAGCACCTGATGCGCCGCTTCGTAGGCGACTCGATCGAGACGCATCAGCAAGGATTTGCGCCGGGCGCGGCGCTGGTAGGCGCGCAGGCCCACGAAGCCCCCGGCTCCGATGACCACGAGCGCGGCCCCTGCGGCGACCCACTGCGGCTCGATTCGAAGATCGTTCATCACACCAATGACTCCGGCGAAACCTCGTTCGAGCGCAGGCGAGTCATTCTAGAGCGGCCGCCACTGCCTTGAGCGTGGGCGGCAAGTCCAAAAAGTGCTGGGGAAGCTTGAGCAGCCGCTCGAGCGCGGCAGGCACATCGATCGGTTTGCCGATGATCGGCTCCACCACGTCGTTGAACTTGGCGGGGTGCGCGGTCGCCACGAGCACCCACGGCCGATCCCGTCGATCGCGTTCGCCGAGGCGGCGGTAGACCTCCGCCGCAGTCGCCGTATGCGGGCACCATTCGCGTCCAAACTGCATGAAATCCTCTCCGATCCGACGGCGGATTGTAGCGTCATCGACGCTGTCCGCGCTCAAGTGTTCGCTGATCGCATCGAAGCTCGGATAGAAGGCTCGGATGCGCTCCATATTGCTGGGGTTGCCCACATCCATCGCCGAGGCCAGGGTCGCGATGCTGGCGCGCGGCCGCCAATCGCCCGACGCCAGGAAATCCGGCACCGTGCGATTGGCGTTGTGCGCCAAAACGATGCGCTCGATGGGGAACCCGGCCGCCCGCGCCCAGATGGCCGCGAAGGCATTGCCCAAATTACCGGCCGGGATGATGAACGAAGGTCTCGCGCCCGTGCGCCGCTGCACATCGAGGCTCGAGGCCGCGTAGTACACCATTTGCGGCAGCAAGCGGCCGATGTTGATGCTGTTGGCGGAACTGAAGCGATGCTTGGCGCGAAGCGTGAAGTCGACGAACGCCTCCTTCACCAGCCGCTGACAGTCGTCGAAAGTCCCATCGATGCGCAAGGCGATCACGTTATCGCCCCAGCAGGTGAGCTGTTGCTCCTGGCGGGCGCTCACCAGACCCTTCGGATAAAGCACCACGATGCGCACCCAGGGCCGCAGGTGAAACGCGGATGCGACGGCGCCGCCGGTGTCGCCGGAGGTCGCCACGAGAATGGTCATCGGCGGCTCGACCGGGGTTTGCAGGCGCTGCAGGGTTTCCGCGAGAAAACGTGCGCCGAAATCCTTGAACGCCGCAGTGGGCCCATGGAACAGCTCGAGTACGAACAGCGGATCCTGGCACGCAGTCACGGCGGTGGTCGGTGCCGGAAAGTCCAGAGCAGCCTCGGCGATCTCGCCGAGCACCGGACGCAACTTGTCGCCCTCGAAAAATCCGTCCAACGTGCGCTGCGCGATCTCCGGCAGGCGCTCGATGCCGGCGAAGGAGGCCGCATCGATGAGCGGCAGCCGCGTGGGCACGTACAGTCCGCCGTCCGGGGCCAGCCCCTGGCGGATTGCATCGCTCAGCGCGACGGCGGTTGCGCCCGCCCGCGAGCTCGCAAATTTCATTTCCTCGGTCATGGGGAAACCCTAGGCATCGACCACTCGAGCACCGGCGTTATCGAGCGAGGAGATCCACGAATCCGATTCGAGACCGTGCGCGGTAAAGGCAGCCGTCATGGCCGCGCGTACGCCCTCGGTATGTTGGATCTCCGCCCAGGCAAATATCGCCGGTCCAGCCCCCGAAATGGAGCATCCCAGCGCACCTTCGGACATGGCGCTGCGCTGCACATCCTTGAAGCCAGGAATGAGTTTCTGGCGTTGCGGCTCGATGATCACGTCGTTGAACGAGTCGCGGATCATGTCCAGATCGTTGGAGTAGCATCCGCTGATGAAGCCCGCGAGATTCGCCGTCTGCCAGACGAAATCCGAGCGGGTCACGTCGCTCTTCAATACGGCGCGCGCCTCGCGCGTCCCCAGGTGCATGTGCGGATGGACCAGCACGCAGCGGATCGAGGCCGGCACGGGGATTTGCTTCACGCGCGGATGATCGATGCCGACCGTCAGCACCAATCCCCCGAACAGGCAAGGAGCGATGTTGTCGACATGCACCGAGCCGCTCGCGACGATCTCGCCCTCCATCGCGAACTTGAGGAGCTTCAGCCGCGGCGCCGGATCCTCGATGAGCGCATTGGCCGCGACCACGGCGGCCACGGCGGAGGCCGCGGACCCTCCCATGCCCGAGGCCAGGGGAATGCCCTTCTCGATCTCGATTTCGAAACCGAAATCCAACCCGAGCGCCGCGCGCATGGCCTGCAGCGCACGGCCGGCGGTATTGCTGCCGGGCTCGACGGGAAGATCTCCCGCAATGCCGGTTACCGCGCGGATGCGTATCAGAGGCTCCTCGATGCGGCGCAGGCGCACCCGATCGCCCACTGCCTCCACCGTGTGCCCCAGAATGTCGAATCCGATCCCCACGTTGGCGACGGTGGCGGGCGCAAAGGCGATGACTTGGGCGAGCCTCCGGCTCACAGATGCGCTCCAAGATACGCCGAGAGGCGCAACAAGTCCGCGAACACGCCCCCCGCGGTGACCTCCGGCCCGGCGCCCGGTCCCTGAACGATCAGCGGATTGTCGCAGTACCTGCGAGTCGCAAAGCGCACCACGTTGTCGGTGAGCGCAATGTTCGCGAACGCATGCCGGGCATCCAGGCGCGTCAGCCGCACGGTGGCCTTGCCGTCGGCATCGACCCGTCCGACATAGCGCAACACCTGCCCCGCTTTCCTGGCCTCCTTCAGGGCATCGGCCATGATGGCGTCGAACTCGGGCAGCCTCTCCATGAACTCCTCCACGCCGCAGCCGTCGAGCGCCGGCGGGACGAGACCCACGACCTCGACATCGGCCATTTCCAGCGTAAGGCCCATCTCACGGCCGAGGATAATGAGCTTGCGCGCGACATCCATGCCCGACAGATCATCGCGCGGATCCGGTTCAGTGTAGCCCTTCTGTTTGGCGGTGCGCACGATCGAGGAGAACGACTCGCTGCCGTCGAACACGTTGAACAGGTACGCGAGCGTCCCCGAGAAGATGCCCTCGATGCGGGTGATGTCGTCGCCGGTCTCGCGCAGATCGCGCAGCGTCTGAATCACCGGCAGGCCGGCGCCCACGGTGGCTTCGTACAAGTAATGGGTCCCCGCGGCACGCGCGGCATCCTTCAGGGCGCGATAGTCGGGAAGCGCGCCGGAGTTCGCTTTCTTGTTCGGGGTCACCACGTGGATGCCCCGCGCCAGCCAGTCGCGATAGTTGGACGCCACCTGGGCGCTGGCGGTGCAGTCGATCAGCACCGTGTGCGGGATGTAATCGGCCTGGCAATGCGCCGCGAACTTCTCGAGGTCCACGGGCTCGCCCTTCTCCTCGAGGAGCTGCGACCAATGGGCGAGATCGATGGCTTTCTCGGCGAGGATCATGCGTTTGGAGCTTGCGATCCCGCGCAGGCGCAAATCCAGGTTGAGCGCGCGCAGACGCTCGATCTGGCTCGCGATCTGTTCCAGAAGCACGTGGCCCACCGTGCCCGGGCCGATCAATCCGATCGACAGGGTGTAGGGCGACAGATAGAAAGCAGCGTGCACGGCGCGCAGCGCCTTGGCGGCGAACTTGCCGTCGACCACCAGGGAGATGTTGCGCTCCGAGGCTCCCTGTGCGATGGCGCGCACGTTGATCGCCGCATCGCCGAGCGAGTTGAACACGTTCGCTGCGACACCGTGGGCGCCGGCCATGCCGTCGCCCACCACAGCGAGGATGGCGAGGTCCAAGGTCACATCGACGTGCTGAATCTGCCCGTCGCGAAGCTCCGCATCGAACGCGCGCCGCACCGCTTCCTCGGCACGTTCGGCCTGTGCCGCGGGGATCGCAAAGCAGATCGAATGTTCGGAGCTTCCCTGGGAGATCAAGATGACCGAAATTCCGGCATCGCGCAGAGCCCCGAACAGACGGTGAGCCGTGCCCGGCACGCCGATCATCCCGGCGCCCTCCAGATTGACCAGAGCGACCGGATCGATGGTGGTGATGCCCTTCACCTTGAGTGCGGACACGGGATTCGCGCAGATGAGCGTGCCGTGCTTCTCGGGCGCGAAGGTGTTGCGGATGTAGATCGGGATGTCGCGCGCGACCGCGGGCTCCATGGTCTGCGGATGGATCACCTTGGCGCCGAAATATGCGAGCTCCATGGCCTCGTTGTAGGAGAGCTGATCGATCACCTGCGCGTTCGGCACGAGCCTCGGATCGGCGGACAGAACGCCATCCACGTCCGTCCAGATCACGATTTCCGAGGCCTGCAGCAAGGCGCCGAAAATGGAGCCGGAAAAATCGCTCCCGTTGCGTCCCAGGGTGGTCTGCATGCCGCTGGTCGTGGTCGCGACGAACCCCGTCACGACGAGCCTGCCCTTGAAGCCCTTGGGCACCCGCTTGCGCAAGTTTTGCTCGCTCAACTCCCACTGAACGGCCGGTCCCAGGGGGCCCCACTCGACGATGATGACGTCGCGCGCGTCGATCCACAGGACGTCGCCGTCGATGCGCTCGCGCTCGCGCAGGAACGGGGCGAACAGCCGGGTGGACCAGATCTCGCCGTAGCCCGCGATCACATCGCGCATCGAATACGTCGCCTGTCGGATCAGCCGCACGGTTTGCAGCACGCCCGCGATGTCGCGGCAATCTTTCGCGAGCTGCACGCAGTAGGTTTCGCACGCGGCCGGCGACAAAAGCTCGGCGGCCAGCTGCTCGTGGCGCTTCCAGAGTTCCTCGATCGCTCCGGCCATGTCCCCATCCGGCCTCTCGGCGAGCGCGACCGAATTCAGCAGCGCGTCGGTGACCCCTCGGCACGCGGACAGCACGACGGCCTCGCGCGGGCTCGAGGACGCCTCAATGATCTCGGCGACGCGCCGGAAACAGCCCGCGTCCGCAACACTCGAACCGCCAAACTTATGTACGATCCACTGATCCATATTTCACTAGAGCGCCACGCTCTCCCGAGCGGCGCGCCATTCCCGTGTAAGTTGTTGAATTGCGGCCGGCAACCGCTAGACAGGCCGGAACTTTAATCGCACGAGAGGCAGGGTAGCAAGCACAAAACGTGGGCCGGTGCCTCAGGAACGCCCCGTGCCGCGAGCCCGGCCGAGAGATTTTTTGGGATTGGCGCCGTGACGGCCGGTGCCGGATTTCGGCAGCCCCGTATGCTGGGTACGAAACGGCTGCGAGGCGGCGGTCCGCGGACCCACCGGCTGGTAGGCGGGAACCAGGTGATGCTTGCCGTTGCCGATCAGGTCGGCGCGCCCCATGCGCTTCAGCGCCTCGCGCAGCACCGGCCAGTTGTCCGCGTCGTGATAACGCAGGAACGCCTTGTGCAGGCGCCGCACCCGGGTTCCCTTCGGCACGATGACCTCCTCGCTCGAGCGCGAGATCTTCTTCAGCGGATTTTTACCGGAGTGATACATGGCGGTGGCGGTCGCCATGGGCGACGGCAGGAAGGCCTGCACCTGATCGGCACGAAAGCCGTTCTTCTTCAGCCACAGGGCCAATTCCAGCATGTCCGAGTCGCGGGTGCCGGGATGCGCGGCGATGAAGTACGGGATGAGGTATTGCTCCTTGCCCGCGGCTTTGGAGTATTTGTCGAATTGCTCCTTGAATCGGTAGTAAGCCCCGACCCCGGGCTTCATCATCTTCGAGAGCGGGCCCTCGCCGATGGCTTCGGGCGCGATCTTGAGATAACCGCCGGTGTGATGGGTCGCGAGTTCCTTCACATACTCGGGCGATTCCACGGCGAGGTCGTAGCGTACGCCGGAAGCGATCAGCACCTTCTTGATGCCCTTGAGCGCGCGCGCGCGCCGATACAGGCGGATGAGCGGCGCGTGATCGGTGTTCAGGTTTGGACAGATGCCGGGATATACGCACGAGGGACGACGGCAGGCGGATTCGATGGCGGTGCTCTTGCAGTGCAGCCGGTACATGTTCGCCGTGGGACCGCCCAAGTCCGACACCACTCCGGTGAATCCCGGAACGGTATCGCGGATGGTCTCGATCTCGCGGATGACCGAATCCTCGGACCGGCTCTGAATGATGCGTCCCTCGTGCTCGGTGATCGAGCAGAACGTGCAGCCCCCGAAACAGCCGCGCTGAATGGAGACCGAGAAACGAATCATGTGATACGCCGGGATTCGCGCCGCGCCATATTGCGGGTGCGGGCGGCGCGCATAGGGCAGCTCATAGATGGCGTCCATGTCTTGCGTGGCCAGCGGCAGCGGCGGCGGATTGAGCCACACTTCCTGCGTGCCGTGGCGCTGCACGAGCGCCCGGGCATTTCCCGGGTTCGACTCCAGATGCAGGATTCTCGACGCGTGCGCATACAGCACCGCGTCCGAGCTCACCGCCTCGAAAGAGGGCAGCCGGATGACGCTGCGCTCGCGCCCGGCATTCGGCACCTGGCGAAAAAACTTCACCACCCGGTGACCCGCGGCAGGCGGCGCCGGCGCAGGGTCCGCGCCGGCCCTCAAGCGCTCTGCCTCATCGGCATAGGGATTGACCGGCGGGGCGGGCGGTCCCGGCGTGTCGAGCTCGCTCGAGTCGATCTCCACCCAATCGTCCGGCACTGCGCGCCGCAAAAAGGCGGTGCCGCGCAAGTCCCGGATGTCGCCGATGCTCTCGCCCGCATCGAGTCGCTGCGCGAGCTCGACCACCTGCCGCTCTGCGTTGCCGTAGACCAGCAAATCCGCATTGGAATCCACCAGCAGCGAGCGGCGCACCTGGTCCGACCAGTAGTCGAAATGCGCGATGCGCCGCAAGCTTGCCTCGATGCCGCCGATCACGAGGGGGACGCCGTTGAAGGCCTCGCGCAGACGCTGCGCGTATACGATGACGCAGCGATCCGGCCGTTTACCGCCCTCGCCCCCCGGCGTATACGCATCATCGCTGCGCACCCGCCGGTCCGATGTATAGCGGTTCACCATGGAGTCCATGTTGCCGCCGGTGACACCGAAGAAGAGCCGCGGCGCGCCCAAGCTCAGAAAATCGCGCGTGCTGCGCCAATCCGGTTGCGCGATGATGCCCACGCGAAACCCGCGACTCTCGAGCACGCGCCCGATGATCGCCATGCCGAAACTCGGGTGATCCACATAGGCGTCGCCGGTGACCAGAATCACGTCGCATTGATCCCAGCCGAGCGCGTCCAGCTCCGCGCGCGAGGTCGGCAGAAACGGCGCCGGCGCGGCGCCGGCAGGGCGCGCATTCACCCGAGGTCGACCGGGATATAGATTTGTGCGTCGTCGCGTTGAATCAGCAGCGCGACGGTGTGTCCCGCGCGAGCCACCTCACGCTTCAAGTCCGCGACCGTCGACACTCCCGCACCGTTCACCCCGAGCACCACGTCGCCGGCCTGCAGTCCCGCGGCGAGCGCGGGCCCGGTCACCTCCTCGACCACCAAGCGGCCGTGGGTGTGGAGTTCGCGCTGCTCGTTCGGCTCCAAGGGCCTCACCGCGAGACCCAGCTTGCCGCCGTCGTCCTCGGCGCCATTATTGCGAGCGGCCTGGGCCGGTGTGTCCTCCAGCAGCACCGTCTTGACCGTCACCTCGGTCGCCTTGCGATCGTGCCAAACGCCGAGCTTTGCCTCGGTCCCGGGACGCAGCTGCGAGATCACCGTTGGCAGATCGTACGAGTGATCGATGTTGCGGCCGTTGACACTGGTGATGACGTCGCCCGGCTTGAGCCCCGCCTTCTCGCCCGGGCTTTGCGGCTCGACCGCGCTGATCAGGGCGCCGTGCGGAGTCGTCAGGCCGAAGGTCAGCGCGAGCTGCTGCCCGATGTCCTGGACCGACACACCGATCCGGCTGCGGGCCACCTTGCCGGTCTTCATGAGCTGATCTTTGACGTTGAGCGCCACGTCGATCGGAATGGCGAACGACATGCCCATGTAGCCGCCGGTGCGGCTGTAGATCTGAGCATTCATGCCGATCACCTGTCCGTCCAGATTGAACAGCGGGCCGCCGGAGTTGCCCGGATTCACGGCGGCGTCGGTTTGAATGAAGGTCACGAAGGAGGTGCCGCTGTCGTCGGGCAGCGGGCGTCCCACGGCGCTCACCACTCCCGCGGTCACGCTGTTCTCGAAGCCGAACGGCGAACCGATGGCGATCGCCCACTGTCCGGGTTTGATCTTGTCCGGATCGCCAAACCGGACCGTCGGCAGGCCCGTGGCGGGAATCTTGATCAGCGCCACATCGCTGCGTTTATCGGCACCGATCACCTTGGCGCGAAACTCACGCCGATCGGTGAGCTTGACCGTCACTTCGGAGGCGTCGGCCACCACATGGGCATTGGTGAGCACGTAGCCGTCGGGCGTGACGATGAACCCCGATCCGATACCGTGCGCGGGCGGTGCGTGGTCCGGACCCGGCGTCGGCATCTGAAAACGATGGAAGAATTGCGATAGCGGATCATCCTCCCCCGGGTCGCCGCCATTGCCGCCACCACCCCCGAGTTTCTGGGGCTTCTCGACGACGCTGATATTGACCACGGCGGCGCCGTTCTCCGCCACCAGGCCGGAAAAATCCGGCAGCCCGGTCACGCGGCTGCCGGAGGCGGGGGTGGGCGCGACCGGGACCGCCACGGGTGCCGCCGCCGAGGAAGGCGCGGGGAGGACATTGGACACGCCGGCATCGGCGTTGGAGCCCTGATGGGCCACGACCGCCACGAAGATGCCCGCGAGCACCGCCAACGACCAGGTTCTCATGCTTCCCATTGCAATATGTCCTCTCCAAGAATCAATTCAGGGGCGCCCAGGGGGCAGACCCTCCCCTTGGGGACATTGTTTCAATTTTCCAGGCTTTTGTGACCATTTCCGGGATTTCCACCATGCGCGGCCAGAACTGTGAATTCTCGACGGGCGCAAACGCCTCGTCAGCGGCTAGTCTGGACATCCTATCGAGGTCCAGATCCTCTGTTTATGCCCGATTCGACCGGTCCAGTCCTTTTGGTGGTGGGCGGCGACGCCAAGCGCCTCCAATGGCTGAACCACCACGTCACCAGCCACTGGCCGAGCGCGCAGGTGACCACCGTTCCCACACCCGACGCCGAGTCGCTCACCCGCTTCGTGGAGGAGCGGACGCCGGATGCGGTGATCCTGCAGATCGACTTCGGCAACGAGGCGCAGGCAAGCACGGGTCTCAATCACCTGACTCAAATGCTGCGCGCCCAGTCCAATACCCACTGCATCATACTCGCCGAGCACGGCAGTGAGCTATCAGCGGTGAGAGCGCTCAAATGTGGGGCGAAGGACTACCTGCCGCTTGCACGCATCAGCCGCGAGGCGCTGTTGAGCGCCGTCGGCGAGGCCTGCGCAAAACATCAGGCGGCGCAGACGGCCGCGGAGGCCTTTTTAGCGCCCGCCGGTGATGCGCCCTCGATTCACGTCCCCGGCTACACCATCGTCAAGGAGATTGCCACGAGCAATTTCTCCTCGGTATATCTTGCCCGCAGCACGCGTCTGCGCCGCAACGTCGTTCTGAAGGTGATGAGCCGGGGCAGCTCGGCCCGGGAACTCGACGATGCGGAGCGCTTCCAGCGCGAGTACGAGATCATTTCGAGCATCGCGCATCGTGCCATCGCGGAGATCTACGACTTCGGCGCCCTGCCGCAGCATCAATACCTCGCGCTCGAATACATCCCCTGTGGCGACTTGCGCGACCGCTTGCGCAACCCGATGAGCGTGGATGAGAGCTTGTATTACCTGCGGGCCATCGCCGAGGCGCTGCGGGTGATCCATGTGTTCGGAATCCTGCACCGGGACTTGAAACCCGCGAACGTCATGCTGCGCGAGGACAATTCGCCCGTGCTCATCGATTTCGGGCTCGCCCGGCGCTCGCTCGACGACGGCGGCACGACCGGCGCTGGACAGGTGTTGGGCTCGCCCTACTACATCAGTCCAGAACAGGCCCAAGGCCAACGCGTCGACGCGCGCACCGATTTGTACAGCCTGGGGGTCATGTTCTACGAGATGCTGACCGGGCAGCGCCCCTACGGCGGCAAAAGCGCCCTGGACATCATGGAGCAACACGCTCATGCACCCGTGCCGCGCCTGCCCGAGGGGGTGGCGCTGCAGCAAGCGCTGGTCGATCGGCTGATGGCGAAGCGCCTGTCCGAGCGCTACGTCTCGGCGGATGAGCTGCTCGCGGATCTGGGCCCGCTGGTCGCCGCAGTCGCCTGAGGCAGTCCCCTGGGGCGGCTGCGTGACTGCCGTCACGTAAGCGGCTGACTCGCCGCAGCATATGTAAAGAATCGCTTGGACCTGTGACAGCGTTCAACCTCTGCGGGGCCACCGTTTGGCACCCTGTCTGGAACCATGTTCATCAGTGCAAAGCGACACGAGCGCGAGAAGCAGGAGCTTCTCGAGGCGAGCAACCGCATCACCGAAGCGATCCTGCAGAACAGTGAACAGGGATTATTTCTCCTGGACGCCAGGGATAGGATTCAGCCGCAGGTATCACGGTCGCTCGGAACGCTCTTTCGCCGCCAGGACTTCTCGAACGTGAGCCTGGAGAAGCTCGTGGCGCCGATGGTGACCGCGAAGCTGCTCACCGTGGTACGCAATCACCTCGCGCAAGTGCTCGGCATGGCACCGCGCGAAAGCGCGATGGCCGCTCATACCCCGACCGCATCTTCTCCCGCGCCCAGCCCGGTGTCGGCGCAAATACAGCCGCTCGAGAACTCGCTTCGGCTCGAGGGCGCGGTGCAGCTCGAAGAGTCGAAAGTGATGGGCGGGCGGCAGGACTCGAACCCGCTCAAGGACCTCGAGGTGAGGCTGCCGAACGGCGACGGCGGTTTCGATTCGGCCCACTACTCGTTCGAATTCCACCCGCTCGAAGGCGAACCCCGGCTCTGGTTGGTGTGCGTCACGGACATCACGCGGGAAGTGCAGGTCGCACGCGAGCTCGAGGAGTTGCAGAGTCAGGTCGAGACGCAGGGCGAGATTCTGCGCAGCGTGCTCCAGGGAGGCGGCGCGCGGTTCGCGGCATTGGTACAGCGCACCGATGCGTCCATGAAGACGATCAACTCGGTGCTCAAGAAGCCGGCGCGCGAACAGGATGCGTTTCGCAGCAAACTCGAGGAGGCTCTCGACGAGGTCGATCGGGTGAGGCGCGACGCCGCAGCGTTCAAGCTCTCCGCGCTGGAATGGGCCGCGCGCCAGTTCGAGGACTCGCTCCACGATCTGCGCAGCCGCAATACACTCTCCGGTAGCGACTTCCTGCCGCTCGCGGTCAAGCTCGACCAGCTCTATGGGCAGTTCGCCACCCTCAAATCCTTGAGCAGCGCATCGACCCCGACGCAAGCCTCGCCGAATGGCGCCGGCGCGGCACCCAACATGACCGAGAACGGCACGCAGATCATCCAGGCTCCGAAGTTCATGGCGCAGAGATCTGCGCCGAAGCCGCCGCCCGTCCCGGGAACCAACAGTTCGGCACCGGCCGGGAGCCTCGAGAACACCCTTCGTGCCCTGACGGAACACGTAGCGGAGGAGCACAAGAAGACCGTGACTCTCGAGGTTCACGGCCTGAACCTCGTCCCCCCTCAGTATCAGGCGGCTGTGAAGAACGTGGCCATCCAGTTCATCCGCAACGCAGTGATGCATGGCGTCGAGACTCCGGCGGCGCGCGAAGCGAAGGGCAAGCCGCCTCACGGCACGTTGCGGTTGGAGTTCAAGAGTCTGGCCGACCGCAGTTTCGAGGTCCTGTTCGAGGACGATGGCAGCGGCTTGGATCCGGATCGGGTGCGCGCGACCGCCATCGCCCGGGGCGTCATCACGGGCGAAGGAGCGGCACGGCTGCGCGACCGGGAGGCGATCAAGCTGATCTTCAAATCGGCTTACTCCACGCTGGACAGCGTTGCCGGCGAGACACCGCACGGCAGCGGCCTGTCGCTGGTGCGACGCTACGTCCACGAAGCGGGAGGAAAAGTCGCACTGGCCAGCTTGCTCGGCCACGAGACCCGATTCAAAGTCACGTTGCCTCCGCTGGCCGATGCTGCGCCGGCGGCCGCAGCCGCCAACTAGCTAAGACTTCAACTCGACCAGCACCGACCCGGCCGGCACACGGTCGGCCAACGCGAATGGCAGGCGTTCGACCACCCCCGCATGCGGCGCGGTCACCGTGTGTTCCATTTTCATCGCTTCCAGCGTGATCAGCGGCGCGCCGCGGCTCACCGACTCACCGACGGTCACGTGCACCGCGACCACGGTTCCCGGCAGCGGTGTCACCAGCGAGCCCGAATCCGCTTCTGCAGTGGCCTGCAGGGCGTCCTCGGTCCGCACCGCGCGCAAGGAAACGTGTCCCCCTGCGCGGAACAGCTCGAGCACGCCGTCGCACACGACGATCTTGGCGCGTTCGATGCGGCCGCCGAGCTCGACCTCGAGCAGCGATCCGGCGCGGCTCACGAGGCGCAGATCATGATCTTCGCCGGATACGCGGCCGCGGTAGGAATTCGAGGCGTGCGCTTCGATACGCACCTCAACAGCGCCGAAGCGCCAGCGGGTGGCGGCGGGCGCACCGAGGCGCCAGCCGGAGGTATTCGACCAGAGCGAATTCGCGCCCGCCTCGCCCGTGGCGTACCAGAGAGCCGCGATCAGATGGTCCTCGCAAGAGGCGTCCCGTTCGCCGAATACGAGCTCGCCCCGGCGCACGCCAAGAAAATCGGTGCCCACCGCTCCGCGCTGGAATTGCTCGTCCCCGAGGATGCTCGTGAGCAGGGCGCGATTGGTCGCCACACCGGCGATCTCGAGCTGGCCGAGAGCCTCGCGCAACAGATCGCAAGCCCGTGATCGCGTCTCACCCCAGGCGATGACTTTGCCCAGCATGGGATCGTAAAACGCAGAGACTTCATCGCCCGCCTCGACACCGGTGTCGAGGCGCAGATGCGTTCCGAGCGTCGGCCACTCCAGATGGGTGATGCGCCCGACGCTCGGCAAGTAGTCATGGGCGGGATCCTCCGCGTACAGGCGTGCCTCGACGGCAGCGCCCCGTTGCTCGATTCGATCTGCCGGCAGCCGTCCGCCACGCGCGACGTGCAGCTGCCACTCGACTAAGTCGATGCCCGTGATGAGCTCCGTGACCGGATGCTCGACCTGCAGCCTCGTATTCATCTCCATGAAATAGAAGTTCTGCTCGGGATCGACCAGGAACTCGACGGTGCCTGCCCCGACATAGCCCACGGTGCGCGCCGCGGTCATGGCTGCCTGAGCCATGGCGCTGCGTACGGGTGCCGACAGGCCCGGAGCCGGTGCCTCCTCGATGATCTTCTGGTGCCGGCGCTGCACCGAGCAATCGCGGTCGTAGAGCGCCGTCATGCCGCCGTGAGCGTCCGCGAATACCTGCACCTCCACATGCCGTGCGGTCGGAAAATAGCGCTCGAGCAGCAGCCGGTCATCGCCGAAGGCGGTCCGCGCCAGGCGCTTTGCCGACTGCACCGCGGCGGCCACTTCGCCCACCGACTGCACGACCTGCATTCCCTTGCCGCCGCCGCCGGCGCTCGCCTTGATGATCAACGGGAAACCCACGCGCTCGGCCTCGGCGGCGAGCCGCTCGGCCGACTGCTCGGCGCCGTGATAGCCGGGCGCCACCGGCACGCCGACCGCCGCCATCGCCGCCTTGGAAGCGCTCTTCGATCCCATCGCTCGAATCGCGGCCGGCGGCGGCCCGACGAATACCAGGCCGGCATCGATGCAGGCTTGAGCGAACTCGGCGTTCTCTGACAGGAATCCGTACCCCGGATGCACCGCATCGGCGTGCACCCGCACCGCAAGCTCGATCAGTTTTCGCTGGTCGAGATAGCTCTGCGCGGCCGGCGCGGCTCCTAGGTGATAGGCCTCGTCCGCCTCGCGCACGTGTTTCGCCCCGCGATCCGCATCGGAGTACACCGCGATGGTGGTCCATCCGAGCCGGCGCGCGGTGCGCGCGATGCGGCAGACGATCTCGCCGCGGTTCGCGACCAGAAGCCGCTTGAGTGCTTTGGTTGTCATGGGGATGCGCCGCTCACATCCGGAAGATGCCGAACTGCGTGGCCGCGACGGGCTGCAGCCGCGCTGCCGCGAGCGCGAGGCCCAAGGCGCGCCGAGTGTCGGCAGGATCGAGCACCCCATCGTCCCAGAGCCGTGCGGATGCATAGAACGGGTGCCCTTGCCGCTCGAATTGGTCCCGAATCGGCGCCTTCAGCCGCTCCTCCTCAGCCTCGGAGAGCTCCCCTCCGCTGCGCTTCAACGCGTCGCGCTTGATGGTGGCGAGCACGCTCGCGGCCTGTTCACCGCCCATCACCGAAGTGCGCGCGTTCGGCCATTGAAACAACAGACGCGGTCCGTAGGCACGGCCGCACATGGCGTAATTGCCGGCGCCGAAGCTGCCGCCGACGATGACGGTGTATTTTGGCACCGCGGCGCATGCCACGGCCGTCACCAGTTTGGCGCCGTCTTTTGCAATGCCGCCCGCTTCGGCCGCCTGTCCCACCATGAACCCGGAGATGTTCTGCAGAAACACCAAGGGAATCCCCTCCCGGCAGCAAAGTTCGATGAAATGCGCGCCTTTCACGGCACTTTCCGAGAACAGAATCCCGTTGTTGCCGAGGATGCCCACCGGCATGCCGTGGATGTCGGCGAAGCCGCAGACGAGTGTCGTGCCGTAGAGCGCCTTGAACTCGTCGAACCACGATGCGTCGACCAAGCGCGCGATGATCTCGCGTACGTCATAGGGTTTTCGCGAGCTCTGCGGCACGATGCCGTAGAGTTCCGCCGGATCGTATGCCGGCTCCGCTGAGCAGCGGCTCGCGAGCTCGAGCGCCGGGGGCTTCAAGCGCGCCACTGCCCGGCGTGCATAGGCGAGCGCATGCAGGTCGTTCTCGGCGTAGTAATCGGTCACTCCGGATCGGCGGCAGTGCACGTCCGCCCCGCCCAGCGATTCCGCGTCGATCTCCTCGCCGGTCGCGGCGCGCACCAGCGGCGGGCCGCCCAGAAACACCCGGCCCTGGTTGCGCACGATCACCGCGTGATCCGACATCGCCGGCACGTAGGCGCCTCCGGCCGTGCAGGAGCCGTGCACCACGGCGATCTGCGCGATGCCCTGCGCCGACAGCCTCGCCTGGTTGAAGAAGATGCGTCCGAAGTGATCGCGGTCGGGGAAGACCTCGTCCTGCTTGGGCAGAAATGCCCCTCCGCTTTCGACCAGATAAATGCACGGCAACGCGTTCTCGCCGGCAATCTCCTGCGCGCGCAGGTGCTTCTTGACGGTGAGCGGATAATACGTGCCGCCCTTCACGGTGGGGTCATTCGCGACGATCATGCACGGCCGTCCGCTCACCTTGCCGATGCCGGTGACGATCCCGGCGCCCGGCAGATCGTCGTCGTAGACCCCTTGAGCGGCGAGCGGCGACAGCTCGAGAAAAGGCGAGCCTGCATCGAGCAGCGCATCCACCCGCTCGCGTGCGAGCAGCTTGCCGGCTTGGACGTGCTTGGCGCGGGCTGCCTCGCTTCCCCCCAGGGCGTTGCGCTCGAGGAGCTGGCGCAGCTCCTTCACCAGCGAGCGCATTGCCGCATCGTTGGTCGTGAATTCCGTCGAGCGGATGTCGATCTTCGAGGCGATCTTGGCCATTGTCATTCCGGGTTGCTGGGCGCAGAATTGTCCGACAGTCCGATTATCCAACGATTTGCCGTTCAATGACAATGGGGTCTTGACGATGCCAGGTGCCGCCTACCGCGAGTTCAATTTCGGTCTGGGAGAAACGGTCGATGCCGTGCGCGACCAGGTGCGCCGCTTCGCCGACGAGCGCATCACCCCGCGCGCCAATGAGATCGACCGCAGCAACCAGTTCCCGCGCGATCTTTGGACGGAATTCGGCGAGCTCGGCCTGCTTGGACTGACGGTGCCGGAGAGCCACGGCGGAGCCGGCATGGGCTACCTCGCCCACATCGTCGCGATGGAGGAGATATCGCGCGCCTCGGCGGCCGTGGGCCTGTCGTACGGTGCGCATTCGAACCTGTGCGTGAATCAGATTTCGCTGAACGCGACCGAGGAGCAGAAGCGGCGCTACCTGCCCCGCCTGCTGAGCGGCGAGCACGTTGGGGCACTCGCCATGTCCGAGCCCGGCGCGGGCTCGGATGTGGTCTCGATGCAGCTCCGTGCCGTGCGGCGCGGCGAAGTGTACGTGCTCGACGGCCGCAAGATGTGGATCACCAATGGTCCGGAGGCGGACGTGCTGGTGGTGTACGCGAAGACAGACCCGGAAGCCGGCGCACGCGGCATCAGCGCCTTTCTCATCGAGCGCGGCTTCAAAGGGTTCAGTGCGGCCCAGAAGCTCGACAAGCTCGGCATGCGCGGCTCGAGCACGAGCGAGCTGGTGTTCGACGGCTGCGAGGTCCCCGCGCAGAACCTTCTCGGACAGGAGAACCAGGGGGTGCGCGTGCTGATGCGCGGACTCGACTACGAGCGGGTGGTGCTGTCGGGCGGCCCGTTGGGAATCATGGCCGCCGCGCTCGATGTGGCGATCCCCTACGTGCGCGAGCGCAAGCAGTTCGGACAGCCCATCGGCACCTTCGAGCTCATCCAGGGCAAGCTCGCCGACATGTACGCCGCCTTGAATGCGTGCCGCAGCTACGCCTACACCGTGGCCGCGGCATGCGACCGCGGCGAGGCGACCCGCAAGGACGCCGCGGCCTGCATCCTGTTCTGCGCCGAGGCGGCCACGCGCGCCTCGCTCGATGCGATCCAACTGCTCGGCGGCAACGGTTACATCAACGATTACCCGACCGGGCGGCTGCTGCGCGATGCGAAACTCTACGAGATCGGCGCGGGCACCTCGGAGATCCGCAGAATGTTGATCGGCCGTGAGCTTTTCGGGGAGTCGATGTGAGCGCGGCATCGCGCTCGGCCGGCTCCGAGGCGCTCGCGAGTTTCGAGCCGCTGGACGACCATCCCGCATACCGCCAGATCGCGAACCTGATCGAACGGCGGATCCTGGATCGGGTGCTGCGGACCGGCGACGCCCTGCCCTCGGAGAGCGACCTCGCGCGTCAGTTCGGTGTCAATCGCTCCACCGTGCGCGAGGCGATCCGGGAACTGGAGACTCATGGCCTGTTGGGCCGCGGTCGCGGCGAGAAGCGTCTGCGCGTGACGCGGCCCGAGCCCGGACGGGTCAGCAGCGGCGTGAGCCGGGCGCTGGTACTGCACGACGTGAAGTACCTCGAGCTCTGGGAAGCGATGATGGCCATCGAGCCGGCGGCGGCGCAATACGCGGCGGCACGCCGCACCACTCAACAACTGCAACACCTGGTACGCACCGGCGCCCGCTTCGCACGCGCGGCCGGCGACACCGCCGAGGCCGTCTCCGCGGTGATGGATTTCTTCACGACGGTTGCGGAGGCAAGCGGTAATCAGGTGCTCGCCTGGTCGCAAGCACCGGTCAACGTGCTGCTCGAGCCCAGCTTGACCGGGATCATCGACCGGTTGCCTCAGGCGGCCGAGCGCATCCTCGAGGCCCAACGCCGGATCACCGCCGCGATCAAGGCCAAACGCAGCGAAGTGGCGCGCAACTGGATGGAGAAACACATCCGCGATTTCAAGCGCGGCTACGAGCTCGCATTCCCCCGCTCAGAAATCGACCCACAAGGCTCACCATGAACGCACCGCTCGA
This sequence comes from Steroidobacteraceae bacterium, assembly GCA_050012215.1. Taxonomy (GTDB): domain Bacteria; phylum Pseudomonadota; class Gammaproteobacteria; order Steroidobacterales; family Steroidobacteraceae; genus Bog-1198. The sequence goes on from JBEKHO010000029.1 coordinate 32,862, forward strand.
TGCCGCAGCACTCGATACGCTGTTCCGCGAGGCGCGATCCTACAATCACTGGACGGCCGATGCGGTCCCCGAACAGACTCTGCGGGCTCTCTACGATTTGCTCAAGCTCGGGCCCACTTCGGCCAACTGCTGCCCGGCCCGCTTCGTATTCGTCACGAGCCTGGAAGCGAAGGCGAAGCTGGTCGGATGCCTCTCGCCGGGGAACGTGGTCAAGGTCGAACAGGCACCGGTCACCGTGATCATCGGCATGGACGAGAAATTCTACGAGAAAGTGCCGTTTCTGTTCCCGCACAAGCCCGAGATCGCCGCCATGTTCAAGGATCCGGCTGCCGGCGCGGGCCACCTGATGCGCAACGCCACGCTGCAGGGCGCCTATCTCATCCTGGCTGCGCGCGCGCTCGGTCTCGACACCGGACCGATGTCCGGTTTCAGCAACGAGAAAGTCGATGCCGCATTTTTCGCCGGCACTTCGGTCAAATCGAACTTCCTGTGCGCGCTCGGCGTCGGCACCACCGAAGCGTTGTTCCCGCGAAGCCCGCGGCTGCCCTTCGATGAGGCCTGCGCCATCGTCTGATCCGGCTGCGCGGCTAGAGAATCTCTGCGCGCCGCGTGTCGCCGCCGTTGGGATCGTGCAAATTGGTGCTGAACGATACGAGCACCATCACCGCATCGCCGGTATTCCGATAGGCGTGCACCACGCCCGGCGGAATGGTGAACTTCCAGACTTCACCCGGCGGGACATGCACATCGCGGAGCGCATCCGCCTCCATCAGGCGCACGAGACACGGCCCCACCACGGTGGTGGTTTCCGTCGCGGTTGCATGTACGTGATTTCCGCGCACCCCGTTGGGTTCGGTCAGCACCACGTGCACGTTTCGCTGCGCGGCAAGCTCGCCATCGTCGAGCGGCTCGAACAGGCTCCCGCGAGGGTCGCGATGCGTGTTCACCGATTCGATGCGGGTCTGCATCGGCGTGTCGTGTTTCATCGGCCGCATTCTAGCCGACGGCGTGTTTACCGTCGCGACCGCGGCGCGGGCCGTTTGCCGCTGGGCTTGCGCCCCGCCGGAGCGCGAATGATCAGCACGATGCCCGCGGCCAGCATCAGATCCCATACATCGATCGTCCCGCCCCCACCGCTCGGTGCGGGCGCGCTCACGGTGAGGCTGGCAGCGGCGCTTTGCTCGTTGCCTGCGGCGGGCGCCGTGGCGATCGCCTGGGCGGCAATCGCCACCGTATAGGTGCCGGCGGCTGCGCCCTGCAAGGGCAGCGTGATGGTGCAATTACCGTCCGCCGCGACGTTCGCCGCGCTCAGGGTGAGAGTCGTCGAGGTGCTCGCCAGCGAGCGGGCGGCGCCCGTGCAGGTGCTCGCCGGCGCGGGTGACGAGGCCAGCGTGAGTCCCGAGGGCAGGGTCAGCTGCAGGCTCGACTGGGTGAGCGCGAAACCGTTGGCGTTCGAGATCGTCACGGTCAGAGTCGATGCCGTGTTCTCTGCGACCGTCGCGGGCGAGAAATTCTCGGTCAAGGTCGGCGGCAGCGGCGCCACCACGAGCGGCGCGGGGCAGGCGCTCTGCGCGCCGCCGGATGTCGACGGCGCCGTGCTGGTCGCGCCGCTCGCCGTCAGCGTCACCGTCTCGGTATCCGTGTTTCCGGCGCTGTCCGTGACGGTGAGAGTGAGCGTTCCCGGAGACGGATGGATGGTTACCTTGGACGTCGCCGCCCCGCTCACGATGATGCTCGAAGGCACGGCCGACCAGGCAAAGGACGCGATGGCGAGCGGCACAGGGGTCGCGGCGCCGGTATTGCAGCCGGCGACGCTCGCGCTCGCATCGACGACGCTGCCCGCGCCCAAGGTCGCGGGTAGCATGATGACGGCGATCGGCTTCTGCGCAGCTTCGACCGCCGCGAGCGCATCGACCATGCCCGCGCCGCATTGACTCCCGTCGTTCGGGCACGCACATTCGCCGCCGGAAGGAGCGGTGCTGGGACAGGTCGGCACACCCGCCGCGCCTGCGGGAAACGCTCTCGCAGCGGACTGCATGCGGCGGATTATCTGCGCGGGAGTGAGGTTGTTGTTGACCGATTTCATGAGCGCCGCGATTCCCGAGACGATCGGCGCGGAGAAGCTCGTGCCCAGATTGAAATTGATTTCGTTCGTGTAGCTGTTCTCGCCGGGCGTGGTGGCGCCAAGATTCGTGGTGGTATCGATGGAACGCAGGCAATCCGCGCCGCTCGAGGCAACGCAATTGCCCGCCGGCGCCGCAAGGCTCACCTCCGCGCCGAAGCTCGAGTAACCGACCTTGGTACCGACATTGCGAAGCCCCGCCACGGCCATCACTCCCGAGACCACGGTGCTGCAATTGGCGGGCAGCTCGACCGGCCCACTGGCGTTGCCGGCGGAGATGACGACGAGTACGCCCAAGCCGGTCACCGTCTGCAATGCGCTCTCGTAAGCCGCGCCGTTGGCGCTCGCGCACGCGTCGGTCCCGCCGCCGAGACTCAAATTCACGATGTCGGCGGGATAAGGGTTCTGCGGGACGGGCGGCCCGTCGGGGTTGACCACGGACAATCCGGCCGCCCATTCGATTCCTGCGATGATGTCCGAATCGTACCCGCCGCCCTTGCCGAGCGCGCGCACCGGCAAGATCCATGCGCCCCAGCTCATCCCGGCGATACCGACGCCGTTGTTGCTGAGAGCGCCCATCACGCCCACCACGCGGGTGCCGTGCCAGGAGCTTGAGGCCTCGGTATCGCTCGCAAACAGCGAATTCTGCATGTCCGTGGTGCTCACCCAATCGCCGGGGTCGGACGGATCGGGGTCCCAGCCGTCGCCGTCGTTGGCGATCAAATACGTTCCGAGTGCGGTGCCATTGGTCGGGTCGTAGTCCTCGCCCACGAAATCGTAGCCCGGCAGCAAGCGGCCGCCGAAACCGGCTCGCTTGAGGTCGGGATGATCGAAGCGCACGCCGGTATCCACGTCCGCGATCACGATGCCGTCGCTCCCCGTGGTGATCCCCCAAGCGGATACCGCGTCGGTCGCGGACAGATCCATGGTCGCGTTCCCATCGAGCGTGATGACCGTCGAGCTCGGCGTGTTCAGGTACCACTGGCCGCTCGCCGGCCCGCTCGAGCCGGTGTTGGCCACGAACAGGGGGTCGTCGGGGGTCACCGCAAGCGGATAGCGGCGCTCATCGACCACCGCGAATTGCACCGCCGGGTCCGCCCGAAGCTTGGCGAGCGCCGCCTCGACGTTCACACCGTAGAGAGTTTTTTGGAGGAAGAGGACGTGCATGTCCGGCGTGATCTGGCGCGAGCGTGTGAGCGCGAGCCCCGCCCGCCCGGCCGCAGCGACGGCATTCGCGGCGTTGGTATTCGCGCGGGTGACGCTGCGGCGCATCGACCGCAGGCGCGCATTCAGCGTCTGGGTTAGCGCATTCTGCGCAGTGGCTCGAAACCCGATGAGCAGCCGACTCGCCTGCGGCCCGAGCGAGACCGGTTCGGCGTGGATCGGGTTGTACTCGGAGAGCCCCGAAAACCCGGCCGGGCCGGCTGCCGGGCAGCGGCCCGCACAGAAGGCCATGCAGCAAGCCATCGCCGCCGCCGGCACGAACGTTCCCAACCTCGGCATACATCGACTCCCGGACCGTGGTCTGCAAGGCTAATCGGTATGGCGCCCGCCATCATCGGCGAGTTGCGAAATTGCGAACTAGGACCGCAATGCGCGGCCCAAACCGGAGAATCGCCCGCCCTGCGGCGGGTGCGCCGCCGCGGGCGCCCCCCACCGTCGGCAGGTGGCGACATGTCGAGGCCCCGGCGAGGCCTCGGCGAAGTAGAATGGGGCCGCGTCCCAGGCATTGGAGAGGATTAGAGATGACATACGACAATCGGCAGTTCTACATCGATGGCGCTTGGGTCGATCCGGCTGACCCCAAGGAATTCCAGGTGATCAATCCCGCCACCGAAGCGGTCGCGGGTGTCATTTCCATGGGCGGCCCGAAGGATGTGGAACGTGCCGTCGCGGCTGCCCGCCGTGCCTTCGATGGCTTCTCCCGCACCTCCCCTGCCGAGCGACTCGCCCTGCTGGAGCGCATTTTGGCTGCCTACAAGGCCCATTACGACGAGATCGCCCAGGCCATCTCCACCGAAATGGGCGCCCCCGTAACGCTTGCCAAGGGTGCGCAGACCCGCATCGGGGTGGGCCACATCAGCGCCATGATCGAGGTGCTCAAAACCTTCAAATTCGAGGAACGGCGTGGCAGCGTGCGCCTGGTGCAGGAGCCGGTGGGCGTGTGCGCGCTCATCACTCCCTGGAACTGGCCCATGAACCAAGTGGCCGCCAAGGTGGTTCCCGCGTTGGCTGCCGGCTGCACCATGGTGCTGAAGCCCTCGGAGTATTCGCCCTTCAGTGCCGTTCTGTGGGCGAAGGTCATGCACGATGCGGGAGTTCCCAAGGGGGTGTTCAATCTCATCAACGGCGACGGGCCGAACGTCGGCGCACCGCTCTCCTCCCATCCGGAGATCGACATGGTGTCCTTCACCGGCTCCACTCGAGCGGGCACCGAAGTCGCCAAGAATGCGGCGGCGTCGGTCAAACGCGTGCATCAGGAACTCGGCGGCAAGTCGCCGAACGTGCTGCTCGATGACGCCGACTTGGAGGTCGCCGTGAAGCGCAGCGTGCTGCACGTGTATCAAAATTCGGGGCAGTCCTGCAACGCGCCGACGCGCATGCTGGTGCCGGCGGGGAAGCTCGGCGAAGTCGAAGCCATCGCGCAGCGCGTCACCGCCGAGGTGGTCGTGGGGGATCCCACCTCCGCCGCCACCAACGTCGGCCCGCTGGTGTCGAAGGTTCAGTTCGATCGCGTCGAGCGCTACATCGAGAAAGGGATCGCCGAGGGCGCCAAGCTCGTGGCCGGCGGCGCGGGGCGCCCCGCGGGACTATCAAAAGGCTATTACGTCAAGCCAACGGTATTCTCCAACGTACGCAACGACATGACGATCGCGCGCGAGGAAATTTTCGGTCCGGTACTCTGCATCCTCCCCTACGACACCGAGGAGCAGGCCATTGCGATCGCCAACGATACGCCGTACGGCCTCGCAGCCTATGTGTGGTCGAAGGACTCCAAACGCGCGGGACGCGTGGGCGCCCGCATTCGCGCCGGGCAGGTCACGCTGAACGGCGCCTCTGGCGATATGCAGACTCCTTTCGGCGGCTTCAAGATGTCCGGCAACGGACGCGAGTACGGCGAATTCGGCTTGCGCGACTTCCTGGAGCTGAAGGCGGTCATCGGCGTCGACGCCGCCTGAGGCGGTGGGAGCCTTGGCCGAGAACCCGGTACTCAGGCTCGAGAATCTCGGCAAGGGCTACGCGGCCGGCCGACCGCTGTTCGAGCGGCTGAGCCTCGATCTAGAGCCAGGCGCCTATGTCGCGATCATGGGCGAGTCCGGGGTCGGCAAATCGACCCTTTTGAACCTGCTCGCAGGTCTCGACGAGCCGGACGCCGGACGGGTGCTGCTCGAGGGCACGGATCTCGCCGTGCTCAGCGACGATGAGCGGACGCTGCTTCGGCGCCGCGCGGTGGGATTCGTGTTCCAGGCGTTCCATGTGCTGCCTTATCTCACGGCCGAGCAAAACGTCGCGTTGCCGCTGGAACTGTTGGGCGTGGGAAAGGCCGAGCGGGTGGCGCGTGTCGCCGCGATGCTCGAGGCCGTCGGCCTCGCGGCGGGCGCTCGCCGTTATCCGCGCGAATTGTCGGGCGGCGAGGTACAGCGCGTCGCGATCGCGCGCGCCCTCGTCCACCGGCCGCGACTGGTGTTGGCGGACGAACCCACCGGCAATCTCGATCCGCGAACCGCGGCGCAAACGCTGGCGCTGCTGCGCGATCAGATCAAGGCGAACGCCGGCGCCGGGATCCTGATCACTCACTCCAAGACCGCCGCCGACACGGCGGATGAGATCTACCGGCTGGATGCGCTGGGGCTCGCGCCTCTGGCGACCGGCGGCTGATGGGCGCGGCTGATCCTGCCGGCGGGTGGGCCGTGTGGCGCGTCCTGCTGCGATCGCAGGTGCGCGAGCAGCCGCTGCGGCTCGCTGTCACGGTGCTCGCCGTCGCCCTCGGAGTCGCGCTCGGTGCGGCCGTCTATCTGGTCAACACCGCCGCCTTGGTCGATTTCACGCTGGCGGCAAAGAGGCTGGTCGGCGAGGCCGATGTGGTGGTCCGCGGTCCGCGCGAAGGATTTCCGGAGGAATTGTTCGCCGAGCTCGCACGTGACCCCGAGGTGCGTGTCGCGAGCCCTGTCCTCGAGCTCGAGGCTGCAATTCCAGGGCATCGCGATCCTTTGAAGATTCTGGGCGTCGATCCGTTTCGCGCCGCGGCCCTGCAGCCGGCGCTGATCGGCGATCTCGAAGCGAAAGCCATCGACCTGTTTGCGCCGGACGCGATCCTGTTGAGCGCGAGCGCGGCGCAAAACCTTGGGTTGAAGGCGGGCGCGACGTTGCCGGTCGTGGTCGGCAACGAGACCGAGCCGCTGCGGGTCATCGGCGTGATGCCGCAGAGCGCCTATGGCCAGGACCTCGGACTCATGGATATCGGTTCGGCTCAGTGGACGTTGCAGCACATCGGCCGCTTGAATCGCATCGATATCAGCCTGAATGCCGGTTCTTCGGCTGCGGCCTTCCGTGCCCGACTGACGCGCCGCCTCGCCCCGGGCACCGTGGCTGTCGCGCCGCAGATCGAGCGCGACCGCGCCCTCACGGTGACCCGGGCCTACCGCATCAATCTCAACATGCTGGCGCTGGTATCTCTGCTGACGGGCGCGTTCCTGGTGTTCTCCACCCAGTCCCTGTCCGTGCTCCGCCGGCGCTCCTCGTTCGGTTTGATGCGGGCGCTCGGAGCGACGCGCAGGCAGATCGAGGCGGCGCTGCTGGGCGAAGGCGCGCTCATCGGATTGGCGGGCTCGCTCATCGGCATCTTCCTCGGCGTGTCGTTCGCCCGGGCGGCGCTGCGATTCCTGAGCGGCGATCTCGGCAATGGACAGCTGCATGTGCAAAGCGAGGTGCTCGATACCGCCCCTTCCGTGTTCGCCGCTTTTTTGGTCATCGGAACGGTCGTGTCGGGCTTCGGCGCCTTGAGGCCGGCGCGCGCGGCCTCGCGCCAACGCCCCGCGTTGGCGCTCAAGGGCGGCGATCCGCGCTCCGCGGGCCATGCGATCCGCGGATCGATCGGCGGTGCCGCGCTGCTCATCGCCGGCACCGCGCTCGCATGGCTCCCAGCTGTGCACGGCATACCGGTTTTCGGCTACGCCGCCATTGCCGCACTGCTGTTCGGAGCCGTGATGCAGGTGCCGATCTTGACCGTCAAGACACTGAAGCTCGCGCCTCGCCTCGGTTACGTCGTCCCGGACACGGCGCTCGCGCAGATGGGGGACGATGTCGGCATGTCGACGCTCAGTTTGTCGTCCATCATCGTGAGCTTCAGTCTCATGGTAGCCATGGCCATCATGGTGTATTCATTCCGGGTGTCATTCGAGCGGTGGCTGGATAAGGTGCTGCCGGCTGATGTTCAGGTACGCGAACCTTTCGGCAACGACACCGCCTATTGGAGCGCGGCGGATCAGATCGCTGCCGCTGCGGCGGCCGGCGTATCGCGCGCGGAGTTCCGGCGCACGCGCCCGCTGTTCCTCGATCGCGCGCGGCCTCCCGTAACCTTGATTGCGCGCGGCGCGAGCGCGCGGCAGACTCAGGACGAATTGCCGCTGCTCACGAGCCTGCCTGCGCTGCGGTGGGGTTCGCGCGAGCCCGCGTGGATCTCGGAGGAGCTTCAGGATCTGTACGGCTATCGGTTGGGCGGCCCGATCGATCTGCCGCTGAACGGCCAAAACAGGCGTTTCGTCGTCGCCGGAATCTGGCGCGACTATGCACGCGCAGCCGGCGCCGTGGCAATTTCCCGCAGCGCCTACACCGCTGCAACCGGGGATACCGATGCGAACGAGGGCTCGATCTGGCTCGATGCCCACGCTCAGGGCGCCTCCGTCATCGCGAGGCTGCGCGCCGTCCTATCGCGCGGCGAGGCGGCCGGCAAGAGCGCGCTCGAGATCACGACGACTCCGGAGCTGCGCGAGCGCTCGCTCAAGATCTTCGATCGCGCCTTCGCCATCACCTATGCGCTCGAAGCCATTGCCGTGATCATCGGGCTGATCGGCGTGAGCTTCTCGGCCAGCTCCACCGTGCTCGCGCGCCGTTCGGAATTCGGCATGCTGCGGCACATCGGCATGCGCCGCGCTCAGGTGCTCGGCATGCTGGCGAGCGAGGGGGTCCTGATGAGCGCTTGTGCGGTCGCCTATGGGCTGTTGCTCGGCGGGATCCTGAGCCTGGTACTGGTGTTCGTCGTGAATCGTCAGTCCTTCAATTGGAGCATCGAGCTCGCGCTGCCGCTGGGTCAGCTCGCTCTTTTGTCGCTCGCGTTGATCGCCGCCGCCGCGCTCACCGCCGTGTGGAGCGGGCGCGCGGCCACGCATCGTGAGGCCGTCGGCGCCGTGCGGGAGGATTGGTGATCGGCCGGCTGCGTCAACTGCCCAAGGCGCTGCTCATGGTGGCGCTGCTGGTTACCTCCGCGCCGGCCGTGACCGCCCAGCCCGGCTACGCGCCCGTGGTTCAGGGAACCCCACTACGATTTCCCGGCGACTTCGGCAGTCATCCGAGCTTCCGCACGGAATGGTGGTACGTCACCGGCTGGCTGACCACGGCGAGTGGCCGATCGCTCGGTTTTCAAATCACGTTCTTTCGGTCCAAGCCCTCGGTCGAGGAGCGCAACCCGAGCGCGTTCGCCGCGCACCAATTGCTGATCGCGCATTGCGCCATCAGCGATCCGGAACGCGGATATCTCTGGCACGACCAGCGAATCCGCCGCGCGGGATTCGGCCTCGCCGAGGCCGAGCCGGGCGATACCAATGTCTGGATCGACCGGTGGTCGCTGCGCCGCGCAGCGGGCGCCGCTACACGTGGCGGCGCCCGTGCCGGCGCAGCGAACGGCAGCTATGTCGTGGCGGTCGATGCCGACCAGCTCTCGCTGCAATTGAGCCTCGCCGAGACGCAGCCGCCGCTGCTCAACGGAGACTCGGGCTTCAGCCGCAAAGGTCCTGCGGAAGGGTCGGCAAGCTACTACTACAGCGTGCCTCACTTGAAAGTCAGCGGTACCGTGAGCCGCGGCAAAGGCTCCGCAGAGCGGGTCTCGGGCGAAGCGTGGCTCGATCACGAATGGTCGAGCGAGTACCTCGACACGGAGGCGGTGGGATGGGATTGGGCCGGCATCAACCTGGACGACGGCGGTGCCTTGATGATATTTCGGATGCGGGATGCGCGCGGTGCGACCCGCTTCGCCGGAGGCACGCTGCGCGATGCCGCGGGGCACACGCAAATCTTCTCGCCGTCGGACATTACCCTCACACCCAGCCGCCGCTGGACATCGCCGCGCACCGGTGTGATCTATCCGGTGGCGTGGCGATTGCGCGCCGGAGCGAGGGAATTCGAGCTCGAGCCGCTGATGGACGATCAGGAGAACGACGCGCGCCTGTCGGCGGGAACGATCTACTGGGAGGGAGCGATCCGTGCGTCCGAGGCCGGCCGACCCGTGGGTCGGGGCTATCTGGAACTCACGGGTTACGCGGATCGGTTGCGGCTCCGGTGACCGCCTCAAAGCCGGACGGCGTCCGGTGGCTCTCGGCCGGCGAGAATGTCTTCCAGCACGTTCACGATGTAAGGGGCGCTTTTGCCGACGTTGAACACGAACTCATCGCGAAAGCGCTCCAGCTGCTCCCTCATGTCGATGCGCGACAGCTCGGCTGCCTTCTCCAGCAACTCCGCATCTGTACGCACCACGGCACCGATGCGGTGTCGATCGTCGAATTGAGCACCGTAGAGACCCCGCTCTGCATCCTCGTCCGCCGCGAAGAACAGACAAGGCCTGGCAAACGTGAGGCTGTAGGTGAATCCGGTGCCGGACAGGTCGGTGACCATGAAGTCTGCCGAGGCGTACGTGCGGGAGTAATCCTTGCTCCGATCCAGCGAGAACTTGGGATTGCCTGCGTGCGCGGCGGCGATCCGATCCACCAGCGCGCGGTCCTCGTCCACAAAGGAAATCGGATGGGGCCTGAAGATCACGCGGTAGCCTCCAGCGAGCAGCGCGTCGACGATGCGCGCGCCGTGCCGCCGCAGGCTCGCGAGCCGCTCGTTCGAGGCGATGACGTGCGTGGGCGCGTAGACGGCAGTGAGCCCCTCCCCCAAATTCGGCCTCTTCGTCTTGGGGGCGTCCAGCATGAGATCCAATTTCGGATAGCCCGCGGGGCTCAGCCTCAATCCCGCGAGGCTCGGACGGCGCAGCGCGAGCCTGCGCAAGGCCTCGATATGATGAGATCCGCCGCACAGCACATAGTCGAAGCCGTCGAAATGGTGATCGAGGTACAGCCCGTCCATGCCGGCCATCGACATCAGCGCGTGAACGGTGATGGCCCCGGAGGGACGCAGGTATCTCGGCAGATCCGGAGCAGGCAGGTACAGGATTCTCGTCTTGAAGGCCGGCAGGGCGCTGAACGTCGTGTAGGCGATCGGAGTCAGACCCGCTGCGGTCTCAAGGTCCGCAATGCTGCCCGGTGCGCCCGGAAAGGCCACCGCGACACGCAGCTCCGGGTGCCGCCGCATCAGTTCCTCGACCACGAGCTTGACATTCTGCCACCGCGCCGGATCGCAGCAGAACAGCACGTCGTGGTTTCTCGCGGCGAGCCTTCGTTGCGCGGGGTGACGCATCCGAAAGATCATCCGGCGGCCCGCATCGGCAAGCCGGCGCGAGCCGCGGGGCCCCAAGATTCGCTTGATCGATCGTTCGATTATTTTTTTTGCGGAGTCCTGCACTTGGCGCGGGATTTTACCCGATATTGGCTCCGCGAACGCATGAACGCGCGGCCGGCGCGGAAAGGTGATTTCGGGACCAGAAGCCGCTACCCTTGCCCGACGACCGTCGTGCGCTCCAATCGGCGTCGACCGGCTGACGCCGCGAAAGGGTCGCTGAACTCCGTCATCGTTAAGTCAAACCGCAAGGCTGTCCGCGCCGCATGTCCGCTGCATTCGTAACTCGTCTCAAGAACTCGCGGATCGTCCGCGGCATCAGCGCCAACGTCTATTCGCAGCTGGTTCAAACCGCGCTGCAGCTTCTTGCGGTGCCCATCCTCGCTACGCACTGGGGGCTGCAAACCTACGGCGCCTGGCTCATCATCTTCACCGTTCCAAACTACCTGGCCTTCGCGGACTTCGGGTTCGCCGCCGCGGCGGCGAACGACATGACCGTCAGCGTCGCCCGCGGGGACCGGGCCGCCGCCATCGAGACCTTTCACGCGGTCCGGGCGGCGATGGCGGGCATCTGTCTGGTGCTCCTGATCATATGCGCCGCAGCCGTGTACTGCATTCCCGCCGGGTCGCTCGCATTCGTGTCGGGCATATCTCACGAACAGGCGCGCCAGGCGATCCTGATGCTCTGCGCATACGGCGTGCTTTCCGTCCAGAACAGCGTCAGTCTTGCGGCGTTCCGTTCGATCGGCAAATACGCCACCGGTACGTACCTTCACAACAGCATCCACCTCGCCGAAAACCTCGGAGCCTTGATTGTCGTTTCCCTCGGAGGAAATATCGAGGCCGCAGCGGCTACCTATCTTTTACTAAGCCTCGTCGGCATTGTCGTCCGTATGGTATTTCTGCGGGTCCAGGCACAGTGGCTCGTGTATTTTTCCTGGCAAGTGTCTTTCGGCCAGATCAGAAGGCTGCTCCACCCGGCGCTCGCCGTGCTGGCGCTCCCGCTCGCGCAGGCGCTGTTCCTCCAGGGTACGGTGGCGGTGGTGGGGCTGGCTGCGGGTGCTGCGGCCGTTCCCGCATTCACGGCAGTGCGCACCCTCTCCCGCGTCGGCGTGCAGCTCACCATGATCGTGAACCATGCGGTCCTCCCTGACTTCACCATGGCCGCCGCGGCGGTCGACCACAAGCGGCGTGCAAGACTTGCGTTCATGAGCATTGCGTCCAGCATGCTGATTCTCTTGCCCATGTTCTTCGCTGTCGTGATCCTCGGCCCGATGGTCGTCAAATTATGGACTCACGGAGCCATTCATGCACCTTATGCCCTGATAGTCGTCATGGCCTTGACGATGGTCGTCAACGGCACTTGGTCTCCCATATCCAATTTGATCTTCGCGCTGAATCGTCATTCGCAATATTCGTACTATTACCTGGCAGCCGCTGCGGGCTCCGTGCTGCTGAGCTATCCACTGGTGAGGTGGATTGGCGCTACGGGGGCTGCCCTGTCGCTGCTCGCATTAGACTGCGTCATGTTCCGCCGCGTATGGGCCGGAGCGAGAGCCCTCAAAGTTTTCGATCCGAGAGAGGTTTACGAGACTGCCAGGATCGAGAGTGCGAGACTGCGCCTCGTGTTGTCGAACTACACCACCCGCAAGCGCCGTAACGGCCAATCGCCGCCCCTCGAGCCGCCCCAACCGCCGTAGGCGCCGATCTGCGGCATTGAACTAGAGCCGCTGCCCCAGCACCTCGAATTGCGGCGAGGCGCGGAGCCTATCGGCGACGTACTCCACATCTCTGATGAACAGGGTATTGCCGGACTCGCGGCTCTTCCCCTCCAGCCGCTGGAGCGATCTGGTGAAGGGGTCATAGGTATAGCCGGCAAAACGATAATCGAACATCATGTCTACGATCTTGGTTTCCTGGTGACCGTAGCGCGCCCCGCTACCGTTCAACTCCATGATGACCGAGTGCAGCGATTCCTTCTTCAATGTTTCCGTAGCTCCCTGGAGCACCGGCGTCTCGTACCCTTCGACGTCGATCTTGATGAGCGACGGTTCCTTGTCCTTCAAAATGCTGTCGAGCGTGACTACTTTCACCTCGATGGCTCCTGAATCGCTCTCGCTTTGCGCCAGCGCGTGGTTCATCGTATCGAGACCACCGGTAAACTTGATCGTGCCCGGTGAATTTCCGACACCGGCGTTCAGGCAAGCCACTTGATTCTCGAGGTGATTGAGCCGGATGTTTTCCTGAAGCCTGGCATAGGTTTCGGGAATGGGCTCGAACGCGAGCCCCGCCGCTCCCACGGCGCGGCAAGCGAGGATCGTATACGAGCCAACGTTCGCTCCGACGTCGATGAAAAGATCCGTGTGCCTCAAGACATGAAGCACATAGGCCATATCCGAGAATTCCTGAAGGCCCGTATAGATATTTTGCGTCAGCCCCGTCTCGCCTTTACGCGCGAAGAAGCGCGCTCCGTTTACCCAATCGCAAACGATGTCTCCACGGAGCAGGCGGCTCGCAATCTGCCAGCGCGCGAAGCGAACCAGCGCGTCGGTCTTTCGGTCGCGGTTGAGCGGATGAGTCGCAATGAACTTCAGAAGTTTTATGATCGTCATGTTCTGTGGGTCAGGGTCGCGTGCCGTAGCCTTCGGGCGTGCGCAGCTGAGGGCCGAGCGTGCGGATATTGGAAGAGAGCACGTAGATCGGCATCTCCGAGAGCGTCGTCCGAACCCTCCCGTCCGCATACTGCATGGCCGTGGGGTTACCCATCGCATCCAGTACGACCACGGTCCCGCTCGAACCGGGCATATCCACCTGGAATGGGAAGGTCACGTTGGCGTCGAAGGAACTGTTGTGCGCCCACAGCGCCGTCACCGCGTGCGAACCGTCGGGCAGTAAGAATGAATATCCATAGGCGCCGCCGGGCATCGCCTTCAATGCGCCCAGAGTCGTGGAGTCGCCGAGCAACCGGGTCATCGCGGTAACGGCCATCGCGGCAGGCTTGGGACTGATGTTCGGAGAACCGAAATTGGGGTCCGGCATGCTCAAATTGAAGTAAAGCCCGAATCCGACCTCGTATGAATAGTCCGCGGAATAAAAAAGGAACGATATGTCGGCTCCCTCACCAAGAAAAATCAAATGCGTGCGGACGACCGCCTCGGCGTGCTGCATCAATACATCGGCGGTCGGGTAGGTCGACGAATACTTCGAGCCCATCGGGTACGCGATCCCCGTTTCGGTGATGAAGAGCCTCGTCGCGGGAGGCAACAATGTCGCGATGGTTTTGCGAAGAACCTGCATCTGCTCCGGCAGACCGGCGGATTCCGGCGGCTTGGCTGAACTCGCGCCCAGAGTGTAGTAACCGTGGCACGCGACGGCGTCGATGTATTTGGTGAACCCAAGGGGCGTTAGCCGCTTGAGCCAGTCGCCGCAAGCGCTCAGCCCGGACGTAGCCGGACCCATCACGACGGCATTGGGATCCGTCGAATGCAGTCCCTGCCATGCCGCCTTATACAGCGACACGAATTCAGAGTCGCTCCCAACCCAATGCGTCGGAGGTCCGGGGTCCGGTTCCCACGTTATCTGATAGTAGTTCTTCTGTTGATTTGGAATGTATCGACGCCGAACGCTTTCGGTATCCCGCCCGGCCAGCGCGGTATAGCTTTGGAAGGCGTCGAAGGATTTTGGCGGATAGCTTCCTATGGAGGTGGGCGTCGGCGCGGTGCTCGCCCAAGGCGGTATGCCGTTCAGCGTAACTATTCGCGCCAATGAGCCCTGCTTGAATCCCACGTCCAGCGGATACGTGCCAGGATCGTACTGACCGGAATGTTTGGGTTCGGTTTTCCCCTGATGGCGCGCATCGAGCACCCAGCTGCTCCCCAGCAGTTCGTTGATGGGCTGAAGTCCGTTGCCGTCGCAGCATTTACCCGATTCGAGATAGTTCGTTCCTTGAAGCCCGAACCTTCGGCGGTCGAGCGGACCCGGCGGAGCGCTCGGTACTATATGCGAGTAATCCGGCAGCACGCCGAAACTGGCAAAACCCGCCGGTCGGCTACCTTCCGACGGTATCGTTGCTCCTGAATTCTTCAATTGCGCGAATACGGCAAAATATCCGGAGCTATTGGAACTGCACTGCAATTCGGCGGAAGCGCTCCCGCCGGGCAGACTGAGCGCACCCGAAGTGACGACCGTTCCCGCATAATCCTTGATCTGCCAATCTATGGCGTCCGGAGCCGGGCTCTTCGCATCGAATCGGATGGCGAACGTGGAACCCAATTTGAAGGTCCGCGCCTTATCCTCGCCATTGAACGAGACATCGATCGAAGGCGAACCAGTCTGCCGTGCTTCCACGACCAATCGAGGAGAGCTACAGCGCAGGCCTGAATTGCCTTCAGGGGCGACAGCGAGCGGCGCGCCCGGCGCTTGAATCGTCCCCGCGAGGACGAAAGCACCCACGGCTGCAGAGCGCGCGCGAATCGTTGTGAGAACGCGCTGACGGACGTGTTTCGACGCTCGATCCATGAAATAAATTACCGGTTTCAGGCTAATGGTGACCAGGATAAGGGGAAGCGATCCGGTTAACAATCAGGCGGGGAATTCCGCCAAGGTGCCCCCCCTCTGCGCTAAACGATGTGACATACTCAAACGACAGCGCGTGCGAATCTCAGCAGAATTGCCTCATTTCTCGCGAGGAGCCCCGTCGGATGCCCAGAGTTGAGTTGATCTCCAACGTTTTTCACTATTACTACACGGCTCTGTCGCTTCATCGCTGTGGCTACCTTCAGCATTACATCACCGGGCCGTCTGCCCTAGACGACGAGGCGTGGATGCAGCAGGTCGGGGGGCTATTCGGCAAATTGTGGACGGAGCGCCGGCTCGAGGGTATCCCGCCTTCGGAGATCAAACGGGTTTGGCTTCACGAAATCGTTCAGAAAACCGTACATCGATTCGGCAGTCCCACATTGGCAAATCGAGCTTGCGCCGAATTATTCGCCAACAAAGCTGCGCGGCTGATGCAGGAGTGCGATGCCGTACACTTCGTACAGAGCGTGGGTTGGGTTGCCGCCGAAAAAATGAAGCGACGGGGCGCCACAATTATCTGCGACATGCGCGAGGTGCACCCGCAATTTCAGGCGAACATTCTTTCCGAAGAGGCACACCGATTGGGAATTGAGCGGACGGTGCCGGCCTCGAGTTCCAACCCCCGCGTCCTGGAAGAAATCGGCCTGGCGGATTACATATTTTGTCCATCCGCGTCCGCAAAACGCACGTTCGTGGCGCAAGGGGTCAGCGAGCACAAACTGGTTGTCTGCCCATATGGGGTGAATGCTGGAAAATTTACATCGAGGAAAACACGGACAACGCGTTCCGAATTTCGCATCCTATTTCTCGGCCAAGTCCGCATGCAAAAGGGCGTGCACTACCTTCTAGAAGGGTTTCGAAAAGCCGCCTTGGCGAATGCACGATTGATTTTGGCGGGCCCGGTCGATCCGGCTTATCGCGTTGTTCTCGACAGATACCCGGGATTGTTCGAAGAATTGGGCAGCGTCGCGCATTCGCAGGTCCAGGAACAGTATTTCGACGCCGACGTTTTCGTCATGCCTTCGCTTGCGGATTCCTACGGCCTCGTCGTTTCCGAAGCCATGTCGGCGGGCTTGCCGGTAATCGTTTCGGAAAACACGGGCATGTCGAACTTCATAAAAGACGGTCGCGAGGGATTCGTGGTCCCCATCAGGGATAGCGATAAAATCGCCGAGAAGCTGACGTTTCTCTACGAGCATCGCGACCAGTGTATCGCGATGGGCGAGGCGGGAATTGCGACCGCTCGGTCGCTAGACTGGAACAATTATCAAACGGTGTGCGCAAACTTCTATAGATCCCTATTTGCACCGACCCAATCAACGCGCGGCGCAACGGAATCCGCCGGACACCGTGCCCATGGTTAGGTCTTGATGCGGACCAATGCGCTCGGCGCTTTGGACGCCGTAGCGGTATTGTCCGGCGCCCGCGCCAGCGAAGCTTGAAATCCCGTATACATCGACAGCGACACCACGAAAAGGAGCGTCAGAAGCGATGTGGGATTGCCAATCCCTATGAAGTAGCGCAAGAAAAAGCACTGAATCAGCAGAAATACGAAGAAGGATGGCAGGAAGGCGAGCGTCATCTTGGACGCTTTCGGCGATGAGCGCTGCAAGCGCACCGCCTTGATGGGTGAATAGAGTAAGAGCAGGATCAGCGCTCCGCCCACCAGGATTCCACTGTCCAACAGAATCGTCAGGTAGGAATTCTCGGTGAGGAAACCGATTACGGTATATTCGGATGATCGGAGCCCGCCGCCGAACGCGATCAGCGCCGGGTCCGAGAATAGCGCGTCCATCCCCTTCGCCCACAAGTCGGTCCTTCCGGTCGCGCCCGTGCCGACGCCTCGATAGGACGAATCGATCTCCAGGATACTGACGAAGTACCGGCTTGCGAATCCAAAGTACAAGACCGCCAAGGTACCGATTGCCGCGGCCGCGATTAAAAATCGCTTCCCGGTGACGGCTCTCAGCACGCGAAACTCGAAGAACGCCGCGAACACCGCCGCGACCATCAGCGCGATAATCGACGACCTCGAAGAGGTTGCCAGCACGATGCTCCAGGCGAGCAGCACTGCGGCTGCCATCAGATTCCGGCCGAGGGTATTGCGCGCCAAGTAAACGCGGCGCGCCAACAACAGCGATCCGGATCCGAAAATATAGCCCATCAAAAGAGGATGGTTGCCAAAGGGCTTGTAGCGCTCGAGTCCGCTGGGTCCGATGGAGATTTCGAGAGCGGCGATCAAGCTCCTGCCTTGGAAAACGATGCAGCTGGCAATACACAAGAGTATTACGGCGGTTCCGACATCCAACATGCGCTCGAGCGTCAGTGTTCTGGCGAGCACCGATATGAAAATCAGAATCGCGACATAATACATGGTGTAGTAAATACAATAGTCCTCGGAGCGGACCAGCGATACCGCCCCCGAAAGCATTCCGACCAGGTACAGGAGAAGCTCGGCGGGTGTTGCGGTTATTCGCTGCATTTTCTTGGTGACGATCGCTACAAGAGCTGCGAGCAGGAGCAATACGAAGATGATGGGGCGCACCCCCTCTCCCAATCCGCCCGGGTTGGACAGAAACGCCAGGTAACAACCGCTAACGATCAACGCTTCGATCATCATCGCAACACTCTACCTCGGTGGTTTTGCAATACCAAGCCGCAATCCGGCGGCGGGTTGCGGCAGGTGGCTAAAAGTGCTTGAATGCAGAATGATATTTGATGATGCCAGGCCTCTCGATCCGTCCGCTTGGCGGTTGGCAAGCGCCGTGTTCCGCTATTTCGCGGTTTGAGCCGGCTACGAGCTGGAATCGTCCATGCCCTCGCTCGGCGTATTGTGGTCTCAGTACGGCCCCTACCACTTCGCCCGCATTTCCGCGCTCAAAACTCATGCCGCATCTCAGACCATCCATGCGCTGGAGATCGCCAGCCGCACGCATGATTATGAATGGAGCCGATCCGGCGCCACAGTCAATCTGATCACGTTGTTCCCGGGCGATGTCGCGGAACGGCTGTCCTTCTGGCGCGTGTTCTTGCGGACTCGAAGGAGCTTTGCCCAACTCAGGCTCGATGTCTGCTTCATTCCGAGCTATTCCCCGAAACAGCCGCTCGCGGCGTTGCTCGCTGCAAGATCGTTGGGCATACGCACCGTCCTCATGATCGACAGCCACAAGGGCACGATGAGGTCGCGCGCGGTGGGAACATGGCTCAAACGGCGGCTGGTGCGGCTGTTCGATGCCGCCCTGGTCGGCGGCCACCCTCAAATGACCTACGTCGAGTCTCTCGGGATGCACCGCGATCACATATTCGTGGGCTACGACTCGGTGGATAACGACTATTTCGCCCGACGAGCGGCTGAAACCCGAGCCCGCGCCGCCGAATTCAGACATCGATACGATCTGCCGAGCCGATATTTTCTGAGCTTGGGCCGATTCCTCCCGAAGAAAAACCTGGGCACCTTGATCCGGGCGTACCGCCGCTTTCTCGATTCCGCCGCCACGAAGACGCATCTCGTGATGGTCGGGTCCGGCTCGGAGGAGACGAATCTGCGCATGCTGTGCGACGAGTTGCGCCTGCCGGTGTACAACAAAATGGCCTCGAAGATCGACGTGCAGGAATCGAGCACCGCTGATTCCGCTCCCGGCGTGCATTTCTACGGCTTTCGCCAAATCGAAGAGAATCCGATCTTCTATGCCCTCGCCGACGCCTTCATTCTGCCGAGCGCGGTCGAGGAGTGGGGTTTGGTGCTCAATGAAGCCCTAAGCTGCAGCTTGCCCGTGGTGGTGAGCGAGACGGTCGGATCCGCGGAGGATCTCCTGCGGGCCGTCTCGCCGCCGGGCTCCGCCAAAAACATCCGCCAGAATGGATTCGTGTTCAATCCCAATTCGGCCGCATCGCTCACCGAGGCGCTATTGACGCTGGATTCGAATCCGGACCTGCGGCAAACCATGGGCCAGGCAGGGCGGCTGATCGTTGAGGATTTTTCGTGCGAGAGGTTCGCGCGTAGCGCGCTCAAGGCCGCGAAGACGGCCCTCGACCGCGGACTGCCGCTGCGGCAGGACTCGTCCGTTTCGGGCGAGCGCTGATTCGCGCCGAGCACGGCGACCCCGTGCTCGGCGGGCGGAAGTCACGGGCTCTAGAATTGCGTGCTATAGCCCTCGGGCGCCCGCGTCTGCTGCTGCAACACGGAGACATTCGAGGACATTACGTAGATCGGCATTTCAGAGAGCGTCAGTTGAAGGATGCCGTTCGTGTACTGAACGCTCTTTGGATTTCCCATCGTATCGAATACGATCGCGGTCCCGGATGCGCCGGCAGAATCTATCTGCAGCTGATACGAGATGCTCGCATTGAATGATCCGTTATGCGCCCAGAGCGCCGTCATGGCATGCGCCTTGTCGGCCAGCAGGAAGGAATAGCCGTATCCCCCTGACGGCAGATTGGTCAGCGCGCCCAAGCTGCGTGAACCGTCGATGAGCCTCGTGGTCGCCGCAACCGCCAACGCTGCCGGCTTGGGAGAGATGTTGGGAGAGTTGAAGTCGTTTGCCGCCATGCTCAGATTGAAGTACATCCCGAATCCCGTGCTCTGGGCGAAATCGGCCGAGTAGAACAGGAACGAGGTGTCGACGCCCTCTCCGAGCATGATGAGGTGGGTGCGAACGACGGCTTCAGCATGTTCGGTGAGCACATCCGTGGTCGGATAGTTCGCCGAATAACTCGCCCCGTCCGGGTAAGAGATGCCGCTCTCGGTGACGAACAGTTTCGTGCCGGCGGGCATCACGCTGACCATCGCCTTGCGCAGGCCCTGGATCTGGCTCGGTAAGTCGGCCGATTCGGGCGGCTTCGAGGAACTCGCCGCCAAGGTGTAATACCCGTGGCAGGCCACCGCGTCCAAGTACTTGGTCAACCCGAGGGGCGCCAGGCGAGTGAGCCACTCGCCGCACGTCACGGGACCCTGCGTCGCCGGACCCATCACTGCCGCATCCGGATCCGTAGAGTGCACACCATTCCAGACCGACTGGTACAGCTGTACGAACTGCGCATCACTGCCCATCCACTGGGTCGCCGGACCCGGATCCGGCTCCCAGGTGACCTGGTAATAGTTCTTCTGTTGATTCGGAATGTACTTCGCGTGAATGAGCGCACTCTCCCGGCCCACGAGTGCCGAATAACTCTTGTACGCGCTGAAGGATTTCGGAGGATAGGTGCCGCTGGCGCCCGCCGGCGCGGTGCTCGCCCAAGCTGGCAGACCGTTCATGCTGATGATCCGAGCAAGCGTGCCCTGCTTCAGGCCGGGGTCGAGGGGATAGGTCGCCGGATTGTATTGTCCGGCGTTGTTCGGCTCGGTCGTCCCCTGGGACCGCTCATCCAGCACCCAGGTGCTACCGAGATTCTCGTTCACGGGTTGCAGCCCATTGCCGCTGCAGCAGATGCCGGACTCAACATAATTCGCGCCCTGCAGGCCGATACGGTGCTGGTCGAGTGCTCCGCTCACCGCCGGGACGATATCCGCGACATTGGGCAGCACGCCGAAGGATGCGTAACCCGCGGGCCGGCTGCCCAACTGCCGCTGGGTGGCGCCCGAGTTCTGAAGCGTGGCTGAGGCTGCGAAATAGCCGGCGAGCGTGGACGTGCACGCGACGGTCGAGGCGGTCGAGCCCTGCGGAACGCTAATCGAGCCCGATGCAAGTGCCGTCCCGGTGTAGTCGACGATCTGCCAGGCGACAGTGTCGGCGTTCTTCGTTACGGCATCGAATTTCACTTTGAATGTCGAGCCTGAGGTGAATGTCTCGGTGAGATCGTTGCCGCTGACGGAAATGCCGAGCGATGACGACGACGATGTGACGGACGTCGCAGTTTGCTGCGCGGACGCGCAGCTGAGGCTGCCGGTCGCGACACTCACCGGCGTGGTCGGCGGCGGCGTCGGATTGATAGGAGTAACCGGCGATGTGCCGCCCCCACCGGGCGTGCCGCCGCCGCCCGACGAGGAAGTGCTCGAGGCGGACGTGGCGCTGGAGCTTGATGTACCCGAGGAACCGTCGGAGCATCCCGTGATCGTTAGAGCAGCGGCAATTGCTGCCACTGATGTGATACGCATCGTCATCGGTTCAGCCGCATTTCGAAATAAACCTTTAGTGCCAGTCGAATGTTAGGTGTACAACTTTTGATCAACACGGAAGCAACTCACGGTCGCGATAGTATTTACAAAAGTTTTTTTAAGATAACTGTCGGCCACGGGAGACTCTGTCTCCGTGAACAGACATTCGAGTGCGCGTGATTTTTTTTAGCGGCGGCGGAACGCCGCGGCTATTGATGCCGAGTCAAAATCGGTGTGCGAGGAAGGAACCTTATTTTACGGTAGCTTTATTCACCCTCCACGCCAGCGCGCTCCGATCGTGACGCAGGGATTTCCTGCACAGCGCATCTCTTTCGGCTGATCTTTGGTGACGACGCTGCCGGCAGCGATCACTGCTTCGCTGCCGATGGTGACCCCGGGCCCTACGAATGCCTGCGCTCCGACCCACGCGCCATCTTCGACGACGATCGGGCGGTTCCGATATGGCATGCTGGGCTCCGTGAAATCGTGATTGCCCGTGCAGAGAAAAGCGCGCTGAGAGATGCAGCAATGCGAGCCGATCACGATGGGCTCCAAGTTGAGGAGAAACACCTCCTCACCTATCCAGCTGTAATCGCCGATCGCGAGCTTCCATGGGAAATGGATGTTCACACGCGGCTTGATGTACACACCCGTTCCGATCTTCGCGCCGAAGCGCCGAAGCAATGCGCATTTCAATGCGGAGGGCCAGGGAAGCGCCGAGAGGAAGAAGGCGCATTTCAACAGATACCATACCGCCTCGACCCAGGCAGGACGCCCGCGGTCGAGGTCGGGGCGTCCGTCAAATAGATCATGACGGACGCGGCTCATGGTCTCAGCAATACGCGGCGCATGCGCGTTGCAACTCTTGCACGACCGCTGGCCAGGCGTAGCGCGCCTCGACGACGCGGCGGCCCGTCGAACCGCGATCCGCTCTCTCCGATTCGGAAGCGCGTATGGCTTGTTCGAGCGCCTCGGCGAGGGTGTCCACCGCGGCGGCGCATTCCCAGCCCGCACCTTCCGCGAGCAGGTCGCCCACATTGCTCTCGCGCGTGGCGATGACGGGCACCTCGCAAGCAAGAGCCTCGAGCACGCTCATCGGCAATCCCTCCGAGTAGGATGGAAGTACGAACAGGTCCGCAGAATACAGCAGACGCACCTTCTCATCGCCCTGCACGAGGCCGGTGAAGATCACCCGATCGCCGATGCCGAGTTCGGCGACGCGAGCGCGCACCTCCTCGAGGTGTCCCCCTTCGTCGGGACCCGCGATGACCAGCTCCCAATCCTTTGCCTGGGGACAAATCCTCGCCCAGGCTGGGAGCAGGAGCATCAAACCCTTCTTGGGATGAATGCGGCCGAGAAACAAAAGCCGCCGCGAGCGCTTGGGGAGGCGCTCGATGAGCGGTGTGCAAATCGGCCGGTCCCCATCGGCGGGCCTCGCGAAGTCGGTGACATCGAGGCCGTTCGGAATGACTGCGATGGGCTGGCGCGCACCGGTCGCCGCGATCTGATCCGCTTCAATGGCGGTCAATGCACGCCAGAAACGCACGTCGCGGATATTGCGGTCCTCGAACAACCAGTGCACCAGCCGCTTCTTCCATCGCGACCGCCGCAGGATATAGGGCTCGAACATACCGTGGACATGGTAAACCAGCGCCTTGCGCTGCCGCCTCGCCTCACGGCCGAAGACCAGGTTGGGACCCACGTAAAGCCCGTGTGCATGCACCACGTCGCTGTCGCGGACCAGCGCCGGCGCGTCCCTCAGCATGTCCGGCGAGTAGTACAGAAAATCCGGCCCCGCCCTGCGGTACTCCAGGATTCCCGCGCGGGTGTCCTGGCGGGCGGCCCCGTAGGTTGCACAAAGCACCGAGCGGATCCCCGCCTGATCCATGTGCGAGTGCAGAGCGATGGCGCTCGAACCGAGACCGCCGCCTTGCAACGGCTCGAGCGACTGGGTGAAATGCAAGTGCCTCATGGAGTCAAAGGACCGCCGGGAACGCTGCGCTACGGGCGCGGCGGACCGTCCCGTCAGAACTTGAACTTCACGCCGGCATTCGCGAGGTTGTCGTCGTAGCCGAACTGAGCCTGGTTGGAACGCCGCTGCTCGTGGCGATACGTCAAGGTGAGCACCAGCGAGCGCAGGGGCGTGTATTGAATGCCGCCCTGCTCCGCCGAGAGGGTATCGCGCCTGGGTCCGACCACGATATTGCTGAAGCTCGACTCGATGTAGTCCTGTTTGTACCAGACCACGACCGCCACCCAGGTGATCTTGTCGGTCTGCATCCAGACCGGAGAGACGGCGACGCCGTCCTGCACGAAATAGTCGGACTGGGCATACAGATAGGCCTGCAGATCGCGGCTCGCGGTCACCGAGAGGCTGGTCTTTTCCGTCGCCTGCCATAGAAACTTCAGATGCCAGATATCGCCGGAAAATGCGCCCACTCCCGGATTGTCGGGGTAGCTGCGCTGCAGATATCCCGCATCGCCATTGAACGTAGTCTTGTCGGTCGGCGCGTACTTGATCAGGAAGACGCCCGAGTTCTCGTTGTAGTTCGGATCGAACGGGTTGCCGTTCAAGGTCGCGCCATCCTGATACGGATAACGGCCGTGGGTGAAGCGGTATTCTGCGCCGATAGTGTTCGCTTGCGAAGTCGCCATCTCTACGCCCACCTTGCCGGTTTCCAGGTCCAGGTCGTTGAACTCCAGGCCGGCGCCCTGGTTCTTGATGTAGGAATCGTCGAGGGTTCCGTACACGGCCCAGCGCGGCCCGATCTGGTAGCGGCCGTTGGCGAAGTATTCCTGGCGATCGATGATGTCGCGCGAAAAGTAGAACGAGTCGCTGAACCCCGCGAGACTGCGGGTGTAATTCGCGCCCAGTTGTCCGGTCAGGTCGCTCGCGAGCGACCAGTTCCACGTGGCCTTGCCGGTGCCGGACGTGTTGTTGAGATCCGTGTTGCGAACGAAGCGGTTCTCATCGATCTGCAAGTCGTAATCGACCGATTGCTGGCTGATTACCCAATGGCCATCGACGCCCGCAGAGCCCGTGTTGAGATGATCCTCGAGCGATATCCCGGGCGAAATCGCGGCAACCCCCAGCAGGTGCACGTAGTCCGCCGGTGAGGCCGGCAGGCGAAACAGATTGTTGTCGTACGTGTACTGGTACTGCACGAACGGCGTGATCCAGTCGGCCGTATTGTCGGGCGCGTTCTCGGGCGCGATGGGTATGGGAGGGAACACCGGTGCCTGCGCGCGCGACTGCGTGGCCATGCCTGCCGCAGCGAGGGTTGCCATCAGACATGCGATGTGCGCGGTGCGTGAAGTCCTCATGTGCCGGGCTCAGAGCTCTTGCATGACGCTGCCGAGCACGTTGACCCCGGCCTCGGAAAGGTTCTGCATGGCTGTCACCAGCTTCTTCTGGCGCGTGTAATTTCTCCGGACCACCATGAGGGCGTTCCCGGCGCGCGCCGCCAGGATCTGCGCATCCGCGGTCTCCGCCATGGCCGGCGTGTCGATCACGATGACGTCGAACTGCTCGGTGAACTGCTCGAGGACGACGTCGAAAACGGGGCCCGACAGAAGCTCCTGCGGGTTCGGCGGCAGCCTTCCGCTCGGCAGCACGAACAGGCGCAGCTGCGGATGGATGCGGCGCGCGATCTCACGGGTCGCGCGGCCCGTGACCAACGCCGACAAACCGACGTCGTTGTTGAGGTTGAACAGCAGGTGTTGCCTCGGGTTGCGCATGTCGGCGTCGATCAGCAGGGTGCGCTCGCCGATTTGCGCAAACACGACCGCCAAATTCGCCGCGAGCCAGCTGCGGCCGTCGCCTCGCTCGGCGCTGGTGACCGCAATGACTTTTCGCGTGGTATCACGCGGCCAACGAAACAAAATCTGGCTGCGGAGCGCGCGCAAGGGCTCGACCAAGGGGCTTTCCGGCCTGTATCCCGCAATGACTTCCTCGCCCACTCCGTTCTGGCCGCCGCAGGCCAGAATGGGATAGTTGAATTGCCGTGCGATCGCAAACTCTACGTCTTCCTTGGCGAGCAGTTGAAGCTGAACCGCGGCATCGCCGAAGCGAAGCCCCTGTTCGCGTGCGAAGCGCTCGATCTTGTCCACATCGCTCGGGCTCAGGCGTCCTTCGCCCACGAGAATCGCTCCGATCGACCGACTTCCCTCAGGCGATGTGCCCGGGCTGGTCAGGGGTTTGTTCTTCAGGGTTACCTTCATATTCGACCCGCTGCGGGTGCCGCGTATGCGACCAGGGCGCGCCCCGGCGCCGTCTTCGCGTCGGGTATGCGGCCAAGGACCGGAATACCGAGCAACGGCAGAAGCTCGTCGGCCTCGCGCACGCGGCGGTCGGTCATCTCACGGAGCAGCGCCGCGCCGATGCCGCAGACCCCTCCCACGAACAGGCCGAAGAGCAAATTCAGCATCAACTTCGGACTGGCGGCGTCCATCGGCACCGCCGCCGGAGCCAACAGCTCGATGTTCGTCTGCTGTGCCTGACTCTCGAGGCTGCTTTGAGCCAATCGCTGAGAGACCGCCTCGAGGTTCTTCTGCGCCATGGTCACATCGTTTTGAAGATCCGCCACCTGATCGTGCTGCTGCTTCAAATCGAGGATGCGCTTTTTCTGAGCGTCCAGAGCCGCTTTTAGATCGTCCTCCCGCCGTACGTCGACCTGGGCGGTGCCGCCGATGGAGGCCGCAATTCGTTCGCTTTCCTGTGCGATACGTTCGCGTATGCCCACGATCTCCGCCTCCACATCCTTGTAGTCGGGATAGTTCTTTCCGTAGTTCGTCGCCATGTCGCGCCGCTTGGCCTCGGCCATCGCGAGACTCGCCTTGAGATTCGCGATCACGGGGCTCTGCAGCACTTCGGGCAGCGACTCGGCGTCGCCTCTCGCTTGGCGCTGTCTCGACTGGCTCTGCTGGCGCTGGGTCTGAACCGCCACGAGCTGCGTCGAGAGCTCCTGCAACCGGGCATTCTCCACGTCGAGCTTATCGTCCGTCGCGACGATGCCGGCCGCGTTCTGGAAATCCGATAAACGCTTCTCCTTGGCCTCGAGATCCGTGCGGAGCGTGCGCGACTGCTCGTTGAACCATGCTGCGTATTGCTTGGCGGAATCGACCTTCAGCTCGATGTTCGTATCAATGTAGGCTGTGGCCCAGGCGTTCGCGAGGGCGGCAGCGAATTGTGGATCGGGCCCCTTCGCGGAAATGCCGATGACGTCGCTCTCCTTGGACGGAACCACCGTCACCTTTCTCTGCAACCCGTCTGCAATCCATCCGATGAGGTCGCCCTTCCCTTGGCGCTGCCACTCGTCCTTGTACGCGGCGGATTCATCGAGCTTCAGGAGCTTCACGGCGCGCTGTGCGACGCGATGGCTTTCGATGATGTCAACCTGCGTCGCGATGTCGCTCGGCAGGAGCTGCGCCGCCGGATAGGCCATGCTGCTGGACAGCGGGTCGGCCTTGCCCTGAACGACGACGGAGGCCGTCGCCACATACTGCTTCGGAAGGATCAGCGTGACCAACACGACCAGGATCACGACGCCCACGAACACGCGCACGGCGAGCTTCCACCGCGCGCGCAAGACCAGAAACAACTGCTGAGCTCCCATCGATGCCTTCCTCAAGCCGTCAGAACAAACTCTCTTTCACGTAAATGACATCCCAGTCCTTCACGTCATCATCGAGAGAGACCTCTATCTCGTTCACCTTGCCGTGAGCATCGCGCCGGTGCAGAACGATTCCGCGCCTGGTTCCCTTGGTCGTGATTCCGCCGCCGACCGCGAGCGCCTGCATGACGGTCATGTCCCGCTCCAGCCGGTATTGGCCGGCCTTCTGTACCTGTCCGTAGATATAGAACATCGGCTGGTGGTTCACGAAGACCGTATCGCCGCCGGACAAAAGGATATCATCGCCGGTGTTGCTCTCCATGGCGGCCTTGACCACGTCGATCTCGCGCCGGAACGGCTTGCCGTTACGCGTACCGCTGACGATCACGGTGTCCGATCCCGTCGCCATGATTCCGCCCGCGGTCGCCAGCATGCCGGACAGGTGACCGCCTGCCGCATCCAGGGCGTAGCGCCCGGGCTTGTTGACTTCGCCAAGTACGGACACCTGATTGCCGAACGCGGTCTCGAGCAGGATATTTACCTGAGGATTGACGACGAAGCCTCCCCCCTTGAGGAGTTCCGCGATCTTCTTCTCCGCCGCCGGCAACGTCAGATCACTCACCTGCACCGAGCCCACCAATGGAAAGCTGATCGCTCCGACTTCCGACACCCGCGCCTCGAGAGTCAAATCGGGATTCTTGAACACTGAGATTTTCAGAATGTCGCCCGCACCGATGCGGTACTCGATCTGCACGCTGGTTGCCGGCTGGGCGTAGGCGGACACCGCCTGGAGATTCAGTACAACCATCCCCACCAGCAGAGCAGCACCCGCCCGCCCGGGTGCAAACCGCATCAATCCGACTCGCGAGCCCGTTGTATTACTAGGCAGTGTCGAGGTTCCTGGGGGCGGGATGACCTGTTGCTGGGCCGGGCCAGCCTCCGCGCGATACCCTACGCAGCGGGCTAAATGAATGAAAATTAACATATTTTTTCCTTCAGGGCGCCGCCGGGGCCACCACCCCCTCGGGAGCGGTGCTCGTTTTCTTTCTGACGCCGCCCCAGCCGAATAATCGCGCAAGCACCAGATCGATTTCGAAGTGATGTTCCGCGTAGGCGCGCGCGCGCTTGCCAAGTTCGCGGCGCTCCGCTGAGTGGTCCGCGAGTCGCACGACAGCCGCGGCCAGCGCCGAGGTGTCGTCCGGAGGGACGACGAAACCGCACTGCGATACAACGGCGTGCAGCTCGGTGCCCGCTTGGGACATGGTGATCACCGGCCTTCCACTCGAGAGCATCCCGGATAACTTCGACGGCAGCACGAGATCGGTGGCGTCCGCGTTCTGCGGCAGCAAATGAATATCCCCGAGGCACAGCAGCTCGCCCAGTCGCTCGATCGGCTGCAACGGCAAGAATCGCACGTTGGGCATATCCGCCGCAGCGCTCTGTAACGCCGCCTTCACGACCCCTTCGCCGCTTACCACGAATACAATGTCTTTGCGCGCCGCCAGCTGCGCCGCGGCCGCGGGAATCGCCATCAGACCCTGCTTTCCTCCCATCGACCCGGAGAACAACACCACGACGCTGTCCGCCGGTATATCCAGCTGGGCCCTAAACGCATCGCCTTTCAAATCGGGGTTGATGCGGGACACGTCCACCCAATTCGGAAAGTACTGGGTGCGCGACATCGGCACCCCTTTGCGCTGCAGCGTTTGCACCATGCGTGCGGAAATCGACGAGACCTGATCGAACCGTAGGAGCATGAAGCGCTCGAGACGCAGGACGATGCCGCGCACGAGCTTGCTGCTCAGCAACCCCATGCTGAAGGCGAGATCCACTTCGAAGTCTTGAAGGTGCAGCCATGCCCGCGCACCCGCCAGGCGCGCGGTTAGCCAGCCCATCGGTGCGCAAACGAACGCCGGCGCTACTGTCACGACGAGATCGGGTCGCCAAAAAATTTGCCGCACCATGAGCGGCAGCGAGCAAATCGCGAACGATAAAAGGTGAAGCACGCGCTTGATACCCGTGGGGGAAGAGGGAACCCAGATCGGAGCACGCCACACGGAAACGTTGCGCCATGCATCGCGTCGAAATGCGCGGCCGGCAAATGCTGGATCGAGCTTCCATTGCGGATAGTAGGGAAGCGAACATACCACTCTGACGCTGTGGCCGTGGGCCGCCAGCCACTCCGCCATCTCACCCGAATACTTGCCTATGCCGGTGGGCTCGGGCGCAAAATTGGCACTGTAAATCAGAATCTTCAACAGACGCTCCATGCCGATCTACGGTTCGAACAGCAACCCGCGCTCAAACCGCACCGCGAAAGCTCAAAAAAGGGTCAACCACAATCGACCAGTCGACAATATCCAACAGTACCGATAATACTCACAATTGTTGCGATATTTCAAAATTAAACGATTGCTAACATGTTGAACATAACGGTTTTTTTGTAAGTTCAATCCTACAGATAGGTGTGTTACCCGGGTGTCGCGCCGGGCCGGTGCGGCAACGAATGACTCGCTAAACGTAGCGCGAGCGCAACAATGATTCTTGTAGGAATGCCGGGGTTTTGCGCGGGCAGAAAAGCAACTTCCGCCGGTTGTTGAGATCGTCAGTGACGGAAAATCTGCGGCGCCTCAATTGACCACCGCATCCTCCGCCACATCGGATGCCTCATGAAGCGGACCGAACACTCGGCGCAGCGTGGCATCACGCTCGAATCGCGTCTCGGCGATGTCGCGGGCACGGTGACCGAGCTCGCGGCGACGTACGGGATCGTCCGCGAGCTCCACCACTGCATCGGCGAGTCCCGACGCGTCATCCGGCGCCACCACCACGCCGCAGTGGCTCACTATCTCGGCGATCTCCGTGCCCGCCCGGCATGCGGCGATCACCGGCCGGCCACTCGCCAGCATTCCCGACAACTTGGACGGAAGCACCAAGTCGGCCGCGTCCGGGCTTTGCGGCATCAAGTGCAGATCCGCCATGGCCAAAAGCTCTTGGAGCCGCTCCTGAGGTTGCAATGGAATCAGGTGAAAATTGGCCAGGCCCGCGCCTGCCGCCTCTATTCTTGGCTTCATGACGCCGTCGCCACAGACGACGAAAACGATATCCGCCCGCGACTCGAGCAGGCTGGCGGCGGCAGGAATGACCATCAAGCCCTGTTTGCCGCCGAGGGTTCCCGAGAAAAGGACCACGACGGCGCCCTCGGGAATTCCGAGTTCGGCGCGATACCTCTCGCGCGAGCGCCAAGAGCCGGCTCGGGAAACGTCGACCCAGTTGGGAAAATAACAGATGCGCTCCGGCGCGACCCCCTTCAGCAGCAACCGCTCCATCATGCGGCTGGAAATGGTCGATACGGTACCGAAGCGGCGCAGCAGCCAGCTCTCCATGCGAAGCGCCACTCGCTGCAGTAGCTTCCCCTTCAGAAGCCCCATCCGAAACGCGACGTCGATCTCGAAATCCTGGAGGTGCAGCCAGGATTTCGCGCCTGTGAGCGAAGCGGCCAGCAGTCCCGCCGGCGCGCACATGAGCGCGGGCGCCACGGTCAGTACCACGTCCGGCCGCCAGGCCAGCTGCATCAACACCAAGGGAAAGGAGGTGAGCGCGAAAGACAACAAATGGAGCGTGCGCTTGATGCCCCCAGGGGATTTTGGCACCCAAATCGGCGCCCGCCGTACGTCGGCGCCGGCGAAGTTTTCGCGCCGGAAAGGGGGCCAGCGGTAGCCGCGCGCAATCTTCCACGCCGGGTAATAGGGAGGGGCCGCGATGACACGGACTTCGTGTCCTTCACCCGCCAACCATGCGGCCATTTCACCGCTGTATTTACCGACCCCGGTGAGCTCGGGGGCGAAGTTGGCAGAGTAGATCAAGATACGCATACGTTTAGCCCTGGAGGCTTTTCCGGTCACCATTCCTCGCCTACAAATTCAAACCCCTCTCGATCACGTCTCGCTCCCCCGAATGGGCACCGCCGCCGATGCTTTGCGCGCCAATGAAGACCGGTTTTGGCCGCAGCGAAACGTGCTGCTTACTCAACCACGATGATGCAGTGTTGTGAAGGCAGAAGTTGTCGGTGTGAGCAGACAACTGTCGAAAGAATTCGCAGACGCTGAACGTAGGTCGGAACGCGCGAGGATGTACAGCGAGCGCTGCTCAGCCGGTCGAGAACATACCGCCCGCCCCGCCCGCCGCAGGCGCGCGGCCGAGACGCTTGACGCGTCGCACAGCATCACGCGCGCTGACCAAAAAATCAGGTAGCGCCGTTCGGCAGAACGCCAGCTTGCGGATATAGCGCTCCACGGTCCATTCGGCACTCGAGCCTTTTGGAAAGAAAACAACGTCGCCCACCGCGACGTGGCGTGATCGCCCATCGGGAAATTTCAAGCTGACAGATCCCTCGAGAACGTGCAGCGTCTCATCGAAGCTGTAGAACCAATTGAAGCGCCCCGCGGTGCAGTCCCAGAAGTAGGTGCTCGCGGAACCATCGGCGCTCGACGAGAGCTGCTCGATCCTCGCCACCGGCTTCCCTTCCAGAATCCAGGCAGGATTGACGGGGCAAGAACTCCAGTTGCTGGTTTCGTCACGTCCGCGCACGCTTGGACTGATTGCCACCTTAGATATGGTCGCCATCAACCTAGGTTAGCATACCAAGATCTAAGGGAAACCGGACGGGGCTTACAGCCAATTGCGGCCGCGGCCGACAGCTAATCCCACCCTTGAACTCCACGACGAAGGGCGACCACATTTACCAGGCAAAGATGGCGGGGACGGTCGGCTCGGTTTACTCTACGTGCGCTGGAACCTGTCGTTCAAAGCAGACATTTAACAGTAGAAGGTCCGTGATTCGAGCCCTTAAGCGCCCCAAATGATGACCGCGCCACACCTCCGATGCCCGCCTCATCCACCAGCAACGTGACTTCTGCGAACAGCATGCTGTTCGCGCGCGCTCTGCGCAGCTCAGAGCGGGTGCTGCTGCCGATCAACGAAGGCGCCATGCGCGGGGATGCTGAACGGCCGTCTTTCTACTGCGTGCACTCCGTGTCAGGAGCCGCCGGAACTGATTTTCTGAACATTGCCCGGCGGCTCGATCGCACGGTCAACTTTTTCGGACTGCAGGCGCCCCCGAAGCTGATGCAGGATCCCGAGTTCGGATCATCGATCGAGGGCCTCGCCGACCACTACGTGAAGGCGCTGGTAAAGTTTCAGCCGGAGGGGCCGCTGATAATCGGCGGTTATTGCATCGGCGCCATCATCGCCCTGGATATGGCGAAAAAGCTGCGCGCCATGGGACGGGAGGTGGGCCCCGTCATCGCGATCGACGGTGCGCCGGAGAACATTGAAGTTTTGAGTGGTTGGAATCCCCGCTATTGGGTGGAGATGGCACGAAACGTCCCGCGCTGGCTGCTGCATGCCGATCTCATGAGGAGCCGCTCCCTGCACTCGCTCATGTGGAGCTTGTCCAAGCACGCAATCGCGATCGGCAAAGGCGCGATGGGCCTCAAGCGTACCGAGAAGCTCGGCGGTGGCTACGCGATCGATCGCATCATGGATCTGTCGCTCTACCCGCCCACACAACGGTTATTCATCAACCGGCTGTTCTCCGCCCTGTTCTCGTACAGGCCGGAGGCATACCCCGGCGAGGTCGTCGTGTACGAGGCGAAGGTCGCACCGCTCCTTTACGTACCGCAAGTCGGGCGCACTTGGCACAAAATCGCCCCCGGGGCGCAGATCGTGGGCATCGTCGGCACGCACATCGGCATCATGCACGACCCTTATGTCTCCGCACTCGCAGACGATCTGCGTGCGCGCATCCTCAAATTCGTCGCGGGATCCTCCAAGTAGCCGGTTAATGCCCCGCGAGCCGCGCTTCGACATTCTCTTCGAGCCGGTCAAGATCGGTCCCGTCGTCGCCAAAAATCGGTTTTTCCAGGTACCGCACTGCAACGGCATGGGATACGCACGCCCACGCGCCCACGCGGCGATGCGCGGCGTCAAAGCAGAAGGCGGTTGGGCCGTGGTGAGCACCGAGGAGGTGGAAATACACCCCTCGAGCGACCTATCGCCTTACATCGAGGGCCGGCTCTGGGACGATGCCGACCTTCCCGCGTTGGCTTTGATGACCGACGCGATCCACCGGCACGGTGCGCTCGCGGCCATCGAACTCGTCCATGGCGGCATGAACGCCCCAAATCTTCTGTCCCGCGAGGTCTCCCTGGCGCCGAGCGCCATCGCTTCCCCCGCCGGGCATCATCCCGCGCAGGCTCGTGCGATGAGCGCCTGCGACATCCGGGAGTTTCGCCGCTGGCATCGTCAAGCGGCAATTCGCGCGCGCCGTGCCGGCTTCGACATCATCTACGTGTATGCCGCGCACAGCCTTTCCCTACCGATGCACTTTCTTCAACGGCGGCATAATCACCGCCTCGACGAGTATGGCGGAAGCCTTCACAACCGCGCGCGGCTGCTGCGCGAATTGATCGAGGACACCAAGGACGCGGTGGGTACGCAGTGCGGCGTTGCAGTCCGATTCGCGGTCGACGAGCTGCGCGGCGCGGATGGCATCAGCGCCGACCGCGAGGGTAGAGAAGTTGTGGAACTGCTCGCCGAATTACCCGATCTTTGGGACGTGAACATCAGCGACTGGTCGCACGACTCCCGGACTTCGCGATTCGCCGCTGAAGGGTACCAGGAGGAATTCGTGCGCTTCGTGAAGACGGTGACCACCAAGCCGGTGGTGGGGGTCGGCCGGTTCACGTCCCCGGATGCCATGGTGTCGCAGATCCGGCGCGGTGTGGTGGATTTCATCGGTGCGGCTCGCCCCTCCATCGCCGACCCCTTCTTGCCGAGGAAAATCGAAAGCGGCGATGTCGATGACATCCGCGAATGCATCGGCTGCAATATCTGCGTGAGCGGTGACTACACGATGACGCCGATTCGCTGCACGCAGAATCCGACGATGGGCGAGGAGTGGCGCAAGGGATGGCACCCCGAGCGGGTGGCACCGCGCACCGCCGATGACGCCTTTCTCGTGATCGGTGCCGGGCCTGCCGGCCTCGAGTGCGCAAGAATCCTCGGGCAGCGCGGCCATGCCGTTCACTTGGTCGATGCCGCGGAGCAACTCGGCGGCCGCGTGACGCGTGAGACACGGCTCCCGGGACTCGCCGCCTGGTCACGGGTCCGCGACTATCGGCTGGGTCAGATCAACAAGATGGCGGGCGTGTCGATCGTGCGCGGCAGCCCGGTGAGCGCGCACGACATCTTGGAATTCGGCGCGAGGCGAGTCGTGCTCGCGACCGGCGCACGCTGGAGAGGCGACGGCGTCGGGCGGGCGAATCACTCGCCGATCCCCGGCTTGGACGCGAAGCCCACGGTATTGACGCCCGAGGATGTGATGGACGGCCTGCTGCCACAGAGCCCCGCCCTCGTCTTCGACGACGACCATTACTACCTCGGCGGAGTCATTGCGGAGAAATTGCGGTCCCACGGTATCGACGTCGTGCTGGTCACGCCTGCCGGCTGCGTATCCGCTTGGACGGTGAACACCTTGGAACAATTCAGCATCCAAAAGCGTCTATTGGAACTCGGGGTGACGATCCTCGCGAACTGCAACCTGGTCGAGTTCGACGGCCAGCGCGCGGCAGTGGAGTGCGTGTTCACCGGACGACGCTCCATCGTGCCCGCGGGTTCGGTGGTCACCGTCACCTCGCGGGTGTCGGAAGATGCGTTGGCCGCAGAATTGGCACGGGACCCCGATCGACTGGCGCAGGCGGGAATCGTCTCCGTGGTGTCGATCGGCGATTGCCTGGCGCCAAGCACCATTGCCGCCGCTGTCTATGCGGGCCACCGCTATGCGCGCGAATTCGATCGACCGCTTGGCGAGGATGTCGGGTTCGCCCGCGAGCTTCCGGCAGTCTAGGTGTATCTGGCGACGCGCACGTGGAGGAAAGGCACATGAAAATCGGCTTCATCGGACTGGGCAACATGGGCGCGGCCATCGCCGCCAATCTGGTGCACGCAGGACATCAGGTCACGGTATGGAATCGATCGGCGGCAAAGGCCCAACGGCTGGCCGGTCTCGGCGCGGTTGCTGCGCCCGACCCCAAGGCGGCAGCGGCCGGGGGCGAGGTCGTGCTCACCATGCTCGCCGATGATGCGGCGCTGGACAGCGTGCTATCCGGGCCGCACGGTCTGCTGGAAGGACTTCGTCCCGGGTCGCTTCACATCTCGCTCAGCACGATTTCGGTCGCAACTGCCGAAAGGCTCGCCACCCTGCACGCCGAGCGCGGGCAGCGTCTGTTGTGTGCGCCTGTGTTCGGCCGACCGGAGGCCGCCGCTGCGGCCAAGTTGTTCGTCGTGGTTGGTGGAAAAAAGGCCGATCTCGACGGCGCCAAAACGCTGTTCGATGCGATCAGTCAGCGGGTTTTCTACATCGGCGAGACGCCCTCCGCCGCCAATCTGGTGAAGCTCTGCGGCAACTTCATGATTCTTGCCGCCATCGAGACGATGGCGGAAGCGATGACGCTCGCCGAAAAAGGCGGCGTCCCCAAGAAGCTATTGCTCGAGGTGCTCACCGGCACCTTGTTCGACTCGCCCGTCTACCGCAATTACGGCAACGGATTGGTCGAGGGCCGATTCAAGCCGGCCGGATTCGCCGCTCCGCTCGGTCTCAAGGACATGCGCCTGGTCGGGCACTCCGCCGAAGCCTTGCGTGTGCCCATGCCCGTGCTCAACGTGCTCCGCGACCATCTGCTGCAGACCATCGCGATGGAGGGCGAGGATGTGGATTGGTCGGCGATCGGCCGCACCGTCGCGAAGAATGGCGGGCTTTGAGCCGGCGCCGGTGCGAAGGGCCTAGCGGAGCCGGTACTTGACCTGAAACCCCACCGTGAAAGGCAGGTTGTCCTGCGGAATCGGTGGAATCAGGATGAAGTTCATGCCGAACCGCCCGAATCGGGTCATGGCGGCCGGCGCAAGCACCGGTCCGGTACGATTGTTCTCACCGCCCAACCCGAAGCGTCCAAAATTGTAGCCGGAGATGACGCCGCCCATCGCCGTCAGGCGAAACCAGCCCCAATGAAGCAGTTCTGGCGCATACACCGCGCCTGCATAGAAGGACGGTCTATCCAGGGAGTTACGAAAGTAGCCGGCCGCCCCGGCCCATTGCGGCGCGAACCAGCATTCGGTGCCGGCACCGGGATTGAACTCATCGAAATGCCGATACGGATGAATGTGGTAAGACCCCAGCATGAAGTCGGCCCACCACCCATCCTTGCAAGGGTCGGCGGCCGCCCGCACAGGAGCGGCCCACACCAAGAGCATGAGAGCGGGCAGCAGCGCGCGCGGAG
>JBEKHO010000030.1:0-68375 GCA_050012215.1 Steroidobacteraceae bacterium
TTCGGAAAGCAAGTAAGATATGCAAGATGATGATGATCGTCTTGGTGATCTGTTACCGTAACCGAACCAAAACCTTGCCAGACCCTGCAGATTTGGCGGCGATCCGCCCTGATTTCCAATCCTGCTTAAAGAGCCTCGAACGGAACTGCGCCGGAAAGTGGCCGATCACATATGTCAGCGAGATCAAGAGGTCGCAGATCGCCGATTGCAGGTCTTGATTTGTTATGGCGGAGGAAGATTTGTCCGCAAGCATTTCTCGTAGCGTTCAACAGCTGTTAAAGTCATCGATCTCCGCAATGTTTTGATGTGTATACTTGTCCTCAAGTAAGCATTTTCTGAGCTTCCGTGAAACTCCAACAAAAGATGCACAACATGACTAGACTAAATGGAAAGACCGCCGTGATCACCGGCGGCGCTACCGGCATCGGCCGCGCAGCGGCAAAGCGCTTTATCGAGGAGGGCGCCTTCGTCTTCATCTTCGGCCGCCGACAGGAAGCGCTCGCCGCGGCTCTAGCCGAGCTCGGGCCCATTGGGCGCGCGGTGAAGGGCTCGGTCTCCGATCTGGCTGACCTCGACCGACTCTACGCGGCGGTGAAGGCCGAGCGCGGAACCCTCGACATCGTCTTCGCCAATGCCGGGGCGGGAAGCCCGCTTGCGCTCGGCAAGATCACCGCCGAGCACATTGACGAAACCTTCGACACCAATGTGAAGGGTACGATCTTCACGGTCCAGAAGGCGCTGCCGCTGATGGGCCAGGGCGGTTCGATCATCCTGACCGGATCGAGCGCCGGCGCCACGGGCGCCCCGGGAATGAGCGCCTACAGCGCGAGCAAGGCGGCAGTGCGCAACCTCGCGCGGACCTGGGCGGAGGACCTGAAGGGCACCGGCGTCCGGGTAAACGTGCTGTCGCCCGGGGCGACGGCGACTTCAGAAGGCGTCCGAAGAGGTGGAAATGACATACCCAAAGCCCCCCGAATACGTGGCGCAGGGCGATCGGGTCCTAGTGATCGGCTCCGCCACGGGGAAGATCAAAGCCACGAATAAGCCGTTCAAGGACGACTGGGTCTTCGCCATCGCCGTTCGAAGCGGCAAGGTGGCGAACATCCGGGAGTACATCGACACCCAAGCACTGGCGCGGGCCGCGCAGGTGGAGGCGTCCGGGCCGGCGTAGCGCTGGCCGTCTGCGGTGATCGGTCCGGGGTCGACGGTGAACGAGCCGTGGATCGTCGCCCCGCACGCCGCGTTTTCGTCGAATGCCCAACCATAACGGAGATCCCGATGTACAACCAATCCAAGCTATCCGAGTTGATCCAGTTCGCACGAGTCGATGCGGGCTCCATCGTCATCGACGTTTACCCAGGCGACGGTGACTGGACCCGTCTCTTCTCCGACATCGTGGGACCCCAAGGACGGGTCTACAGCTTCGTGCCGGCCGAGATCGCCAGCGTGAAGAACGATTCGGTCGACCGCATGCGGACGCTCGCGAAGGAGCCGGGCCGAGAGAACGTCGAAGTCGTCTCGGCGGACCTCGTAGCGATGCCGGAGGCCACCCAACCAGCAGATGTCCTATGGCTGCACCTGTTCTACCACGATCTCCACACCGCGCTGATCCAGGCCAGGGGGGCAACGGCGGCCGACTTCAATCGAGCTGTCTACAAGCGGCTGAAGCCCGGCGGGCTTTACGTGATCGTCGACCACGCCGCCGCCGCCGGGGCGGGCACGAGCCATGCCCAGTCGCTGCATCGGATCGATCCTGCCTCCGTCCGCGAGGAGGTGGAGGCGGCCGGCTTCCTGCTGGACGCGGAAAGCGCCATGCTCGCGAACAAGGACGATCTGCACTCGATCAAGGTGTTCGATCCCTCGATCAAGGGCGAGACCGATCGCTTCGCCTATCGGTTCGTGAAGCCCTGACAGATTGAACGAGTAAGCCGGCGGAGCGGTGTTTTTAAGGGGTTAATAGCCGATGGAATCGATAGGCGCCGATCTACGTCAAATGCAGCGCACTCCGCTCGCCGCGCCTCACGTTCAGGCGCTGCGCGATGCGGGAAAAACGATCACCCATCCTGCAGGTGCGATTCTCGCCCGGTCAGGTGAGCCGATCACAAGCTTTGTCTACGTCGAGGAGGGCGAGGTCGAGGCGATCAATCCTTATACGAACGAACGCCACGTGCCCTCCACGCTCGGCCCAACCCAATTCATGGGCGAAATCTCGCTATTAAATGGTGGCGCCGGGTCGCTGACGATGCGCGCCGTTCGAGAAACACGCGTAATCGAAGTGCAGCGCGGGCCCATGCTGACGCTTATGTCCCGAATCCCGGAGATGTCCGACATTATCATCACGGTATTTTCCGCGCGCCGCCGAGGTGCGCTCGATGAGCGGGACGGCAGTTTGCAGCTAATCGGAGAGGACGAGGACCGCAATGTGCTTCGAATCGCTGAGTTTGCCAGTCGTAACCGTATACCTTATAGCTCGTGGCCGCTGCGAAGTCCGGAAGCCGAGACGATGGCGCGGGCCTCCTCAATTACGGCTGGGACGCCCGCCGTAATTTTTGAGCGCCACATTGCAGTGACGGACCCTACACCTGACAAGATTGCGCGACTGCTCGGCCTCAATCTTGACGTCAGAGACGATGAAATGTTCGATGTGCTGATCGTGGGTGGCGGCCCAGCCGGGGTCGCTGCGGGCGTGTGTGCGGGGGCGGAAGGTCTGTGTGCGCTCGTCGTCGAGGACATCGCTATCGGTGGTCAGGCTGGTGCATCGAGCCGTATCGAGAACTATATGGGTTTTCCGACCGGAATTTCTGGCGGCGATCTAGTTTGGCGCGGCCAGATACAGGCGATGAAGTTCGGGACGCGCTTCGCAATGCCGCGGCGCGCCGTAAAACTCCAACGCCTCGAGAACAAAAGCTTCTGCGCCACTTTCGACAACGGCCAATTGGTCCGCGCCAGGTCCGTCGTGGTCGCTACCGGCGTGCAATACCGCCGGCCGCCGCTTGCCCGACTGACCGACTTCGAAGGCGCCGGTATCTATTATGCCGCAACCGAAATCGAGGCACGCCATTGCAGGGACGCTGAGGCGGTCATCATTGGAGGCGCCAACTCGGCCGGGCAAGCCGCGATGTTTCTCAGCCGCTCAGCCCGCCACGTGCGGGTGCTAGTTCGAGGCTCCTCCCTGGCAGCGTCGATGTCGAGCTATCTTCGGAGCCGAGTGGAGGCGGACCCGAAAATCACGATTGAGTACGATGCCGAAGTGACCGCCTTGCATGGCGCTGACAGTCTTGAGGCGGTCACCGTTCGCGAGCTCAAGACGGGCGAGACCCGTCTACTCCACATTCCTGCGCTCTTCATAATGGTGGGTGCCACACCGAACACCGAATGGCTCTCGGGCTTGGTGGAACTCGATGATAAGGGGTTCGTGATCACCGGCCGCGGCGCTGAGTTAGTTACGTCGCCGTTTGCAACCTCGCAGCCCGGCGTGTTCGCAGTGGGAGACGTGCGCGCAGGATCGGTCAAGCGCGTAGCCTCTTCTGTCGGCGAGGGGTCGGTGGTGATCTCCAAGGTGTGGGATTTCGTTAACGGTTAACGTCGCCCTATCCTCCTCTCTCACGGCGCATTTGATCGGTAGTCAACCGCAGCAGCCCAGCCGCTGCCAGCGCCACAAGTGTAGATAGCAGGGCCCGCGTAGCGCGTGCGAACCCATTTTCTGGAGGCACTCTCGCTTGGATTGCTTTGTCGAGACGTGCAACAGCTATGCACGGACGCCTATCTGGCTGATTGGTTCGAATACTCGACAGGTGGCGGCCTCAGTCGTTTTGCGCTTCCGTCTGTGTGGCCACTGGACCTGATGACGGACAGAACCTCTCCCCGTGTGCCTACGCCCAATCCACGGTGAGTGCAGAGAAACGCTCCCTACCGTGCGCACAGTGTCGAGCGGACGAAAGCACTGTACGAGTTATCCCGTGGATGTCCACAAGCGGTTGCGCGTAGTGTCAGCGCATCATGATGCCGCCGCGAAAACCGCTGACCGTGGTCAAGCTGTCCGACCAGGGCGGCCAATACATTTTGGCTCTCGCCTGTGAATGCGGCCACACGAGGATTGCAAAGCCGCAGACCCTCGCGGCGATCGCGGGATGGGATGCGCCATTAGCCGAAGTGATCAAGCGGCTCAGGTGCTCGAACTGTGGGGCCCGTAAGTGCCGTGCGACCGTGCAACACGAAACGAAACGAGATGGGTAGCAGGCGGATGACCGGAATCGCTTCGCTTACCTCGCGGCTGCCGAGGACTCTCCTCTCACGTCTCGGCGCATGGCGGGGATCTGCTGGCGGGCAATGCCCAAGCGCCTCAAGCGCTCGCTCTCGATATCACTGCGCTCCATCGTGAAACCTTCCGACCCCTTTAGCTTCCACACGGTCGCACCATCCGCGATGAGCTTACAGGCGGCGGTTATCGCGGCCCCCAGCGAATCAGCCGTTACCACCCGACAACGATCGGGAAACTTACCTAATGGCGCGGGGCCATCAATGCAGAAAAGCTCGTAGGCCACGATATCTACTCCTTGTGTCACGCACTAATCATTCGCTCGGTTGTGTCGATGTAGCACTCCAGCACAACAGAATGGCGGCGGTGTGTGGTCGATCCCAGCGAATCGCCCCATCTCACCCGCAAGTAATCGGGTAACAGTTTTCCGGTGATTACGCCGCTCGCTTGAATTGTAGAGTCGCGTAATTTGACGCGATCATCGACTTGTAGCTGCTGCCTGCCGTCTTTATGCATCACTCCGCTTCTCCTTGCTGCGATAGTCACAATCCATATCAGCCGTCGCGCCGAAGCCGAATACGCAGATACCCAGTATGTGCCGAAGATCACGGAGTTACGTGCTACGGGCTAGTCACTGGCGCCCGCCTTAATGGCTCCGCGAATGCTGCAAGCGGGTCTCGCGTTAGAACGCGTACGATCTTATGCACGATAGGCGGTGCGGGCAGTTGCCGACGCTGGTGCTCCTCGAAGAGCCATCTTGCAAGATCTGCGGTCATGCGCACACCATCATCGTGCGGGTACGTCTTAGCCAGCGCTTCGAACGCCAACCATAGAGCGTCGTTGGTCTCTTTCATCAAATCTCCCGCGTCGGCTTTGTGCTCCGTTGAACGGTAAAGCCTAAAGATGGCGCCATTCCGCAGTCCGTTCGGTGCCGTACATAGCCCACCACCCAATCGCCAAAGTGAGAACTGGCTACCAGTTCCGGTGGGTGCTGCGGCACAGAGACAGGTGGTAGTAGGCGGGTTCTGGCCTTCGTATTTCTCCAAGCTCTTCTCCGCGCAGTCCCAGCCGTTGACGGTGCTGGTGCACGTGCACGGCGCTCTCATGACAGCCTGGATCGCGCTGTTTGTCGTCCAGGCCTCATTGGTCAGCGCGGGTCGCGTGGATCTTCACCGTCATTTGGGTGTCGTAGAATTCCTCTTGCTGGCGCTGATTCTTATCGTTGCTTTGCCGACCACCATCGTGGCCACCAAACTCGGTGGAAACCACATGCCCGGACCGGCTCTGCCCGGCTTGGCTTTGGTCATCGCCTTGTTTGCGGAATTTGTAACGCTGGGAACCCTTGGTCTCTTCTATCGGCACCGAAGTGATATCCACAAGCGCTTGATGGTGCTGGCGTCCTTCGCCGCCATGGAGGCTGGCGTGGCCCGTCTTCCTTTGGATTTCTTAGACAGTAGTGTGAAGATTCACCTGGCAAATGATTTGCTTCCACTAGCCGTAATCGTCATCGATACAGTGCGCCATCGGCGACTTCACCCCGCGTTCCTATGGGGATCTGTATTCTTGGTCACGGTTCAAATGCTCTCGGCGTGGATTTCTGGCACGCAAGGGTCGATGCACATCGCCCAAGGAATTATGAGTCATTTTCGGTGATGCTCGGCGCGAGGTGTGCGGCGATGAGCAGACATACGTTAAACAGGCTGGGCATTTGGTTTTTACAATTGGTAAGCTTGCCTCCCATGGACAAGCTCTTTATTTCCGCCAACTCCCTCCTCCGCGACTCGATGGAGCTCGCCAGACTCGTCGTGAAAAGCGGATTTCGACCGACGTTCCTGGTTGCCATGTGGCGAGGCGGTGCGCCCATCGGGATCGCCGTGCAGGAAGTGCTCGAGTACCACTCCATATTTGCCGATCACATCGCGATTCGCACGTCTTCCTACACAGGCATAGATCAGCAGAGCAAGACCGTTCGCGTTCACGCCGTCGATTATCTCGTCTCGCGCTTGTCGGCCGAGGACGAGCTCCTTCTGGTCGATGATGTTTTCGACTCGGGCCGCAGCGTGGAGGCGGTCATCATGGAACTGAAGCAGCGTTGCCGGAGAAATTGGCCGATGAAGTGGCGCATTGCAACGGTGTACTACAAGCCCACGCGCAATCGCAGTGCGCTCGTCCCGGATTA
This sequence comes from Steroidobacteraceae bacterium, assembly GCA_050012215.1. Lineage (GTDB taxonomy): Bacteria > Pseudomonadota > Gammaproteobacteria > Steroidobacterales > Steroidobacteraceae > Bog-1198. Next base: position 6,438 of record JBEKHO010000030.1, read on the forward strand.
TTACGTTCTCGACACCGACAAATGGCTGGTATTTCCGCACGAGCTCATCGGGCTGACCCGCGCTGAGATCCTCGAGCATAAGCCGGTGGGAGCGGATTTCTTCGAGAAGCCATGAACCGCAGTCTCGTCGGGCTTTTCCTGCTGAATCTCATCGCTCTGGCAGCATCGCCGACCGCGCTCGCACAAAAGCGCATGGTGATCATCGATCAGGACACTTCCGGGCCGGGAGGCTCGAACATCATGTCGGTGATGGCGCTGCTGCAGTCCCCGCAGGTCGAAGTGCTGGGGATCACTGTCGTGACCGGCAATGCCTGGCGGGATGACGAGGCACGCCATGCGTTGCGGCTCCTGGAATTGATCGGCCGGACCGACGTGCCCGTCGCGCTCGGGGCCGTGTTTCCACTGATCCGGACGCAGGAAGAGACGCGCCTCATGGCACCTTTGGTCGGCAACGTTGCCTGGTTGGGTGCCTGGGGTCAGAAGTTGAGCACGCTGCCCGCTACGCCCGGGCTCATCGAGCCGCCGGCGCCCCCTGCGCCACGCGGCCCCTGGGAAACTCCGCCGATGCCTGAGGGCGAGCCGCATACCAAACCCATCGCCGAAGACGCGGCACATTTTCTGATACGGCAAGTGCATGCCCACCCGCACGAAGTGACTATATATGCTGCCGGGCCACTGACCGATATCGCGCTCGCCATTGCGCTCGATCCTCGTCTCGCCGAACTGTCACAAGGACTGGTGGTGATGGGCGGAAGCCTCAATCCGCACACCGATGATCCGGAATTCTCAACCAGTCCGCGCCACGAATTCAATTTCTGGTTCGACCCGGAGGCGGCCCGGATCACACTGCGGGCCCACTGGCCCCGCATCGACCTCACCACCGTGGATGTGTCGATCAAGGCGATGTTCACGGAAAAGATGCTGGCTGCGATCTCCAAGTCCCCCAATCCGGCGGCTCAATACATCACTAAGTATTCGCAGGAAAGGTATTACTTGTGGGACGAGCTCGCCGCCTGCGCATGGATCGATCCGAGCATCATCACTCATCGCGATGATCTATACGTGGACGTCGATGTCAGTCACGGGCCGGCCTACGGCGAAACGCTGACCTGGAACGAGGCACTGAAGCCGGCCGTCGACCTACATCTGGTACATGCTCAGGTGGATGTTGACCTACCGCGATTTGCCAGGATGTTCGTCGAGCTGATGTCCGCGCCGACTCAGCAGGGCGATCCGGCGGCGAAACGCTAGCTTTGGCTAGCTGCCGGGAATGGCGTCCCGATAGCGGGACCAGCCTGCGATCAGCGCCTGCACGACACGATTTCCCACCTGGTAAGCCGCTTCGAGCGCGGGGACACCTTCCTCGGGGTATGCCGCCGTCGAGCTCCACACGGCGCTTTTTCCGGGCGGCGGCATAGTATAGTTGCTCGCTGTACGCAGCACCAGCACGCGCCTCAAATCCACGCGACCGGTTCGCGAGAGGCGCCGCAATGCCGTGAGCGTACCGCTATCTTCCATGTTGGACATCATGAAATTGGCATCCTGGCCGGCTTGCAGCTTCACCCAATCGTTGGCCCACTGATTCATGCGTTCGCCGTGCCAGTATCTGCTCGAGGACAGAGAATCCCCTATCGTCACGAAGGGCGGACGGAGGGCGGCAGGGTACCCCGCGAACTGCCGGCGGAATTGTGCAATGCCGGGGCTGTCCGCCACGGGATGATCCTTGGTCAGTGTGTAAGCCCAGTCAACCAGCGCTGCATTGAGCTCGTAGTGAATCGTATCGACGGTCCAACCGCCGGCGACATCGTTGGGCTTCTTCGCGCCCAGTGGCAACATCCCGTACGGCCAGTCGGCGGGAATCTCGCGCGCGTCGATCTCGTAGGCGAGGTCGCCATCCACCACATGCTTTGCCCACGCCGCCGTACCCAGCGACACATCGAGAGGGTCGCCTCCTGCGATGCCGGCGATGAGCCAATAGGCCTTGCTCAAGTCGAAGCGAGGATCGAAACCGAGCGCCATGATTGAACTGCTCGAGTTGGTGACGCCTGCGCCCGTGCAAATCAGCAGCAATCCCGCATCGTTCATCCGTAGCTCGTGCTCACCCAACGGAAACGGCAGCACGTGATCGAGTCTGTCCCGCTCGACCCAAAACTGTGCTTCGCCCGGCTTATCGCCGGTCATCTTGCCGATCTCGAACATGGTCACCACGACCACTTTGATCGGCATCGGCGCGGCCGGCCCAGGCGCGGCCCACCCCAACATCGGGAAGGCACACAGGATGACGCCGAAGAACAGGTCGCGCATGACCCGAACGATACGGTGGACACGCCATGATGCGCAAATGCCCAGCGTTGCCGCGAGCCCGGCCCTTCGGAGATTATCGCTCTGCCACCGACCGCGGCCTTCATTCTGTGTACGAAACTGGGGCATCCGGTGAGCACAATTGGTGCACGCCGCCGCGTGTGCGCTACCATCGACGGGCAGACGAGCGCCTGCTTTCCGCGCAGACGGTCGACCCTGGAGTTTTTTCACCATATTAGGCTGTTAGGAGCTCACCGCCCGCTCCCAAGGGTCCTCTTTCCGGCCAGGCAGGCGGCGCGCGGCAGCGCTATTGTCGGCTCAGTGCCGCTGCGCACGATTCTTGCAGAGAGCTGTGGGTGGCGCGGCAGGACAGCTGCTCACGCCGGAAGAAAACAGGGATACAAAACAATGAGGGATGAAACAATGAAATCGTGGATTCGTGGCCTGGGTCTGGTGTTGAGTTCGATCCTCACGGCCTACCACTCGGCCGATGCACAGCCATCCGGCGAAACCATGAATCCCGTGACGGCACCGTCGGGCTCATCCGACAATCTCGATGAGATCGTCGTGCATGGCATCCGGCGCGGTGATCTGATCATGCCCACCACCGTCCTCTCCAACTCGGCTTACGGGCTCGATCTCGGCGTGATGGATACCCCGCGCAACAATACCGTATTGTCCAAAGCGCAGCTCGACGCCCTCGATGTGCAGAATCCCGGCGGATTCTCCTCGCTGACCTCGAGCGCTTATTCGGACGCCTCGTTCGGCGAGCCGAACATACCCCGCATCCGCGGCCAGTATGCCGACATGTTCTACAACGGGATGCGCGACAGCTTCACGCTCAACGGCTACGGCGCCCCGATCAGCTTCAACCAGGTGGATTCCATCGACATCATCAAGGGGCCCGCCAGCGTCCAGGGCGGAGCCGGGCCGGGGGTGGGCGGCTCCATCGATATCGCCACCAAGATGCCGTCCATGACCACGTTCGCGACCACTGCCTCTATCGAGGCGGACACTCACCAGAAGCGCATTTTGAGCCTCGATTTGGGCGGCCCGCTGATCGAGAATGTGGCCGGGCGCGTCAGCTTCACCAGCAACGACAGCGGCAGCTACTACTACGACATGTATTTCCACCAGCAGTCGCTGTATGCCGCCTTGGTTGCCGACGTGACATCCAACTACAAGATCTCGATCAATGGCGACATTACCGATTCGCGCTACCGGGAGAATGACGGCATCAACCGACTGAACCAGGGCCTCATCGACAACAGCACCTACCTCACCGGCGCTCCGTCGCTCAGCAATGTCACGGGCTTCGGCACAGAGGTGGATTTAACCGGCTCCACGGTGCTGAACCCCCGCACCATCATCGATGAGCCGGCCGGCACGGGTGCGCACGCGCTGCATGCCATGCTGCAGGTCATCCAGACCCTCACGTTGAGCGATGACTTCTCGATCGTCAACAACACGTTCTATGACTACGTCAACCGCTACAACCAGACCGAGGACTACTACGCCGACACGGCCAAGGGCAGCTACACCTTCGAGAACAAGACCGACTTCAAGGTCAAGTTTCCCCTGGGCCCGGTGCACAACGAGATCGACGCCGGCTTCACCTACCGTTACGCGCACGTGCTCGACATTCAGAACTACAACAATGAGCCCGTGAGCGTGTTCGACCTGTCGAAGAGTCCGAATACCTGGGTGTTCCCGAATTCGGCGCAGCTGATCGGCGGGGCATTCCCCTACTCGGGGGCGTTCGGCCACACCCAGTATGGTTTCCCCGGTGAAGGTACCGCCTTCGGCACGATTCTGTATCCGAACGCCACCATCGATTCCAACCTCCAGGACGCCGCGATCTTCCTCGAGCACCGCCTGACGTTCTCGCCGCAGTGGAGCGTGCTGTACGGGTTGCGCGGGGACCTGGTCCAGCTGAACGATTCGGACCCCTTGTACTCGGCCGCGGCGGCCCCCTACGCGTCGCCCGGAAATGTCGACGGCTACACCGTGACGCCTCCGGAGTCGCAGCACACCGGGTGGTACGGCCTGTACAACGGGAACATCAGCCTGGTGTACAGCCCGACGGATTGGATGTCGACCTATCTCACGTACAACAAGGCGCAGTACGTCTATGCCGAAGCCAACGACGGAGCGGTCGGCGCACTCAACGTTGCGCCGGTCACCCAGCTGCGCCAGGGCACGCTGCTGGAGGAGGCGGGGGTGAAGTTCGACCTCTTGGGCAAGGCGCTGTTCATCTCCATCGCAGGCTTCAAGCAGGAGCGCGAGGAATCCACCGGCCCGAGTATCTACGATGAATCGTATGCTCATATCACCGGCGCCGAATTCGAGCTCAACTACCAGCCGAATGCGCATCTTTTCGCCACCGCCAGTTACTCCTACCTGCACACGCGGCTGGATACGCCGGCCACGTTCTATAACTTCCCGGCGCAGCCGGGCTTCAACATCGATGGTGCCGGCACGGCGCTGGGGTGTATTAGCGGAAGCTGCGGATTCAGGCCCAATCAGAACTTCGAAGATCCGGGCGTGCCCACGCACTTGATCAACTTCCTGGTCAACTACAAGCTCGACAGCGGCCTCGGGTTCCAGGCCAACCTGCAGGTGACCGGCCCCGTGCAGACCACCCAGGCTGGCTACGTGAACATCGCCGCGCTCGAATCCAACCTCAACAGCGATTTCGGATTCGGGAGCTATTCCGAACCCATCAACAACGCCATCCCAGCCTCCGTGCTGAAAACCGGCTACTACAATCCGCCGACCATTCCTTGGCAGTACACGCTGAATGCCGGCGTCTTCTACAGCTTCCTGCAGCACTACACCGCGAGGCTGATGGTGTACAACCTCGCCGACAGGGTTAACTGGCTGAACGACAACCCCTTCTACGGCAACGACTTCCTGACGCGGCAGCCGCCCCGCAGCTTCGATCTGACCTTGACCGGCAAGTTCTGAGGTAGAAATCCTTAAGCGAGGTAGATGAAGCGCGCGATGAACAGCGCCGAGAGCAGGTACACGAGCCAGTCGCTTCGGGTCGCTTTGCCGCGCACCAGCTTCAGGACGGCATGACTGGTGATGCCGAATGCGAGTCCGTTCGCGATCGAGAAGCTCAACGGGATCATGATGACCGTGAGGAATGCCGGGATGGCCTCGAGGGGATCGACCCAATCCACTTCCGCCAGCGCGCCCATCATCATGCCGCCGACCAGGATCAGCGCGGGCGCGGTCGCGGCGGTGGGGATGGCCTGCACCAGCGGCGCGAAGAATAGAGTGCATAGAAAAAGGATTCCGACGACGACGCTGGTGAGGCCCGTTCGGCCACCGACCGCCACGCCCGCGGCGCTTTCGATATAGCTCGACACCGGACTCGTGCCGGACGTAGCGCCCACCATCATGGCGAGCGAGTCCACGATCAAAATGCGGTTCAACCGCGGTATCGAGCCATCGGGAGCCGTCAGCCCCGCTCTCTTGGTCACGGCCACCAGCGTCCCGACGTTGTCGAACAGATCGACCAGCAGGAATACCAGGATGATCTCGAGTAGCGATAACCCGATGCCGCCCTTGAGATTCAGGGCGCCCCGCACGTCGAGCTTGAAAGCTGCGGCCGACAGATCACCCAAGTGGTAGGCACCGGGAGCGAAGTGCGCCAAGCCCATCGCCCAGCCGAGGGCGGCCGTGACGAGAATGCCGACCAGCATGGCGCCCTTGATCCGCCATGCCTGCAGCGATGCGATCACTAGCAGCCCGAGCAGCGACAATGCCGGTGTGGCGGTGGTCAGATTGCCGAGACCGACCAGCGTGCCGGGCTTGGCGATAATCACGCCGGCATCGACCAAGCCGATGAAGGCGATGAACAATCCCACCCCGCCCGCCACCGCCGCGAACAGGGCACGCGGCACGGCATTCATGATCAACTGGCGCACGCCGAGCAGAGTCAGCACGAGAAATGCACAGCCCGACAGGAATACGCAGCCGAGCGCGATCTGCCAGGGCACGCCCATGCCCTTGACCACCGTGTAGGTGAAATACGCGTTGAGGCCCATTCCGGGCGCGAGCGCCAGCGGATAGTTCGACACGAGTCCCATGAGAATGCTGCCGAACGCCGCGGCAAAACAGGTCGCCGCGGCCACTCCTGCAATGGGCATGCCGGCGGCGCCCAGGATGACCGGATTGACGACGACGATATAAGCCATGGTGAGAAACGTGGTGAAGCCGGCGAGCAGCTCCGTGCGAACGGTGGTGCCGTGAATATCTAGACCAAAGAAGCGATTGAGCATTGCCATCCCTTGATTCTTTATTCGTCGGTTCTACGATACATCCGCGGCGCAAACAAGCTTTATCGGCAGCATCTCACGCGCGTACCGCCGCCGCACACGAACCCTCCGCCGCGAGAACCGGTTGCGAGGCACGCCGACGGCCGCAGGGCTTTCTTGGGGCACTTTCGCATCGACAACGCACACGATCGGTGCGGGGCATTGTGTACAAAACGGGAGGTGGACGTGCTGTAATGGGTATCCAGCGTGGGGTGCTATGGGCAGGCTGACCACACATGTTCTGAACGTAGCGGCGGGCATTCCGGCGGCCGGCATGGGTATCGAATTGCGCGTCGCTGCGGCAACTTCGATCGCGCTCGTCGATCTGCCGCCGATCGCCACGGCGCAAACCAATGCCGACGGGCGCTGCCCCGCGCCCCTGCTCGAGGGATCTGCCTTCAGAATCGGCCGCTACACGCTGACCTTTCGTGTGGCCGCGTACTTCCGCGCGCTCGGACACGAGCTTCCCGAACCGCCCTTTCTGGACGAGGTCGTCATCGCTTTCGGCATCGCCGATTCGCACCGGGACTATCACGTACCCTTGTTGGTGTCTCCGTGGAGCTACTCCACGTACCGGGGAAGCTGACCGCAATGCCGCTGTCTGCCGATGCAAAAGCCAGCCCCGCAGAGACCCTGCGGTTCGTTCTGGACGGCCGCGTGGTATGCATCGATCAGCCACCGCCGACGTTGACCGTTCTCGACTACCTGCGCGAGGTTGCAGGCCGACGCGGCACCAAGGAGGGCTGCGCCGAAGGCGATTGCGGTGCCTGTACTGTCGTGCTCGGCGAACTGTCGAGTCGGGGCATCACCTATCGTGCGGTCAATTCTTGCATCCGATTTCTGCCAACCTTGGACGGCAAGGAGCTCGTCACCGTCGAGAGCCTGCAGCAACCCTCCGGTGCTTTGCACCCCGTGCAACAGTCGATGATCGACCATCATGCTTCGCAATGCGGATTTTGCACGCCTGGATTCGTGATGTCGCTGTTTGCCCTGTACCTGCAACGCAGCCAATCCAATCGCGAGCAGGTGCTCGAAGCACTCACCGGCAATCTATGCCGCTGCACCGGTTACCGGCCGATCATCGATGCCGGCATGCACCAGGGTGATTACCCCGAACCCGGCCACTGGAGCCGTGAGGACGCCCGGTCCCCGCAGAGGCTCGATGCTCTCGAACGCCTGGCTCACGAGCGCACCGCCGGCGCACCACTGCGGTATCCGGGTTATCACGCCCCGCGTACTCTCGAAGAACTGAGCGCAGCGCTCCTGACGCACCCCGATGCCGTGTTGCTCGCGGGCGGCACCGACGTGGGCCTCTGGGTCACGAAGCAGCTGCGCGAGCTGCCGCCGCTCATATTCTTAGGCGATGTGCCTGAGCTGTCGCTAATCGAGGACCGGCCCGAGGAATTATGGATCGGTGCCGCAGCCACCCTGACCGACGCCTGGCCGGCTCTGCTGCGCCGGTTCCCGGAGCTCGAGGAGCAGGCAGCACGCTTCGCCTCCCCGCCGATTCGGAATTCTGCGACCCTCTGCGGCAATCTGGCCAACGGTTCGCCCATCGGCGATTCGATTCCCGTCTTGATTGCGCTGGACGCGCGCGTCGAGCTTCGCAAGGGTACCGCCGTTCGCCGGCTTGCGCTCGAGGATTTCTACCTGGGATACCAGCACAAAGCCTTGGACACGGGCGAGTTCATGACCGGCGTTGCCATTCCGGCCGCAACCCAAGGCCGATTGCTCGGCAGCTTCAAGGTATCCAAGCGTATCGACCAGGATATTTCCGGCGTGTGCGCCACCTTCTGCGTGAGCCTCGACGGTGAGCGCGTACGCAGTGCGCGGCTCGCGTACGGCGGCATGGCCGCCATTGCCTGCCGCGCCCGGCACGCAGAACGCGCACTCATCGAGCACGGGTGGAGCTCGGCGGGCATCGAGGCCTGCAGCGCGGCGCTCGCCGCTGACTTCAAGCCTCTGTCGGACTTGCGCGCCACTAGCGCGTATCGTCTGCAAGTCGCGGGCAATCTGCTGCGGCGTTTTTTTCTGCAGAACCTGCACGAGCGCCCGGCCTTGCGTACCCACGACGCCTTGCGCGCCAACGATGCCTCACACGCCGGTGAACCACGGCATGAAGGAGGCGCTGCTCGATGAGCATAGGCCGCGCGCGCATGCATGACAGCGCGCCGCTGCACGTCAGCGGCCAGGCGCAGTACTGCGACGATATCGTGCTGCCGGAGAACGCGCTGCACGCCGCCTTTGGTTTAAGCCCCATCGCACATGGGCGCATCACGGCGCTCGAGCTCGCCGCCGTTGCTGCCGCGCCCGGCGTCGCCGCGATCGCCGTGGCAGCCGACGTTCCGGGTGAAAACAATTATGGCGGCGCGGTGCACGATGATCCGATATTCGCCCAGGATCTGGTGCAGTACGCCGGACAGCCGATCTTTGCCGTGGCCGCAAGCTCGATGCGCGCGGCACGAATCGCCGCGCGGCGCGCGAAGCTCGACTTGGCGGCTCTTCCCGCGCTGCTCGACATCCGTGCAGCCCTCGCCGCCGAGAGCTATGTTCTCCCCAGCCAGACCATGCGCCGCGGCGATCCGCACGCGCAGCTCAGTTTGGCACCGCGACGTCTTTGCTCAACCGTCGTGATCGGCGGCCAGGATCATTTTTACCTGGAAGGACACATTGCAGTGGCCATCCCGCAGGAAGATCGCGGGATGCTGGTGCATAGCTCGACGCAGCATCCCACCGAAGTGCAGAGCATCGTCGCTCATGCGCTCGGCCTATCCTCCAATCAGGTCATCGTGCAGTGCCGGCGCATGGGCGGCGGATTCGGCGGCAAGGAAAGCCAGGCGGCGCTCATCGCGGCCGCGGCCGCCGTCTTGGCACAAAAAGTCGGCAGGCCGGTCAAATTGCGCCTGGACCGTGACACCGACATGGTGATGACCGGCAAGCGGCACGATTTCATCGCCGACTACGAGGCCGGTTTTGACGACATAGGCCGGTTGATTGCGCTGTCGCTGATGCTCGCCTCGCGCTGCGGGTATTCAGCTGATCTTTCCGGTCCGGTCAACGATCGCGCGATGTTTCACATCGACAACGCCTACTACCTGGAACATGTCGAGATCACGTCGCATCGCTGCAAGACCCACACGGTGTCGAACACCGCATTCCGCGGCTTCGGTGGGCCGCAGGGCATGATGGTGATCGAGGCGGTGCTCGATGACATCGCGCGCACGCTGAATCTGGATCCGCTCGATGTCCGTCGCGTCAACCTGTACGGCGGCGCCGAGCGCAACGTCACGCACTACGGCCAGGTGGTGGAGCACAACAGGCTGCCGGAGATTTTCGATCGACTCGAGCGCAGCAGCGAATATCGCCGCCGGCGTGGAGAAGTCCGCCGCTGGAACGCCGCCCAGCCGCTCGTCAAGCGGGGTCTGGCAATGACGCCCGTGAAATTCGGCATTGCCTTCACCTCCACGCTGTTCAACCAGGCGGGCGCGCTGCTGCAGGTCTACACGGACGGGACGGTGCTGCTGAATCACGGCGGCACGGAAATGGGCCAGGGTCTGCATGTGAAAGTGGCGCAGGTGGTCGCCGCCGAACTGGGATTGCCGCTTTCCGCCATCCGTATATCGGCGACGGATACGAGCAAGGTGCCGAATACTTCCGCCACGGCCGCCTCCTCCGGCTCGGATCTCAACGGCAAGGCGGCACAGGCTGCGGCGATCACGGTTCGCGAACGGCTCGCCGCCGTGGCATCCCAGAAGTACGGCGTTGCCTGCGCGGAGGTCTGCTTCGCCGACGGCCATGTGCAAGTGGGCGCGCAGCGGCTGACCTTTGCCGCACTGGCGCGCAGCGCCCACGAGGCACGAGTGTCGTTGTCCGCGACCGGTTACTACCGCACGCCCAAGATTCATTGGGATAGAGACGCCAAGCGCGGCAGCCCCTTTTATTATTTCGCCTTCGGTGCGGCGGTCGCGGAGGTGGCGGTGGATACGCTCACCGGCGAGACACAATTGTTGCGCGTCGACATCCTGCATGACGTGGGCACGTCGATGAACCCGGCCATCGACCTGGGTCAGATCGAAGGAGGCTTCATCCAGGGGGTCGGCTGGCTCACCTGCGAAGAGCTGTATTGGAACGGTGACGGCCAGCTCGGCACGCACGCCCCATCGACGTACAAGATTCCCACCGCCCGTGACTGGCCCGCGGACGCTCGAGTGGAATTGCTGCCGGCCGCGCCCAACGGCGAGGATACGATCTTTCGATCCAAGGCGGTCGGCGAGCCACCCCTGATGTTGGCGATTTCCGCGTTTCATGCCATCCGCGATGCCTGTGCGGCCTGCGGTCCGGTCGGGTGCTTGCCGGACCTGACCGCACCCGCGACGCCCGAAGCCGTGTTGCGCGCCCTGGGCGCGCTGCGCCGGAGACACGCCGCATGAGCGTGCCACACATCAGATCCGGCCACCGCGCATCGCGTTCGAGAGGCTCATGGTTGGTGCCGCTCTCGGGACATTGGGTCGACGCTGCACGGACTCATCTATCTCATCATCCGGTGCTGGTTCGCGTGACGGTCATGGCACTTCGCGGCTCGGCGCCGCGCGAAGCTGGCGCAACCATGCTGGTCGATGCAGGTGGCATCGTGGGCACCATCGGCGGCGGCCGGCTTGAATGGCACGCGGTCACGCTCGCCCGCGAACTGCTGGGCGACGCTCGCGCAACACCGGTGCGAATCGCCGACCTCATACTCGGGCCCGAGCTCGGGCAATGCTGTGGGGGCCGCGTCGAGCTGTGGCTGGAGCGATTGACCCGCAACGATGCTCGTTGGCTCGAGGATGCGGCGGGCCGTTTGCGCGCGAAGCCCGGAGTCGCGATTGCCAGCGAAATCCTCGACGGCGTCGTGACTCACCGGCTGCTACGGCGCTCGTTTGCAGGCACGGCGGCGGTGGAGACCGAGCGTGGGCCGCGAGGACGCGTCACACTATTCGAGGTGCCGCGGCTACGTCGTCCGGATCTGTGGATCTTCGGCGCGGGGCACGTAGGCCAGGCCCTGGTGCGGCTGCTCGCGGAGCTCGCACTTTTCGAGATCACCTGGATCGACTCGCGCGCAGAGTTCCTGCCCGCGAGCTTGCCCGATGGCGTGACTCCGCAGGCTTGTGCCGAGCCGGCGAAACTCGCGCTCGGCGCGCCGGCGGGCACGCGCTTCGTGGTGATGACGCACGATCATGCGCTCGACTACGAGTTGTGTCGCCTGATCCTTGCGCGCGCGGATTCATCCTGGCTGGGCCTGATCGGGTCGGCCAGCAAAGCGGCACGATTCAAGTCGCGCTTGCTGCGCGACGGCCTGGGCCGGGAAACGGTGTCGAGACTGGTCTGCCCGATCGGCGTACCCGGCATTTCCAGCAAACTTCCCGGCGCCATCGCCGTTGCCATCGCAGCTCAACTGTTGCAGCAACAGGGAGTCGTCGGGCCCGGCGCTAACACTGCCTCGCATGCCGAGACGGGTCCGCCGGGCTGTGCGGGCGGTTGCGGTGCATGTCACTCATGAACGCCTTTGTGATCGAATTCTTAAGCTTGCTCGGCCGTTGGGTGCACCTGATCACGGGCATTGCCTGGATCGGCGCCTCGTTTTATTTCGTCTGGCTCGACAACCACTTGCTGGCGCCGACGGACGAGGCTCTGGTGCGTAAGGGCGTTGGCGGCGAGCTGTGGGCCGTGCACGGGGGCGGCTTCTACAACGCACAAAAATATCGCATCGCCCCGCAGGATCTGCCGCCGTCCCTGCATTGGTTCTATTGGGAGGCGTACTCGACGTTCCTATCCGGGGCTTTCTTGTTGTGTCTTTTGTACTACGGCCAAGCCGAGATCTACCTGATCGATCCCGCTGTCGCCGCATTGACCAAGCCCGGAGCCATCGCCATCAGCATCGGGTTCATCGTGGGCGGCTGGCTGGTATACGACGCGCTCTGCCGCAGCCCGCTCGTGCGACGCCCGGCATGGCTCGCCGCGGTCATTGCGGCTCTTTCCTGCGTCGCTGCCTACGGACTGTGCCACCTCTTCAGCGGGCGTGGCGCATTCCTTCAATTCGGGGCGATGCTGGGCACCATCATGGTGGCGAATGTCTTCTTCGTCATCATTCCCGGGCAGCGCGAAATGGTGCGGGCCAAGCAGCAAGGCCGCGAGCCGGACGCCCAAGCGGGTCTGCGCGGCAAGCTCCGCTCGGTGCACAACACCTATTTCACGTTGCCCGTACTCTTTACGATGATCAGCAACCACTATGCCGTGACCTTCGGGGCACGCCACAACTGGCTGGTGCTGATCGCGATCAGCACGGCTGGTGTATTGATACGCGCGTACTTCGTGGATCGCCACAAGCGCCATCTGCGCGGCGGCAAAACCTCGCCCTGGCCGGCGCTGCTCGGGGTGCTCGTTCTTGGCGCCGCAGCCGCCGCCCTGGCACCGCGTGCGGCACCCTCGACGATCGCCGCGGCGTCTACGCCGGGGGCGGAGTTCTCGGTGGTGCAGCACATCGTCACCGAGCGTTGCGTGCCTTGCCACGCCGCATCGCCGACGCAACCGGGATTCTCGGCGGCGCCCAAAGGCTTGCTGCTCGATACACCCGAGGGCATCCTCACCCACGTCGCGGTGATAGCGCCGCAGGTACAGACCAAAGCCATGCCCATTGGAAATCTCACCGGTATGACCGACTCCGAGCGCCGCCGGCTGCTCGATTGGATAGGGCGTGGCGCACCTCACTGAATCGCATGCCTACCCTCGCGACCTGCGTGGGTACGGCCGTAAGGCGCCGCATCCGCGCTGGCCGAACGGCGCTCGAATCGCGTTGCAAATCGTCCTCAATCACGAGGAGGGCGCAGAGAGCTGCGTCCTGGACGGCGACCCCGCATCCGAGACGTTCCTTTCGGAGATCATCGGCGCGACGGCATTTCCGATGCGTCACATGAGTATGGAGTCCTTGTTCGAGTACGGTTCGCGCGCCGGCCTGTGGCGGCTGCTGCGTGCCTTCGAGGCGCGGCGCTTGCCTCTGACAGTGTTCGCCGCCGCGCGAGCGCTGCAGCGGCACCCCGAAGCCGTCGCAGCTTATCGCGAGCTCGGTGCGGAGATCGCGGCCCACGGACTGCGCTGGATCAGCTATCAGCAGATCGATGAGAGCACCGAGCGGGCGCATATGGCGGAGGCGGTGGACATCCTGAAGCAGCTCACCGGCACCGCACCGCTCGGTTGGTATACCGGACGCGACAGCCCGCATACGCGGCAGCTGGTCGTCGAGCACGGCGGCTTTCTCTACGACTCGGATTCTTACGCGGACGATCTGCCCTATTGGACCCGCGTTGCCGATACGCCGCATCTCGTCGTTCCCTATGCGCTCGACACCAACGACATGCGGTTCGCGACCGCGCAAGGCTTCAACTCCGGCACCCAATTCTTTGATTACCTCAAGGATTCGTTCGACACCTTGTATCGAGAAGGGGATCCCGCTGGGCTCGACTCCCCGAAGATGCTGTCGATCGGCCTGCACGCCCGGCTGTGCGGGCGGCCGGGGCGCACAGCGGCATTGGAGCGCTTCCTCGATCACGCCCTCGCGCACGAGCACGTGTGGATCTGCCGGCGCGTCGATGTCGCACGGCATTGGATCGCCACGCATCCTTTCAGGCCGGAGACCGGCAGCAGCGCGCCCGTGTCGCCATGATTGCCCTCGAGCGGCTCAATACGATGTGCGCGCCGGATTTCGTCGCCGCCCTCGCCTCGATATTCGAGCATTCTCCCTGGGTTCCCGAGCGCGTCGCCGCGTTGCGTCCTTTCTCCAGCCTCATTGCCTTGCATGAGGCGATGAGCGCAGCGGTCATTCAAGCCGAAGAGGCGCTGCAGCTCGCGTTGATTCGGGCCCATCCGGAGCTCGCAGGACGCGCCGCCCTGCGGGGCGACGTGACCTCGGCGTCGAGGGGCGAACAAAAGGGCGCGGGTCTCTCTGCGCTGACTCAATCGCAGTTGACGCGCCTGCAGTCGTTGAACGCGGAATATGCCGAGCGCTTCGGATTTCCCTTCGTGCTCGCCGTCAAGGGGCATACGCCCGACAGCGTGCTCGCCGTCCTGGCGGAGCGTGTGACCCATGACGCGCAACAGGAACGCGGCGTCGCCCTACGGGAGATTTGCCGCATCGCGTATTTTCGTCTGGCGGACCTGGTCCAGGAGCCATTGGGCGATGCCATTATCGCGATGGCCGAGGAGCTCGGATCCTTGAGCGAAGACAGCGACGCGCTCACTTGCTCGTACCTGACGCCCATCCATCGCGCCACCGCCGCCCGGATTCGCGACTTCATGATGGCGGCTGGGCTTGCCACCCACATCGACGCCGTCGGCAACGTCGTGGGCGTGCTGGCCGGCAGCGCCGACTCCAAACGCGTCCTGACTGGATCGCACTACGACACCGTCATCAATGCCGGCAAATACGATGGTCGGCTCGGCATTCTGCTGCCCATCGCCGTGGCGGGCTCGCTGCGCCGGGCCGGACAGACGCTGCCTTACCCTCTTGAGATCATCGCATTCGCCGAAGAAGAAGGGGTGCGCTTCAAATCCACGTTCTTCGGCAGCCGCGCCGTTGCCGGGCGCTTCGATCTGAGCGACCTCGAGAGTGTCGATGCCGGCGGCTGCACGCTGTCCGACGCGCTTCGCGCCGCCGGCCAGGACGCCGCGGCCATCCCTGCCATTGCGCGCGATCCCTCGCAGGTGGCGTGTTTCGTCGAGGTTCACATCGAGCAGGGGCCGGTGCTGCTGGAGGCGGGGCTTCCGGTGGGGGTGGTTACCGACATCGCAGGCAGCATCCGCACTGCTGTCACCGTGGAGGGCCTGTCGGGGCACGCGGGAACCGTGCCCATGGCGCTGCGCCGGGACGCGGCCGCCGCCGCCGCCGAAATGCTGCTCGCCGTGGAAGCGCGCTGCCGCCGGCAGCCCGGTCTGGTCGGCACCGTGGGCAAGCTCGACGTACCGGGGGGCGCCGTCAACGTGATCCCCGGACGATGCGAGTTCACCATCGACATCCGCTCGGCAAGCGATGCACGGCGCGACTCCGCGGCGGCGGACATCAGCGCCGCCATCGTCGAGATTGCCGCGCGACGCCGCGTCAAAGTCACGCAGCGCCGCCTCCTGCAAGCCACGAGTGTGCCGTGCTCCGAGGCCCTGCAGGACGCATGGTCGGCGAGCATCGCGCGCATCACGGGCCGCCCTGCGTTGCGCTTGCCGAGCGGCGCCGGCCACGACGCTATGATGATGGCAAGCCTCACCGAGGTCGGCCTGCTGTTCGTACGCTGCGGCAACGGCGGCATCAGCCATCACCCCGACGAGGCGCTGAGCGCGGCCGATGCCGATATCGCAGCCCAGGTGTTTCAGGATTTTTTGCTGCACTTTAAGAGACCTACATGACGCGAGGTACGCGCCTTACCGCCCTCTTCATCCTCCTCGGCTTATATGTCGGCGGTCTGCAGCCCGCCGAGGCAGCCGAGCGCTGGTTCGAGGAGGTCAAAGCCACCGCCACTCCCGCACAGCTGTATCGATTCCTCTATGCCATGCCGAAGGGCGCAGATCTGCACAACCATCTGGGCGGCGCCGTTCGCTCGGAATGGTTCTGGGACGCCGCGAAGGCCGCGCAGCAGCGCGGCTACGTGTATTACACCCGGGTGCGCATCATGAACTGCGCACCGTATGGGCACGACGAGTTCGGAGGCTCGAAGGCACTGTTGCTCTTCAAGGATATTCAGGCCAGCAGGTTCGAGGCGCTCGATGCTTGCGACAAATCGGAGTTCAAGCGGCTGCAGGATCTGGATGCGCACGAGAAACAGGCCTGGCTCGACAGCATGCGGCTCGATCAGAGCTACGAAGGACGCAACGAATTCTTCGAGGCCATCTGGGACCGCATCGGGGAGCTGCTGCAAAATCCCTATTTGATCTGCGACGTCTTGGTGCGAAGCATGGATGCTTTCGGCCGCGAAGGCGTGGTGTACGTTGAGACTCAACAGAGCGTGCAGGGCTCGGTCAAGGCCGACGGCTCTCCCTACAGCGTCGACGAAGTGGTCGGCATCTACCGGCAATGTCTCGCCTCGCCCCGCGCCAAAGCCACGGGCGTGGAAGTGCGCTTCCAGAACTCGCTGCTGCGATTCCTGCCCGATGCGGAGCAGCGGCTCAGGGATCTGTACGCCATCACCGATCGTTACCGCGATCTGTATGTTGGCGTCAACATGGTCGGCCGGGAGGATAACGGGAAGGGTTACCCGCTGCGCTTCCTGCCGGTGCTGCGCGAGCTGCGCCGCAAATATCCCGACATCAACCTGTCCATCCACGCCGGCGAGGTGGACGAGCCGAACTATCACATACGCGACACGCTGCTGCTCGGTGCGCAGCGCATCGGCCACGGCGTCAATCTTATCTCGGATCCGGAGACCCTGGTTCAGCTGCGTTATGGCCCCTACATGGTCGAGATCAACCTCATCAGCAACCTGTTGCTCGAGTACGTGAACGATTATTCGCAACACCCCTTTCCCGAGTATCTGCGCATCGGGGTGCCGGTGGCCTTGTCGACCGACGATCGCGGCATGTGGGACTCGAACATGAGCGATGAGTTCTACGTCGCCGTGAAGGAATTCAACCTCTCGTGGGAGGAGATCGTGAAGCTCGGCCGCAATTCGCTGTACTACTCCTTTCTGGACGCGCCCACCAAGCAGCGGCTGCTGGCCGGCTACGATAAGCGTATCGCGGCTTTCGCGGAGGATTTTCGGCGGAAGGGCTGGGATGGTCTGCGCGACACGAAGCCCGTGAGCTACGGCTTTTTGTGCCGGCATTACCAGATTTGCCAGGCGCCCTGAGGCGGCGATCGACATGTCCCCGCCATCCCACTCGCAGCGAGCATTTCTCGGCAACGCGCTGCACACACCCACGCGCGGCCGGATCGAGTACCTTCCCGGCGCCCTGATCGAGGTGGACGCCGCAGGCGTTATCCGGACGATCCGAGGCAGGGATACGCCGCAGGCAGCCGCCGTGGTGGCACGCCATCGCGCGGCCGGGAGCCTCGTGACGCTCGCGGAAGGCGAATACCTTCTCCCCGGTCTCATCGATCTGCACGTCCACGCGCCGCAGTGGCCGCAGCTCGGGTTGGCACTCGACCTTCCTTTGGAGGAATGGCTTCAGGCCTGCACGTTTCCCCTCGAGGCGCGCTATGCTGACATCGATTTCGCGCGGGGGGTGTATGAATCCCTGGTCGACGCATTGCTCGCCAATGGCACGACCACCGCCGTGTATTTCGGGACCATTCATTTGGCGGCCACGCAGGCGCTTGCGGACATTTGCCTGAGGCGGTCTCAGCGCGCCCTGATCGGCCGCGTCGCCATGGATGATCCCGGTCAATGTCCCGCCTATTATCGAGATCCTGACGCAGGCACTGCCGAGGCCGAGACCAGGAGCTTCATCGACTATGTCCGATCGATGGCGGGCAACGAGAGCGGATTGGTTCTGCCCGTGATCACGCCGCGCTTCATTCCATCCTGCACCGATGCATTGCTGCGGGGACTTGGGGCGCTCGCGCGGCAGACCGGCTGCCACGTGCAGACCCATTGTTCGGAGAGCGACTGGGCCCATGACTTTGTGCTTTCCCGCTACGGGGTCACGGATACGACCGCGCTGGAGCGATTTGGATTATTGTCGAGGCGGACCATCCTCGCGCATGGCAATTTCATCGACGGCCCCGACGTCGCGACGATTCTTCAGGCGGGCGCCGGAATTGCCCATTGCCCCCTGTCGAACGTGTATTTTTCCGATGCCGTATTCCCCGTGCGCCGCATGTTGGACCAAGGCGTGCACGTGGGCCTCGGAACCGACATCTCCGGCGGCGCGAGTCCCTCCCTCCTGGAAAACGCCCGCCAGGCCGTGATCGCCTCGCGGAGCCTCGAGTCGGGCGTCGATGCCCGGCTGAGCCGCGAGCGGCGGCGCTCGGTAGATTCGCGCATCAATGCCGCGACGGCATTCTGGCTGGCAACCGCGGGCGGCGGCATTGCGCTCGATCTTCCCATCGGGATGTTCCGCGAGGGTTATCAATTCGATGCCATCGTCCTCGATGGCCGGACGCCCAATAGTAATTTGCATCTCGAGGAGAACGCCACCGCGGAGGAAATACTGCAGAAAATCGTCTACCACGCGACGCGCGCCGACATCAAGGAGGTCTGGGTGGCAAACCGCCGCGTGCACGCGCGGCTCAATTGATGGCGGCGTACGCGTCGATGGCCTCCAGCCAGCGGCGCTTGGGGTCGGGCTCGAGAAACGAGGCCTCAATCGAGTTTCTGGCGAGGAGCGTCAACTGCTCCCGGGTCAGCGCAAGCGCTTCCTGTATTGCGAGATAATTTTCGAGCAAATAGCCGCCGAAATACGCCGGATCATCGGAGTTCACCGTCACGCACAGGCCGCGCTCGAGCAGACGCTTCATATTGTGCGATTCGAGCTTGTCGAACACGTGTAGCTTGACGTTCGACAGCGGACACACCGTCAGGGGCACCCGCTCGCGAGCGAGACGCTCCATCAAGTCCTCGTCCTCGTCGCAGCGTACGCCGTGATCGATACGGCGCACCTCGAGGACGTCCAGCGCTTCGTGTATGTAAGCCGACGGACCCTCCTCACCGGCATGTGCGACGGCGGGCAATCCCGCTTCTCTGGCTCGAGCGAACACCTCACGGAATTTCGTCGGCGGATGACCGGTTTCCGAGGAATCCAAGCCGATTGCCGCAATTGCGTTCCGATGAGGCAGCGCTTCCGTGAGCATGCTCATGGCATCGGACGCGCTCAAGTGACGCAGCACGCAGGGTATCAGCCGAAAGGTCATTCCCCGCCTATGCTCCGACTCGAGCAATGCGCGGCGCATCCCGTTGAGCACGGTGCCGAAGGGCACGCCGCGTGCACTGTGAGTTTGGGGATCGAAGAAGATCTCGACGTGCACGACTCCCTGCGAATGGGCTTTGCCGAGATAAGCGCGGGTCAAGAGATAGAAATCGTCCTCGTCCCGCAAAACATCGGCGCCCGCGTAGTAGATATCCAGAAAAGACTGCAGATCGGAAAACTCGTAGGCGCGCCGCAGATCGTCGATCGTCGCGTAGGGCAGCCGCACTCCATGCTTGGCGGCCAATTGAAAGGCGAGCTCGGGCTCGAGCGTGCCCTCGATATGCACATGGAGCTCGGCTTTCGGCAGTCCTCGCAGGTACTCGGTCATGGTGGCTTTCATTGGCACATCAGCATGTTGTGCCCAATTAGGCCTGCACACGCCTGAATAATAATCCGTTGACACGATTTTCGACGACTGACATATTCCTACGTCCTCCCCGTATCTTAAGCCCAGCACCCATCCCATGAGCTCAATTCGAATCACCTCCGGCAAATATCGGTTCCTCGCCCATCCCAACGCAGCGGCGCCACGCACCGTCACGGCATTCATGGCGCTTCTACCCTATAAACAGAAGATCATTCACGTTCGCTGGAGCGGGGAGGCCTGCTGGATCCCGCTCGGTGACTTCGACCTGAAGACCGGGTTCGAGAATCATACGAGCCACCCTTCGGTGGGCGATATCCTCTTTTATCCGGGAGGTTTCAGCGAAACCGAGATTTTGATTGCCTACGGCGCCTGCAGCTTCTCGAGCAAGGTGGGACAGCTTGCGGGCAACCATTTCCTCACCATCGTGGAGGGCCAGGAAAATCTGCGGCCGCTGGGAGTGGAGGTGCTCTGGGGCGGAGCCAAGGACATTTTGTTCGAGAAGATCTAGACGCCCGCGAAAAGGCCCTCGCGCTCGATGAACTCGATCACCGAGGTGAGGCCCTGCCCGGATTTCAAGTTCGTGAATACGAAGGGCCGATCGCCGCGCATTTTTCTCGAGTCCCGATCCATCACCTCGAGCGATGCGCCGACCATCGGCGCAAGGTCGATCTTGTTGATGATCAATAAGTCGGACTTGGTGATGCCTGGGCCGCCCTTGCGTGGAATCTTGTCGCCGGCCGCCACGTCGATCACGTAGAGCGTCAAATCGGAAAGCTCGGGACTGAAGGTCGCGGCCAGATTATCCCCGCCGCTCTCTACAAATATCAGATCGAGCGCCGGAAATCGCAGCGACAGGCGGGATACCGCCTCGAGATTGATCGATGCGTCTTCGCGAATCGCCGTGTGCGGACATCCGCCGGTTTCCACCCCCAGAATTCGATCGGCCGACAAGGCTTCGTTTCGCACCAGAAACTGCGCGTCCTCTTCGGTGTAGATATCGTTGGTGACCACGGCGATTTCATGCCGGTCGCGCATCGCACGACACAGCGCCAGCGTCAGCGCCGTTTTACCGGAGCCCACCGGACCGCCTATGCCGACTCGTAATGGCGATAGCTTCTGCATCACGTCATGACCTGAAAAGTCGGGAGTATTGTGTTTCGTGCTGCGAGGACAAAATGGCCAGGCCGGGGCAAAAATTCGAGCCGCCCGACATTCCCCTCATTTCGCCTGAGCCCATTTGGGCCGCGAACTGCGCGATCTTTGAGCCGATCGCGAGCAGGACGCGTTGCCCCGCGGATTGACCGATGGGTACGGCTTTCATGGCGACCAACACCTGATTTTCGGCCCAAGTCCAAAGATAACCGACCACCGCCTCTTGCGGTTCAATCTGCCATGCGACGGCCGCCGCGCTCCACACGCAGGGTAGGCTCGGCTCTTGAATCGCATGCAGCGCATCGAGGGTGCCTGCCGGAACGTCGGGCAGGTTGCAGAGCAAGGCGCGCAGCGAGAACCCCATCTGCACACCCGCCGCCCGAATTTCCGCGGACTCCCGACTCGAAAGCCATTCATCGTTCAACGCCGCTATGGCCGCTGGGCTGCCCTCCGCCCACGCCGCCGACATGGACAATAGGCAGGGAATCTCGAACGACGACATGGAGAACTCGAGGCCGTCGGAAATCCAACGCAACAAGGAGTTCTCCTCGCTCACGAGTTCCTGTTCAATGGCGGCTTCCAACCCTTGAGAATGGCTGTAGCCGCCGATGGGCAATGCCTGACTGCTCAGCTGCAGCAATCGCACGAGCGAAAGGGACCTCATCGCGGCGGAAACTCGTGAATCTTCGGTTGGATCAACGGCGCTTGACTGCCATGGGCGTGGTGGTGCCCGTACGCCCCGCCCTCCGGCTCGAAGGGTGCTCGCAGGGCGATGACCTGGAGGCCCAATCCCTTGACCATTTCCTCGAGAACGCGATCATTGAGGAACCGCAGGCGATTCGCCATCACCTGCACTGCCACATGACGATTGCCGAGATGGAATGCCGCCCTGGCGATCGCCACCGGGTCATCGCTGGAGGCTTCGAGAACCGACTCCTCCGTGGCAATGATCATGACCTCTCGGCCATCTTGAGTGCGAACCCGATCACCACCGCGCAGCAGCCGCCCGCGCTCAACCACCAGAGCCGCCTCCTCGCCGCTGTCGAGCCGGAGCAGCAGGCGACTCTTGCTGCGCGCCTCGAAGCTCAAGTGAACGGTGTCCGCCTTCCCTATCATCGGCGCTAGAACAAGAAATAGCGCTGCGTCATCGGCAAGCTCGTCGCCGGCGGGCAAGACAGCAGCTCGCCGTCCGCCCGCACTTCATAGGTCTCGCTGTCGACCTCGATGTGCGGCCGGGCAGCGTTGTGGATCATGTCGGATTTTCTCAAGGTTCGCGTCGCGCGCACGGCCTCCACCCGTTTGCTGAGCCCGAGCGATTTCAATTCCGGGCTCTCGAGGGATGCGCCCGAAACGAAGGTGAGGGATTTTCCGATCGCGCCGCCGAATGCCCCGAACATGGGCCGATAGTGCGAGGGCTGCGGCGTTGGAATGGACGCATTGGGGTCGCCCATCGGCGCCATGACGATCATGCCGCTCTTGATGACGAGGCTCGGCTTGATCCCGAAAAAAGCGGGCTTCCAGAGCACGAGATCCGCGAGCTTCCCGACCTCGACCGAGCCGACCAGATGCGCGATGCCGTGCGTGATCGCCGGGTTGATGGTGTACTTGGCGATGTACCGCTTGATACGGGTGTTGTCATTGCCGGTCGGGTCGCCCGCCAAGCTGCCCCGCTGCTCGCGCATCTTATGGGCGGTCTGCCAGGTTCGAATAATGACCTCTCCCACGCGGCCCATGGCTTGCGAGTCCGAAGACATCATCGAAAAGGCGCCAAGATCGTGCAGGATGTCTTCGGCCGCGATCGTCTCGCGGCGGATGCGTGATTCGGCGAAGGCGATGTCCTCGGCAATCGCAGAATCCAGATGATGACACACCATGAGCATGTCCAAATGCTCGTCGATGGTATTGATGGTATACGGACGCGTGGGGTTGGTGGAGCTCGGCAGCACGTTGTCGTAGGAGGCGGCCTTGATGATGTCCGGAGCGTGCCCGCCTCCGGCCCCTTCGGTGTGAAACGTGTGAATCGTGCGCCCGGCGATTGCCGTCAGGGTGGCTTCGAGATATCCAGATTCATTCAGCGTATCGGTGTGGATCGCCACTTGCACATCCATCTCATCGGCAACGCGAAGACAGTTATCGATCGCGGCCGGCGTGGTACCCCAATCTTCGTGGAGCTTGAGGCCTACGGCGCCTGCCAGTATCTGCTCGCGCGCCGGCTCGGGCACGCTCACATTGCCCTTGCCGAGAAATCCGAGATTCATCGGAAAGGCTTCGGCCGCGAGCAGCATGCTGCGAATGTGCCAGGGGCCCGGTGTACAGGTCGTCGCGCTCGTCCCGGCAGCCGGCCCGGTACCACCGCCGATCATCGTCGTCACCCCCGACGTCAATGCTTCCTCGATTTGCTGCGGACATATGAAATGGATGTGCGTGTCGATACCGCCCGCGGTCAGGATCATTCCCTCGCCGGCGATGATCTCGGTCGCCGCCCCGATGGGAATGGTTACTTGAGGCTGAATATCCGGATTTCCAGCCTTGCCGATCCTCCAGATGGCACCCATCTTGAGGCCAACGTCAGCCTTGCAAATGCCCCAATGGTCGATGATGAGCGCATTGGTAATCACGGTATCTGCGACGGTATCGCTGGTCCCCTGTCCCTGCCCCATCCCGTCACGGATCACTTTGCCTCCGCCGAATTTCACTTCCTCCCCGTACACGGTGAAGTCCCTTTCCACCTCGACGAACAACCCCGTATCGGCAAGCCGCACCCGGTCGCCGACTGTGGGGCCGAACATTTCGGCGTAAGCTTGTCGTGACATCTTCAAGCTCATGAAAGATTCCCCATGACTTTGCCTTGAAAGCCGATCACGCGGCCCAAGCCGGCATAGCGAACCAGGCGCACGGTGCGCCCTTGTCCGGGCTCGAACCGCACGGCCGTGCCCGCCGCAATATCCAATCGATACCCGCGAGTGGGTGCCCGATCGAATCGCAGGCTCGAATTCGTTTCAAAAAAATGGTAATGCGAGCCGATTTGAATGGGCCGGTCGCCGCTGTTCTCGACATACACCTCGAGGGTGGCACGATCTGCGTTGATCTCGATGTCTCCCGGTGTCACCAGCATTTCTCCTGGAATCATCGATCCTCCTCAGACGATGGGTTGATGCACGGTGACAAGCTTCGTTCCGTCGGGGAACGTCGCCTCGACTTGAATCTCAGGGATCATCTCCGCGACCCCTTCCATGACCTCGGCGCGGGTAATGATGGTACTGCCATAACTCATGAGTTCCGCAACGGTCTTTCCGTCCCGCGCACCCTCCAGGATGGCGCTGGTGATCAAGGCGACAGTCTCCGGATAATTCAGTTTCAACCCGCGCGCTCGACGCCGCTCGGCGAGCAATGCGGCGGTGAAGATCAGCAGTTTGTCCTTTTCGCGCGGCGTCAATTCCATGCATCACCCGACAATCAGCATGACCAAAGTCTCGGTGCGATCGCTGGCTGATTCAAGAGAGCCGGGCGAAGCACTGTCCAAACGGCCGTGAACCAACGAAACGCATCCTGCGAGGAGTGGCCCAGATAGCGCGCCACCAAGATCCTGGGCGTGCGGGTCACGCCGATCCGTGCATCGCCGTCCCCCATTGCAGTGGCACGGCAGGCCGCCAACAAATCGGTACCGATATCGGAGCCTGCCGCGATGAATGTGCCGCTCACGCTGTATCCGCTGAGCCCCACCGGCGATGAGTCAAAGCCGCTGCCCGCCAGGATATCCGCGCGCTCCGTCCAGAGCCGGTGGCCTGCTTGCCGAATGCGGGTGCGGAGGCGCAAGTTGCCGCGGTGCCAGGTTTCCCCGGAAGCCCGCCGCCCGAAGCACAAAATCTCCCACCCGAGAAACCGCGCACCGGATGCCAACTCGACGTCAAGCTGCATCTCTGCCTTCGAGCCATCAAAAAGAATGTTCTCTCGGGGCAGCCATTCCAGGGCGGCACCCGCGGCGACATCGAAATGCAGCCCCTGTTGCGCGCCGATTTGCGGGCAGCGATACCACTTCGCCGCCCCGCAGGTGGTCAAACAGACGCGCGACCCCGACGCTAATCGAGCCGCGACGGTGAGTGCATCCCCGCCTGCAACCCCACCCGGTGGATGCAGCACGGTGACATGGCAAATACCGGGGCCTTCCGGATAAAGCGCCTTCTGAATTTGCAGAGGTCCGCGATGAGACTTGGCGGCGAGCACCGTTCGATCTTCGCGGTGGACAAAGGATAAGTCCAAGCTCGCTTGCCAGCGCAGGTCGGCCGCCCCATTTTGGGGCACCGGCGATCTCGACTTTCTCGGTGTGGCCCGAATCAAGGGGTACAAGCGATCGCGCCCGCGCATAGAGTCGAAGAGTGTAACGAGTATGCCAGCGATCGGGACGAGCCGCTCCAAAATCAGCGCCACGGCTGCTGCACGCAGCGCGTTAGAATTCGGCCATGGGGAAGTTTCACATGAGCACGTCGCGGTCGGCTCAGGCGCAGCGGCTGATCGCGCTCACCGACTTGACCAGCCTTGGCGAATCGGACGATGCGGCATCCGTGCGGACGCTGTCGGCACTCGCGCGGGCGGCGCCGGTTAAACCCGCGGCCGTGTGTATCTGGCCACGATGGATCCCCGTGGCCCTGGAAGCGCTCCAAGGTACCGGTATTCCGGTTTGCGCGGTCGCGAATTTCCCGGAGGGCGCGGGAGTACCCGACATCGCAGCGGCGGAGACCGCCGCGGCCGTCGTTGCAGGGGCAGCCGAGGTCGACGTCGTGTTTCCTTACCGTGCGATGCTTGCGGGTGATTCGGGCGTGGGCCTGGCCTTGGTTCGTGGCTGCCGCGAGGCCTGCGGGGATCGTGCGCTTTTGAAGGTCATACTGGAAACCGGGCAGCTCCTCGGCGCCGACAATATACGCCGCGCGGCTGAAGTTGCGATCAATGGTGGAGCTCAATTTCTCAAGACGTCCACGGGGAAAACTCAACCTGCCGCAACGCCCGAGGCGGCAGCGGTCCTCCTCGAGGTGATCGCGGCGGCAAATCGGGGTGGCCAGTCCATCGGGTTCAAAGCGTCGGGCGGCATTCGCACGATCGAAGATGCCTGGGGTTATCTCACGCTCTACGAACAGCGGTTCGGCCCCGGAAGCGCCTCGGCGAGCAATTTCCGGATTGGGGCGTCGGGATTGTTCAAGGAACTCATGGCGTCGGCGGGCACCTGACTCGTCATCGGAGGAACTGACATGCGAAGCTCACCCCGCATTGCGGTGATCGGCAGTGCCAACACCGACCTGACGACGTTCATTGACGTCTTCCCGCGTCCGGGTGAGACCGTGTTCGGCAAGACATTTGAGATGGGATTCGGGGGCAAGGGCGCGAATCAGGCGGTCGCATCCCGCCTTTGTGGCGCTCAGGTGTTGATGATCGCCAAGGTCGGCGATGATCTGTTCGGGCGGGCAACGCTAGACAACTTCACCGCCTTCGGCATCGACACAACCTACGTCCAAGTCGTTCCTGACGCTCCGACGGGAGTGGCACCGATTCTGGTCGAGCCCGACGGGCAGAATCGCATCATCGTGGTCAAGGGTGCCAACGATCGGCTGACGCCCGCCGATATCGACGCCGCGGCGGCGCATCTACGAACCGTCGATACGATCATCTTGCAATTCGAGATTCCGCTTCAGACGATCTATCACGCCATTCGCTTCGCACGTGCTCAGAATATCCGTTGCATCGTCAATCCGGCGCCCGCAATCCCGGTCGACCTGGCGGAGCTGACCGGTGCGGACCTGTTCATCCCGAACGAGAGCGAGGCCGAACAGCTCACCGGGCAGCCGGTTCGATCGGAAGCCGATGCGGCCGCATGTGCCGCCACCCTACTCGCTCGAGGGTTTCGGCGGGTGGTGATCACTCTGGGTGCACGTGGTTCACTTGTGGCCGATGCCACGGGGCACACGCACATTCCGGCCTTTCCCATCACGTGCCTCGACACGACGGGCGCGGGAGACGCCTTCATCGGAAGTCTCGCGGCGTTTCTCGCCGAAGGCATCCACGAGCAGGAAGCCCTATCGCGCGCGAACCTTTATGCCGCCTTGTCGACAACGCGGGTGGGGACCCAGAAGTCATTCCCACGCCGAGTCGACTTTGAGATGGAATGGGAAAGGCGCAAAAGCGCGCGATCGGGACCTGTCAACTAGATTCGCGCAGCGCAAGGATTCCAATCATGTTCGTGGTGCATAGTTATCCGTTAGCCGTGGTGTTTTGCGTGCTCACCATGTTTTGCTGGGGCTCGTGGGCGGTCACCCGCAAGCTCGCACGCCCTGACTGGCGCTTCGAGCTCTTCTACTGGGACTACGTCCTCGGAGTGTTGTTGGTCACGCTGGCATTCGGACTCACGCTGGGAAGCAGCGGCGCCGAAGGCCGTGCGTTCTTCGCGGATCTCGCGCAAGCCTCGACTGCCTCCATTCTAGAGGCGCTGGTGGGTGGCGCGATTTTCAATCTCGCCAACCTTCTTCTCGTCGCCGCCATCGACATTGCCGGCATGGCAGTCGCCTTCCCCGTCGGGATCGGACTCGCGCTAATCATCGGCGTGATCATGAACTACCTCGCCGCGCCCATAGGCAACGTCGCACTCCTTTCCACCGGCGTCTGCATGGTGGTTCTCGCCATCATTCTGGATGCCCTGGCCTATCGCCGATTGGCCGTAGGTTCGCCCGACTCTGGCGGCGGCGCCAAGAGCAGCACCCGAGGATTATTGCTGTCGGTGGCGTGCGGTGTGTTCATGGGTATCTTCTATCGCTTCGTCGCGGCGGCGATGGGTGCGGATCCGACTCACGCGGCGGCCGGCAAGATGGGTCCCTACGCCGCTGTTTTCGTGCTCGCGGTGGGAATAGTGCTTAGCAGCTTCGTCTGGAACATCCTCGCCATGAAAAGACCGTTGGTCGGCGAGCCCGTGCGCTTCCGCGACTACTTCGCGGGGAGCCTGCCGACGCACATGACCGGCGTTTTGGGCGGCCTGATCTGGGGAACCGGTATGTCCCTCAACCTCATTGCTTCGGGGCGCGCCGGCTTCGCAATCTCCTACGGGCTCGGCCAGGGCGCCACCATGGTCGCAGCAATCTGGGGGGTATTCATCTGGAAGGAGTTTCGCACGGCTCCCAAGGGCACGTCCGAGCTGCTGGCGGCGATGTTCGGCAGTTTTCTGACCGGACTTGCGCTCATCGTACTCGCGCGTACCATGTAAGAGCCTCGGCCTTCCGCAAATACACTTCTGTTCTCGTGAGCACTTGCGTTGGCGCGGGACCCTTCACCACAGGCGATGCTTTCGCACGCTTCTCTCGACCATGGCTGAAGCCCGACTATTCACCGCCGCCTCCAGTGCAGCGAGTCAATCGAGGTCGACCGCCAAGCGCTTGAGGTCCACGAGCGAGCAGTAGCTCAAGGCACCTTGATGTGTAGCGCGCAAGACCACGCGTGGCGCACGCCCCGCTTGCAGCGCTTCCTGCCACCGAGGTGCGCAAAGACACCAACGATCACCGGGCTTGAGTCCCGGAAAGCCGAATTCCGGGACCGGCGTCGAGAGATCATTGCCGCAAGTCTTCGAATACTCAAGAAATCCCGCGGTCATGACGGCGCACACGGTGTGGCTGCCGACGTCCTCGCGGCTCGTGTCGCAGCATCCGTCGCGAAAAAAACCTGTCATGGGACTCACGGAGCAGACTTCGAGTCGATCGCCCAGCACGTTCTTGGGCTCGTTGCGCTGGCCGCCGCCGCCCTTGCTAGCGTCATCTCTCAACATCAGGATTCTCTGCATCGTCGATCCCTCCCCCCGCTTGGCCAACACGGGCTCGGCGGTAAGCTGATTACGCTGCCCACGGATTGATGAGCTCAACGCTGCAGTGCTCGAAGTCTTTCACGTTGCGTGTGGCGAGGCCTGCCCCTCTAGAACGAGCCATTGCAACAATCATGGCATCGAACTGGCTGATGGGTTTGCCTGCCGACCGTCGCGAGGCGCTGATCTCGGCATACATGTCGGCAGCATCGTTATCGAAACTCAATACCTGGCCAGCGAAATCTTCATCAAAAATCCCTTTCGCGGCTTCCCACAGTCCGCGCCGACGCTTTCCGTCCGGGAGCACTCGAATGCCGTAGAGAATTTCCCCCCGGGTTACGCTGGTCGTGAACAAAGACACGCGGGGTTGGATCGCCAGCCAATCCATGACTGAGGATTCAGGAACGGGACGCAGCACCTCAGAGAGCACGTTGGTATCAAGAATGATCATGCGTCCAGGTTCGCCGGCTCACGTATGGCCTCGCGCGGTGCAATTTCCAACTCCACGCCACCCAGCGGCATGATGCGAGCGCGAATGGAGTCAACGAGAGATCCCTGCCGCGAACGCCCGGTTGACAAGGCCGTTCGCAAAATCTCGCGGGCTTCCTCTTCCATCGAGTGGCCATGGTGGGCCGCCTGCACGCGCAAGCGCGCCTTCAGACGCTCATCGATGTCGCGGATCGTTATACTTGCCATATTTCCTCCCTCAATCAATGATTGCATTTTAATCATTGATCGCATTAGAAGCAAGCCGGAAGGTCTGGGGTTTATGACGCTCAGCCGCGCCGTGCCTTATTTTAAGATGCTGTTTTTATTGCATTTTCAGGGTCCATAGGTTCGAGAAGTTCGGGAAGCAGGAGTCGCGGGTTCAAATCCTGTCACCCCACCATTGATTTTCTGACTAAACCGTACCCAAGTGACTCTCGAGAAATAGCCGGGTACACACTGAGGACACAAAATATTTTCTGATCCGGAAGCTCCCTGCCCGAGCGTTCAGATTGGGTGACCGAAGCGTCAAGCGCAATTCGCCAGATCTTCCTCGTCCGACTGCGCGGCCAGGGGCGCGAACAAAACGTCATCCGACGTGATCTGCCGGCCCATCCAGGCGATTTTGTCCCATTCGCCCTCATTCAGGCTCGCTCGCTCGTGGGCGATTTTCTGAACGATATCCAGAAATCCCTGGCGGTTGGTCGTGGCGGCGGCGTAGTACGTTTCCAGCAACTTCATTCGCAGGTCCTGACGATGCGGCTCTCGTTCCACGGCGCTCTTCAAGACGTCCACGAGACTGGTGCGGCGTTCCGTGAATCCGACGTTTTCGTGCAAGGCGCTCGGCATCTGAACATGCTGCACCGTCGCGTCAAGATCGAGCAAGTTGTAATCGAGGTTGGTCACATCGGCGACTGACTCTGTCACAGGCATGGCATTCTCGCCGGCGCCAAGCTCCCGCGTTGTCGATTCGGTGATCCCGACGATGCGCGCCGTCTCGATCGGCATCGTCTTCGCGTCGGGATCATCAATGCAAAGCTTCACGGTGGCTGAAAGGCCGGGGGTCAGGTGCGTATCGCCGAGATTGACGGTGTCGTCGAGGCCGTCGCCGCCGCGTTGCCACAGATACGAGGCTTCCAATGACTCGACATCAACGG
Source organism: Steroidobacteraceae bacterium (assembly GCA_050012215.1). GTDB lineage: Bacteria > Pseudomonadota > Gammaproteobacteria > Steroidobacterales > Steroidobacteraceae > Bog-1198. The sequence goes on from JBEKHO010000030.1 coordinate 36,978, forward strand.
CGTCGTTGAGAATGTCCGCCTCATTCGGCTCGGTCGCGATGCTGTTACGCCGGCGGGCCAATGCGTCGGCGACCCATTGCCGCTCGCCGGCCTCTGCAGGCAACGGTGTTGCGGACGGGGCATCGTGCGTTTCATGCGGAACATCGTGCGGTTGGATCCGGACTGCGTGCGGTTCCACATCGACCGGCGTGCTGGGCGCCACCGCCTCGCACACGGAGGCTTGCACGGCTACTGGAACGGGCGAGAGCTGAGAGGCGAGCGCTCGACGCCGGCGCCAAGCATAGATGCCGAAGGCGGCTGCCGCGAGCGCCAGGACCGCCGCGATGCTCGCGCCAATCCCTCGTCCTGAGTGGGCCTGTGGTGGAGCGACCACCGCCGGCGCTGTCTCGGCAAGGATCAATCGCGCCTGCGCGCGGATTAACGCATCGTGCTCACGGTCAAGCTGATCCCGCAACTCGTCGAGCCCTCTCTCCAACTGCTGGACTCTGCGATCGAGAGCCGCCGCGGGTGGGCTCGGCGCCGAGGACTCATGGGGCGAAGAAACCGGCGCCGCAACAGCCGGCGCAGCGGGTTTGGTTGCGGTCGCCCCTAGGATCGCTGCGTGCCACGCTTGCATCTGAGCGTAAACTTCGTGATTGGCATTTGCGACGGAAATCGCCGAGATCTCGGTGGCTGAAGGGATCGTCAACACCGCGCCGCGGCGCAGCCGGTTGATGTTGCCCTCGAAGGCGTTCGGGTTCGCGCGGAAAATAGCGATCATCATCCTCTTAAGATCGGCATCGGAACGCGAGCCGACGCGCCAAGCGACTCCGCGCAGTGTCGCTTTTGCGCCGACTCTAACGGTCTTGCGCGCAGCCGGCTCACCGGCCGTCGTGCTTGCTTTGTCCGAGGCCGGAGCAGCCTCCACCACCGGCCGTACGCTGACCGGCACGGTGTAGCTCGCGGGTACATCCACCACGGCCGCAGCGACTGGCGCGGCCGAAGGGAATCCAGGCGGGTCGAGCAGCAGCGTATATTGGCGAATCAAGTCGCCTCCGCGCCAGCGTAGATCAACCAACAGGTTAAGCAGAGGCTCGGTGCAGGCGACCGTCGAACGAATTGCGAGAACCGCCCGTCCCCTGCTGTCGCGCGAGATCTTAAACGCGACGGTGGTCAAGAACGCGGAGCGGTCGACGCCTAAGTGCTCAAAGGTTTCCCGATTGGCGATCGAGGCGGTGATCCCCGCCAGGTCGTCCGCGGTCGCCCCGACGATGTCAATATCGGCCGCGAGCGGCTCGTTAAGAGCGGAATCCAGATGAATCTCACCCAAGCCGAGCGCCTGGGCCGCACCTGGCAGAGCAAGGGCCATCATCAACGTTAATGCGGTCTTCCCATGCGACATTCTCTGCTCCAAAAAACTCTGCTCCAAACAATCCGGAATCCAGGCAACGCCAATCTATTCGATGGAAGGAGATGGTCGATACGGGCGACTGCCAAGACTTCGACGCAGTACACGCATGCTTATACAGAAAACATTCTTTGTTTTGGAGGACGCAGCGCACAGCGGCGGTACCGCGGCGTCGCATCATCGCTGCCCCGATATGTCGTTGCTGATCAAGCTCGCAAAGGTGTCCGCGAGTCGCAGTCTACATTCGCAATATCGGATATCCGTCACACCGGCGCTCGAATCTCGACATTAGCGGTCGGATTGGGGGAATTTTACAAAAGCTGGAATAAAGCGAGTCTGTCAGAAGCCTTTTGTCCCGAATCACATTCAAGGAGACGGAACACCTCGGATTACAAACCGCTCTCTCGCGTCGCGGCGCTCTGCAAGTCGATCAAAGTGAGCGCCTAGCTTCGGAAATCCAGCCGATAGTGGCTGCAGGCATTGAAACTGCAGAGTAATAGTCGGGACGTAGGAATCGCAGGTTCAAATCCTGTCAACCCGACCATTGATTTCACCAAATATGCGGGTGTTATCCGAGCCGTCCCACCGCATGTACACTCGGCAGCCACGGGTCTAAAATCAACCTCTGATTTCTGGGTGCTTCGGAAGGACGAACGCCGAAGAATTACCAAGAGGATCGATGGATGCAGCAGGGATTCCGTGCGCTCGGTCTTGTTGCGCTGATCGTGTGTCTGCACGCTTGCGGAGGCGGCGGTATGGGAGGCTCGTCGTCTCCGTCTGCTCCTGAAGTGGTTTCTATCGCGGTGACTCCGGCGAATCCCACTTTTCCGGCAGGAATGACCGCCCAATTCGTTGCGACCGCCACTTATTCCGATAACAGCACGCAGGATGTAACTTCAAGTGCCGAGTGGTCGTCCAGTTCCTTGGCGTCCGCTACGGTGAACTCCGCAACGGGAAAGGCAAGCGCGGTTGCGGGCGGACAGGCCACGATCAAGGCCAATTTGGGCTCGGTTGGCGCTGGCGGGGCCAATTTCTATCCGGGTCCATCCCGATCCTTCGGTACCACTGCACTCTACGATCCCGTCTCCAACGCTTGGTCCGACGCCGCGAACATCGGCGAGCGAAGTCTGCAAGCGGCGACCTTGCTCGCCAATGGAAAGGTCCTGATTACAGGGGGATACGACGCAACGATCGCAAGCGGCCTTTCCACCGCTGCGCTCTATGACCCCAGCACGAATTCCGTGACGCAGGAGCCCAACTTGCCAAATATCGATTACGGCCAAAATGGCATACTGCTCGAAAACGGAGCGGTTTTGATTACGGGTGGCGTTGGCATTTCCCGGTTGTATTCGCCGTGAGGTAAAAAGCGCCCTGGAGCGCGGGCGGCCTTTTCGGTGACGCACGCCAGCCCGGTGCGATTACGAGTGCACGGCGTCGTCCAGAATCGAGGAAAGCACCCTGCACACTTCTCAGGAATTTCTGCGGTGTGCAATGTGGATGGCTGAAAACTGGGCCAGTTTGCAGCGCTGCAAACCGGAGAATCAGGGCTGAGAAGTTCTACTTTGCACCTGTGCAAAGTAGTAGCATGGATCCCCAGAATTATGGGGACGTGGCAAACACCCAAACTGCACTCTATAGTACCTTGCTTTGCCGCGTTTATGAGCACTTCGAACGGATGGACAGATTCCGTACATGTGGTTTCACCCCAGCCATTGACTTAAAAAGAGTTTCTTCTTAACTGCCGGCGCACGGTTCCAGGCACGGTTCCAGTTTCGGCTTCAAACTATCGTCGTATGGCTCGGCTGTTCTCGGACACCTGCTGACGAGACTAACGGCGGCGCGATCGACGCGACTGACCGCTGGCGCGCAAACGGCAAGTACGGGTAGCCAGGCGAATGTTAACTGCTTCTATTGTTCTATTTATGTACGCTGCGCTCAGCGGACTCGTCATGGCAGTCGGCATTTTCAGAGGTGCGAAGCGTTGGGCGCCTCTTGCGCTGGGGCACGGGGTTCTCGCCGCAACGGCGCTCGTGCTGGCGCTGTTTGTGTTAATCGCGACCGACGCCGCTGCGATTAAGTACGGTGTCGCCGTTCTGGTTCTGGCCGCTCTTGGAGGGCTTTTCCTCCTCAGCTATCAACTGCGTGGCAAACCTCATCCTTGGATAGTCGTGGTGCTGCATGCATTGCTCGCCGTCGGTGGGGTCGGTTGTCTCGTGTTCGCTCTGTTGCACTGACGCGTCGCATCCCGCTCTAGGGATCTGGTGGCTTACACCAAGATCGCCCCTCAAGGCGGCGGAAAGAAATGCGCTCGATGCCGCGGCGGAGGCCGGAGGCGTGTACCTAGGGTTTTGTTCGTCGGCGGCCGGATCCCCGTCATCGCGAGCACCCGAGCCTGTTGCTTGGCTTCCGGGACTTGCGCCTATGCGCCGTTGGACGCGTTCGAATAATTCATCGCTGCCGGGTGGAGTTTCATGGCGTCGGGATGGCGCTCATGAAATATCGGCGCGCTTGGTCACGCAATCCATCCGTGGTCGGGTTATCCAGGGTATCCACCGCCACAACACGCGAAGCAATGGGGAGTTGATGCCGGTCGAGATAGGTTTTTAGCGCCAGCTTGGCGTTGCCGGGACCGGTGATAACAGTGCTCCCTGAATGGTCTAGGGCAGCGCTTATGCGGTGAAAAAACTCCGTATCGTCGGGCGGATTACCTCCCGCCTCCCAGCCGGTGGACCGGTGGTGCAAGCGCTGAAGCGAAGCATGGGAGTGAATGTCGATCTGAGACTCTTCGTCCCCGCTTATACGAAACACTTTCGCTTCGCTATGATCGAGCCAGACAATCGCATGGTTGTTTTCGCTCACGACCGCTCTCCTTCGTTGATTAGGCGCCAAACTGAACTCATCGCTGACCGCCTTCGCTCATAGATATTTCCTCGTCTGATGGCAATATTTTTCGCATCGGCCAGCACCCGGGACGATTCCGTGGAGTTAGCTAATACCATTCATTGCCACCCGTCTGTGCGGCAGCAGACCTAGTGCGCCCCGCCACTTTCTCGCGCGATTGGGCACCGGCTTCGAACACTGAACGGCATGATGAGTGTTTGCGCTCCTTACCATGAACGGCGCGACCATGGCCTGCGATGGCGGTTATCTCTCTATCTAGTTGATCGAAACGAACCGGAGATGCGAATGGTCTGGCGGGGACCACATGACGTGCCTCGGTCAGACCTGCGCATGGTCGGCGGCCCTCGCCACGGCCTCTTCCTGTTGGAATTCAGTGCGCAGCTGCTCGAGCTTGCCGACCGCGCCATCGTACGCGTCGTTACCGAGCAGAAGTCGGTGCGGCGGCTGTTTCGATTCGGTGGCCTGGATGATGTCGCGTGCCGCGAGCACCGGATCGCCCGGTTGATGTCCTGAGTCTGCCCTGAGCCGACTCCTGCTAACGCCAGCGGTCGCCGCATAATCCGCGATGTGCCGCGGGCTCTCGTCGGCCGACCGGCCTGCCCAATCAGTGCGAAAGCCGCTGGGCTCGACCAGCATGACCTTGATGCCCAGTGGCTCCACTTCCTGCCAGAGTGCCTCCGACAATCCTTCGACGGCGTACTTGCTGGCATTGTAGTAGCCGAGTGCAGGGAATGACCGCAGTCCTGCCAATGACGATAGGTTCACGATGAAGCCGCTGCGGCGCTTGCGCATGCCAGGCAGGACCGCCTTGATCATATGAGTCAGCCCAAACACATTGATCTCGAACAACCGGCGCACGGCATCGTCCTCGCCCTCTTCGATCGCTGCGAAATACCCTATTCCCGCATTGTTCACGAGCACGTCAATACGCCCGAAATGTGTCTCGGCCGATGCGACCGCCGCAGCGACCTGCGCCGGGTCCGTCACGTCCAGTTTTAACACCAGTGAGTGACCAAGCGCCGCGAGCGCACCGAGCCGTCCCGGATTCCGCGCTGTCACGACCGTCCGATAGCCAAGGCCAAGCACCTGTTTTGCCAATTCGTGGCCAAAGCCGCTCGAACAGCCGGTGATCAACCATACCGGTCTTTCGGTCACCAATGATTTGTCGTCAATCGACATTGTGTTCTCGCCTTCTGAGGAAGTGTTAGGGAGCGGATCACCGAGTCGTCCAATCTGTCGATGACTTGCGGCGAGCTGGATTCGGGGCGACTTCTACAGTATTTGTATGCCACTCCGGCGGCTGCTAATGCTTCGGCCGTGCCGTTCTTTTAGAAACGTGCAAGATTTCCTTGAGGAAAGCACGGATCGCACCCGGTCGCACGGCTGCGGACTCTCGGCCGCTCAACAGAATTTCTTCGGAAGGGTCAGGTACGGCCTGATGTCCGGTCATGCTTTGGATGCGAATACGAAAAAAGATGGGCATGAAAGCATTGTCTGGTTCCGCAACTACGGTCGCCGGCTGCCACCACGTAGCTACTTTCTGCAATACCGCTTGCGCGTGATTCCGTGCGACCATATTCTCCGGCGAATCGGGCAGCTCTTCGTACAGACCGCTCGCTATGACACTCATCCATTGATAATGATTTATTCGGTCGTCAAATTCCACGCAAACGTTAGGGTTTTCCCGCATGCACTCGATCTTTTGTCCAAGAATACTGAAGCCGTATAGATCGGATCCATCGTAGGAAAAGCGCATCGGCACGATATGAGGCGTGCGGTTCCGCACGAATGCCAGTCGACCGACACGCGCCTGCTCAAGTTGGCTGCGGCATTCGGCGACGGTTAAATTACGTATCAGCATGCGCCAGCCCCCGGAGTGAGTGCCATCAACCCAATATGGAGTGCCATGGGTGCGCCTACGGTATCGTGCGGATTTCCGGATTTTCCAGCTGAACTTCACGCCCCCAATATCCGGGTCTGCCGTAATGATCATAGATGCGCGCTTCCTCCTCGCGCCCCACCCGGGTGCCCGGCAAATACGGCGGTGATCCCCTCACCGCATCGCGAGTTAAGCCCACCGACACCTGTCTCTCGTCCCATCGCACGCCCGTGACCCATTGCGGTGCGATGAGGACCTCGTGGCCAAGCCACCAGTTGCTCGTATTGACGACGATGTAGCGGATCGCCCAGCGCCGCTCGTCGACGAGCAGGTGCTGCACGTGGCCGATATCCCCGTCTGCCGCAAGTACGTCATATCTCGCAATCTCGTTGCCACTGCGCAGATGTCGATCATTATGCGGCCGACCTTCGGTCTTCGCGGTCCGTTCAGATTTCACACCCCACAGCATCATCCCATCGCCCCAGAAATCCCCACCCTCCCAATAGTGCGGATACTCGTAGTAATCGAGGTAGCCCATCTCATGTTGACGCGAAACGGGTTTGTCGGTGTCGATGCTCGGGCTGTTCTTCACCTGGTCTTGCGTAATCGCTGCCGGAAATATCTTCTCGGACCAATTGGGCTCATTGATCGCAACGGGCGAAATCAATACACGTCGGTGGGAAAGCCAGGTTCCCGTTTCCACCACGAGATAACGGATGACCCACGCCTCGTCGTCGAAATAGAAATCCGTCACATGGCCGATTACTCCATCGAGTGCGCCTATGGTGTAACCCTCCAGATCCTTCATGCTATGTAACACACACCTCTCCTCCAACATTTCGAACACTTGCGCTGTCCGCCGCTTTGTGGGCTCAAGGAACGTATGCTGGGCGTAATCGCAGGTGGTGTATGTACGACACCGCACTCTGGGGCGGTGCCCTCACTGCTGCCCGGTAAATGGCAATGTATGGCGTCCGATGGATACCCAATTGGGAGGTCTAAGCGTGCCAGCGCACCGACCAACCCCGGTCGGTTGGATTAGCCTGAGGTGCTGGTTGCTTCCGGACGTCGACAATTTGGAGTTTGGTATGGTGCGTTCTGCTTCGCGATCTGTGCTCCCGTCAACCTATGACGATTTCCTCTACGCGCCGGTCGGCGAGAGTTCAAATGGAGCATTGCTCACTGTCCTCTCCGTCCTCGCGCGGCAGAACGTCGATCCCTGGGAGGCGGCCGCGGATCTGACTCGATTACCGCAGGAGACCGCCGCGCAGAGATTGACCTCGATGATCGCGGCATCACCTGGTCGGTTATTGCCAGTCGATCAGGCGGCGATGGCGGACCGCTTGATCGCCCTATTGCCGAGCCGCTCCGCTCCTGCCGATGGCGCGCCCGCGCCCAATGACTCCCAGAGCGAAGCCGCCGTGAATCGGCCGCCGCCCACCGTCCTCTTGATGGTCATCGCAATCTACATCTGCGTGATGTTTCTCGGTCAATGGATAGCTGTAAGCCGCTTTCAGGAGGTGCCGACCGAGGTGGCCGCTTCGCAAACGCCCCCATCCACGCTTGGAGAAACGCTTCCATCGAGACCGCACGACCGTCAGACGGCCGAAACCCCTAAATGAGGCGCGCGTAGCGCCGGAAAAAGCCAGCCATCGGGGCCGCATTGCAACGCGTGCGACGCAGCAGCGCTTGTTGTGCAGCGCTGCCGGCGATCAGCGTTTCGAGGCTAACTCGCCTTCCGCGTGACCCCCGGGCCCTGCAGCCCGCTCTTGGATCCGGGCCGGTCATTTGTTGCACCGGCGGCCTCTCGCGTGTCCGCCCTGCGCTGATCCCACTTCCAATTGAGAATTTCGGGCATGTCCTGGCCGTGCTGATTGATGTAATGCTTATGTTCGATCAGCTTATCCCGCAGCGTTTGTTTCAGGTAAGCGCCCCGACTGCCCAGTTGCGGCAGCCGATCGATCACGTCCATCACCAGGTGGAATCTGTCGAGGTCATTCTGCACCCGCATATCGAATGGTGTGGTGATCGTGCCCTCCTCCTTGTAGCCGCGGACGTGCAGATTGCGATTGGTGCGCCGGTAGGTCAAACGGTGTACGAGCGATGCATACCCGTGAAAACCGAAGATGATGTGCTTGTCTTTCGTGAACAGCGAGTCGTAATCAATTTCGTTCAACCCGTGCGGGTGCTCCGAGCAGGACTGAAGCTTCATTAAATCGACCACGTTGACCACCCGGACCCGCAGATCCGGGAAGTGCTCGCGCAGGATCGACACGGCCGCCAGGACTTCCAGCGTCGGGGTGTCTCCGCAGCAGCCCATGACCACGTCCGGCTCGCCGCCCTGATCGTTGCTGGCCCATTGCCAGATGCCGATCCCCTCCGTGCAATGGATGACGGCAGCGTCCATGGTGAGCCATTGCGGAAGGGCGTGTTTGCCGGCGACCACGACGTTCACGTAGTTGCGGCTGCGCAAGCAGTGATCGAACACCGAAAGCAGGCAGTTCGCATCGGGCGGCAGGTAGACCCGTACGATGTCGGCCTTTTTGTTGATGACGTGATCGAGGAAACCGGGATCTTGATGGGTGAAGCCGTTGTGATCCTGCTGCCACACGTGGGAGGCAAGCAGATAATTCAACGAGGAAATCTTCCGACGCCAGGGCAGTTCCAGACATACCTTGAGCCATTTCGCGTGCTGACTGAACATCGAATCGATGATGCGGATGAAGGCCTCGTAGCTGTTGAACAGCCCGTGTCGTCCGGTCAGTAGATAGCCCTCCAACCATCCCTCGCACTGATGCTCGCTCAACATCGAGTCGAGCACCCGTCCCTGGGGTGCGAGGAATTCGTCATTCGTCGCCTGTCGGGCGTCCCATTGCCTGTTGGTGACCTCGAACACCGCGCCCAATAGGTTCGAGAGCGTCTCGTCGGGGCCGAAGATGCGGAAATTGTGCTCGCCTTGATTCAGCCTGGACACGTCGCGCAGGAAGGTCCCCAACACCTGCGTATCGTGGCCTTCAACGGCGCCGGGAGAGGCCACATGGATCGCGTGGTCGTGAAAATCAGGCATTTTCAAGTCGCGCAACAGAATGCCGCCATTGGCATGGGGGTTGGCGCCCATCCGGCGATCGCCTTTCGGGGCGAGTTGCGCCAATTCAGGAATCAAGCAGCCGTTTTGGTCGAACAATTCCTCCGGTTTGTAGCTTCGCATCCAGCTTTCGAGCAACGGAACGTGTTCCGGATGCTCCGGATCCACGAGCATGGGCACCTGATGGGCACGAAACGTCCCCTCGATCTGCAATCCGTCGACGACCTTCGGTCCCGTCCAGCCTTTGGGCGATTTCAACACAATCATCGGCCATCGCGGGCGGGAAGGATCCTGCTGGTCGCGTGCCGTTGCCTGGATTCGGTGGATCTCCTCGATCGCTGCGTCCATCGCCTTGGCCATGCACTCGTGCATGGTGTCCGGATCATCGCCTTCGACGAACTGCGGCGCCCAACCGCAGCCGCGCAGGAACTGTTCCAATTCCGCGCCCTCGATGCGCGCGAGAACCGTGGGATTGCTGATCTTGTATCCATTCAAGTGCAAGATCGGCAAAACGGCGCCGTCGGTGGCGGCGTCCAGGAACTTGTTGGATTGCCACGAGGTCGCCAGGGGGCCGGTTTCCGCTTCACCATCGCCGATAACGCAGGCGACGATCAGACCGGGATTGTCGAAGGCGGCACCAAACGCGTGGCTCAAGGAGTACCCGAGCTCGCCGCCTTCGTGAATCGACCCCGGCGTGGTTGGCGCGACGTGGCTCGATATGCCGCCTGGAAACGAAAATTGCTTGAACAGCTCCTTGAGCCCGGCCTCATCCTGGGTGACGTTCGGATAGACTTCACTCCACGTGCCTTCGAGATACACATTGCCCACGATGGCGGGGCCGCCATGGCCGGGTCCGGCGACGTAGAACATGTCCAGATCATACTTGTTGATCGCACGGTTCAGGTGCACATAGATGAAATTCTGGCCCGGCGTGGTGCCCCAATGACTGACGACCAGCGGCTTCACGTCGGACAGTGTCAAGGGTCGCTTGAGCAGTGGATTGTCATAGAGATAGATCTGTCCGACCGATACGTAATTGGCGGCTCGCCAGTAGGCATTGATCTTGCGAAGGTATTCGGGTGTGAGGGTAGCGGTATTCATGGTTCGAGACGCTAACCGTTATACGCCGCAAGCTCGGTGCGATAGCGCACGCAAGCACGCCTCGCGCGCCATCGCATGCTTCCGTGGGCTAGCGAACCGCCGCGACGCCATCAAACCGTCATACTCCGCATCCCAAATTACCGCAGGAGACCTCGAATGAGCCAGCTTCATCACGCGCTCGTATGGATCGATCACCAGGAAGCAAAAGTTTACCGATTCGCCGGAGACGATGAGTCGGAAATGAACGTGAATTCGCGCACTTCGTTGCAGCGTCTGCATCATCGGCGAGAGGGTTGGGAGGCGGGCGGCAATCCGCCGGAGAATAGCGATTTCTTTCGGCGCGTCGCCGGGACGCTCGGTCAAACGGCAGGCATACTCGTTACCGGTCCGGGAAATGCCAAATCGGCGTTCAAGGTCTACATGGATCATCTGCGCCCCTACCATGCGTCGCAAGTATTCACCGTGGAGACGATTGATCAACCCAGTGACGAAGCCTTGCTTTCGCTAGGGCGAGAACACTTTCACGTCAATACTCGTCCGGCGATGCAAGGTGAGCACACTCAGACGGTTTTGTAGTCGAATACGAAATCGGCGCGCCGTGGACGCCCGCCGCCACTCGGCGTCCAATCGGGTCGGTGAAGTCCTGGGCTTACGACCAGCAGGCTAGGTTGACCACTGCCATCCGTCGTCGACCATACTGGCAACACATCGCTCTGGAAGGTAAGCGCGCCATGCTCGCATGTTGGCAACCGCCCGCTCACTCTCGGCCTGAGTCGGCTTCAAAAAGGCAGCCTCCTCAGCCGTTGGAGATTCCAACTGCACCGCATTGAAGGCATCCTCCAAATGAAGTGCGGCCATGAGTTCTCGTTGCCAATGCGCGTCTTCGATCATTGTGATCCCTTGGTGTGGGTGGTCGTGACGCAACATTGCGGCGCCAGCACTGGAAACTCTGTGCGCTAAACCGCTTATGTAGATAAAAGAGATTGCCGCGGTCGTAGCGCGGAAACCGGGCGCAGGACGGTGACCGTGTCATCCCTTCGGTCCGCATGTGGGACAACGAACAGACTAATGCGAGCGGATCCAAATAGACTATGACCGAAAGCTTTATTGGCATCCTAATCGGGAGCGCACGATTGCTTGAACTCGGTAGACAGACGGCAGCGCAGGCACATGCAAACCGATAGCTTTTTCGTGACCGGCATGCAGTGTGGCGGCTGCCCGATCAAGCTATCGCTTGCACTGCGCATGCTGAGCGGCGTCGACGATGTGCAGATATCGCTGGCTTCCGGTGAGGTGACTATCGTCTATGACCCGGCCCTTGTATCCCCGGAGCGGATCCAAGAGGCCGTAATCAGGACCGGATTCGGAACCGCCGGCATCGATGCGACCAATGGCCATGATCCGAGGCCCGACCAGTGCGGATAGGTGTGCACCACCGCAGATACTGTTCCCAACGTTCCGCCTCAAAGCCACGCCCCGCGCTGGTTAGCTAAGGCGTCAGGACGGCGGCACCCTCAAAACGTCCGGCCCGCAGATCAGCGAGTGCCTGGTTCGCCGCGCTCAGCGGATAGCGCGTCGTCTTCACCGTGATGCCGATCTGCCGCGCCACGTGTAGAAAATCGAGCCCGTCCTTGCGCGTGAGATTTGCAACCGACAGCAGCTCCCGCTCTTCCCACAGAATACTGTAGGGAAAGCTTGGAATGTCACTCATGTGGATGCCGGCACAGACCACCCTGCCTCCTTTGCGCACGGCCTTGAGCGCCGGCGGGACCAGGGGTCCGATCGGTGCGAAGATGATTGCGGCATCGAGCGGTTCGGGCGGCGCCTCATCGGAGCCGCCGGCCCAGGCCGCGCCCAAGCTCTTGGCGAATGCTTGGGTGCTCGTATCGCCGGATCGAGTGAAGGCGTAAACCCGCCGTCCCTGCCACTGTGCGACTTGAGCGACAATATGGGCAGCGGCCCCGAAACCATAAAGGCCGATTCTCTTGGCTTCGCCCGCGATCACGAGTGAGCGCCAGCCGATGAGCCCCGCGCAGAGCAGCGGCGCGATCGAGATGTCACTGCCCGCCTCGCCTAAGGGAAATGCGAAACGTGCATCGGCGACCGCTGCCGTCGCATAGCCCCCGTCGCGCGTGTAGCCCGTGAACAGCGGATGATCGCACAGGTTCTCGCGATGCATCAGGCAGTAAGGACAGGTCTCATCCGTGTGGCCAAGCCAGGGGATGCCGACCCGTTCGCCGAAAGCCAAGCCTGTGACCCCCGCGCCCATGCCGTCTATCCGGCCGACGATCTCGTGCCCGGGAATGATCGGGATCTTTGGATTGGGCAATTCGCCGTCGACGACATGCAGATCCGTTCTGCAGACACCGCACGCGAGGACCTTCACCCGTATCTCATGGGGGCCCGGCTCTCGATCCGGCAGCTCAATCCACTCGAGCGGAGCCTGCAGTTTCTTGAGGATCATCGCGTACATATCGAACTCCAACAGGTCTCGATCGCATCGATGAGAGTCGTCGCGAAGTTCATCAGAACTTCAGCACCACGCGCGCGGATACGTCTCCCGCCTCGAGCCGCTTGAACACCGTGTTGATCGCCGACAAGGGTTGCAATTCGATGTCAGCCTTGACTTTGCCCTCGGCGGCGAAGCTCAAGGCTTCCGCGAGGTCCTCGCGGTTGCCGACGAATGAGCCGCGGATGCTGATGCAGTCCGCGACCACATTGAACAGCGGTACCGGGAAATCGCCGGGCGGTATGCCGACGAGGACACAAATCCCATGTTTGCGCGTCATACCGACGCCTTGCTTGAACGCGGGCAGCGAAGGGGCTGTGATGAGGACGCCATGAGCGCCTCCATCGGTCGCCTTTTTGACCGCAGCGGCCGGGTCGCCTTCCTTTGCATTGACGGTGACCTCCGCGCCCAAACTCTTCGCGAGCGCCAGCTTGCCGTCATCGACGTCCACCGCGCAGACCTTGAGTCCCATATGCTTTGCGTACTGAATGGCCAAGTGCCCCAATCCGCCGATCCCCGACACCGCCAGCCATTCGCCGGGTTTCGCTTCGGTCTGTTTGATGCCCTTGTAGCTCGTAACACCCGCGCAGATGATCGGCGCCGCTTCCTGCGGTGATAAACCGGTGGGAATGTGTGCCACATAGTTGGGATCGGCCAGTAGATACTCCGCGAACGCGCCATTCGTGTTGTAGCCCGTAAAGGTTTCGGCCGGACAGATCGTTTCCCACGCCGTCAGACAATACTCGCAGTGACCGCAGGCCGAATGCAGCCAGGGCACCCCGACGCGATCGCCCTCCTTGACCATCGTGACGCCCGCTCCGATCGCGCTCACGCGGCCGATGCCCTCGTGTCCCGGGATGAACGGCAATTGGGGCTTCAAGGGCCAATCACCGTCCGCCGCATGGATATCTGTGTGGCACACCCCGCAGAACTCAGTCTTCACGAGAATTTGACCGACACCCGGCTTTGGGATGTCCCATTCGCGCAAAACCAGCGGCTTCTTGAACTGTTCAACCATCGCGACCTGCATTTTCGACATACATCAGTTCCTCTTGATTATTTCAAGCTGCGGCTGCCGCCGCGCCCAAGCCGCGCACCGCTTCGGGGGCAGGCAACGGTAGGGCATTGACGAAGGCGAGCAGAGCGGGCAATGGCGGGCTGGAGGCGGCGATGTCTTTGAGGCTTTGGGGCGTGATCTCGTCGATGCCGAGCGTTGCTTTAAGGGAAGCAACGATGACTCGTAGATCGTACACGGGCTCGTACATCGGGATCATCGGCTTGTTCAATCCAGTAAGACCCCAAACGGCCATCATCGCCGTACGGACCGATGTCTCCACAGTAAAGACCACATCGCCCGGCAACTCGACAAACTGCCCGATGAACGCAAGATTGACGCAGCCTTCTGGAATGACCTTGGGGCGGTCGCTGATCTTGCGCGGCATGAACTGGCTCGTAATGTAAGGCATCATGCAAGTTGTTACCGTGGTGTGAGCCAGAATACCCGGGATCTTGTCTTCGAGTCCGCAGTGGTAGAGGAGCTCTGCGAATATCTCCGCCCCCGTGCACTCGCGCATGGTTTTCTTGATGAAATCGCCCTTCGCGTCGCTGCATTGACCATCGCCCCAGAATACATTCACGTCGGCCGGTTGATCCGGGAAATAGCGTCCATAGAGCACGAAGCTGATCTTCCAGCTCGAATCGACGATCGTGATCGCGCCGCCCGTGCCCGCCTTGTCACCGGTCTTCTTCTCAAGGTACTCATAGAACGTGGGATCGCCCGTGATCGTGGGAAAGAAGCTCATCCAATTGGACTTCTCGATGTCGGAAATAAAAGCTGCCGGTCGGCCGAATTTGGGATCGCGCGCCGCCAGGTGTTCCCACACCGTGAAACACCCGCGATTCGCTGTCTCCCGATCTAATGTCGGCGCGACGTGCGTATCACCCATGGTCGCATTTTGAGTGAGTGAGCCATTGGTGAAGAACACCAGGTCGTCGCTCGTGAGTGCCAGGCGTCGAACACCCGAGGCATCGCTGAGCGTCAATTCGGTGGCGAGGGTATCGGCCGCGCGATTATGCGTTGCGATGTCTGTGACGGTCGTTCCCGCGCGGAACCGTACGCCGAGTGACTCGAGCCAGACGTGAATCGGCTTGATGAGGGAGTCGTATTCGTTGAATTCGGTGTGCAGAATTCCCTGCAAGTGCGTCATGCCGTGGTCGTGCATCATGAACCTCGCGACGTAGCGCCGAACCTCGATCAGCGAGTGATAGTCGCGAAACGCGAGCATCGTACTCCAGCACAGCCAGAACACTGAGTTCGTGAATTGTGGGCCGAACCAGTCGGCGGGCGTCTTCATCTCAAGGTCGCTTTCCGGCGTGAGCAGAAGCTCCAGCATTCTCTTCGCGTCATAGGCGGACATCAGCGGGCCGGAATAGTCATAGAGCCGTCCCTGCTTTTCCATGAGCCGGAAGTGAGAATTGATCGGCTCCCGAAGATTGGCCTGATGGGTCTCGTCGAGGATCGTCAGCCCCGGGGTCTGTAGCGAAGGCACCTTACTGCACAGATACCAGAGGCACTCCATGTAGGCTTCGAGTTCTCGTTCGCCACGGCTGGTATAGCCGCTCTTGGCATTCCCAGCCGCATCCATGGATCCACCCATCAAGGGTAAGCTCTCGTAGATTGTTACATGATCCGCAGGCATGCTGGCGTCGGTAACAAGGAATGCCGCAGTTGAGAGGCCGGCGATGCCACCCCCCACGATATGGGCGTGCTTTTCGGCTATCCGATCAGGCGGAAGCGCGTTGATACGATCGTAATTTCTCATTCTAATTTCTCCGTAAAGATCGGCACAACTGCGCAATCAGGCTACAACACGTGGGTCGCCTGGCTCTGTGCGCTCGGATACATGACCTGCCCTGACTTGCGTGCTCGCGTGATGCCGAAAAGCGGAGCCTAGTTAACCTTTAGTACGGGACCGCACCGACCTTAACGCATCGCGTCGATATGCTATGGCTAAAGGGTGAGTCTTCGAGAAACACGGGCACTCGCCGCGGTTGACGCAATGGAGATTCCGATGACCAAGATCACGACCAAAGCCCGTGGGGCGCTATCCACACGCGAATTTGCGTTTCCTGCACAGCGCAAAGAACCGCTGGAGAATGCGAGTCATGTGCGTAATGCAGTCGCGCGCTTCGACCAGGTGACCGGCGTCACCGACGCGGAGCGCGTCGCCGCCTGGCAGCGGATACTTCGCGCCGCGAAGACTTACGGCGTAACGGTCGACAGGGCGGACTAGCGCGATGCGGCGCATTTACGCCCGGCATCAGACCGCTGGCGGTGGATGAGGGTCAGCGCCCAGTAATGGATTGAACCTACCGATTGCTCGGCAGTCTGACAGATTCCGGAGGTCCCGGCGTCTACATTGGGGGGGCTGCGGGTAGTCCGCACATCGAGGAGATTTAGTGAGCAACGTTCAATCCGAAGGCATCGCTCCAACGCCAACGACAGGTACCGAAGACGATGACGATGATCGTGACGATGAGCACGAGAGTGAAAATGAGGCGCCGATACGCGAAGTCGATGAGCAAACTGAAGCGCCGGAGGAGTTTGAGGTCGACGACGAGGATGAGTGGGGGCACCCGGAAGACGACGACGCGGATGAGGAAGACGACGGGTTGTGACGGAGGAGGCGAAATACGATATGAGCAAGATCACTTATAAGGTAGTTAAGCACGACGGAGGGTGGGCGTACCAGGCGAATGGGACGTATTCCGAGCCGTTCCTGACCCGCGACGCAGCTCGCAAGGCCGCGAAACAGGCGGCGAGCGAGCAGACCGCGCCGGGCGAGACGACAGAGATCTCCTACGAGGACGAGAAGGGACGCTGGCACAACGAGCGCGACAGCGGTACCGATCGCCCCAAAACTACCGTCGAAGGGTGACCGCTCCGGTATTGATGTCGACACGTGAGTCCTCCATCAGCGATCAAACAAGCTCTACGGCTCCCGGATCACTACGGTTCCCGGATCACATAGCCGCGCGAACGCAGCTGCGCCAGCCAGCCATCAACCGCAAGAAGCTTCTTGATTCCGACCACGGCCAGGGTGCTTCGATTTATTTGCAGCGCTTGCTCGGCGCTCGAGATCCAAAGCGCGTCGAGCCGCGCTGAGATCTGAGCGTACTCGCTGCGGAATCGGGTCACGCTCATCACGGCGTCGAAGCAGGCGATCGGCTCGTCGGCCGGCAACAGCGGCCGCAACCGCGCGATGTCGCCGAGCGACCATAAGTTGGCGCGTTCGCGAAGGGATGGAAGATCCCTCTCCAAGTGCTCGATAACCGATCGCAGACAGGCCAACTCGCGCTCCGTGGAGATCTGCGTGAGGTCGCGGACATAGGCCTTTTCATCGGGAATCTTTAAATCGAGTACGACGGGCTCAACCGGAACTCGTGCCCGCCGCGAGATGCTCTCGATTCGCTTCCAGATGCCCGGTTCATCGTCGAGACCTTCTTTATCAAGCGCCTTGTCGGCGAGATCGAGTGCGGCCAGCATCGGGCGCAGCTTCTCGTCACTCGAGTTCCCGAGGTACTTCACCCGCAATCCCAGCCAGCGCATGTACAGATCGTGCGGCACTACCTGCTCGAGCGTTCGCCCGTCCGGATTGTGGCGCGCGCGAAGAAGCGCAGGCAGCAAAGTCAGTCCGCGGAAGAAGCCGACGTGTGGGTCGATCCGCGGCGGGGCAAGCACCGCCTGAGATTCCCCAATGTGCTTCTCGATATCCGTAGCGTCCCAGATCATCTGTTTCGGCAAGGGTGTCAGCGTTGCGAAGATCCACAGGTCATGATCCCCCTTCGATATGCGCCAGAGGCCCGGGCCTGGCTGCTTGCCGACGACCAGCACCTCGGCCAGTTGCGCTTCGGACCCCGACGGCTGGGGCATGACCGGAGCTGAAGCCGCTCCCGCTGGGTTGCCTGCGATCAGTGCGCACGCCGCAATGACGATCATTGGTTGCTTCTCGCAGATCTCGATCCCGAGCGCCCAGCGAGCCATTCGCCTACCAGGGAACCGGCTTCCCCAGATAGTCAAGGTAGTGCAGTCCGGGCTTGCCCTGAATGGCCAGCAGCGTGCTCACGACGTTGGGGATGCTCTCCTCGATGCTCAGACGACCCTCTGGGCCGCCCAACTCGGTGCGAACCCAGCCCGGCGCCATCAGCACCATGGATCGCCGATCTGCGCAGTGTCGCGCCGCAAAACTGCGCATGAACATGTTCAGCGCCGCTTTGCTGCCACGATACACCTCTCGCTTGCCGACCGTGTTGATCGAGACGCTACCTTGCCCTGACGACATGACTCCAATGGTGCCGTCGGCGGTAACGAGGTCACATAGGGTTTCCACCACACGCATGGGGCTGAGCGCATTGGTCACCATGACGCGGATGAACTCATCCGTCGCGACCTCACCAATGGTCTCTTGCGGATTATTGGTCACACCGGCGTTGACGAACAGCATGTCGAACATCCGGGCTGCGAGACCAGAGCGCAGCGCGCTGATCTGATCGGGCATCGTGATATCGAGGGTCTGGATTTCTATCCGCCCGGGCGAGCGCTGCGAGAGTTCATGCAATCGGGTCGAGGAGGTGCCCCGTACGGTGCCCACGACGTCCCAGTCGCGTTTCAGGAACTCCTCAGCCATGGCATAACCGAGCCCACGCGAGGCGCCAATGAGCAGCAGGCTTTTTCGGCCGGTAGGGACGGTTCCCATAGGAGTCTCCTTGCAGTCGCATGC
The DNA here is from genome assembly GCA_050012215.1 of Steroidobacteraceae bacterium. Lineage (GTDB taxonomy): Bacteria > Pseudomonadota > Gammaproteobacteria > Steroidobacterales > Steroidobacteraceae > Bog-1198. The sequence goes on from JBEKHO010000030.1 coordinate 55,620, forward strand.
CGATTTCAACCTGAATCTTGCTCCCAAGCAAGAACACCAATCAGCAGATGCGCGGCAGAGGGTCCTCCTCGAGCTCATCGAGCGAGCGCTCGCCGCCGAATGCGGTGGCCAACACGACCTGCGGCGCTGCCTCGCCGATCTCACCGATCAATGCGGCTTGCGGGGCGACATTGCGCAACGCCGCGAGCGCGGTCTCGGCGCTGTCTCGCCCGACCACCGCGACGATGCGTCCTTCGCAAGCCAGATACAAAGGATCGAAACCGAGTAATTCACACACCGATTGAACGGAGTCATTGACCGGAATTCGTGCTTCCGACAAGCGTACGCTGAACCCGGTTGCGCGAGCGACCTCGTGAGCCACGGTCGCAAGGCCGCCGCGCGTCGGGTCGCGCATGAAATGCAGGTCGGGTACGCTCATCAGAGCCTGTGCCTGGGGCAGCACGCTCGCCGCGTCCGATAGGAGGTCGCCGCGCAGCCCGAATTCTTGCCGTGCGAGCAGGACGGCCGCGCCGTGCTCGCCGATCGGGCCGCTGATGAGAATCTGATCGCCCGGACGGATTCGAGCAAGCCCGAGGGCCACGCCGCGCGGCCGAAAGCCGACGCCTGTCGCCGCCAGGTAGATGCCATCACAGTCGCCTCGGCCGACGACCTTGGTATCGCCGGCCACCACGAACACGTCCGAGTCGCGCGCCGCGCCGGCCAACCCTTGCACCACGCGGCGCAGCACGGCGATCTCCAAGCCTTCCTCCAGAAATACGCTCAAGGTCAGATACCGCGGGACGGCGCCGCTCACCGCCAGATCGTTGACCGTGCCGTGCACGGCCAGGGATCCGATATTGCCGCCGGGAAATTCCAAGGGTTGAACGGTGAAGCCGTCGGTGGTCAGCATCAGATCGCGATCGGCGGGTATCGGCAGCGCGACCGCGTCCGCAGCGGTGTCGAGCTGCGGATTGGCGAGCGCCGGCACGAATATCTCGTCGATGAGCTCGCGCATGAACCGGCCGCCATTGCCGTGCGCGAGACTGATGTGAGTATCTCGAAATCTAGGCGTGCGCACCAAGTCCTCCGGTTGGGAGCGCCTGCAGGGCAGCGGTCTCGATCAGCTGGCCGAAACTGATCGCAGCATCGGTGACCGGCAGCCGCTGGGGCATCAGCACCTCAAAACCCGCCGCCGTGAGCAGCGATTCTGCCAGCTCGCTCAAGATTCGGTTCTGGAATACTCCGCCGCTCAGGGCAACGCGCGACACGCCGGATTCCTCCCGCACGGCGCGCGCCTGCCCGCACAGAGCATGAGCGAGGGTGGCATGAAACATCGACGCGCGCACTGCCGGGTCAACGCGCGTGTCCAGCAGCGCCGCCAGGAGCGGTGCCCAATCGCTACGCCAGAGGCCGCTCGCATCCTGCGCGAGCGGCAACGCCACGGGCAGCGCCGGATCGCGGCACAACGCTTCCAAAAGCATCGGCCCCTCGCCTTCGTAACTTGCCTTCGAGCAAGCCCCGAGCAGCGCGGCGGCGGCATCGAACAGGCGCCCGACCGCGGTAGTCGCGGGCGCGTTCAGGCCGCTCTCCCAGGCGGCGCGCAGCAACGGGTCGCTGCCGTGGGAATCCCCGGCCCAGGCCTGCGGCCGCGCTTGTCCAGACTCCCAGCACAGGGCGAGTGCCGAGCGCCACGGTTCGCGCGCCGCGCGCTCGCCGCCCGGCAGGCGAAACGGCCGGAAGCTCGCGACCCGCTTCCAGGCCCCCGGCATGCCGAGCAGTGCCTCGCCGCCCCAAAGCGTCCCATCCGGACCGAGTCCCATGCCGTCCCAGGTAAAACACAGCAAGGGCGCTTCTGCGGGATACTCGCCGGCCACGGCCGCCGCATGCGCATGATGGTGCCAGACCGGTTGGGTCGGCAGCCCCGAGTCGAGTGCCCAGCGGGTGTTGGGAAAGCCCGGATGCGCATCGTGCGCAATGCAGAGCGCGCGTACTCCGTAGAGCTCTTGCAAATCTCGAGCTACCTGCGCAAATACCTGCCGGCCGCGCGGACTCGCCAGCTCGCCGATATGCGGCGACACGACTGCACGATCCTCCCAGGCGAGCGCCACCGTGGTTTTCAGGTAGGCACCCACGGCGAGTATCGGCGCCCGAACCCGCTGCGGCAACGTCAGCTCGAGCGGCGCGCTACCGCGCCCGAGACGCACGCTGCGCGCGACGCCCGCCACAACCCGGACCACGGGATCGTCCGCCGGCCGGGCAATCGGACGGTCGTGGTGCAGGAAGCCGTCGGCCACACCGGCGAGCCGTTCGGCTGCGTCGGCGGGTTCCGTCAATACCGGCTCGCCGCTCAAGTTGCCGGAGGTCGCCACGAGCGCGGCGCCAAAATCCGAGAGCAACAGATGGTGCAGCGGACTGTACGGCAGCATCAGCCCGATCTCGCGAACCCCGGGCGCGACGGAGGGCGCGAGCGCCGCCTGGGCGCAGCGCTCGGCGAGCACGATGGGACGTGCGCTGTCACGCAGCGCCCGCGCCTCGTGCGGCGAGAGGTGCGCGAGCATCCGGGCGTGATCCAGACCGTCGCGGCCCCGCCAAGGCAGCATGACCGCCAGCGGTTTCGCCGGCCGTCCCTTGCGCGCCCGCAGGCGCGCCACGGCATGCTCATCGCGCGCATCGCACATGAGGTGATAGCCGCCGACACCGCGCACGGCGACGATCCGTCCGTCGCGCAGGCTCGCGAGCGCAGCCGCCAGCGCAGGCGCGTTGCCGCTGATCCCCTGGCGCTCGTCCTGCCACAAGAGCACCGGGCCGCACACGGCGCACGCCAAAGGCTCCGCGTGGAAGCGACGATCCATCGGATCGGCATACTCCGCGGCGCAGTCGCTGCAAAGAATGAATCGATCGAGCGTGGTATTCGCGCGGTCGTAGGGCATGGCGCGAATCAGCGTGTAGCGTGGGCCGCACTGCGTGCAGTTGATGAACGGATAACGATAGCGCCGCGCGCTCGCATCGTTGAGCTCGGCGAGACACTCGTCGCAAGTGAACAAGTCCGCCGGGATATGGATCCGAGAATCGCCGTCCCGGGTGCTCGCGAGGATGCAGAACTCTTCCCGCCCTTCGCCCCGCACCGGCCAAGCATCCTCGAGGTGTGGCGCAGCCGCGGGCGGGGCTCGCGATAGCAGGTCGATCCGAAAAGCCCGCAACCGATCCGCCGGCCCTTCGACGAGAATGTCGACTTCGCCGCCGTGGTTTCGCGCCCAGCCGCCGAGCTCGTGCAGGCGAGCGAGGCGATACACGAACGGCCGGAAGCCCACGCCCTGAACGCGCCCGCCGACGCGCAGGCGCTGCGCCGCACGCGCCGGCATCGCGTTCGCCGCGGCGGCATCCTGGTCGAGCGCCGCGCTCATCCGTTCGCCGTTTCGCGCAATGGCGGGGCCGCCGCCCGGCGGTGCTTCGCAAGATGCAACGGCGTCCAGCCATGCGGCGCGCGGCAGACGAACCGATGGCGGGCGATGTGATAGCTCGGATCGAAGCCGTAGAAATTCATCCGCATGTGCTCGAGTTCAGCGCGGCGGTAGTCCTCCAACGGCCGCACTTGTTCGTCTCGCGCCCTCCGCTCACTCTTCTCCTCCAGGGCGCGCAAGAAGCCGTTGGCAAGTTCGGCTGCGGTCGAGTCGATGAGCGCGCGAAATTCTGCCGTGTCAGGTCCCGCGCAGTCGTCGATCAGTCCGATCGAGCGGGCTTCGCTCGTTCCGATCGGGAGCCTGCGAGCCATCAGCCTTTGCACTGCGTCGACCTGCACGCGGCGCGGCAACAGGTAAGTCCAATATTCCGATCCGTAGAGGTTTCCCATGTTGCGATAGTGCGGATTCAGCACGATCCCGTTTCGCGCCAGCACTCGATCGGCCGCGAGCGCCAGGAATACGCCGCCCGCAGCGGCGTTGCCCTGCAGGGCGGCGACCGTCAGATGCGTGTCGGTCAGCAGGATCTCGCGGGCGAGATCATCGATGCAGCGAATGTTGTCCCAGGAGGCATCGCTTGGACTTTCCGCGGCCTCGATGCAGTGCAAGTGCATACCATTGCACCAGAAGTCGCCTGCTCCCATGAGAACGATGACCCGGGTGGGCCGCCCTCGCGCATGTGCATAGGCGGCACGCAGCCGCTGGCACTGCGTCGTGGACAGCGCGCCGTTGTAGAAATCGAAATGCAGATAGCCGACCGGGCCCTGCTCTTCGTAGCGGATCTCGCCGCCGGCGCAGGCGTATGCCGCCTGTCCATCGTCCGGGGGGTCATCGGTAACCGGTAGTGCCTCGGCGAGTGCGCCCAGCGCGGCTACGGCAGGACGCTTGAAGCTGCGCTTCGACTCCGTAATGGGCTCGAGCTCACCGATCCACACCGCACCATCCCGGGTCGCCCGGCAAACGGCGCCGTGGCGCCGGGCGATGAGCATCCCCGGGTGCCCGGTGAGGTGCGGTTCCGGCCGCGCGTCGAACAGTCGAAAGCGGCGCTCGAACAATGAATCTTCGACGCCCGGAAAGCCGTCGCCGGAATGGATCTTGCGCAGCACGGTTGCCATGCCGTCCTGGGTCCAATCGATCGCGCGCTGCGCCTGCCGCACGAGCGGCTGCCAGCCTGAGCCCGGTTCGCGATCGGCGGTCGGCAGCGGACCTTGTCCCGCCTGCACGCGCGCCACGGCCGCGCGCACCGCGACCACGGCGCCTTCGGTCACCTCCTGGCGATACAGGCTGCTCTTGCGGGCGGCTCGCATCGGAAACGTCGCGCTCCCCCACACCGGGCCCGCGTCGAGCTCGTCGAGAGCCTCGAGGACCGTGACTCCCCATTGATTCACCCCCCGCAAGATCGCCCAATCGAGCGCCGATGGGCCTCGATCACCCGGAGGCCCCGGATGCACCACCAGGCAGAGCTGGCGTTGGCGGACCGGGCGCGGAATGGCACGCTTCAGGAACGGCGCCAGAACAAGGTCCGGCCTGAACAACTCGACGGCCTCAGCGGTCACGCGATCATGGATGTCGAACTCGACCGACAGCTCGTGACCGTCGCGCTCGAGCTCGATATACAAGCGCTGCGACAGGCTGTTGAAAGAGTGCACCAACAGCAGGATGCGCATCAGCCGGCAGCCCGCAGGGTGCCGCGGCGATACTTATAATAGGCGGCGCACGCGCCCTCCGCCGATACCATGCACGAGCCGATGGGATCGCGCGGCGTGCAAGCAGTGTCGAAAAGAGCGCAATCGGTCGGCTTCTTGACTCCCCGGATGATCGCCGGGCACTGGCAGGCAGCGTTCTCCGCCACCGCCCGAACCTCGATCGCAAAGCGGCGCTCGGCGTCGAACTCGCCATAGGCCGCCTTGATGCCCAAGCCGCTGTACGGGAGCTCGCCGAGGCCGCGCCACTCGACACTGCGGCGCAGCTCCAGCACCTCGGCCACCAGGCGCTGCGCCTTCACGTTGCCATCCCGGCTGACACCGCGCGTAAACTGATTTTCGACGCATGCGCGTCCTTCGTTGAGCTGTCGTACGAGCATGCGGATGGCCTGCATCACGTCGAGCGGCTCGAAGCCGGCGATGACCACGGGCCGCTGATACTCTTCGGCAAAATATTCATAGGGCCGGCTGCCGATCACTGCGCTGACGTGCGAAGGTCCGATGAAGCCGTCGACCCGCACCCGACCCCACTCGCGCACTTCGGGAGAATCGAGGATGCTTTGGATCGCTGCCGGCGTCACCACATGATTGCAGTAGACGCTGAAGTTGCGTAAGCCGAGCCGTTGCGCCTCCAGAATGAGGTGCGCAGTTGCCGGTGTGGTGGTCTCGAAGCCGATGGCGAAGAACACCACTTGCCGATCCGGATGGGCCGCGGCGATGGTGAGCGCCTCGAGCGCCGAGTAGGCCATCCGGACATCGGCCCCCTGCGCACGCGCCTTGAGCAGGCTCTTGCGGCGCGATGCCGGCACGCGCAGCATATCCCCATAGCTCACCAGCGTGACGTCTTTCCGGCTCGCCAGCTCTATCGCCGCATCGAGCCGCGATACCGCGAGCACGCAGACCGGACAGCCCGGGCCGTGAACCAGACGCACATTGTCGGGCAGCAGATCCTCCACACCGTAGCGGAAGATGGCGTGGGTATGGCCGCCGCAAAACTCCATCAAGTGATATTCGCGCTGTGGATCGACTTCCGCCGCAATCAGCGCCTTGAGCGCCGCCGCGGCGGCGCCCTCACGGAAGCCGCGGATGTAACGCATCGGTGGTCCCGAGCCGTGCCGCAATCTCATCGAACAGCGCCAGGGATTTCTCCGCTTCCTCGACATCGAGGCGCGTGATGGCGAAGCCTGCGTGCACGATGAGATAGTCGCCAAGCACCACCTCATCGAGCAGCGCGACCGAGACGCGGCTGCGAATCCCGCCGACCTCGGTCTCGACCCATTGATCGCCCAAGAGCGCCACGACCCGCGCGGGAACGGCCAGGCACATGGGTCAGGCTCCGAGCGCCGCGGCGATTCGCGGCCGCAAGATCGGCGATAGCGCCCCCGGCCGCGATACCACCCGCGGCCGCGCCAGCTCCCGCTCGAGCCAGTCGAGCCACGGGTCGAGCGCCGGCGCGCGACGTGCCGCCGTCATGATCATCGGCGTGTCGCGGCCGAGCGCCCGGAGCGAGGCCGCGGCGCGCGCCGGATCGAAGTCATCCAGCACGTCCAGCAGATCCGCCTTGCTCAACACCACGAGATCGCTGGCGCGGAATATCACCGGATACTTCGCCGGCTTGTCGTCACCTTCGGTGACGCTCAACAACGTGACGTTCAGGTGCTGCCCGAGATCGAAGCTCGCCGGGCAGACCAGATTGCCGACGTTCTCGATGAACAGCAGGTCGAGCCCCGAGAGGGGCAGCTCGTGCAACGCCCGATGCACGAGCTCCGCGTCCAGATGGCACGCGGTTCCCGTGGTGATCTGTATCGCCGGAACGCCCTGGGCGCGAATGCGTGCCGCATCGTTGTCGGTCTCCAGATCGCCTTCGATGACCGCGATTCGGTAGCGGTCGCGAAGCGCCGAAATGGTCGCTTCCAGCAACGCGGTCTTGCCGGCGCCCGGTGAGGACATCAGGTTGATCGCCAGAACCCCGTGGGCATCGAAATGCGCGCGATTGTGCACCGCCGTCCGGTCATTGGCGGCGAGCAGATCTTGGAGCACCTCGACGGCGGTTGCGGAACCGCCGCGCTCCAGCGCCAGATGCGCGTTTCCGGGAGTTACATTGCAGCCGCAGGTATTGCACATGGTCAGTCGCCCCTCGATCCCATCAGGCCGCAGCCGCCGACACGTTCAGCTCGACGCGCCGCAGCCGTAGCTCGTCACCCGCCACAATTCGGGTGCGGTAGCCGCCGCAGAGGCCGCAAATGAGACGGTTCGGTGCCGGTTGCGACTCTGCATCGCACGTCAGGCAGCGAATCCTCACCCCCGGCGTCTCGATCGACAGCACGGCATGGGCCGCGCAGCTGCCCGCGCGCACGACCGTGAACGCACGGTCAAGCAGCGCCGGCTCGACACCGGACAGCGGGCCGACCTCGATCACGATTCGCTCCACGGCCGCTGCGCCTCGACCGGCGGCGATTTCACTCACCTGCGTGAGCAACGCTTGGCAAACGGACAGCTCGTGCAATCGCCTTTCACCTGTTCCTGAGATACCGTCGATCGACCGTAGCTCCGCGGCGCTGACCCCGTCTGTACGAAAGCGTACAGACCCCACGGCCGGACGATGCTTTGCTGTGATCGAGCCAAACACCACGAGGGGCGGATGTGACGTCAGACGTCGGACAAGAGCGGAGGGTATATCCCCCGGCCGATAACGACGCCGGTGGCCCTGCGCCCTTCTGTACTCACGCATCCTCGCTGGTGCTGGGGTTCGGCAACGTGCTGTTGTGCGACGACGGCGCCGGTGTCCAGCTGCTCGGCCGGGTGCGCTCGGAGCTGGGTGAGGTCGCGGCCCACTTCATCGATGCCGGGACGCTGAGCTTCAGTTTGCTGCCCTACATGGAGGCGGCCCATTCGATGCTGGTGTTCGATGCGGCGAATATCGGCGGCGCGCCGGGAACGATCCGTCTGTTTGAAGGCACCGCCATGGATCGCTTCCTGACGAGCACCCGCCGGCGCAGCGTGCACGAGGTGGGTTTGATCGATCTTCTGGACATGGCGCGGCTCCAGGATTGCCTCCCGCACCGGCGGGCGTTGCTGTGCATTCAACCCGAGCGCATCGAGTGGAGCGAAACGCTATCGGTGCCGGTGGCAGAGGCCCTGCCCGAGGCGGTGCGGCAGGCGAGCGCGCTGTTACGTCGGTGGGAGTCCGCTTGACGCGCCTCAAGGACATTTCGGTCCGAGTCGAACCCGGCGCGGGAATTGCGCCCATCACGGCCGGCATGGTCGCCGCCGGTGGCTTGGGCGGCGGCGTCGCCGCCATCCTCGCGGAACTGGTCACACTCCTCGAACGGCTCGCCGACTCAGGCACCGCCGCGGCGATCGACTTGCGCAGCCTCCCCATGAGTCCGCAAGACCGGGTGGAACTCGAGCGCGCGCTCGGCGACGGGGAGGTGCAGGCAACCGTGACTGCGCATGGAGTATCGGCGATCCGGGAAACGGGCATAGCCGGCATCTGGTGGGCGGAGCATCGCGACCCTCAAGGCGCGCCGATCGCGGAGTTCCTCGAAGTGACCCGGGTGCCGCAGATCCTCGCCGCCGCGCCCGATGACATCGCCGCGGCGGCAGCGGCGCTGCGCGCCCAAATCACCGCGATCGCCGCCACGCGGCCGAGCTAGGAGCAACGAGATGGCCCAAACCAAGGCCGAGGGGAACGCACCGACCGTCGGAGAGATGCTGCTGAGGCACGGCATCAGCCGGCGCGGCTTCATCCAATACTGTACCGCCGTGGCCTCCGCCCTGGCGCTGCCCCCCTGGATGGGACCGGCCATGGCCGATCAGCTGCGCAACGCCCCGCGGCCCTCGGTCATATACCTGTCGTTTCAGGAGTGCACCGGGTGTCTGGAATCATTGACCCGTTCCTTCAACCCCAGCATCGAGAACCTGATATTCAACGTCATCTCGCTGGACTATAACGACACGCTCATGGCAGCGGCCGGCGAGGCCGCGGAGACGGCGCGCAACAAGGCCATGAAGGACAACTTCGGAAAATACGTGCTGGTGGTGGACGGCTCGATACCGACCGGTGCGGGCGGCGCCTACTGCACGGCCGGCGGGCGCAGCGCGGTGGACACCCTGCGCGAGGCGGCCAAGGGCGCCGCGGCCATCGTCTGCGTCGGCACCTGCTCCGCCTTCGGCGGCATCCCCTTCGCCGATCCGAACCCAACCGAAGCATGGCCGGTCACCGCCCTCGTCGGCGACAAGCCCATCATCAATGTATCCGGCTGTCCGCCGATTCCGGAAGTAATCACGGGAACTTTGCTGCAATTCGTCAGTACCGGCCGGGTCCCGGATCTGGACGAGCATCGGCGCCCCAAGGCGTTCTTCGGCAACACCATTCACGACCGATGCTACCGGCGGCCGTTCTACGACCAGGGAAAGTTCGCCAAAACCTTCGACGACGAGGGAGCGCGCAACGGCTGGTGCTTGTACGAGCTCGGCTGCAAGGGGCCGACCACGTACAACGCCTGCGCAACGCTCAAATGGAACGGCGGGGTGAGCTTTCCGATCCAGTCGGGGCACGGCTGTCTAGGCTGCTCCGAGCCGAATTTTTGGGACAAGGGCAGCTTCTACTCGGCGCTGTCGACCGCCTCCTGGGGCAAAGCCGGCGAAACCGCGCCGCTCCGGGTTCTGGAAGTCGCCGGCGCTGCCGCCGCCGCGGGTGCGGTGCTCGGCGTGGCCGCGGCCGGCATCAGCCGCCTGCACCAACACCGCAGTGAAACCGGGCCCGACAACGAACCGAAGGGGGGCTAGTCATGGATCTATTGGGCTTCGCGCGCGGGCCGGCACTGAAAGTGGCGCTCGTGATCTTTATCCTGGGGGTGGTCTGGCGAATCGTTGGCTTCGCCCTGCTGCGCATCCGCCGCGATCTGGCCAGGCCGCGCACCTCGGTATTCAAGTTCCTCACCGGCGGTGCCATCGCCGTGGGCACGCGCTCCTGGCCGCACCCGGAATTCATCGCCCGCACCGGCCCCGGCGAAGCGCTCGGTTACAGCTACCATCTCGGCCTGTTCGCGGTCGTGCTGCTGTTCACCCCCCACATCATCTTTCTCGGCAGCCTCTTCGGCGTCGTCTGGCCGGGTCTGCCCTCGAGCGTGATCACCGTGATCTCGGTGCTCACCCTGACGCTTTTTCTGGCGGTGCTGTTTCGGCGCGTGACCAATCCGGTGATGCGCATGCTGTCGAATTTCGACGACTACTTCAGCTGGTTCATCACCATGACGGTGCTGGTCACCGGCCTTGCCGCCACCGCCCACGTCGGCGCGCGATACGAGACGCTGCTGGGATTGCACATTTTGAGCGTCGATGTGCTCCTCATCTGGTTCCCGTTCGGCAAGCTGATGCATGCCTTCTATATCTTCCCCTCCCGCGCCATCAATGGCGCGGTGCTGGCACGCAAAGGAGCCACCTCATGAGCGATACCGCGGGCGCACTCGTTGCCAATCTTGCGCCGGCGGAAGCGCGAACCCCGGAGGCGCGGGTGGCGGGCGCCATGAAGGGGTTCGTTCAGGAAGTCGGCGCGCTCAGTGCTTTTCGGCTCGAATCCTGTATCCACTGCGGCATTTGCGCGGACGCCTGTCATTTCTACATCGCCACCGAGGATCCGCAGTACACTCCGATCTGGAAGGTGGAGCCTTTCAAGCAGGCCTACAAGCGCGAGGCGAGCCCCTTCGCTCCGCTGTTCAAGCTGTTCGGGCTGAAGCGCGAGGTGACGGCGGATCAACTGGAGCGCTGGCAGCACCTGTTGTTCGACAGCTGCAACATGTGCGGCCGCTGCAGCTTGATCTGCCCCATGGGCATCGATGTGGCCGCGCTCATCGAACAGGCGCGCCACGCCATGTTCGACGCGGGACTCGCACCGAAGGAGCTGTATCAGAAGGCGGCGCATCAGCGCGACACCGGCCAGCCGGAGCCGAGCGCCGAACCCTATCGTGATCAATTGCTCGGCATCGGCAAGCGGTTCGGCATCGACATCCCGCTCGACAAGCCCGAGGTCGAGATCATGCTGTGCGTGCCGCGGACCGACATCGAGCATTACCCGAGCGCGGTCGCGGCTCTGGCGCGGGTCATGCAGCATCTGGCCGTTTCCTGCACTTTTCGCAGCGACGGCCTGGTCGCGGAGAATTACGGCTACTACGCCGGCGGCAAGGAGTGGCAGCGCGAGATCAGCCTCAAGCTGATCGAGCAGGCCATCGCCTGCAAGGCCAAGACCCTGCTGGTGCCGGAGTGCGGTCATGCCTACACCGCCTTGCGCTGGGAGGCGGCGGATCTGTACGGCAAGCCCTTGCCTTTCAAGGTGCGCCACGTCACCGAATTCCTGGCGGACGAGCTCAAGGCCGGGCGGCTGACATTGCAGAACGCCGGGACCGGCAAGACCACCTTCCACGACCCCTGCCAGCTGGTGCGCAAGGGCGGCGTCACCGATGCGCCGCGGGAGCTGATGAAGGCGATGGGCATCGAGTTGAACGAGTTGAAGAATCACGGCGGCTTCGCCTTTTGCTGCGGCGGCGGCGGAGGCGTACTCGATATCGAACGCGCGGCACCGCTCCGTTACCGGACGATGGAGAACAAATTGCGCGAGATCGACGACACGGGTGCGGAGACCTTCCTCACGAGCTGCTCCGACTGCCGGCGCACTTTCGACGACGCCCAGGCCCATTTCAAGTGGGATAAGGCGCCGCACAGCCTGCTCGAGCTCGTGGCCAAGAACCTTGGCGGCGCGGGAACCCGAATATGAGTACTGAGACCGTTGTCGTCGACCCCGTCACGCGCATCGAAGGGCATCTGCGGATCGAGGCGCAATTCGATGGTTCGGCGATCACCCAGGCGTCGAGCTCGGGCACCATGGTGCGCGGCATCGAAATCATCCTGCAGGGCCGCGATCCGCGCGATGCCTGGGCCTTCGCGCAGCGCATCTGCGGTGTGTGCACGCTGGTCCATGGGATCGCCTCTGTCCGTGCGGTCGAGGATGCGTTGAAATACACCATTCCCGCCAATGCCCAGCTCATCCGCAATCTCATGATCGGCGCGCAATTCGTGCACGACCACGTCATGCACTTCTATCATCTGCACGCGCTCGACTGGGTGGACGTGGTGTCGGCGCTCAAGGCCGATCCGAAAGCGACCTCGGCGCTGGCGCAATCGATCTCGACCTACGCGCGCTCCTCGCCGGGCTATTTCTCCGACGTGCAGGATCGGGTCAAGAAGCTGGTCGAGTCGGGACAGCTCGGGATTTTCGCGAATGCCTACTGGGGCCATCCGGGATACAAGCTGCCGCCCGAGGCGAATCTCATGGCCGTGGCGCATTACCTTGACGCGCTCGCCTGGCAGCGCGAGGTCGCGCAGCTGCAAGCCATCTTCGGCGGCAAGAACCCGCACCCGAACTTCCTGGTCGGCGGCGCGCCCTCGGCGATCAGCGTTCATACCGGACCGGGAACCGCCACCACCGCCGTCAACGTGGTCGGCCTGCAGAGGGTGGCGGCGATCATCGAGCGGATGCGAAGCTTCGTCGACGAGGTGTATCTGCCGGACACTCTGGCGATCGCGTCCTTTTACAAGGACTGGTTCAAGAGCGGCCA
>JBEKHO010000031.1:0-62737 GCA_050012215.1 Steroidobacteraceae bacterium
AGGGTCATGATGGGCGCGTCGGCCGGATTGAATTTGGCGTAGGTCGGAGGCGTCGGCAGGTCGTTGGGAAGCACGTTGCCCGCCGCGTTGATGGCTGCCTGCACCTCCTGCTCGGCTACATCGAGGCCGAGGTCCAGGCTGAATTGCAGCGTCACGACGGACGCGCCGCCCGAGCTCGCGGAGGTCATCTGGTTCAAGCCGGGCATCTGCCCGAACTGGCGCTCCAACGGGGCGGTGACCGAGGAGGTCATCACTTCCGGGCTTGCGCCGGGATAAAAGGTCTGCACCTGGATGGTCGGATAATCGACCTCGGGCAGGGAGGACAGCGGCAGGAACTTGAACGCGAACAGTCCGCTCAACAGGATTGCGACCATCAGCAACGAGGTCGCGACCGGCAGGTTGATGAAGAGCCGGGAGGGATTCATCGCCGGCGGGCTCTAGGGGCCGCTCGGAGGCGGGCTGGCGGAAGCGGAGCCGTCGGGTTTGGGCTGGCTCGAATCATCCTGCTGCGGGCGCTTGCGGTGCTGCCAATTGCCGTGCTCGTGCGTTCCCGAGTTATTGTGACCGTTGGCGCCCCCGGGCCGCCGGCCTTCGCCCGCGGCGGGCTGCGTGGACTTGGTGTCGGGGATGCTCACCTTGGCGCCATCCCGCAGACGGTCGGCGCCATCGGTGACGACCCGATCGCCCGGCGACAAGCCGGCGGTCACCGCGAGGAAATCGCCGTCCTGAGCCCCCAGAGTGACCGGATGTACGGCCACCGTGTCATCGTCCGCGACCAGATACACGTAGTTACCGGGCGCTCCGCGCTGCACGGCGCGAACCGGCACCGTCACCACGTCTTTCAACGTGTCCAACAGCATGATCACGTTGACGAACTGACTGGGGAAAAGCGCCTCGTCGGAATTGTCGAAATTAGCGCGCAGCATCACGGTGCCGGTGGTCGCATTGACCTGAGTATCAGTGGCGGCCAGCTGGCCGGTGGCGAGCCGGGTGACGTTGGCGCGGTCGAAGGCGGTCACCGGCAGAACCGCGCCCGAACGGACACGCGCCATGATCTGCGGCAGACTGTCCTCAGGTACTGCGAACTCCACCGTGGTCGGACTCAATTTGGTGAGCACCACGATGCCGGTGGTCGAACCGCTCTGCACGTAGTTGCCCGGATCGATTTGCCGCAGCCCCACCCGGCCGTCGGTGGGTGCAGTGATGCGGCAATAAATGAGATTGAGCTCCTGTGCCTTGATCAAACCCTTGTCGTAGTCGACCGTGCCCTGATCCTGCTTGACCGCCCACACTTGATCCTCGTAGGTCTGCCGCGCGATCGACTGCTGCTGCGACAGCGTCTGATAGCGGGCAAGATCCATTTGCGCCTGCTTCAAGGTCGCCTCGTCGCGCGCGAGCTGCGCCTTGTCCTGGTCCAACGCGACTTCATAGGGACGCGGATCAATCTGCGCGAGCAATTGCCCCTTGTGGACCAGCTGCCCTTCCTTGAAGCCGACGCTCATCAAATAGCCGCTGATTTGCGTGGTCACGGTAACCGTGGCGAGCGGCGTCACCGCACCAAGCGCCCGCAGCGTCAGCCGGATGTCGCCACGCCCGATTTTCGCGACGCCCACGGGCTGGTTGCCGCCATCCTGGAAACGCCCCCGCCGCGGCGCCGGCTGGGACACGAATGTCACGGATCGATACACGATGGCGGCGACCGCCAGCACGGCGAACACGCTCAGCGCGATCCACAGCAAACGGCGGCGATCATACTTCATCGATCGATGATTCCATGCGGCGCGTCAAGAAAGGTCAGGCGCTCGATAAGTTTTTGCAGAGCCTTCGGACTCCTCTCACTCTCTGAAAAAATAAGGGATTGCGCAAAGCGCTGCTCCGATCGCGATCAGTGCGATGACGTTCGGAACGAAGTACGGGTACACGGCCAGGCCGATGCCGCAGACCAACGGAACTGGCGCTTTCTGTTTCTTGCCGTAGATGAAAAAGCCCACGCCGATGGAGCTGAACAACAATCCCCACAGAAGCGTCGCCGCGCTCATGCCGCGGCTTCCCCGGGCGCGGTGCGCCGGGCCGCTACTTGTTCTCTTTGGCCACGAGCCAATTGACCAGCTCTATGAGGGCGTCCGGTCCGCCGGCGGATTCGACCTGCAGCCGATACTTGCCGTTCACCACGATGGTCGGGGTGCGGTCTACGCCGAATTGCTTGATGGCCTCCTCGTCCACTCGCACCTGATTGTCGACGCCGAAGGACTTCGATGCTGCGACGAATTTGGCGGCCGGAATGCCCGCACGTTTCTCGTAAAAACGCGCGGCATCCTCGATCGTCGGCATATGCGCTTTCAAGCCGCCGGTCGAGGGATCGGTGGTGCTGAGTTCGCCCGTGACCCACACGGCGTCGAACATGGCGTCATGCGTCTTGTCGGCGATCCCGAGCGTCTGCGCGGTCACGTAAGCCAGCTGGAACATCGGCCAGTCCTCGGCGGGATTGAAGGATGCCGGCAGCAGATTGATGACGACATTAGCCGCTACGCTGCGTTCCAGCTTGCGCATGGAAGGCTGGAATTGGTTGCAGGCCGGACACGCGTAAGAGAACACCTCCGTGACTTGCACCTTTCCCGCGGGCAGCCCGGTCGGGCGCGCCGGCAGGATCGGAAAATAATTCCTGCCTTCGACCCATTTGGGCGACGCCGCAGCGGACGGATCCGATGCGGGAGCCGCGCTGACCGCAGAGCCCGCTCCGAATGTGCCCGAGACCAGGAACAGAGTTGCCAGCACCGACATGATTTTCGTCATCGAAAGCTCCAGCGCACCAGGTATGGAATGGAAATCGCCGCCGATTCTAGACAATTTCTGCGGCTGCCGCTGCCCGCGATGGTCCCTCCGGCCGGAAAACCGTAAAGTACCTCGTCTGTTGCCTCGAACTGACCACAGGGAGCGCCGACGATGCTGACCACTTTCCCCGTTTCGCCCGGCACACCCCAGGCCGCGGGCCCGCAGGAGGGCCAGGCCTCGCAGGCCGGCGGCGCCGAGTCGTTCTGGGTCGATCTGTTGAACCCGACCGCAGACGAGATCGCCTATGTGAATCGCACCTGGGGCTTGCGCGTTCCCTCGCGGGGGGCGCTCGAGGAAATCGAGACCTCCAGCCGGCTGCGCGCCGTCGGCGGCGTGCTGTATCTCAGCATGCCCCTCGGTCTGCACACCATTCCGGAAAACGAAGTGCCGACACCCGTGGGTTTCGTGCTGTCGAAGACCGTTCTCGTGACCATACGGTTCGCGAACATGCACTCGGTCGCGCACGTCGTGAAGCGCATTGAGCACGACGGGGACATCGGCACGAGCTCCGCCGCATTTCTCGCGCTCATCGAAGAGATGGTCGATGTCGGCGCCGACACGCTGGAAAAGCTTGCCGCGGAGCTGCGCGGAATCTCCCATGATGCGTTTCACGCGCATGGAAGTGCGCAGCCGCGCTCGAAGCGCTTGAGCCAGCTGCTGCGGGAAACCTTGGTCAAGATCGGTACCATCGGGGAGATGCTTTCGCAAATCCAGGAGAGTCTGGTGGGATTGCAGCGAATCGTCGACTTCACCTGCGACAGCGCACACGAATGGCTCGAACCGAGCAGCGAGCTCAGGCTTCGCACGGTGCGCAGCGACTTGAGCTCGTTGGCCGATTTCGAAGGGCACCTCTCGGGCAAAGTGCAGTTTCTGCTGGATGCGGTGCTCGGCTTCATCAACACCGATCAGAACGACATGTTCAAGGTGTTGACCATTGCCTCCGTGGTGGGAATTCCGCCGACCCTGATCGCGAGCATGTACGGCATGAATTTCCACGATATGCCGGAGCTCGGCTGGCGCTGGGGCTACGCTTACGGACTGTCGCTCATCGCCTTGAGCACGCTGGTGCCCATCATTTGGTTCAAGCGCCGCGGCTGGTGGTAGAAGCGCGCTGGAGGCCCGGGTGCCAACCCCGCCGCGTCGCGACTATACCGCGTCGTCCGCCGACGGCTCCTCCAGCGCGAGCAGCGCGGCCGGGACATGCCGCCGCAGCACTGCGTTGCGCGCCTCCCACTCCTCCTTCGGCCCGAGACTTTCCAGGAACCTCACCTCACCAGCCGCGTAAGCGGCAATGGGCAGGCCGTCGCGATACAGGAGGCGGTTGCCGGCGAGCGAGGGGAGCCGCGGACCCGGCGTGACAATGCCCAGCAAATTGAGCGGGTCGGCACCCGACAGCGACACCAGCTGCCCGCTCTGCGGCCGCCGCCGTGCTTCGCGCAGCGGCGCCACGGCCTCCGGCAGCGCGTACTGCTCGCCCGAAAAGCCGGCGATGAAACGCCCGCCCCGAATCTCGCCCCGCGCCTCCAACCGGCGGCAGCACATCAGGATTTCGCGCCACGGCGGCAGCCATTGCGCCTCCCGCGCCAGCAGCTTCCAGAAAATCACCCCCCAGCGCTTGAGCAGCGTTCTCACCACGTGCTCGAGCGCTTGGCTGTCCACCGCGGTGGAGCCCGGGGCCGTCGGCGGCCGGCGTACGATTGCCCAGCGACCCGCATCGGCCATGGCGAACAACGCCAACGATCGGCGGCGCCGGGCGCCGCGGCCGTGAGAGCGGCCGCGCTGGCTGCTCGGCACGAGCAGCGCACGCAGTCCTCCGAAACTGTCCGAGTTGACCATCCCGAGCGCCACGAGTTCGGCAAGCGCGTCCTCGACCTCCGAGGGAAGCATCCCGGCGCTGTCCGTGATTTCATCGAAGAACGACGCGCCGTGCGCCTGAATGAATTCCATGACCGCGCGGGCGCGTGAGGTCAGCTGCGCGGGATCGGGTCCCTCGGCGAGCGCCGACCAGGACCTCATGTCTCGCCGCGCGAGAAACGTGATGGGCGTCGAACGCACCGGAGCCGCGCCTCGCTCCGGCTCGAGCGTGCGCGCCGCAAGTCGCGTCCACACAAAGCGTCCCGCGCGGCAATGCTCGTCGAGCCACTCCGGTTCGTATTCGCAGACGCGGGACGGCAGGATGTCGGTTTCCCAGGCGCTCGCCGGCGCCTCGAATCCCTCGAGCTGCGACAGCACCGCGGCCAGTGCGTCGGAGCCCTGCATGCGCGCATCCGGCAGCACCCGCTGCCACTCGCAAAGAAAGCGCACGAAATCACGCGCGGCGACCGGCTCAATTTCCGCGCGCAGACGCTTCACCGTATAGCGGTGGATGCGTGCGAGCAGGCGCCGCTCGCACCACTCCTCCTGGTCGATTCCGGGCGTGAATCGACCGCGCAGCGCGAACCCCTCGCGCTCCAAGGCCGCGAGTGCCGCATGCACCTGGCCCGGCGGCACACAGGCCGATGCCGCGAGCGCATGCGGCGTGATCGGTCCCGAGCCATCGAGGCGCCCGCGCACGATTTCGGTCATAGCTTCGTCGCTCGAGGGTATCTGCGGCTCGAACAACGATCGCCGCTCCACGGCCACCCACAAATCCCGCCCATCGGCCGCCGGGATCTTGGCGACGCGCCGCTGCGAGGCGAGTTCGCTCATCAACGAAGGCCATGCGGGATTCGCGTCGAGCTCCCCGTCGGTGAGGAATGCGAGCCACAGCAACGCATCGTGCAGTTCATCAGCCGTCGCAGCATCCGGCCACGCCTCCTGCCGTACCCGCGCGATGGCCTCACTGTCCAGGCGTCCGAGATCCGACGCGGAAGCGGGATCGATCCACCGCCGGCTCATCACCGCCTGGGTTCGCCGCTCCTCCAACGGCGCATCGTCGAGATAGGCATAGGGACGCGCGGTGAGTGCCTCGAGCGCCAGCGGCGACGGTTCGGTCAAATCCCGGGTGACGACCCGCACGGCGCCGCTCTCGAGCCCGCGCAACAGCGCCTCGAAGGCTTCGACGTTCATCGCATCCTCGAGACAATCGCGGATGGTCTGGCGGACCAGTGCATTGTCCGGCACTTCAATCTCCCCCGAGAGATTCTCGGCGCAGGCGACCTGGTCCGGAAACACGGAGGCCAGCAGATCCTCCGCGTTCATGCGCGCGATCTGCGGCGGAATCTTCTTGCCGCCGCGAAAACGCGGCAGGGCGAGCGCTATTCCCGCATCCCAGCGCCAGCGCACCTGGAACATCGGCGCTGCGCAAAGCGCCTGGATGAGCACGTGCCGGGCGGTCTTGGAATTCAAATATCGGGACACCTCCGCAAGCTCGAAGCTATGCGCGTGAGTGAGCGAGAGGATGATGTGATCCTCCGTCGCCGCGGCCTGCAGCTCGAAGTTGAAGGTGCGGCAGAAGCGCTTGCGAAGCGCGAGGCCCCATGCGCGATTCACCCGGCTCCCATAGGTCGAATGAATCACCAATTGCATGCCACCCGACTCGTCGAAGAAACGCTCGAACACGACCGTGTTCAGCTTCGGCAGGGTGCCGAGCGCGGCGCGCCCGGCGGCGAGATACTGAATCAGTTGCGAGCTCGCAACCGCGTCGAGGCCGACCACGTCCGCCACCCAGTCGGACGCCGATTGAACCCCGGCCGTGGCGCCGGCGGCGTTGCCGACGAGGCGCTCCTCGATCTCGGCTTTCAGGCGGGAGACGGCCATCGATAGTTCGTCGCTCCGGCCCGGCGCCTCGCCCAGCCAGAACGGAATCGAAGGAGGCTGGCCATGAGCGTCCTCGACCCGCACCGTTCCGCGCTCCACCCGCAGGATCCGATAAGACGTGTTGCCGAGCTGAAAAATATCGCCTTGCAAACTCTCGACCGCGAAGTCCTCGTTCACGGTCCCCACGAGCTGCGACTCGGGCTCCAGCATGACACGATAATCCGCGTTGTCCGGAATCGCCCCGCCCGAGGTGATCGCCGTCAAGCGCCCGCCGCGGCGCGGGCGCAGCCGCTTGTTCACGGCATCACGATGGATCAGCGCTCCGTGGCGTCCGCGGCGCGTGCTGAAGCCCTCGGCCAGCATGGCGACGCATTGATCGAAGTCGGCGCGCTGCATATCGCGGTAGCCGTATGCGCCGCGCAGCAGATCGAACAGGGCGTCCTCGTCCCACTCCTGCGAGGACACCTCGGCGGCGATCTGCTGGGTCAGCACATCGAGCAGGTTTTGCGGCACCTCCAGGCGGTCGAGCTCGCCGCGTCTCACGGCATCGAGAAGCGCGGTGCATTCCACCAGCTCGTCGCGTGACAGCGGGAACAGGCGGCCCTTGGATATGCCCCCGACGCAATGCCCGGCGCGCCCGACGCGCTGCAGGAAGGCGTTGATGGAGCGGGTCGAGCCGATCTGGCAGACGAGATCGACGTCGCCGATGTCGATGCCGAGCTCCAACGAGGCGGTCGCGACCAGGGCCTTGAGCTCCCCCCGTTTCAAACGCTGCTCCGCGTCGAGACGTCGATCGCGCGACAGGCTGCCGTGATGCGCGGTGACGAATTCTTCGCCGACGCGCTCCGACAAATGCCGCGCCACCCGCTCGGCGAGCCGCCGGGAGTTGACGAACACCAGCGTGGTCCGATGCTCTCGAACCAGTTCCTCCAGCCGGTCGTAGACTTCGGTCCACGCCTCGCCCGACATCACCGCCTCGAGCGGCATGGGCGGGAGCTCCAGCGCGAGATCGCGGCGCCGTGCGTGTCCAGCATCGACGATGGTGCAGTCGCCATCCGCGCGTACGCCGGTCAGAAACCGGGCAACCTCCTCGATCGGCTTTTGCGTCGCCGACAAGCCGATCCGCACCAAGGGTCGCTGAGCGAGCGCCTGCAACCGCTCGAGCGACAATGCCAGATGAGCGCCGCGCTTGTTGCCCGCGATGGCGTGAATTTCATCCACGATCACGCTGCGGCAAGTCGCGAGCATCGCGCGGCCGGACTCCGACGTGAGCAGGATGTAGAGGGATTCGGGCGTCGTTACGAGGATGTGCGGCGGCGTACGCCGCATCCGGGCGCGCTCCGTCTGCGGCGTGTCCCCGGTGCGCACCACCGCGCGGATGGCCACCTCGGCCAGGCCCATGGCCGCAAGTTCCTCTGCGATCCCCTGCAGCGGCGCCTCCAGGTTCCGATGAATGTCGTTGGACAGCGCCTTGAGCGGCGAGACATAGACGATCCGGGTCTCATCCGGCAACGCGCCTTCCAGTCCCTCCTTGATGAGCTGGTCGATCGACGCGAGGAAGGCCGCGAAGGTCTTGCCAGACCCTGTGGGGGCCGCCACCAGCACGTCCCGTCCCGATTGAATCGCCGGCCAAGCCGCCAGCTGCGCCGGCGTGGGCGCATCGAAGGTCCGCCTGAACCACGCCGCGACGGCGGGATGGAATCGATCGAGAACGCTCATGATTTGTGATGGCGGAGGTGTCAGCCCCCTTCCAACATTTTCTTCAAGTTCTGAAGCCCGCCCTGGTAGACGCCCGTCATGGTGTCGGTCGCGGTCTTGTCGTTCGCATTGTCGGCCGGACTATCGCCCGTGTCCTTGCGGCGAAAGTGCCCCGACCAGGTGACCGTGGACTTGCCCTTGCCGGCGGAGGTCACGGTCAAGGTCGAAGTGTAATCGCTCACCGGCAGCACGCCCTCGAGAATGGCATAACGGAATTTGCGGGCCTTCGGCTCGAACGCCAGCAGTTTCTCCTTGATGGTGCCCCCGTCCTTCAAGGTCAGCAGACGGATGGCGCCGACGGTGTCGTTGGTCCCTTCGACGATCTCGTCCTTCGCCACGGCGGGATGCCAGGTGTTCAACGCATCGAAACCTTCCACGGCCTTCCAGACCTTGTGGGCGGGCGCGTTGATTTCAACGGTCTGCGTGACATGGAGTTTCGGCGCAGCTGCCAGGGAGTAGCCCGACGCGAGCACAGTCATCGTCAATGCAATTGCACGGATGGTTTTCATGGGTTTCCTTTTGTAGTCTCGTGGTGGTACAACCGAGGCGCATCAACTCGAGGCGCACACGGCTTCAGCCAGCGCGCCGCGAGCGGTGGAATCAACAGCAAGCTGACGAGTGTAGAGGATACCAGGCCGCCCAGGATAACGACCGCCATGGGACCCTCGATTTCGTGTCCGGGCTCGTGCAGCTGCAGTGCGACCGGCAACAGAGCCAATGCCGTGAGAAGGGCGGTCAGCAGCACCGGCGTGAGGCGCTCCTCGGCGCCGCGCATCGAAGTTCGGATGCCCCATGCTTGGCCCTCCTCGCCCACCAGGTGATCGTAGTGGGAGATCAGCAGGATGGTATTGCGCGCGGCCATCCCAAACAGCGCGACGAACCCCACCATGGCACCGAGCGTCAAGGTGCCCCCCGTGAGGGCGACGGCGACCACGCCGCCGATCAACGTGCTCGGCAGGGCCAACAGGACCAGCAGTACGTGGCGGGACGAGCCGAACGCCAATGCCAGCAGCAAGACGATCAATACGAACGCCGCCGCCGAGTGCAGCTTGAGCTCGCGCGCCGCCGCGGCCTGCGCTTCCGCGGCGCCCCCATAGCGCAGGTAGACCCCCGCGGGCAGCGCCACTTTCGCGGCGATGGCCTGGCGCGCTGCCGCAGCAAACCCCGCTTGGTCCGCGCCTTGAGGTGTCGTCACCACGATTTGCCGGCGCAAGCCATCCTGGTGATCGATGAGGCTGCGGGCGAGCTCCATGGTAATTTTTGCAACCGAGGACAGCGGCGTGAGTTCGCCGTCGCGCCCGCGCAGCGCGAGCGCGCCGACCGCCTGCGGGTTGGTGCCGACGCCTGCGAGGCGCACCGTCACCGGGACGCTGCGGTCCGCCTGGTTCAACTGCGCGGCGATTGTGCCGTGGTAAGCCGCATTGACGGTCTGCAGAACATCCGCCGCCTGCAACCCATAAATCGCCAGCTTGTCCGGCAGGAGTTCCAGGTGCATCTCCACCTCGCGAGGCGGGACAGTGAGCCGCACGTTGCCGCTGCCGCGAAGATGCTGCAGAACATCGACGATTTGGGCGCCCACCCGATCGTCGACATCGAGATCCGACCCCATGACACTGATCGTGAACGGGGCAGACTCTCCGGACAGCGTCTCGCCGATGCGCTCGGCGAGCACGGAATAGATCTCCACCAGCTGGTTCGGGTAGTCGTCGAAGACATCACGGATCGCCGCGTCGATCTCGGTGGCACTATGGCCCGTGCGAGGATCGATCTGCACCTCGAATTCGCTTTTGTTGGGGGCATCCGGGTCCTGGCCGTTCTCGGCGCGCCCGATCTGCTCGGCTACGCTCTTGACGCCGGGAATGGCCATGAGCCCCTTGGAGATTTGCTCGCCGACCCGGGAGGTCTCCGCAAGCGATATCCCCGGCCGCAGCGACGCATGCGCGATCAGATAGTTTTCGCGAAAATCCGGCAGCAGGCGCGCTCCCAGAAGCGGCAGACACACGATGCCGGCGATCCCCGTGGCGGCGAGTATGCCGACAGCCAAGCGGGGACGCGCATGCAACCACTCGATGACGCGCAATTGGCGGCGCTTGCAGAGGGTGAGGAAGCGCGCCTCGGGCTTGGGCTCGTGCCGCGCCATCATTAGCACGCTCATGGCCGGGGTCGCGCTCATCGCCACCAGGAGCGACAGGCCGACCGCGAGTAGAAACGCGATCGACAGCGGCCGGAAGAACGCGCCCTGCAGGCCGGACATCATGAGTATCGGCAGGAAGGCAACGGCCACGGCGGCTGTGGCGTAGAACACCGGCCGTCTGACCTCGAGCGATGCGCCGGTGAAGAGCTCAACGATGTCCACCGCCCCACCGGACAAGCGGCGGCGGCGCAGAATATTCTCCACGTCGATCACCGCATCGTCGACCACCACCCCGAGCGCGACCACGAGCCCGCCCAACGTCATGGTGTTGAGCGAGAGCCCGAAGGCTTCGAGAATCCACACGGTGGTGAGGAGTGCGAGCGGGATGGCGCTGAACGATACGAGCGCGCCGCGCCAATCGCGCAGCATGATCAGGAGGAGCGCCACCACCAGCACCGCGCCGATGGCGAGCGAGTTGCGCAGCTTCTCGATCGCGCTTTCTATGAAACTCGCGGGGCGCAGCAACGCCGGATGGTAGTCGACACCTTGCTTGGCGAGCGCGGGAGCGATCGCGTCGAGCCGCTCCTCCAGCGCGCGCGTCACATCGAGCGTATTCGCGCCGAATTGCGTGGAGGTTTCGATCAGAATGCCCGGCTTCGAGCCGATCAGGGCGTCGCCGAAACGGGGCTCCGAGCCCTCGCGGATCGTTGCCACGTCGCCGAGGCGTACCGGGTGGCCGGCACGCGTGCCGAGCACGGCGCCGGACAGCGCATCGAGCGTGGCGGCCGGCGCCTGCGCCCTGATCACGATACGTTGAGTGGGTGTCTCGAAGTAGCCGCCGCCGATCAGCGCCGTGGCCCGTCTGGCGGTCGCCACCACGTCGTCGAGCGCAAATCCGGCGGCTGCGAGCTTGACGGGGTCGACGGCGATCTGCCGCTCACGCACTTCGCCGCCGAAGATCTGCGCCTGGGCCACACCGGGCACCGCAAGAATCTGCGGCTTGACGAGCCACTGCACGATGTCGCGCAACTGCACGGGGGACAAGCGGCCGCTGGTGTAGCCGAAGTGAACCAGATACTCCATGGAGGAACTGAGCGGGGACAGAAGCGGCGCGCCGACCCCCTCGGGCAGCAATCCCGCGAACTCCGCCAGGCGCTCCGTGACCACCTGCCGTTGGCGGTACGGGTCACCACTCCGGTCGAAGACCACCTGCATGGCGGACAAACCTTGACTTGAAGTGGAGCGCACCGTCTTCACGTTCTCGGTGCCCGCCAGAAGTTCCTCGAGAGGACGAGTCACCAGGGCTTCGACCTGCGTCGCGTCGAGGCCGGGGGCTTCGGTTTGGACCAGTACGTGCGGCGGCGCGAAATCGGGAAATACGTCGAAGCGTGCGGACAGCAGCGCCGCCAACCCTAAAGCGGCGATCAGGCAGGCGAGCGCGGTCACGATGCGGGGATGCGCGAGCGAAGCGCGAACGATGGCAGCCAGCACTGGACGTCCTAATCGTCGTCGTCGACCGGATGGGCGCCCATGCCCTCGAGCGACCACAGCACGCCGGCGCCGCGCACCACGATGTCGTCATCGTCGTCCACGCCCTTGACCAGCCAGCCGTCGCCGTAGGGGACGATCGGCGTCACTTTCACCGCTACGTATTGAACCTTTTCATTGGGTGCTTTCGATGCGACCTTTTTGTAGACGTAGGCTCCATCCTCGCCGTAGAGCAACGCATCGTTCGGCAGCAGCAGCCCCTCGCGCTCGGCACTCAACAAGGCCAATGGAATACGCGCGCCGGGGGCGAGGCCCGCAGGGGGTTTGCGCACTTCGATCAACAGGCCCGCGCTTTGCAGCTCGCTCGGCTGCTCGAGCGCTCCGAGCACGCGTCCGGGCACGCTCATCCCGTCCACGTCGAGCAGGGCCTCGGCCGGCAGCGAGCCCACGCTGTGCCTGCCTGGCAAATCGGCGCGCACCAGCGCCGCGCGTCCGGCCACCACGGCATCCACGAGCTTGCGGCGGACCTCCGGGGGCTGCGCCGCCAACGGACCCCAATGCTGCGCGAAGCGCGCCGCAGCGAGCTCAGAATCGGCTCGAGCCTTCGCATCCTCGGCCTCGGCCGTTTCGAGCATTTTCAGCGACGCGCCCGCGCCACCCTGGTGGAGCTCGCGCAGACGGGCGAGTTCAGCAGAGGCGGCGTGCGCTTGTGCTGAAGCTACGGCCGCCTCGCCTTCGTCGGCGAGCAGCAGGGTCCGATCGAGAACGGTGCCGAGAGCATCGGTGCGTTCCGGCGCCTTGGTCGGCACCGGGTGCGTGATTCGCAGTCCGACCGCGCGTTGTTGTTCCGCGTTGAGGGAGGGCGCGGTGGGCGGACTGCCCGGCTGTGGCGCAACGTCGTCGTCGTCGCCCCAGGCAATGAACGAGACCGCGAGCGTCGTGTACATCGCGAGGTGCAGCGCGCCCTTGGTCCAGTGATTCATGATCTGTTATTGATCGTTTTCAAATCGATCATACCGCGTCCGAGTGGTTCTACAAGGCCAGCTGCCGTCAGGGTCGCATGGCGGCGGCCGGAAACCCATGGCAGAATGATCCCATGAGCGCAACGCTTCCCGCGGCCGTTTTGTGCATGGCAGCCTGCGTCGCCGCAGCGGCGGGCGCGACGTCCGCCAGCGCCGGCGACAGCCCCGCTCTCGAAGGCGGGATCTGGAAGGCGGTCGTGCCGTTGAAGCCCATGCGCGGCGAGTTCGGCAACCTGGATCCCATCGGCATTGCGGCCGGCGCGAGAATTCTCGCGGATTGTTCCATCAACTGGATCAATCCCGACGATGGTGCACGTTACTGCTTTTCCAGCGGAACCTCGCTCGTGTATTTCCTCGACCGCCCGCACTACAACATCGAGCGTGCCCGCGCCGGCTGGCGCAAGATGAACGAACCGCATTAAAGCCCCTCTGCGTCTTGCGCTCTGTTCAGCGCGCGCGCTGCTCATACGCCGAACGAATCACCGACGATACCGGCATACCATCGGGCGGCATTCTGTGCCTCTGCGACGGATGACGCGGAACCGAGCGCCGCGCTGGACGGCGCCGCACCGGCCGGCTCCGCGTCGACTGCCGTTTGGAGCATGCCCTCCGCGACTTCGAACCTCGCATGAATCGACAGTGCCCGGTCGGCAGTCAACAAGCTGTAGCACACGCTTTCCAGGGGTTCTTGCGCGGCCTCACGTCCGCCCAGAGCACGTGCGATGGCGCGCGCGCAGCGCTTCGCCTGCGCATTGGCCGCGGAGGCCGCCTTCGGCATCGGGTCCGCGATGCAGGCATCGCCGATCACATGCACATTCGGCACCCGCGTTGACTCAAACCCCTCCGGATCGATCGGGCACCATCCGTGATCCGAGGCAAGGCCGCTCTCGACCGCCAGCTGCGCCGGCGCCTGCGGAGGGATGATATTGATCACGTCGGCGCGAATCACGCCCTGCGAGGTGGACAACGTCATGGTGGCAGCGTCGACGCGCTCGACTGCGCCGCCGTCGACGACCGGGACCCATTCGATCATTCCCGGATACAGCTCCCGCCACGCATCGGTGAACACATCCTGTTTGGGAAAGTGATTGTTGGCGTCGAAAATCATCACCTTGGCGCGGGGATTGCTTCGCTTGAAGTAGTCCGCGAGAAGACTCGCCCGCTCGAACGGACCCGGCGGGCAACGCATGGGCCCCGTCGGGACGCTGATCGCAACCACCCCGCCCGGCCGAAGTCTCGCGATCTGCGCCGCCAAGATTTGGGTCTGCACGCCCGCCTGCCATGCGTGAGGCAGGGCCGTCGCCGCGGCTTCCGTGTAGCCCTCGAGCCTGTCCCATAGAAATCGGATGCCCGCTGCGAATACCAGGCGGTCATAACCCCTCGCAGGTCCCCGACCCAAGGTGATCGTGCGACGCTCGCCATCGATCGCAGCGACGCGGTCGCGAATCACCCGCACTCCGCGCCGTTCGAGACCCGATCGGGTGACGGTCAGCGAGTCGAGCGTGCGCAGACCGACCAGCGCTGCGTTGCTCATCGGACAAGTCACGTAGACGCCGTCCGGATCGATCAACTCCACCTCGAGCGCCGGATCCAACGCGCGCAACTGCAAAGCGCAGGTCGCCCCGGCGAATCCACCGCCGATCACGACCACGCGCGCGCGCAGCGGCGCGCGCACGGCGGGGCGCGCCGGCTGCATACCGCCAAGTCCGGCCGCCGCGGCCGCGACGGTCAATTTCAGAGCGGTGCGACGGCGCACGTCATTCCCACTGCAGCTCCTCGTATGCACGTGCCACATTGCGCGGATGCACGTCCTGCCACAGCGTCCATCGGCCACGCTCGGAGAGCGCGACATGATCGATGGCGTCCTGCATGGACTGACCTCGGGCCAGTTCGTCCCGGACGCCTTGGTCAAGGGCCAAAAGGTACGCACGCTCGCGGGTCAACGAACCGGCAAGATCCGAGCTCAGGCTGCCGTGCCCCGGAATCACGAGCCGCGAATTCATCCGCGAGAGACTGTCGATCGCCGCGAGCCATCCTTTGAGATTGCCGTCCAGCGCCGGCAGGCGCTCGCGAAATACGAGATCGCCCGTCCACAGGGTTCCGGTGCGCTCATCGTACACGGTGAGATCGCAGTCGCTATGAGCCGTCGGCCACGCGATGAGACGCAAAGTGCGGTGCCCCAGGTCCAGCGACAGCTCGCGGTCGACCCGTTGATCCGGCCCCACGACCTGCTCGGCGCTCGGCGCCGCGTCGAAATCGGCGGCGTATTCTTTCATGAAATACGGGCGGTTTCGAATCATTGCATCGGCCAGCGCCGTATGCCCCACGAAGTGCGGCTTGTCGTCCTTGAATGCGAAATTGCCGAGCACGTGGTCGACGTGCGCGTGCGTATTGATCACGTAGCATACGGGCAGCGCAGTGCGGCGCAGGATCTCGGCCTTGAGTTCGCGTCCGATGTGCACCGAGCCTCCGGTGTCGATGACCGCAATGCATCTTGAGCCGACGATGAAGCCGATGTTGGCGATGTCGTCATGACCCGGCACGTCGAGCGGGAGGTTTCTCCCCAGATGGACATAAACGCCGGGCTGCGGCTCGGTGAGATTGAACTCGGAGGATGACGGGCCCGGTCCTTGTGCCGCAGCGACCGCCCCGGAGACGATCGCCGAGGCGATCAGCATCGGCCCGCAGAGTCGCGTCGTGAACGACGCCACGGCCCGGCAGGCGTCAGCGATAGCCGCCATTCATCGCCGACCCGGTCCGGGCAGCTGACGCGCTCGGGTTCGTGGTCTGAGTGCTCCCGATATAGTGCGCTTGCGAAACGGAGTCGACCGCATCGATGCTCACCGGCAGCAGGAGAGATTGGTCGGAAGCGACCCTGAAGGTCGGGTTCTCGCTCACGGATATGCCGCTCTCAACCTCGAGCAAGGGAGCCTCTCCCGCCTTGATGAGGATATGGGAGATGTAGCGCGCCGGGATCGAGTCCCCCGTGCGTGGATCTATCTGGAAACCCGAGCTGTTGGGATGGCGGATGCTGACCAGGATGGATTTGTCATCCGCGGCAGGCCGCAATTTGATCTGCCCGAGAACGCCTCCCTGCGAGGAATCCGTCGGGGGCGCGGAGCATCCGCCGCTCGCCTTGACCCAGGCGCTGCGCATCTCGAGGCTCCCGTCCGAGGTCTCCGCGACCACCCGCACCGATGTGAAGCGGTCGATGCGCACGTGCATGTCGATCTCGGTGATGGGCGTTCGGGCGAAATCGAACGTCGCGACCAGCGGTGAGGGGTTGTTGTCCACGAAAACCCTGACGCGCTTCACGCGGCGCCCGCCATCGTCCGAGAAACGCAGCGTGAGCGGCGTCGAGGCGGGATCCGGCGTGTTGCCGGGCACCTCCAGGCTCATATAATTCTCGTCGACCAATCCCATGGATTGGTCGCCGTAGTACTTCGCGCGAAGCAACTGCCAAGCTGAACCCGAGGGCTGGGAATCTTCCTCCGCGAGCACCCCATCGACGATTCCGAGCGAGACAGTGCAGAGCGCCACGGCGCAGGCCAGGCGCCTGCGGGCCTTCGATTCAATCGCCGCTCGTGCCGCATGCCCATGGGCTCTTTTCATGAGGCCAGTTTACGCTTCTCGATCGGCAGCGGCAGGTCATGCGGCGGCGCGGATGATCGCGCCGCCGCATCCACCCCACACTCCTTAAAAGAACAAGATACCGCCAAGCGCGACATCGTTCTCGATCGCGACATTACCGTTCCACGCCTGCGCTTCCGTGTGAATGAATTCACCCACCAGCGTGAGACTCTTGGTCAGGCTGTAGTACGCCCCGAACACACCGGACTCGTTGCGATGGAGCAGATCGCTGGCGTAGGTCCCGGTCGAGGCCAGCGTGATCGGATTGATCCCATACGCCTGTTCGTCGCTCGCGAGCTTGAGCTCGGATACGCCGTAGCTCACGCCGAGCTTCAGCCGATCTATCTTGTAGGTGAGCTGAGCATAGCCACCGTCCGACTTGCGCTCGTTGCCCGCCGCCGAGGTGGCGAGGATGTACAACCCGGTGGTGCCGACGCCCTTGCCGTAATAACCGTACAGCACGCCCTCGAAACCGGCCACATCGAGTTTGACACCGCCATCGACCGCGGTGCCCTTGGTGCTGTTCTGAATGCCCAATGTGGTGTTTTCAGGAACGCAGAAAGGCACGGCGGGGGATACCACGGCCGCGCAGCTCGTAGGCGCCTTCGCCTGCTGAGTCACCGCATCCACCCAGACCTTGCCGCTCAGCGCGTCGCTCTTTGGATCGCCAAAGACGAAAGCGAGGCCGCCCTGCCATTGCGGCGAATTGTGCGAGGTGTAGCTGCCATCGTCCAACGGCGTGAAGGCGCCGATTGATGCCGTGAAGCCCCCGTAATTCGCCGTGGTATACGTGATCTGCGGGATCCAGTCGGTGTAGATGTAGCCCACGCCGATGCGGCCCAAACTGGTGTTGCCGGGCGCGGCGTTGCCCGCGGCCGTGCCGACGCCGAGAAGGGTCATGTCGTCGAGAATGGCATCCTTGCCGAAAATGCCGATGTCGCGTCCCATCTTCACGCTGCCCCAGCTCTTGTCGCCAAAAGTCAGGAACTCCTGACGAGCATCGATGCCGGGAGTTTGCAGCGCGGCCGGCAGACCGGCGCCGTTCACACCCGCCGCGGCGGAGCTGTTGATGCCGGGATACAGGCCGATGGTCGCGCTGATGTCGAAGCCATCCTGGCGCGTGCTCGCGGTGAACACGAATGCCGCGGGCAACAAGCCATTGCGTACCGAGGTGGCGTTGTCGCCGGTGCAGGCCAGGCCGCCGATCACCGCCGTGTTGTCACCGTGGTCACAGCTTGCGTTCACATAAAAGGCATTGATGTTGCCGGAGAAGTCCACCTTCCAATCACCGGCTTCGATATCGATTCCAGCGACCGCTTGGGCCAGTGGAACCAGGGAAATCGCCGCGCCGATGGCGATCGCATGCTTGATTCGCGCTTTCATAAACTCCCTCCGTTCGGTTTCTCGGGTTCTTTGTTGGCGTTGAGACCTAAGTCGACCGCGCCCTTGCAGCCTGGATGGATGCTTGCAAGAGCTGTACCAGCCACGCCACGAGAGAGGTGTGGACGCCTCAATCCGGGCGTCGGACGTCATTCGCAGCCCGTTTCGGGTGCGGAGAAACCAGCCTATTCACGGAGTCGGCGCAACCCCGCAGGCGGCGAGTCGATCGCTGACCAATCTGTGGCTTTGGCGCAAACGCCGGCGTGTTTACAGTTATGGGTGCGCCGCCATCGGAGTGTCCCGCCCGAGGGCCAGATATGTCGCACTCTGTCTTGGATTAGGAACAGAAGATCAAGCCGCCGGGGGGCACAGTGTGTAACACAGCGGCAGCGAGGCCACCGCCTCGCCCCGTGGCGGGCCAGAAGGCGCAAGTCCGCGCTGGCACGCAAGCTGCTGTGCTTCACGCTAGGGGTGGCGCATGCGCGGAGCTCGATTCTATTGAAAACCCGGGCGGCGGTTGCTTGGGAGGCCGGCAGACCCTTGGTGATCGAGCGGGTGGATCTCGCAGGCCCGGAGGCGGGCGAGGTGTTGGTGAGAATCGTCGCCTCGGGCGTATGCCAAACGGACGCGTTCACGCTGTCGGGTGCAAATCCCGACGGATTGTTCCCGACGATCCTCGGGCACGAGGGCGCTGGCATCGTCGAGGAAATCGGTAGCGGGGTCACCAGCGTGCGCGCCGGCGACCATGTCATCCTGCTCTACATGCCCGAATGCGGTACCTGCGAGGCCTGTCTTTCGAACAAGACCAACCAGTGCACCCGGCTGCGCGCGACGCAGGAGTTGGGACTGATGCAAGACGGCACGACGCGTTTCTCGCTGAAGGGCAAGCCCATCCTGCATTACATGGGTACGAGCAGCTTTTCCGAGCACGTCGTGTTGCCGGAGATCGCCGTGGCCAGGATCAATTCGGCGGCACCGCTTACCGAGGTGTGCCTTCTCGGCTGCGTCGTCACTGCGGGCATCGGTGCGGTACTCAACACGGCCCAGGTGAGTGCCGGCTCGACGGTCGCCGTGTTCGGCCTCGGCGGCGTCGGCCTGTCGGTCATCCAGGGCGCCGTCATGGCCCGGGCGGCACGCATCATCGCGGTCGATCTCAACCCGGTCAAATGGACGCTGGCCAAGGCGCTCGGCGCCACGGACTACGTCAATCCGAAGGAGCACCATTGTCCGATTCAAGCCGTCATTCTGGAAATGACCCGAGGCGGAGTCGATTATTCTTTCGAGTGCATCGGCAACGTTCACACCATGCGCGCTGCGCTCGAATGCTGCCGCAACGGATGGGGGCAATCGGTGATACTCGGCGCTGCCGGCTCTGGCCAGGAAATTTCCACGCGCCCATCCCAGCTCATGTCGGGGCGCCTGTGGCGCGGGTCGGTGTTCGGCGGAGTCAAGGGGCGCTCGCAATTGCCGGCGTACGTCGACCGATATCTGGAGGGCAGCATTGAGATCAAGCCGCTGATCAGCCGCGTGCTGCCGCTCGAGAAGATCAACAACGCGTTCGATCTGGTGCACGAAGGCAGCACCATACGCACGGTGATCGGTTTCTAATGTTCCAGCAGGATGCGATGCTTGTGAATTTTGCGGTACAGCGTGTTGCGGCTGATTCCCAGCGTCTGTGCAGTACGGCTGATGTTCCAGCGCATTCTTTCGAGTTCGCGCAGCAGCGCCGCGCATTCCGCTTCGCGAAGCGCCGCGGACGGCGAGCCATCCGCCGGCGCCGCTGCCGCGTCGGCGGACGCGGTGGATGCCGCCGCAGAGGGTGCGGACAAAGCGGGTGCGGCCAACGCAACCTTGCCGGTCACGGTCAGCACAGACGGTGAGTGGGTGTCGAGAATCTCCTGCGGCAGATTCGAGGCGCGGATGATGCCGTCGCGGCACAATGCCGATGCGGTGCGCAACGCGTTGCGCAACTGGCGGATGTTGCCCGGCCAGAAATACTGCATCAATTTGGCGAACGCGTCGTCTTCGATCCGGATGCAATTCTCCCCTCCGTTCTCCTCCCGCAGCAAGGTGCAAATCAGGTCGGATTTGTCGCCGCGGTCCCGAAGCAGGGGAAGATGCAGGGTGATGCCGTTCAGCCGGTAATAAAGATCCTCTCGAAATTGCCCTTCCTGGATCATCTGGTGCACGTCCCGGTGCGTCGCCGAGATCACGTGCAGGTCGACGGGAATCGGCTGATCGCTTCCGAGCGGAACGACTTCGCGTTCCTCAATGACCCGGAGCAGACGGGTTTGAAGCATCAACGGCATGTCCCCGATTTCATCCAGGAACAGCGTGCCGCCGTTCGATTGGAGGATCTTGCCGACGCGCCCCTCCTTCGCCGCGCCGGTGAACGCGCCGCGCGTGTAGCCAAACAGCTCGCTCTCGATCAAGCTCTCGGGAATCGCGGCGCAATTGACCGTCACGAAGGGCTTGTCCGCCCACAGACCCGTGCGGTGAAGCAACTTGGCGAACGCCTCCTTCCCGGTGCCGGTGGCGCCGTGGAGCAGAATGGGCACCTGTTTCGCGAACAACTGCCTGCCGCACGCCAGATTCTTGCGCACTTGGAGGTCTTCGCCGACATGCTCGCGCTCGAGGCTCGTCCCGTCGACCGCCGCGGTGGCGGGACGGACCGGCAGGGATAGATTGACGCCGCGCACGGAGGCGTGCAGCGGCGCTCGCGCGATTGCAAAAAAGCGCCGGCCATGCGCGAGGTCTCGCACGGGCCAAATGGCACTCGGTTCGAATTTCGCCCGCTGCTCGAGCGCCGCGAAGTTGAATTGGAAGAATCGGCCGATCGGTTCACCGACCAACGCCTGACGATTGGAACAGCCCAGCTGGACCAGCGCGCTCTCGTTGACGGCGAGTATGTTGCCGCTGTCGTCGATCGCCATCAGCGCTTCGTGCAGCAATCCCACGAATTCCGGACGGCTGTGGAACCGCAGGATCCAGGATTCGCCATATTCGCTCAGGAAGTTCCAGCGCGAGATGAGATGAGCCGACATGTTGACGAGGGCCATGGTATGGCGCTGGATGAGCCGGCTGTCGCTCGAATTCGCGGTGGACGCGTCGAGCACGGCCATGATTCCCCCGTGGGGGTCGAGAATCGGCGCGGCGGAACACGAAAGCGACACGTTGTAGCCGCGAAAGTGCTCCTCGCGATGCACCGTCACCGGACCGGCTTCCGCGAGACACGTGCCGATGCCGTTGGTGCCCTCGTGGCGCTCGTCCCATAAGGCACCCAGCGACAGCCCGGCATGCCGAAACTCGCGTTGCAGCGTCGGATCGGTGATGGTGCTCAATACCGTTCCCTGCGTGTCGGCCAAGATGACCGCAAAACCGGAACCGGCGATCTGCTCGTACAGACTCTCCATCTCGGCGCGCGCGACGGGCAACAGCTCGCCCAAACGCTGCTGCAGCTCCTTGACGGATTGGGTATTGAGGATGTTGCTCTGACGGGGTGCCGACGGCTCGATCCCATACTCGCGCAAACACCGGTACCAGGATCGGGTCACCAGCGGCTCTATTCCGGCGGGTTGAAGTCCGCTCTCGATCACATGAATGATGTGCGACGCGTGGTTTGTCACCAGTCGTTCTTGTTTCAAGCACTCCCCCTTGAATAAAGCATCGTCCGTTGACGCTCTCGCGCATCCTACGCCGCGCCTGCGTTTCAATTTGTAGCTTTTCCGCCACTATACAGATTTGCCACCCAGCCTGGAGGAAGCCTGTGCTGTTTTAAGTAAAGTCGCAATATGCGCTGCAACAAGGGCGCCGCAAGCGCCCGACGTTGCAGTTCGCACAGTGCTCGCCGTGAATCATCGTTCCGAGGCCGGCGTTCCGTATTTATAGCTCGGATCCCCGCTGTAATGCGCGCGCACGAAGGTGATGATCTTCCAAAGATCATCAGCATTCTTGATGATGGTTCCCATTGGCGGCATGGGTCCCACGACGTTCTCATGCCCGGTGCGGGTGTAGCCTTCCTTCTGCAACGAATCGCTGCCGAGGGTCACCAAGCGGAACAGCGTGTCGTCGTCGCCACCGTAGACCCAAATGTCATTGGTCAGCGCCGGGCACATGCCGCCGCCCGCGGAGCCTCCATGGCAGCCGCTGCAGCTATAGCTTCGAAACAAAGACTCGCCCTGCGACACGATATCCGTCTGGGTGTCTTTGTATGGATTGCTGAGCTTTCCTTTCGGCGTCTGCTTTTCGAGATCCGGCGGGGTTATGTTGGTGTAGTCAGGCTTGTCGTCGGCCATCACCTTGCCAAGCGTGGCAATTCCCGCGAGCGAAGCGAACATGATCAGGGCGGCTGCGATCGAAAGGCTTCTTCTCATCTACCATACTCCTCGTTGCTTGCGTTACCCAGATCAGCCGCTGGCCGGGGCGCCGCGCTGCGCGGCATCCTTGAGCAGCTGGATCAGGGCTTCATTGTTGTTTGCCTGGGCGATACTGAGTGCCGTGCGTCCATCTTCGCTGCGCACATTCACATCGGCGCCGGATTTGAGCAGGACGGCGACGACGTTTCGACGATCATTGGCCGCGGCGATCATGAGCGCCGTCACGCCGCCGGGATTCACGGCGTTGACCTTTGCGCCGTGACCTAGGAGCGAGGTGGCGAGCTCGCTCGAGCCCGACAGGGAAGCCAGCATGAGCGGGGTATACCCTCCCTTGGCCACCGCCGCATTCACGTCCGCGCCGGCGGAGACGAGCGCCTCGGCTGCTTTGATCTTGGCATTTTGGCAGGCGATCGCCAACGGCGTCAGGCCGGCATTGTCCACGGCATCGATTCTTGCGCTGTGCTTGATCAAGACGTTTGCGATCTGCGCACTGTCGTCCCAGGCCGCATACATGAGCGGGGTCCAGTGGCTCAGATTGGTCTGGTTCGGGTCGGCCTTGTGGTCGAGCAGCACCGTCGTCACGTCGACGAAGCCGAACCGCACGGCATTGACCAGCAGCGGGTTGCCCTCGCCGTCTTTCCAATCCACGTGCGCGCCATGCTGGAGGAGGTAGTTCACCCGATCCATGTCGTGGGCCACGATCGCATCCGCGAGCTCGCTGTCGGGGCTCGCGCCCTGCGCCAGCCACTTCTTGAGTTCGGCCATCCGGACACGACGGGCCTTCTGCACCTCCGCGGCGGTCTCGGTGACCGGTGGCGGCTCCGCGTACGGACCGTGCGAGGGAAGATCGCCCGACACCAGGCAATCCTTGCACTGCACCAGCGGAACACCGAAATCGACGAGGATCTGATGAATCTCATCCTTGTGCTGCTCGAGCGCGCTTTGTACCGCCGACTTGATGTCCGGGCGTCCGCGCGGCACCGCGAGCGTCATGTCGAATTCCATCGGAATCTCATCTTCCATCAGGTTGACCGGCTTGATGATCAGCGGCGCATGCTTGACGGCTTGATAGTATCCGGCCATCGGGCCCCACGCGGCCGCGATGTCGAGCGAGCCGTCGATCACCTGCTGCACTTGGTACGAGGGCTGATTCTCGAGATCGGTATCGGCGTTGTGGCTCAGGTAATGAACAACCGTGTTGTTCGCCACGCCGTGTTCGGACAGCGCCTCGCGGATCGCCGAGACCTGGAATACACCCACCCGCAGTTTCTTGAGCTCGTTGTCGTGCAGGCTCTTGATGTCGATGCCCTTGTCGTTGCGGTATGCGAGCACGAACGTCGAGCGGTACAAGGGTTTGGACAACACCTCGGCCCCTTCCGTATCCGATGCCATGTCCATCCAAACATCGCAGTTTCCCTCGCTGAGCGTGGTGCGCATGAGTCCGCGTTCGATCGAAGGCCGCCAGTAATAATTGACGCCCGTTCCGAGCGCCTTGCCGATCACCTGCGCGATCTTATTCTCGAACCCCTCGCCCGCTTGGTTGGAAAGCGGCATGTTGCCGGGATCCGCGCACACGGTGAGCGATCTCAAGTCCGCGCCGAGCGCCCCATTGCCGAGCATCGCGAAACCGCCAACGAGGGCGGCGAGCCCAATGCGGCGCGAGGTCTTGTGAATCATGGTGGATCTCCTCGATGCGTCATTGCGACGCCGGCTGCATCTTGGTTGAGACTCGCCGCGCGGGATAAGGTTTCACACACGCGCCTATCCCATGGTAATGCTTTGCCCCCGGTAGTTCGAGGGCTCACACATAAAAAAGGCCCGGCACCTCACGGCACCGGGCCAATTTCAACTATCTACTCGATCTCTCGATCACATCCCGGCGGCAGCGGCCGTCGGACTATCCGGCATCGAATTGCCGACCCGGAAGGTGAACAAAGTGCCGCCCTGGGGAATGTGATTGAGCCCGGCCGCCTTGGTCATGGCCGTTGCACCAATCGCCCCGAACTTGTCGTTGAGATCGAGACCC
Source organism: Steroidobacteraceae bacterium (assembly GCA_050012215.1). Classification (GTDB taxonomy): domain Bacteria; phylum Pseudomonadota; class Gammaproteobacteria; order Steroidobacterales; family Steroidobacteraceae; genus Bog-1198. Next base: position 24,385 of record JBEKHO010000031.1, read on the forward strand.
GCCGTCACCGGCAGACCGATCCAACCGCCGATGCCCGACCATATCGAGACATACTGCTTGCCCTTCACGGAATAGGTGATGGGGTTGCCGATGATTCCCGAGCTCAACTTGCGCGACCAGAGGATCTTGCCGGTTGCGCGGTCGACGGCGCGAAAATCGCCGCCGAGACTCCCGTAGAACGCGAGACCGCCGCCGGTCACCAGCGCACCGCCCCAGTTCGGATACTGGTCGGGGATTTCCCACTCGGTCTTGCCCGTGACGACGTTGAACTTCTTGAACTTGCCCGTCACGCCCGGCTTCTCCGGGTACATGTAGACGTTCGCGAACACGTAGACCGTTCCCTGTTGGGTGTGCGATCGAGCCTGGGGCTCGTCTTCCATGCACCAGTTGTTGGTCGGTACGTAGAAGTTCGCCGCATCGTTCGGATCCACCGCCACCGGCTGCTGATCCTTGCCGCCCATCGCCGAAGGACATGCCTGCGTGTTGCCGCCGACTTTGAGCGGCGAGTGCTCGGGCACCTTCACCGGACGGCCGGTTTTCATGTCGACCTTTTCGGCCCAGTTCACCGTCACGTACTTGTTGGCGCGCAGCAGCGTGCCGTCGGTCCGGTCGAGAACGTAGGCAAAGCCGTTGCGATCGAAATGCACCAGGGACTTGTGCATCTTGCCGTCGACTTCCAGGTCGACCAGGACGACTTCGTTGACGCCGTCATAATCCCACTGGTCGAAGGGGGTCATCTGGTAAACCCATTGCGCCTCGCCCGTGTCGATGTTGCGCGCGAAGATGCTCAACGACCACTTGTTGTCGAACTTGCCGCTGTTGCAATTCTCCTGCGTGATCGGCTCAGCGCAGCGATACTGCGGCGACCACAGCCCCGGGTTGCCGGTGCCGTAGTACACCATGTGCAGATCCGGATCGTAGGCATACCAACCCCACGCCGCGCCGCCGCCGCGCTGCCACTCATCGCCGGGGAACGTGCTGATTCCCAGATCCTTGCCGGCTTTGCCGTATTCCGGATGCTTCGCATTGGTCTTGGAGGTGAGGCACACGTCCTTGTCGCTGCCGGTGCTGTAGCACTTCCATGCCATCTTGCCATCGGCGAGGTTGTACGCAGTGACCGCGCCGCGCGCGGCGAACTCGTCGCCGCCGAAGCCGACGAACACCTTGTCGGCTGCGATGATGGGCGCCGGCGTGATGGTCTCGCCGTGTTCCGGATAGGCGCTCTTGACCACCCAGTCCTGCTTGCCGGTCGCGGCATCGAGCGCGATGACGTAGCCGTCCAACGTGCCGAACACCAATTTTCCGTCGGCATACGACAATCCGCGGTTGACCGTATCGCAGCAGGCCCGGGGGACCGCCGATTCGTCGCGGCCGCCGGTCTTGGTGTAGCTCCACGCCTGCACCGGATGGTCGGGATCGCTCAGATCCAGCGCCTGCACGATGTTGGGCCAGCCGCTCTCCAGGAACATCATGGGCTTGCCGCCCACATCCTCGATGACCAGCGGCTGTCCTTCGTGACCGCGCAGGGTGCCGCTCGATTGCGACCACACCATCTGCAGCGAATTCACGTTGCCCGTATTGATGTCCTTCAACGCGCTATAGCGCGTTAGATTCAGGTTGCCCGCCGGGGCTCCCCACTGATTCGGATCGCTGAAGCGTTGAAACTGTTCCGAGTCCGATGCCGCCAACGCTGCACCACAGGTCGTAGCGAGCGCTGCAACGGCATATAGGACCTTGACCTGACGTTTTGCTGTGAGCCATTTCATCTCAATTCTCCTGCTTAAGGTCTGAGCATTTCGCCGCTGAAGTGGCGAACGGCGCGCACCAAGTCCTGGATGCTGGGTGCCTGGGGAAAAAAGCGGATCTTGTGATTGTCATGCCTTCAAACTCCCTCCTTCACAATACGTTGTATTTGTCTGGCTGCACCGGTCGCGACCAGTCGGATCCCTGGGCAGCGACGCAACACCGCCGTGGATTGTGCTTATGATTAGCAATGCTTATGCCATCCACGGCAAATGCGAAATAAATACTGGACACGGACCGTAATCTTCCTAAATCAATAAGTTACGATGTAGCGAAACGACGGGGTCGACGACCGTAGAAGACGAACTGTGCCACGCACGTTACAGTCGGCTCGACGATTGCGCCGTTCGTGATGCGATGAAGCGGGCACTCTCGGAACGCCGCGCAACGTGTACGTGTCGACCCTCGCGATGCCGGCGGAGCCGCATCGACGCAAGTTCGAGTGGCGCCGGCGGCGTTGGCGGACGGGCGACGTGTGCGCAATGCGAATTTTTTGTACCGTTTCCGCGACGGTTCGACAGCCGACGGGGCAATTTGTAACGGACTTTAGAGTGACTCCCGCAACGGCATCGGCATCGCGGCCGCTACGCCCCGACCTTCCCACCCGCGCATCCGAGCAGTCTTCCCAGCCACGTGACGGCAGTCAGCCCGCTGTCTCCTCCAGCTCTCCCGAGTCTCCGGCATGTAATTTGCACGACATTTCACGACAAGGGGGAAGCCGGCGTCGACCGTCATATCGGCGGGTCGCAGATTGATGTTAGTTTTGACGCGTCGACCAATTCGGCCGCTTGGGCTGCGGCCGGTTACGCTTAACGCCAGTATCGAGAGATCAAATGATATGAAAACCAAAGCTGCAATTTGTTACGCGGCAGGCAAGCCGCTTGAGATCGCCACGGTGGACCTCGAGGGTCCGAAAGCCGGCGAGGTGTTGATAGAGCTCAAGGCGACGGGCATCTGCCACACCGACGAGTTCACCCGCTCGGGCGCGGACCCCGAGGGTCTGTTCCCGGTCATTTTCGGGCACGAGGGCGCAGGCATCGTCGTGGATGTCGGAGCCGGCGTCACCTCCGTCAAGAAGGGCGATCACGTGATTCCGCTTTATACGCCGGAGTGCCGTCAGTGCAAGTCCTGCACGTCGCAGAAGACCAATCTGTGCACGGCGATCCGGGCGACGCAGGGCAAGGGGGTCATGCCCGATGGGACGAGCCGGTTCTCCATCGGGAAAGAGAAGATTCATCACTACATGGGCTGCTCGACGTTCTCGAACTTCACCGTGCTGCCCGAAATCGCCGTGGCGAAGATCCGCGAGGACGCGCCCTTCGACAAGGTCTGCTACATCGGTTGCGGCGTGACCACCGGCGTGGGCGCGGTCGTCCACACCGCCAAGGTCGAGGCGGGCGCGAACGTCGTCGTATTCGGCCTGGGGGGCATCGGCCTGAACGTCATCCAGGGCGCGAGGCTCGTGGGTGCCAACAAGATCGTCGGCGTCGACATCAACCCCCGGCGCAAGGCGCTCGCCGAGAAATTCGGCATGACGCATTTCGTGAATCCCAAGGAAGTGGGCGACGACCTGGTCGCTCATCTGGTCAACATCACGGACGGCGGCGCGGACTATAGCTTCGAATGCATCGGCAACGTCGACATCATGCGGCAGGCGCTCGAATGCTGTCATCGCGGATGGGGAGTGTCGGTGATCATCGGCGTCGCGGGGGCCGGCAAGACCATCCAGACCCGTCCGTTTCAGCTGGTGACGGGGCGCGTATGGAAGGGCAGCGCCTTCGGCGGTGTGCGCGGACGCACGCAGGTGCCGGGAATCGTCGACTGGTATATGGACGGCAAGATCAACATCGATGATTTGATCACGCACACGATGCCGCTCGAGAAGATCAACGACGCGTTCGACTTGATGCACAAGGGCGAGTCGATCCGCAGCGTGTGTATTTATTAATCAATGAGGAGCTCAACATGACTGTCAAGATTCATCCTGCCGTCGACAACGGCGTCAAAGCAGGCACGCCCGGATTTTCCGGCGGGACGTTGTCCTGCAAGTGCACCACCGATCCTGTGAAGGTGTCGATCGAGGGCGATGTCCTGTTCAACCATGTCTGTGGCTGCTCGCAGTGTTGGAGACCAACGGGTGCGCTTTTCTCGATGATCGCGGTGGTGCCGACCCCGAAGGTCAAGGTGCTTGCCAACGGCCACAAACTGAAAGTGGTGGACCCGTCCAAGACCATTAAGCGCAACGCCTGCACCGTGTGCGGTGTGCACATGCATGGACCGATCGACAACCCGAAGCACGCCTTCAACGGACTGACCTTCGTGCATGCCGAGCGTCTCGACAAGAGCGGCTGGGCACCTCCGGCATTCGCCGCATTCGTCTCATCGGTCATCGAGACCGGCACCAAGCCGGAAGACATGAATGCGATTCGGGCGCGCCTGAAGGAGCTCAAGCTCGAACCGTACGATGCGCTCTCGCCGGCTCTGATGGACCTGTTGGCGGCCAATGCCGTGAAAGTGAACGGCGTCGCGAAGGCCGCCGCGTCGTAATTCGACGGCTCCCGCGGATCGGACCCAAGCCGTAACGGCCGGGGTCCGATCCGTTTTGCGATTGGCGGGCGCCCGCGGCGACGCGCCCGCCCCTTTTACCTCAGAACTTCTGACCGAATTGCAGCCACACGGTGCGCGGCTGCACCGGGCTCACGTAGGGCTGGTTGCAGGTGGTCGGTGTGCAGGCCGCGAATCGCGTCAGCTCACCGTACGTGTTGAAGGTGTTGTCGACCCGGACCTGCACTGCCAATCCGTTCTTCTCGACTCCCGCCGCCAGATTGACCAGCGTATATGGCGGCAGTTCGCCGAGATGCTGCTGCCCCGCCGGGCCGTTCTGGTAGAAGGATGGGAAGAGCAGCGGCACCGAGGCATCCTGATAAACGACGGCGGCCTGCGTATACGCGTTCCAAGCGCCGCTGAACAGCGGGAAGTTGTAGCGCCCGACGAGATTCGCCTTGAGCCTGGGCGTGCCGGGCAAGCGCGTGCCTGCCGGCGCGTAGGGCCCTGTGACCACCGTGCCATCGGCATAGCCGATGGGAGATCCCTTCGCGCCGCTCTGCTGATTGGGACAGCTCGTGGGGAACACCAGGGTGAGCGTGCCGCAGAAGTTGCTGGTCAAGTAGGAATCCAGATAGGTGGCGCTGCCGGAAAGCACCCAGCCGCTTCCTATCAGCCATTCGAAATTGGACTCGATGCCCTTGCTGCGCGCGCCCGCTGCATTCTGCACCACGGTCACGCTGTTCGGGCCCAGATACGAGAACTGGAAGTCGTTCCAATCTTCCCAGAAGATCGCGCCGTTCCACCGCAGGTGCTCGTTGAACCACTGCGTCTTCCAGCCGATCTCGTAGTTTTTCAACTGATCCGATTGATAGGGCGGATAGATGGCGCCGATGTTCTTGTCGTACACACGATTGACACCGCCGGGGCGAAACCCCGTCGAGTAGGTCGCATAGACGAGGTGATCGGGATCGAACTTATAGCTCAATCGCAGCAGCTCCGTATGTCCGTCGGCCGATACGCTGGTGAGATTCAAATCGGTGCATGGCGCAAAATGAAACGGCGCGTACGTCGGATTTGCGGCGCCGCCGGTCGGGCCACAGGAGACTTGCCCGGAATGCGCGCCAAGTGTGTTGTCGTAGACCAGCGAATAGCCGTAAAACCCCTGTATCGAGTTGTCGTATTTGTATTGCCGGAATCCTCCGGTCAGCGACCATCCGCCGGCGATGTCCCAGGTGACCTGCGCGAAGGCGGCGGAATCGCGATCGACGCGCTCCTCGTCGGTGAGCCAGATGGAGTTGTTGTTGAGGCCGGGTATGGTGTAATTGCTGCCAAGGCCCTGTGGATTGTACGTGTAGGGATTTCCGCCCAATCCCGGCATCACGTAGTCCTCCCAGATCTCGTGGGTTTGACGCTGGGCGAACAGTCCGACGGTAGCCTTCAAGGGATACTGCTGCGGCGTGCTTACGCGAAGCTCGTTGCTCCACTTGGTGTAGTGGTTGTTCTCGATCACGAACTCCTGCCCCATGACTGGATTCCCGGCGTTGTTGACCCAGTAATGTCCTGAGCCGTAGTACTTGTCATACCAGAAGGAATAATCCGAATAGTCCGCGATCGAATGCTGATTGCGCACGAACCAGGCGCCGGCATAGGTGATGTCGAAATCGCTCACTTTGCCCTCGACCGTGAGCGCAGTCTGGGTGAAGGAATCCTGATCGTTCTCGGGACCCGAGTGCACGAGATCGAGCGGACCCACCGTCGGATCGTAGGCGAAGAATCCGGTCGCAGCGAGCGACTGCCCCATGAAGGTGGGAGTGACTGTCCAGTTGTCGCCCAAGTCGAGCTTCAGCGCGGCGCGGCCGCCGCGGGTCTCGCTCGTGTTGTAGTTCTTGCTGACATAATCGGCATTGCTCAGCGTCTCACCGCCGTTCGCGGCGCTCCACGTCGGAAAAGTCCGATTGCCGTTCACGATGCCGGCGTTCACATTGGTGCCCGCCACATTGTTGATATAGCCTGGATCATGCTCGTCCCATCCGACGATGCGCACCGCTGCTATCGGCGACAGCGGGATGTTGACGAAGCCCTCGGCCTTCCACCCGGCGCCGCCGCCGTTGGTGATCTGCTGTCCGCTGACATCGTAACTGGCCTCGAATTTGGTGGGATCCGGCTTGTTGGAGATGATGCGAATGGTGCCCGCCTCCGAGCTCGCTCCGTACAGGGTGCCCTGCGGTCCCTCCAGCACCTCGATGCGCGCGACATCGTAGACATGCACATCGACCGTGCCGTCGATGGTCGTCACCGGCTGTTCGTCGAAGTAGGTACCGACTGTGGGCTGCGAGCCGGAATGATTACCATCCTGGCCGGAGTTGATGCCTCTCATATAGACGTGGGTCGTGCCGACGCCGTTGCCGCCCTGCCCGATGCTTTTGATGGTCGTGACGCCCGCCAGATACTCCACGTAGGTATCGAGGTTCACGACATTGAGCTGCTCGAGCTTCTGCGTGCCCAGCGCCTCGATGCTGACCGGTACGTTCTGTAGATTCTCCGTGACCTTCTGCGCGGTCACCGTGACCTCCTCGAGTTGGTCCGTGGGCGCCGCCGTCTGCGCGCGGGCCATGGGCGAGACTCCGGCGAGGACCGCCGAGATTGCCGATGCGAGCGGCAGCTGACGTAGCACGAGCTGGTGAAAGTCGCCGGAACGAGTGCCTCGATGTCTTGAATTGAGTCGGCTGCGAGTCATGATGTTTCCCTATGCCCCCTACTGTGTAATTGATCGACAATCCCAGAATTTATTGGCGGCTCGTCCGCAACCCGCGGGTACTCCGCCAGAACCGGGCCCAGCGCCCGCTTGAGCGGCTCGAGCCAAGGTTCGTAATGCCGCCAGTGATCCATCCCTTCGGTGAAAATGGGTCGGCGTACCTGTTCCGAGCTCGCGGTACGGACCGGGCGCTCGTTCTCGTAGAATTTGAGGCAGCTTTCCTCGAATGGCATTCCGCAGTACTCGAGCAACCGGCGGACCTCGACCTCAGTGTCCTGGACCAGCGACTCGTAGAACACCCGATGGACGCGACCCGGCATGACCTGGTCGATGTGAGCCATGAGATCCACGTAGTCCACGTAGTAGCGGCCGATATCGCTCAAATCGTAGCTGAAATTCTGGCCGCGGGCGAAATGCTGCTTGAACGCCGAGAAACCGCAGCCAAGCGGATGCCTGCGAGCGTCGATGATCTTCGCGTTCGGCAGGATCAATTGAATGAGGCCGATGTACAGGAAGTTATTCGGCATCTTGTCGATGAAAAATGGCTCGTTGCTTTTGCGATGTACCCGGGTCGATGCGAGATAGCGCTCCCCGAGTGCGCGAAGATCCTGCGCCGATAGGGCCGCGACCGACTCGAAGAAGCGGCCATGGCGGGCGTCCTCCTCGCGACCGATGAGTTCTCGCGCAATTTGCGGAATGTCCGGGAGTTCGACCGTGCCCTGCACCAGGCTATGGCTCGCGAGGATCTGGTCGAGCAGCGTGGAGCCGGCACGCGGCAGGCCGAGAATGAAGATCGGCTCTGCGGACGCGGCGCCCTGCGATTGGCGGGCTGCGAAGAAATCAGTCGTGTATTGCTGCTTGCAGCGGCTCACGAAGCGGGTGTTCTCGTCGGCGCTGTAGGGATTTCTGAGGCGATTCTGTGCATTGCCGCTCGCATAGTGAACGAAGGAATCCGCGTAGTCGCCCTCGTCCTCGAGCGCCTTGCCGAGTGCGAACTCCAGATGAATTCGGTCCTCGTCGCCGAGATCGCCGCGATCGAGGACCTTTTGCATGGACAGGCGCTCGTCCTCGGAAAAGCGCACGGTCTTCAGATTGGCAAGGCTCCAGTAGGCCTCGCCCAACGTGGGTTCCAGCTCGATGGCTCGACGATAGGCTTCTACCGACTCTTCCTGGCGGCGAGAGGTGCGGAGGCCGTGACCCATGCTCATCCATACCTTGGGCTGGCGGGGAAACCGGCGCAGCACCTGGGCGTACAGCTCGACGGAACGGACGTAATCACCCATGTTCGCGAGGATTGCTGCTTTGAGATTTAAATGAGCCGGATTGTCCGGTTCCAGTGCGAGGAGCCTTTCGACTTCAGGCAATGCAGCCTCGGGCTTGCCCTCCCGGTTCAGCACGCCGGCATAGTTCTGTCTCGCCGCGGCGAAATTTGGGGCGAGCTCGAGGCAACGCTCGAGCAGCTCTCGAGCCTCTGCATATTGCCGCAACCTTCCCGCCACCTCGGCGAGCATGCGCAACGCGGCGACATCGGTCGGAAATGCAGCGAGGTGAGAGCGCAGCAGCGAATCAGCCACCGGCAAATCATTTTTCACCAGCGCCGATGCGGCTTCTTTCAAGCGGGGATCCTTCGCCGCTGCCGCGACGTATCGCACCCTCGCGTCCCCGGCGCCGGCCGGATCGCCGTTAGCCTGAAGATAATCGGCCAGCAGACGCCAGCCGTCCGCCGAACCCGGTTGCAGTTGCACTGCCCGGCGAAGCGCCGAAATCGCAGCTTGCAGCTGCCCCGCTTCGGCTCGCGCCACTGCCAACTCCAAGTGGACAGGCGTCGCGCCGGGCTGCTTTCGGCCCAGTGGCTCGAGGATTTCCAATGCCTGGAGCGTCCTTCCCGCGCGGCGTTGCGCCGCCCCCAGAATCAGTAATGCCGCGGGATGCGCGGGAGCCACAGTCAAGATTTCCCGTGCCTGTTCCGCCGCGAGGTCGGGATTCTTTTCCAGGAGTCGCCGCGCATGCGCAATGGCCATGTCGACCGACCCAAGGGGCTCTGAAGCAATATTCAATCGCGCACCCTGTGGCATCCCCGATGTTGTTATATGAGCTTATAAGAAACGCGTTGCGTTCCTTTGTCAATGCGGGAGTTGTTGCGAGAAAGATGCGGATTGAACGAACATCGAGGAAGTCCAAGGCACAGACTCGCAACTCGACTCGCCGCGCGGCCCGCGCAAGGCTATGCTATCCATCCGGGAAGCCATTCATCGTAGAGTAGGGTCGAGTCATGGGTAAGTTCGTCGGAATCACGGTCGCGCTGCTGCTGTTTGCCACTGCAAGCTTTGCGGATCCGCCTCATCACAAGCACCATCACCACCACGCGCATCACCATCATCGGGCGCATCCCAACCATTGATCGCTCATCGCCGTAGCGCTTGTCGCGGCGGCGATTTGGGTGATGGGTTGATTCAATGGTGAATCCGCCGAATTATCGGCGGAGCGGGTGTCGTTTGGCCGCGGTCCGCTCGATTCGACGAGCCCGATTGTTGCTTTTACGCAACAAGAACGGCACGCCGTCGTTGCAGCGCAATCCCGGCGCCCACGTCAGCGGAGGATGACATCCGCTGCGGTGTTTGGCTGATAACCACCGCGGCTTGCGTGGTCCCATGCTTGGGACGCCGCAGCGAGAAGGAGTTTGGCGGGCAGTGACGCGATCCCCACAGGTCGTCCTGCTCCCGGGCGAACTACCCATCACTCCCCCGAGCTCCTCTCGATGCGGCGAACTTCCCCCTTGCAGTCACACCTCTCGCGATAGACGGCATGCATCTGCGCGATAGAGATCAGCAATTTGACTTGGCGCCGCCGCCGGGACTACCGTCGCGGCGAATTAATCCGGATTTGGTTTCCGAATCCATCAAGCGGAAGGAGTAGTGAGTCGTGAATCTCAAAGGCAGTAAGACGGAAAAGAATCTGAAGGACGCGTTCGCGGGCGAATCGCAGGCGAATCGTCGCTATCTGTACTTCGCGGCCAAGGCGGACGTCGAAGGCTTCAACGATGTGTCGGCGGTATTTCGCTCAACTGCCGAAGGCGAGACGGGCCACGCCCACGGTCACCTCGAGTATCTGGAGGCGAGCGGCGATCCGGCCACGGGGCTTCCCATCGGCGCAACCTCGCTGAATCTCAAGGCGGCGATCGCCGGCGAGACGCATGAGTACACCGACATGTATCCCGGCATGGCGAAGAGCGCCCGCGAAGAAGGCTTCACCGAAATAGCGGACTGGTTCGAGACGCTGGCCAAGGCTGAGCGCTCCCATGCCAACCGCTTCCAGAAGGCGTTGGACAACCTCTAAATCAAGTAACCAGGCCCCCGCCGGGCCCAACCCGAGCGGGCTCCGTTCAGGAGCCCGCTTTTTGATCCCTGGAGACTCGCTGTGTCCGACGGACCGACAAGCCAAGGCCGCGAGGGCAGTCTCGAGGCGCCCACGCGCCACGCTCTCGCTTGGCAGGATCCCGAATTCTACGATTCGGCCGCCCTCGAAAAGGAGCTCGAACGCGTCTTCGACATCTGCCACGGCTGCCGTCGCTGCTTCAACCTCTGCAATTCCTTCCCGACGCTGTTCGACCTCATCGACGAATCCAAGACCGGGGAGCTCGACGCCGTCGACAAGAAGGACTTCGCCAAAGTCGTCGACCACTGTTATCTCTGCGACATGTGCTACATGACCAAGTGTCCGTACGTGCCGCCCCATCCCTGGAACGTCGATTTTCCGCACCTCATGCTGCGAGCCAAAGCGGTCAAAAATCGCGATGGCGGCGTGCGCTGGCGGGACAAGGTGTTGAGTTCGACCGACACGGTGGGCAGGATCGCCGGAATACCCGTGGTGAGCGAGATCGTCAACGCGGTCAATGCAAGCTCCCTGGGGCGACAAGTGCTCGATGCAGTGCTCGGCGTGGATCCGCAGGCGCCCATCCCGAAATACCATTCCAAGTCGCTGCGCAGCCGCTTGAAGCGGACTTCTGCGCGGGCTGACGCACCACAGATTGCGGGCACCACCCGCGGCAAGGTCGCGCTCTTCGCCACCTGCTACATCAACCGCAATGAACCGGGCATCGGTCTGGATCTCGCCGCAATCTTCGAGCACAACGGCATCGAAGTCGCCCTGGCGGAACGCGAGAATTGTTGTGGGATGCCGAAACTCGAGCTTGGCGACCTTCAGGCGGTCGCGGATCTGAAGATCAATAACGTACCGCCGCTGATCGCCATGATCGAGCGCGGCTACGACATCGTCGCGCCCATTCCCTCGTGTGTGCTGATGTTCAAGCAGGAGCTGCCGCTCATGTTTCCGGACGATGCGGACATCGCCAGGATCAAGCGGCACATGTTCGACCCGTTCGAGTACCTGGCTCAGCGGCACAAGACAGGCCTTCTGCGCACGGACTTCAAGCGGCCATTGGGCACGATTGCATACCACGTGGCCTGCCACCTGCGCGTCCAGAACATCGGTTTGAAGACGCGCGACATTCTGCAGCTCGTCCCGGGTACCACCGTGCAACCGATCGAGCGATGCTCCGGTCACGACGGTACTTATGGCGTCAAACGTGAATTTCGAGAGACATCGATGAAAATCGGCAAACCCGTGATCCAGAAGGTCGAATCGAGCAAGGCTGACTTCTATGCCAGCGATTGCCCGATGGCGGGCCATCAGATCGAGAGCGGCCTCCCTGACGGCCGGCCGCCGACCCATCCTTTGACGCTCCTCAAAATGGCCTACGGACTCTGACACCATGGAAAAACTATCCCGAAGCGACTTGATGAGCCTCGAGCAGTACTCGATCGAGCGCTTGCGCCTGCGCAACGAGGTCATCGCGCACAAGCAGCTGCGCAACGTCCCAGTCGGCCCCAATATGACCTGGTGCTTCGAAGATCGGACCACGATCCGCTATCAGGTCCTGGAGATGCTGCGAGCGGAGCGCATCTTCGAGAGTGCGGGGATCCAGGACGAGCTCGATGCCTACAACCCGCTGATCCCAAGCGGCAGCAATTGGAAGGCGACGCTGCTGCTCGAATTTCCGGACGCAGAACAGAGGCGCGTGGCCCTCGGGCGCTTGATCGGCGTCGAGGACCGCTGTTGGGTAAGGGTCAGCGAGATGGACCGCGTGTTTGCGATCGCCGACGAGGATCTGGAGCGGGAGAACGAGGACAAAACGTCCGCCGTGCATTTCCTGCGATTCGAGCTGACGCCGTCCATGGTGCAGGCCATGAAGAGCGGCGCCACCTTGAGCATCGGCGTCGATCACGAGCACTACCGGCACTCGGTGAGTCCCCTGCCGGATGCGGTTCGCAGCGCGCTCGCCGGAGATCTGGACTAATCCAAAAAACGGATTAACGTCGTATGCTGTGAGCTTGCGGAGAATTCCAGGGATGTCGAACGAAAAGGCCATGCGGCGCGAAGTCGGCGCAATCGCATTGATGTTCACCGGTCTGGGATCGATCATCGGCTCCGGTTGGCTGTTCGGCGCGTGGCGCGCGGCCCAGCTGGCCGGTCCCGGCGCCATTTACGCGTGGGTCATCGGCGCCGCGATCATCACGTTCGTGGCCGTCACCTATGCCGAGCTCGGCGCCATGTTCCCGGAATCCGGGGGCGCGGTGCGTTATGGACACTACTCGCACGGTTCGCTGGTCGGATTCGTCGCCGGCTGGGCCGCCTGGATCGCCATCGTGTCGGTCATCCCGGTGGAGGCGGAGGCCTCCGTTCAATACATGAGTTCATGGCCCTGGAGCTGGGCACAGGGGCTCTACATGCACTCTGCGCAGGGCCACGGCGAGTTGACGGTGCCGGGGCTTTGGATCTGCGCGGTGCTCGTGGTGCTGTATTTCCTGGTCAATTTCTGGAGCGTGAAGGTATTCGCCGGCACCAACAGCGCCATCACGTTCTTCAAGCTGATCGTTCCTGCCGCCACCGCGATCGCGATGATGTGCACGGGTTTTCATTCCGCCAACTTCCACGTGGGAATCCACGGCGGCGCGTACGTCGGCGATCTCGCCTCCATCCTGACCGCGGTGGCGACCTCGGGCATCGTATTCAGCTACAACGGATTTCAAAGCCCGGTCAATCTGGCCGGAGAGGCGCGAAATCCGGGCCACAGCATACCCCTCGCCATCTTTGGATCGCTGGCGCTCAGCACCGTGGTGTATCTGCTGCTGCAGATCGCGTTCTTGGGTGCCGTCGCGCCCGAGCATCTTCACGAGGGCTGGTCGGCGCTCGAATACAGCTCACCGTTCGCGCAGCTCGCCCTTGCCCTGAATCTCAACTGGCTCGCGCTCTTGTTGTACGCTGATGCTTTCGTCAGCCCGAGCGGAACCGGGACGACCTACACCGCGACCACGGCGCGCATGATCTACGCCATGGAGCGCAGCGGTTCGCTGCCGCGGATTTTCGGCCGGTTGCACGACCGTTTTGGAATTCCGCGGCCCGCCATGTGGTTCAACCTGCTGGTGTCGTTCCTGTTCCTGTTCTTCTTTCGGGGCTGGGGGAAGCTCGCCGCGGTCATCTCGGTCGCAACGATCATCACCTATCTCGTGGTGCCGGTCAGCGTGGCCGTACTGCGGCGCACGGCGCCCGATGTCCACCGCCCGCTGCGCATGCCCGGGCTCGCCATCCTGGCGCCGCTGGCGTTCGTGCTCGCGACGCTCATGCTCTACTGGGCGCGCTGGCCGCATACCGGGCAGATCATGCTGCTGCTCATCCTGCCCATGCCCATCTATTTTTACTCTCAAGCCAAGGGCAACTGGGTCGACTTCGGCCGGCATCTCAAGGGAGCCTGGTGGCTGATCGCCTACCTCACTGCGATCGTCGCGCTGTCGTGGGCGGGCAGCAAGGAATTCGAGGGGCGGGGCTACATCGGCTACGGCTGGGACCAGTTATGCGTGGTGCTCGTGTCGTTGTGTTTTTTCTACTGGGGCCTTCGCAGCGGGTGGCGAACTCCGGCACTCGCGGCGCGCGCTGAATCGAACTCCTCCCACAACGCGTGAGCGCTGCGCGCCGCTTGAATGTGCTGCTGCCCACGCTGGGCAGCGCCGGGGATGTGCACCCGTTCATTGCGTTGGGAACCGCCTTGCGCGCTCGGGGACACCGCGCGACCATCCTCACCAATCCGTTTTTTCGAGAGAGCATCGAGGCGCAGGGACTCGAGTTTCTGCCGGTCGGAACCGTTGCGGACGTGCAAAGCGCGATCTTGGATCCGGATCTGTGGCACCCGAACAAGGGCTTCGAGGTCGTCGCGCGGCGCGTGATCGTCCCCGCCACAGCCGAGATTTTCCGCCTCATCGAGAATCACGCGGATTCCGACACCGTCGTCGCCGCCTCGAGCATCTCATTCGGGGCGCGTGTGGCGCAGGAAAAGCTGGGATTGCCGACGGCGAGCATCCATTTGCAACCCACGGTGATCCGCAGCCTCATCGATCACGGGATGTTCGGGACTTTGAGAATTTCGCCCTCGCAACCGATGTGGTTCAAGCGCGCGCTGTTTCGGCTCATCGACTGGGCGGCCATCGACCGGCTGCTGCGAAAGCCCCTCAATGATTTTCGTGCGACGCTGGGTCTGTCCCCGGTCAGCCGCGTGCTGCAGCGCTGGATCCACTCGCCCGAATGCGTGATCGGAATGTTTCCGGATTGGTTCGCGCCGCCGCAGGCCGACTGGCCGCCAAACGTGCACTTGGTGGGTTTTCCTCTCTGGGACGGCGGCGGAGATGGTTCGCCGATGGAAACGCAGATGTCCCGCGAGGCGCGAAATTTTCTCGATGCCGGTGAGCCGCCGGTGATCGTGACGCCCGGCTCGGCGGCGGCCACCATGCAAGACTATTTCATCGAGTCGATCGCCGCCATCCAGGAACTCGGCCTGCGTGGGATGCTGATCACGAACTATCCCGCCCAATTGCCCGCATCGCTGCCGCCGGGGATCGCGAGTTTCGGCTATCTGCCTTTCAGCGAGGTGCTGCCGCACGCGGCCTTGCTCGTGTATCACGGCGGCATCGGCACCCTCGCCCAAGCCGTCAAGGCGGGCGTGCCGCACCTGGTGGTGCCGAGCGCCCACGATCAGTTCGACAACGGCTGGCGCATTGCGCGGCTCGGGCTCGGACGTTCGCTGCCGCGCACCCGCTATCGCGCGATGCGGGCCGCCACCGAGATGAGCGCCATCTTGCACGACCACGGGGTGGGTCGCCGCGCCCGGGACGTGTCGAGCCGAGTCCAGTCGGCCGATGCGCTCAGCCGGGCCTGCGAATTGATTGAGCAGTTGAAATAGGGCCGCGTTTCCCGCGTCGCAGCAACGTCCTACCGCGCCCCTTTGAACACCACTTCAGACGCTCCATTCTGTGACGCCGTGCCGCCGCGCGCGGTCATCCGATGGGCGCCTCACGCGTTGCTCGGTTAATCGCGACTGGGCGATGCAGGAAACTCGCTTGGGAGAAATTGCCGATGAAGCGCTTTGCCGCCGGCCTATTGCTCGGCGTTTCGATCACCGCCGCCGGCAGCGCGACGACCGCGATGTCGGCGGCCGCAAGCCCGGTCGACGAGGCTCTCGCCGCCGTCCAACTTCTTCGCGAGGGAGGTTGTGGCGGAATCGTCCCCGCGGTGCGCCCGCTCAATCACGATGGCCTGCTGGATCGAGCAGCCGCGCAATGGGCATCGGGTCAAACGCTCGCGTCGGCGACTGAAAACAGCGGGTATCGGCCCGAAGCTGCGGCCGGCGTGCACTTGACCGGGCCGCCATCCGCGGCGCTCGAAACCCTCAGACGATCGGATTGCGCCACGCTCACCAATCGCGGCATGCGCGACGTCGGCATCCATCATCGCGGCAGAGACACGTGGATCGTGCTCGCCTCGCGTTACGTCGTGCCCTCGCGCACCGAGGCGCCCGTGCTGGCCGCGCGGGCGCTCGATCTGGTGAACGAGGCGCGTGCTCGGGGAGCGCGTTGCGGCACGCGCTGGTTCGCTCCGGCGCCGCCGGTGCGGCTGTCGGGCACGCTGGATGGCGTCGCACTCGGTCACGCGAACGACATGGCCGAACATGACTACTTCGAGCATGAGGATCTCGCCGGCCACTCCCCGGCCGACCGCGTACGCGCGGTCGGATACCGCGAAACGCTGGTGGGCGAGAACATCGCCTACGGCCTCAAATCGGCCGACGACGTGGTGCATGGCTGGCTCGACAGTCCGGGTCATTGCGAGAACATCATGGATCCGCGCTTTGCGGAGATGGGCATCGCCTATGCGCAGGGGCGCGCGGTGAAGCACGGTCTGTACTGGGTGCAGGTGTTGGCGGCCCCGCGGGCTTGATTCCGGCGCCACGGCCTCGCACACTGTGCCGGCGTTCACGTCATCCGAAGCGAGGCCTGTGCGTTAATAGATACAGGGCCATTGCTCTGAAACGGAGAAAGCATGAAATCGTTACGTGGAATTAAGACTCTCGCGGGAATCGCCGTGCTATCCGGTGCGCTTCTCGGTGGCTGCGTGGTCGCACCCGCGCCAGGTTATTACGGCGGCGGCGCGGTCGTCACCGTTGCCCCGCCTGCGCCCCAGTACGAAGTGGTTGGCGTAGCGCCGACTCCCGGCTTCGTGTGGTTCGGCGGTTACTGGAACTGGGTGGGCGGACGTCACGAGTGGGTTGGCGGCCACTGGGGTCCGGGTCGTGCAGGCTACCGCTGGGTGCCGCATGCCTGGGTGCGTGAAGGCGGCGGCTGGCGAATGCATGAAGGCCACTGGGCTCGCTGATCGCTGATCGGCCTTGGAAGACGCCGCTGCCGAGATGCTTGCGCAGCGGCGTTTTCGTTTGCGACGCCGTTCAAAGTGCGACTTCGGGTATCGACGCAGACCGCGTTCCCTCGCGGGGCGCATTACTCTCCCCGTGATAGGTGAACACCAACGAGAATTTCACCGCATCGCTGAGATTCTTGCCCGCCGAGTGCAGGGTGTTGCAGTGGAAGAACACGGCGTCCCCCGGCGCGAGGCGCGGCGACACGGCCCGTCGGATGATCTCCCGGTTGGGCTCATGCTCGGCTCGGAAGAATTTTGCCTGGTCGAATCGTTCGGCCTCGAGCTTCATCCTATGGGATCCGGGCACCAGCCAGAGTGCGCCGTTGTCGACGTTCTCTTCTCCGAGGGCGAACCAGACGGAGACGAGATCCGCGCGCTGGAATGACCAATAACGGATATCGCGGTGCCATCCGGTCAAGCTGCCGTACTGCGGATGCTTGGTCATGAGACAGTTGTGATGCGCGCGCGACATCAGCACTCGCTCACCGAAATACGACTCCATCCATTCGCGCACGCCGGGCGCAACGGCCCGGGCGGCGAACACAGGATCCCGAGCGTACGCGTCCAAGAGTCTGCGCACCGTGCCGCCCCCGGCATCGCCGCGCGACTTCGGCGCCCCGGGATACTGTAGATCGGCCTCCAACTCGAGCGGATCCGCTCGCGCGCTCAATTGCGCCCGCGCGATTTCGTTGAGCGGGTTCAATGCCCCTTCGGGAACGAACCGCGGTACGAGGACGTACCCCTCCTCACGCAGCGCTTCGACATGCTCCATTGGCCGAATTTTACACCGAAGCGGCTGGGAGGCCGGCATCGGACGGTTACGCGCGGCGCAGTGGTCGTGACAGAGTAATCAATCGAAGCGTGACCGTTGCTGTAGAATTTCCGGCCCATGGCACGCCGCCAAGCCCGGATCAAGAACTACTTCGCCGAGAATCGTCTCTTCATGGTGCGCGGCATCGTGGCGAGCGTCATCGCGTTGGTGCTGCTTTTTTGCGTCGCCGGCCGGCTGTTCTATCTCCAGGTCATCAAGTACCAGTACTACTCGACCCTCTCCCAGGGCAACCGCATCCGTACCGAGCCTATTCCGCCCCCTCGCGGTCTGATCCTCGATCGCAACGGCGTGGTGCTCGCCGACAATCAGCCAGCTTTCAACATCGAGCTGGTCCGCGAGCAGGTAGGCGATGGCAAGGCCCTCGACGCCACACTCGCCCAGCTCGTCGACATCGGCGTGCTGCGCCCGGAGGAATTGGCCGCCATCCGGCGCACCGTCATGTCGCACAAGGTGTACGAGAGCGTGCCCATCAAGCTGCAGGTGGACGAGGAGCAAATGGCGCGCTTCGCCATCCACCGATTCCAGTTCTCTGGCGTCGATATTCGGCCCCGCCTGGCGCGGCATTACCCGATGAAGGAAATGGGCGTTCACGCCATCGGCTACGTGAGCGCGATCAACGAGGAAGACCTGAAGAAGATCGACACCGCCGAGTACGCGGGCACCAGCCTGATCGGCAAGCTCGGCGTCGAGGCGGCCTATGAGGCCGAGCTCCACGGCAAGCCCGGGTTCCGCGAGATCCTGGTGAATGCCGCGGGCCGGCCGGTCGAGCGGGCCGGCGAATACGCTCCGCAATTGCGCACCAAGGCGCCCGTCGCCGGCCAGGATCTCGTGCTGGGCATGGACGCGCGCGTGCAAAAAGTGGCGGAGGAGGCACTCCAGGGCAAGCGCGGTGCGGTCGTCGCCCTGGATCCCAAGACCGGCGACATCATTGCGCTGGCCAGCACACCAGGTTTCGATCCCAACGATTTCGTCCGCGGGCTGACGGTGCCCGAATACACCGCGCTCTCGACCGACATCGACGTGCCGCTGCTGAACCGCGCGCTGCGGGGCGCCTATCCGCCGGGATCCACGGTGAAGCCGCTCTATGCGCTGGCCGGCTTGAGCTATGGAGTATTTACCCCGGAACAGACGGAATTCTGCCCCGGCTTTTTCCAGCTCCCGGGCAGCGCCAACAAGTACCGGGACGATAAGAAGCATGGCTCTCTCGACATGCGCCATGCCATTTCAGAGTCCTGCGACGTGTATTTTTACAAGCTTGCCCATCAGATGGGCATCGACCGGATGGCCGAATTCATGAAGGCATTCGGCTATGGGTCGCTCACCGGAATCGATATTCCGGGTGAGAAGGCCGGCCTCTACGCATCGCCGGAGTGGAAGCGGCACGCGTTCAAGCGGCCGGAAGAGCGGGTGTGGTTTCCGGGTGAGACCATCAGCATGGGCATCGGCCAAGGTCCGATCACCGTGACTCCGCTGCAGCAGGCGCATTTTGCGGCGGAGATCGCCGAGCGCGGCAAGATCGTTGCCATTCCCCGCTTGGTCGCGGCCATTCGCGAGGCGGGATCCACGACGGTCATGCCCAAGAGGCCTGAATTTCTGAAGCCGGTGGGTCTTGGAACCGACGCGCAATGGTCGGTCGTGTACGACGGCATGATGGGTGCGTTAGGGCCCGGCGGCACCGCGTATGTGGCGGGCGTCGGCGCAAAGTACAAAATTGCCGGGAAGACCGGCACCGCGCAGGTGTTCACCATCAAGCAAACTGAAAACACCCGGGCGAAGATCACGGAGGAGCGCAAGCGCGACCACGCATGGTTCATCGCCTTCGCGCCGGTTGACGATCCGAAGATCGCGCTCTCGGTGTTGGTGGAGAACGGCGGGTTCGGCGCCTCCGCCGCGGCGCCTATCGCCCGCAAGGTGCTCGATGCCTACCTGTTGGGGCCGGACGCGGCGGCCGGAGCCGGCCCGGTCACAAGCCCGACAGGCGCCAGCCCCGCGGCGGCAAGCCCTGGCGTCGGGAGCCCGGCTGCTGAACCGAAGCCCGCGATCGCGCCGGAGCCTGCGCCGAGCAAGCAAGGCGCTTGAGCGGGGTCCGTCTGGGTAATCGTCAGCCCCCTCAGCTCACGGCTGAGGCTGCGTGCCGATGAACGGGCCGCGCTGCGCAGGTGGTACCGGTTTGCGACGGGTCTTGCGCCACAGATCGTACACGGCGAGCCCACCCGTCAATGCCGCCAGTGCAGCGAAGTAAGCGCGCGGGCCGAACGCGGTCATCAAGCCGCCCGCGAGCACCGGACCGATCGCCGCGGACGTCCCGTTCAGCCGCAGCAGCGCGCTGCTCGCTGCGACCATCTGCGAAGGCTCCAACTTATCGTTGACGTGCGATACGGCGAGAGAATAGATGGTCAGCACGAAGCCGCTGAACACCGCCGACAGCACGAGGAACACAGAGTGTGGCAGGTCGTGCACCGCGGTGATGATGCCGGCCACCACCGCGTCCAGCGTGCACACTGCCGCAATCATGGTGCGGCGGTCCATGCGATCGGAGAGCCGCCCGATGGGATATTGCGTCACCACCGTCGCCAGGATGCTCACGGCCATGAATCTCGCGACGCCGGCCGTGTCGAGCCCGCTGAGCCGTGCGTAGACCGGGCCCATTGAGAAGATGAACGCTGAAATCATGCCCGACACGGCGACCGCGACCACGCCGAGCGGCGTATCCCGATAGAGCTCTCGAAGCCGCACCTTGCGCGGCACCGCGTGCTCGGGAACCTGGCGCGACGAGACGACGATGGGCACCAGTGCCAACGAAATGAGCACCGATACCATCATGAACGGCGTTTGCGTGGCCGGATTCGAGAGCACCAGCAGGAATTGAGCGGCGCCGAGTCCTACATAGAGCACCACCATGTAGATGGCGAACAACCGTCCGCGGTTCTCGCGGGTTGCCCGATCGTTGAGCCAGCTTTCCGCCACCACGTAGATGCCCGCCAGGCAAATCCCGGTCACCAGGCGCATGGCGCCCCATACGAACGGGTTCACCCAACATCCCTGAACCAGGATCGCAGCCGAAGAAATCGCCGCCAGCGTCGCGAATACCCGGATGTGCCCGAGGCGGCGCAACAGCGGCGGTGCGATGCGTGTGCCGAGCAGGTACCCGAGGTAGTAGCACGACATGATGGCGCCGGTCACCACCGTGGGGAACCCCTCGAGCGTTGCGCGAACGCCGAGCAGCGTGCTCTGCAGACCGGAGCCCAGCATGAGCACACCCATGCCGAGGAGCAGCGGCCAAGTCGCGGCGATCGCGCGAGTCGGCAGCATAGCGGCGAGGGAATACGGTGCCGCAGCCGGCATCTCTTTCGACGAACTTTCCGCTACGACGCTCTCTCCGCTGTATCGCTCGGCCAGGGGCCGGCCGAAGGCAGGGCGGATTCTATCGGTTACTCGGCGCTTGCGCGAGCGTCGCGGACGCAGTCGCGGGTGCAGCCGCTGGTCGCCAACCCACGATCGCAACGATAGAATCCAGTGTTTGCCGGCTGAATTTCGAGGGGGGACCTCCATGCTGACGTGCGGCGAGCTTCTGGTGAAGCTCCTGGAAGATTTTGGCGTCGATACCGTGTTCGGTATTCCGGGGGTGCATACCGTGGAGCTCTATCGGGGTCTGCCCGCGACGCGCATCCGGCACATCACCCCGCGGCACGAACAGGGCGCGGGATTCATGGCGGACGGTTACGCCCGCGTGTGCGGCAAGCCCGGCGTGTGCTTCATCATCACGGGCCCCGGCATGACCAACATCCTCACGGCCATGGGCCAGGCCTACGGTGACTCCATCCCCATGCTGGTGATCTCGAGCGTCAACAACACGGAACAATTGGGCATGGGCGGGGGACGCCTTCATGAACTCCCCTCGCAGCGCAGCTTGAGCGCGAACGTGACGGCGTTCAGTCATACACTGATGCGTCCCGACGAACTGCCGGCGATATTGACCCGCGCTTTTGCCATCTTCGGCAGTGCGCGGCCGCGGCCGGTGCATATCGAGATTCCCATCAATGTCATCACGGCACCCGCCGATCACGTGAGTCGCAAGCTCGGCGCGATTCCGAGCCGACCGGCGCCCTGCCCGGCGGCCATCTTGCGTGCCGTCGAAGTGCTGAAGGCGGCGCGGCGCCCCGTGATCTTTCTCGGAGGCGGCGCCAGCCACGCCGCTGCAGAAGCCCGTCAGCTGGTCGAGGCGCTGGACGCGCCGACCGCCTGCACCATCAATGCCAAGGGCATTCTGCCGAAAGGACACCCGCTTTCGCTCGGTTCCAACACGTCATTTTTGCCGGTGCGCGAGCTCGTGCGGGCTTCGGATGCCGTACTCGCCATCGGCACCGAGATGGGTGAGACCGATTACGACCTGGTGGCTGACGGCAAACTTCGCATCGAATGCCCACTCGTCCGGATCGACATCGACCCGGAACAAATCAACCGGAATTATTCCGCGGACGTGGCGATTCTGAGCGATGCGAAGCTCGCGATCGGAGCGCTCCTCGCGCAGATCGAGAAGCGAGGCACGCCATCCCGGGAAAGCCCCGGCGCCAAGCTCACGGCGGAAGCTCGCGCACGTCTCGACGCACAGTGGCCCGCCGCCTGGCGGGGTCAGCGCAAAACCCTGGAAACGCTCCAGGATGCTTTGCCCGAGGCCATCATCGTCGGCGATTCGACACAGCCCGTGTACTCCGGCAATCATCTCTTCGAGGCGAACTCGCCGCACTCCTGGTTCAACTCGGCAACAGGCTACGGAACGCTGGGCTATGGATTGCCGGCGGCCGTGGGTGCAAAGCTCGCCGCACCGAACCGCCCGGTTGTTGCGCTGATCGGCGACGGCGGCATCCAATTCACGTTGCCGGAACTCGGCTCCGCAATCGAAGCGCGCGCGCCGGTCATCGTTCTGTTGTGGAACAACGATGGTTATGGCGAGATCAAGCGCTACATGCAAGAGCGCGGCATCCCGACCATCGGTGTCGACATCTACACCCCCGATCTGCTCGCGATCGCGAAGGGGTTCGGCTGCGGTGCCGAGCGGGCGTCGAGTCTCGATCACTTGCGCGAACTGCTGCTCAGGGCCGCCCGTGCGGATCGCCCAACGGTGATCGAAGTGCGCGAGGACGCGGATTTTCTCAAGGCGCAGGGTCCGTGACCGAAGCGACTCCTCCGTGGGTAGCGATCGCGTCCGAGGATCTGACCGCGGAAATCGATCCGCTCGGCGCGCAGCTCTCGCTGTTGCGCGACGGCCTGGGGCGGGATTTGCTCTGGAACGGTGACTCGGGCGTCTGGAAAGGACGCGCTCCACTGCTCTTCCCGATTGTCGGCGCTCTGGTTGGCGGCAGCTATCGGCTGAATGCCAATACCTATCGCTTGCCGCGGCACGGTTTCGCCCGCGAAAGACGTTTCGAGGTTATCGGCTCGACCGCCGCCAGCGCAGAGTTCGAGCTTGCGGCCGATCAGGCCACGCTCGAGGTGTATCCGTTTCGGTTTGCTTTGCAGGTCAAGTTCGCATTGGACGGCCCGACACTGGCCGTGACGGCACGCATTCGCAACACCGGCGATGAGCCGATGCCCGCGAGCTTCGGCTATCACCCGGCGCTGCGCTGGCCACTCCCTTTCGGACGAGAGCGGTCCCGCCATTTCATCGAGTTCGAGCGCGACGAGCCGGCGCCCGCACGGCGCCTGGATTCAGACGGTTTGTTGACGCCGGTACCGCATCCCACGCCGGTCTCGAATCGGCGCCTCGCCCTCGCCGATTCGCTGTTCCAAAACGACGTCATCATCTTCGATGCGATTCGCAGCCGCAGCCTGATTTACGGTGCCGACCAAGGTCCGCGGCTGCGGATCAATTACCCCGCCATGCCTTACCTCGGCGTATGGACCAAGCCGGGCGCGCGTTTCATCTGCATCGAGCCCTGGCATGGGGTGGCAGATCCGGAAGGATTCAGCGGCAATTTCGATGCGAAGCCCGGTGTGTTCGTGGTCCCGCCAGGCGCGGACCGTAGTTTCGAAATGTCAATCACCCTGCTCGACGGCTGATCAAAATTCGACCACGGCAGTCCGGGCGCACGGATTAGCCGCCCGCCTGGCGCAGGAGGTACTGCTGGTACGCAGGGAGGGCGATAGCAGCAACAATGCCCAATATAACAGCGCCGATTACGATAATTACTCCCCAGACTGACCAACGCCTTTGCACGTGGTTGAACTGCTCGAGACTCTCCCATCGCTTGTTCCGCCACGCCAGCTCACGGCCTTTGACGCCCAAATAGACGGCGACGAGGAAGCCTATATAAGGAATGAGCGCCAAAAGGCCGAGCCAGGTCTTGTTGAAGACGGCCCAAATCCAGCTGAGGAAAAAGGCCCCCCAGCTCCAACCGCTCACTCCCGCGGGCGGGACGATGCCTTGACCGCCGCCGGAATTGTTTTCGCCGGCCAAAAGAACATCATCGAGCTGCGATTGGGGCGGACTGTAGGGGTTTGGCATATTGCCCATCCGTGGTAGACATGCGGCCAAAGGCTAACCTTTAGCGGGCTGCAAATCCAGGGTCCGGTTGGGAGTGCGAGTACCGCGCCGGCCATTAAACCGCCCCGGCGGCCAGGTAAGTCTCACGATGGTGCATAATGATGAAAATTGCCAGCGTGATATCGGAATGAAACACAATCCACAAGTCATTGCATTCATGACGCCATTTCCCCACACGGTTGACGTCGACGCACCGTTGGAAGACGCGCACAAGATCATGCGCGAACACCGCTTTCGACATCTGCCGGTCACGACCAACGGAAGAATTGTTGGAGTCCTGACAGACCGGGATATCAATCTGATCCTGGGACCTGGCTTCGATAGCCC
This sequence comes from Steroidobacteraceae bacterium, assembly GCA_050012215.1. Lineage (GTDB taxonomy): Bacteria > Pseudomonadota > Gammaproteobacteria > Steroidobacterales > Steroidobacteraceae > Bog-1198. The sequence continues at coordinate 48,994 of JBEKHO010000031.1, forward strand.
GGATGAGCGGGAACTGAAGGTTCGCGATGCCCACATCGAAGAGGCCTGCATCGTGCCAGCCTCGACGCCTGTGGCGAAGGTGGCACGTCTGATGGCTGATAATCGCACCGGGTCCGCGATCGTCACGAAGCACGACAAGCTTGTCGGAATATTTACGGTGACGGACGCTTGCCGCGCTCTCGCGGAGGTCCTGCATGATCACGACGAGGAGCCTGACATCGTCGCTTGAGCCCGTGTTAGCCGCGCAGAGTGCGAGACCAGCGCATATGGCAAAGACCGGGCGGGCAAGGGCCGCTAAGACCAAAAGTTCGGGGGACAGGGCAGCGACATCAATAAACACTGACGACATCAGGAGCAACATCAACAGCGTGGCGTGAAAAATCAGCCAGCGCTTTCGCACAGGGACGACCGCAACGGATGCAAACATGGCGAAACGATCTCGATGCGCAGGCAAAATCAAGATTGCAATCGAGCCAACGTACGCGATAAGGAATCGAAATAGCCAGCCCTGAATGGCGTGAATCGCCTGCACCACCGCTGCGACTTGTGTACTGGCCTGAGCAATCGGAACGCCGCGAATGCACAGAGATACAGCGACTCCCTCCGCGACGAGGAAGAGGAGGATGATCCAGATTCGCGATTTCAAATTCATTCGCATCAAAAATGGGAATCTCGTCATAGCCTACCGGAACCACCGAGAGGCAGGTCAATGGCGCCTTTTTCGGTCATCGACCGGCCGGTTTTGGCCGATTTATGCCGGACGCGGCCGATACCGGCTATGTTCCTCTCATCCGGCAGTTCTTCGCCAGAATTCGCACGGTTCGTAAAGCCTTTCAAATGACGTTTAGGTATGCTGTCAAGGCGTATCGACCGGACGCGTACGCCACGCTTTCTCGAATTGCCGATGATCTGCCAGCCTTCTTTATCCATGACTATCGCTTTCGAATCACCCGATCAGCCGGAAGTGATCGCCCTTATTACCGAGTTGGACGCGTATCAAGACACCCTGTACCCGCCAGAGAGCAGGCACTACCTGGACCTGCCTTCGCTGAACCAATCCAATGTCTTCTTCGCCGTGGCAAGGGATGGGGAGGATCGGGCGATCGGCTGTGGTGCGGTGGTGCTCTACCCGGAATTTGACGAAATCAAACGCATGTATGTCAGTCCTCGCGGCCGAGGACAAGGCGTCGCGGGGAAGCTTCTGATTCTGCTCGAGTCGCGGGCAATCGAGGCCGGTTGCCAATTACTCATGCTCGAGACGGGACCATATCAACATGAGGCACTGGCGCTATATGTCTGGCCCGTTGCGCAAGCTGCGCCTGAAGCCGATGATCGGCGGTTGAGTTCCGTGCGCACACCGAGCGAGCAAAACTATCAGCGTTGCGACTACTACCAATACGGGGAATGCTATTCGCGCTGGAAAACGCGTGATTCTTGCTCCTAGTGGTTAGAATGTACGGACGATATCTATCTACAACGTTCACCGGGAAAGAGAGCTGCCGAGCGGATGCATCACAGAGATTCGATGGGTGGGTTGGACTGAGACTGCTGTCGCCTTGTGCGCGGGCTTCTTCGTCAGGTAAGGCAGAATGACGGCGGCCGACAGCACCACGGCGATGAGCGGTAACACCCCCGCGAACGAGCCGGTGAGATCCTTGGCGCGGGCGATGAGGATGGGGCCGATCAATCCGGCGAAGCCCCAGGCCGAGAGAATCAGGCCGTAGTTCAGTCCCATGAATTTTGCGCCGAAGCAATGGGCATTGAATGAGGGCATGGTTCCGAATCCGCCGCCGCAGCAGAGCAGGATCACCGAGACCGCGCCGAGCGCGGGCAGCAGAGAGTGTGCGTAAGTAAGCAGCAACACCGTGACCGCTTGAACGGCAAACATGGCGGCGAAGGTGTGGTTGCAGCCGATTCGATCCGAAATCGCTCCCCAGAGGCAACGACCGAGTGCATTGAAGATGCTCACGAGGCCAAAGAGCGGCGCAATCGCCGCCGCCGAGACCTTGGTCAGATCGGCGAGAACGAAGACGGCGTTCGATATGATGGTGATGCCGGCGATGACATTGACGAAAAGCTGTAGCCACAGCAGGTAAAACTGAGGCATTGCGATGATTTGCGAGGGCGCGTAGCCGTCCGCGGCCTTCGGCACCGCAGGCAGAAGCTGGCTCGGCGGATTTTGAAACAGCGATGCTGCCGCAAGACCGACGATGAGAAAGAGGACTCCTGAGACGACAAACAGGTGCATCACGGCGCCAAGGTCATCCGCGGTGAAGGATTGTGCAGCGCTGAGCGCCGCCGGATCGAACCTCGTGCCTGCGGCCTTGGCGGCGGCTCTTGCGGCGATGAAGCCGCCCGCATGTTCGGCGGCCGCGTGAAAGCCGGCGAGACGAGGAACCACTTGGTTGTAGAGGAATGCTCCTAGTCCGAAGGCGCCCGCGACGAGCCCGCCCGCGAGCCCCTTTCTGTCCGGGAACCACTTGGTGACCATCGACATCGGCGTGATGTAGGCCATTCCGGCGCCGATGCCGCCGATGATTCCATAGCTTGCGTACAGCCAGGGTGCACCGAAGGCCACGGTCCCAAGACCCGCGAGTACATTGCCTAAGCCCCAGAGAGTCACGCCAACCATTGCCACCGTCCGAGGGCCGACCTTGTCCTGCCAGAAGCCGCCAATCACGGCGCCGATGGCCGCCAGGGAGAAATTGGCGATCGCATACGCCCAAGTCGTCACGGTCAGATCCCACCGGAAAGCGACCAGCAGAGGCTGAGTGAAGATTGCCCAGGAATAAATGGTGCCGATCGTCAGCATCAGCATCGCGCCGGCGACGGCTATGAGCCATCGATTGGGTGCCGCGGCTGACCCTTCGGCAATGCGCTGATTGATTTTCATGAGTAGTCCCCTGTTGTGGACGCACGAGGCGAATGCTGCGCGGCGGCGGTCGGCCGCCGCGCAGCAAGCAGTTAGCGGCTCTGAGTGGCGGCAAGGACGATCGGTGTCGGCTGACCGTTGTGCGCGCTGTATACGGCGAACAACGCTGGTTGGTCGACCTTGGCGACCGCATCCGCGATCGCTTTGTGCACACAGACCGCATGCGCTTCGGAGCTCAGGTTGCGCAGGTCGAGGGGAGGGCAAACCTGACGGGCCGCCCGTTGGATGCGGGCATAGAGGGCAGCCGCACCTTCCGATTTTGAGACGTTGAGGTCTGCGTATTTGACAGTCGTTTGCGGCGGATCCATAGGGTCAGCCGCGCTGCACACAGTCGCCAGGCTGCAGCCAAAAGCGCTGAGGACGGCGGTTGCAAGGACGCCGCGAAAGCTGCGGGAAGTGGTCATGGTGTTCATGGAAATCTCCTGTGGTGTCAAAAGAAACTGATTGAGCGGTTGGGACATCGATCCGGGTCGGCCGAGACGACGGCGCCTGGCTACGCTGCCGAATCGATGTTTTTCGCCGCTTCATCCATACAGACACGGTCCCGGGGCCGCACCCGACATCCGCAAACGAGATATTCTTGAGGTGCATGGACCATGCGGACGCGCTACCTTTGCGACATCGCAGGGAGGGAAGGCGCTATTGAGCCAGCTCACCGAGCTTCTCGGACGAATGCAGGCCGGCGATTCGGGCGCGCGAGATGCACTGTTCGCGGCAGCCTATGCTGAGCTACACCGCTTGGCACGGGCGCGGCTGCGCGAGGGCGCGCGCGATGTCGTGCTGGACACAACCTGCTTGGTGCATGAGAGCTATCTGAGGTTCGTGAGTGCGGGCGAGCTTCGCGCTGAGGACCGGCGCGCCTTCTTCGCCTATGCCTCCCAAGTGATGCGTTCGGTGATCGTCAACACGGCCCGCGAGCGCAACGCACAGAAGAGGGGCGGCGATAGGTCGCACTTGACGCTGTCGACCAAAATCTCAGCCAGCGTTGCTGACGGCAACGAAACTGTCTTAAAGGTGCATGAGGCACTCGAGGAATTGGAACAGGCGGAGCCCCGTTTGGCCCAGGTCGCGCAGATGCGCTACTTTGGCGGGTACAGCGAGCAGGAAATTGCCGAGACGCTGGATGTCACCGAACGCACGGTGCAACGCGACTGGGAGAAGGCACGGCTGATCCTCGCAGAGACGCTGCGCTGAGCGCGGAGGGGTGGCGGCACGTGTCCAGCGACCGAGGGACCGATGAGGCTGACGATCCAACAGATGGCACTGATGAGTCGACTTCTGGATGAGGCGCTGCCTCTCGATGAAGCCGCTCGCCGCCGATGGCTCGCGGATCTATCTCCCGAATACCAGGACCTTGCTCGAGCACTGCGGGCGGCGCTGCTACCCGAAGAGACGGAAGTCGCGCAGGTCCAATCGCTGGAGATGCTGCCGGACCTTCAGGAAGTCGATCCGGCGAGCCGCCTGCAGCCCGGTGAGAAGGTGGGTCCGTACGAATTGCTTCGATCACTCGGTTTTGGAGGCATGGCCGAGGTATGGCTAGCCCGGCGCGCAGACGGCGCATTCAAACGCGAGGTGGCCCTCAAACTGCCGCTGCGCGGGCAGTTGCGGCGGGACCTCGCGCAGCGTTTCGCGCTAGAGCGCGACATCCTGGCGAGCCTCGAGCACCCCCAAATAGCACGTCTCTACGATGCGGGAATCGATGACAGTGGGTGCCCGTACTTGGCCATGGAGTACGTCCAGGGTCAATCGCTGACGGACTGGTGCGATGCGCACCGCTTGGGACTTTCTGATCGCCTGGAGCTCTTCCTGCAAGTGCTCGAAGCCGTGCGGTTCGCGCATGACAAGCAGGTCATCCACCGAGACCTCAAACCCTCGAACATTCTGGTGACCCCATCAGCGCAGGTGCGGCTTCTTGACTTCGGGGTCGCCAAATTGCTCGAGGGGGACGATGCGGACAAAACTTCTCTCACGAGCATCTATGGCCGTGCGCTGACGCCGGACTACGCCAGCCCCGAGCTGCTGCGCGGCGATCCGGTCGATGTGCGCAGCGACGTTTATTCCCTGGGAGTTTTGCTCTACGAGCTGTTGACGGGCAGTAGGCCCTATCGACTGAAAAGCGCTGCGTCGATGGGTCTTCTCGAGCAGGCGATCAGCACGCTCGAGATAAAAAAGCCGAGCATGTTGCAGAGTCTGCCCACCAGCGCAGATCGCACGTTCACGACCGATGTGTCGGCGCGGCAACTGCGCGGTGATTTGGATGCCATTGCACTTAAAGCGCTCGACAGAGAGCCATCGAAGCGATATCCGAGCGCCGCAGCCTTCGCGGAAGATATCGAACGCTACACCGCGAGAAGACCCATCCAGGCGCTACAAGCGCGAATCACTGATCGCTTGCACAAATTCGCGCTGCGTAATAAAGCGGCCGTTGCAGCTGCCGCGATGGCACTCGCGGCAATTATCATTACAGTTGGATACACAATCCATCGTGAAACCGCCACGCGAGCAAAGATAGCGGCAAGCGCGATCGCATTGCCGCTTTCAATCCGCGCCGATGCACCGCCCGCGATGATCGAAGCATCGGGTGCCGTCTCCGCGGCAGCGCCGGAACGCTCCGTCGCGGTCCTGCCGTTCGTCGACATGAGCGAGAAGAAAGACCAGGCATATTTCGCGGATGGGATCGCGGAAGAGCTACTGGATCTCTTGGCGCAGGTGCCGGACCTCAAAGTGCCGGCACGCTCATCCTCGTTCTACTTCAAGGGCAGCTCCGTGCCGGTCAGGAACGTCGGCCACGACCTCGGTGTTGCCTACGTGCTCGAGGGCGGGGTGCGCAAAGCTGGTGACACCATGCGTGTCAGCGTGCAGCTGGTTCGTGCCGATAGCGGCTACCAAGTATGGTCAGATACCTACGAGCGCAACGTCCGCGATATCTTCAAGGTACAGGACGAAATCTCCAGCGCCGTGGTCGAAGCCTTCAAGTTGCGGCTGAGTTTGCCGGGTCCGCAGATCGCCGAACGGCGCACCGCGAATCCGGAAGCCTACGATCAGTATCTGCGCGGTAAGCATCTATTCGAACTCGGCGACTACGACGGCCTCCTGGCTGCCCGCGACGCCTATCGGCGGGCAATCGAACTCGACCCCAACTATGGGCCGGCGTTTGCCGGCCTTGCGAACGTCGAGTACTTGACCGTCAAGGACTTCTCGGACACGGACCAGCCGGATGTTATCCGCCAAGCGCTGGACCACGCCGACCATGCGGTGGCCCTTGCCCCGTCGTTGGCAGAAGCCTACTCGGAACGCGCATTGCTGCGACTTAACCAATACGACTGGGCCGGTACTCGGGCCGATCTTCAGAAGGCGCTCGCGCTCGATCCGCGTGATGTTAAGGCAAATCGGCGCATGGTGCTGCTGCAGCTGTCACTCGGCAACGTGGACGCGGCGCTTCCCGCCCAACGGCATGTTGTGGACCTCGACCCGCTGGACATGAATTCCGTTGAGATATTGGGCATGACTTACTACTTCGCGGGTCAGGGAGCCGAGGCGCGGCGAACATTCGAAAAAGTGCGGGTATTCAGCCCCAATTTCGAAGGCTTGTCAGGCAACGCGGGATTCTCTTATCTTGCGGATGGCCAACCTGCGGCCGCGAAGCGCGAGTGCGAACCGCGTCCTGACGACACTGCGCGCGCTTGTCTCGCCGCGGCGGAGCATGCGCTCGGGCAGAACGAGCGCTCGCAGGCCATCCTCGCCGAGCTCATCGAGAAACACTCGCGGCGTGCCTGCTATGTCATCGCAAAGGCGTACGGGTTTACCGGCAACGCCGCGCTGGCGCTCGAGTGGTTGAATCGGGCCTTCAGTGCCCAGGTGAAATTGCTCACCGATGTGAAATCCGAACCCGCTTTTCGCGCATTGCATGGCGATCCGCGATACCTGGCGCTACTTCGCAAGATGAACTTGCCGGAGTGATGGTCATCCGACTAGACCGAGAAGAAGCCGGCGACGAACCGGCATTCATTGCTGTTGCGCTCGGCAACATCGCTCCTGCACACGGCATGGTACAGCTCGCGAAAGAGACCGGCCTCACACGAGAGGGGCTCCACAAGGCACAAGGCACTATCCGCCGAAGTTAACTTGAGATTTGGCGACGTCATCTCCGCTGTCATTTCCCCCAATAGACATCCGTTTTCCGGTTGAGGACGGCCAATGCTGGAAATCCAGCAGGATGAAAACTCTCAGAGTATCCAATTAGAGGGGGTAGTGAACTGCCCAGCAGCTGACGCTCGTGACCGTCAACAACGGGTCGAAAGTACTCGTTGACGGTCGCTACCTTCGCCCCCACCCGCGCCTCAATTAGCGGGCCTGAAGCTGGGCTACCTTGGCCCAGGCCGAGTCCGGTTTTAGAACAGCCAACACGTAGATGCCGTCCCCCACCTTTTGTACCGATGCGTTCGTGGTAGCAAGCGAAGCAGTCAACTGCTCGGGCGAGAGCTTGTACATGCCTCCGTCGATGGCATCAACCGCTAGGCCGACGAGGCCGCCGAATGCCACATTGCCCCATACCCATCCGCTTACGCTGCGGGTCAGAGTTAGGTCGATCGGCTGATAGCCAGCCATTTCGATCCTGACAATGTGATTGTCTTTTCTGGTCAGCTTGGCGATTACCGGCGTGTTACCGGAGCGAAGATTGTCGATCGTAACTGCGGCTCCCGTGGGAGCGCTGCTGATGCCGACATCCTGGTGCGTGCCGTGCATTATCGAGGCACACGCTCCCAGTAACAAGACGAGCAACCCGGTGGTGCTTCGAACGATAATCTGGCGAGCGGAATTCATTCTGAGCCTCTCCCTGTGCTTCGTTAGGACGCCGCGAGTTTCTCGCACCGGGACGCGGCCTATTGCGCGTTGCATCACATGGGTCGTGTCGGGTGTTGTCCTGCGGCCTCGAAGTGAGAACTGCGTCGGGCGCGCGGGCACGGAGTGAGCCGTGATGGATCACTTCCAGCAATAATAAACTGTCCGATAGCAGACAGTCGTCTAGGACTGGAGTGGGTCGAGGGCGGAAGTACAGCCGTTTTTCCAGGCGATGGGCAGCATGCGGACCACAACTGGCCGCCCGCCCGTTGAACGAGCTGCGCTGAAGCGGGCATTCGCGTGTAAGATTCACGAAGTTTCCGAGCCTTGTCGGCGTCTAAACCAGGGTTATAACCTCATAGTTGATGGCGAGGAGATCGCAATGTATCAAATCGATTTGGCCCATCAGAGGAACCGTTGCGCCGCGAAAGTCACGCTTCACGGCGGCCTATCGAAGTTCTGGTCCCGTGCAACAAAGCTGTCCGTATTGTTTTTCGTCAGTACGCTAGGGTTCGCTTCGGCAACCGTCCAAGCCTCTGTAGCCGAAGATCAACAGGCTCTCGCTGATCTTGATACAAAATACCAAAAGGCCGTTGAGCAGAATGACGCCAAAACTATGGCCGAAATTCTCGCAGACGATTTTGTGCTTGTGGAAGGCGATGGCAAGCGATCTACGAAGGCCGATTTGGTGGACGACGCGAAGAGCGGTAAAACCCATTATGTACGCCAGGACGACAGCGAGCGGACGGTAGCGGTGTTTGGCGATACTGGGGTGGTAACTGCGAAGTTACGGGCGAAGGGCATAGAGGATGGCGTCAAGGTTGCCTACTTGCAGTGGTTCACTGACGTATATGTGCGCACCCCCAACGGGTGGCGCTATGTCTACGCGCAGGCCTCGTTGTCACTCCCGAGTAAATCGCGCCATTGAATTTGGCGGATGGTGAAAGGGCCCGTGGACGCATCGTTATCGCGAATTCTCAACTTATCGTTCCGCTGGATTGAGCACGACAGACATCGATGATCTTGCTTTCGTTCACCCTTTCGTGCCCGAGCTCGCAGAGCCGACGGTAGAGGCGCCCGGCTAGCGCGGCGAACGGGCTGCCAATGCCAGTGGTCCGAGCGAAGCGGAGTCCATACTCGACATCCTTGAGGCGCAACGCAGAGCTGAACACGATGTTCTGTTCGTGATCATCAGCTGCCATGCGACGTGCATTCCGGATAACTTGCGGGCTGGCTGCCTGGCTGGTTGCGATGGCATCGACGACCGCGGCAATATCAAGGCCGGCACGCTCGGCGATGGCCAAGCCCTCCGCAGCCGACGCGATCTGCACGGCACCGATCATATTGATTATCAGCTTGTAAGCCGTGCCCGCTCCGATCGGGCCAAACCGAATTATGCGCTCAGACAGGGCGCCTAGAAGACTTTGGGCGGCGCTTAGATCGTCCGCGCTCGCGCCTACAAGCAACGTGAGCGATCCCGCCGCGGCAGCATCCGGAAGGCCCGTCACTGGGGCGTCTATGTAGCGCAGACCCAGTGCCGTAGCCCGTGTCGCCAATTGCATGACCCATTCGTGAGACAGTGTTGAACATTCGATAGCGAAGGCATTCTTTCGCAGATTTGCTGCGAGTATGCCGTCGCGCTCGAGCCAAACTGCCTGCGAGGCGCTATCGTCCGCGACCATCGAGATGACGGCGTCCACACCATCGCACGCGTCCTTAGGCGTGACCGATAGCCTCGCGCCTTGGCGGACGAGCGCTTCTGCGCGCGCAGCTGTTCGGTTGTAGACGCTCAACTGGTGACCGCCCGCAAGCAACCGGGCCGCCATTCCGATACCCATGTTCCCAAGACCAACGACTGCGACTCTCGCCATTCCTCTTCTCCGGTGGATGCACGTCGCGACCTACCAGCAAGTACCACTGATATCATCCCCTAAAGCTGCCATTCGCCAAAGTCCGGATTAGGGGTCGAAAGCGAATACTTGGCGTCGGTTCCATAAGCGGGTGTGCGTCAGCGTGGTGCGAATAATATGATAGCCGGCGTTTTGCTGATTCGAGGGCACTCAAATGAACACCAGTAGCAATGATGTCGGCGGTTGCCTCTGTGGCGCCGTGAGGTTCTCGGTAGCCGCCAAACCCATCTGGAGTGCGTACTGCCACTGCGAGAGTTGCCGTCGCGCTACCGCCTCTCCCGTCGCCGCATTCGTGGGATTTGACGAGGGTTCCGTACAATTCAGAGGTGATGCTAGGCGACTATTTAGCTCGTCGTCGGGCGTAGAGCGAGGCTTCTGTGCCAACTGCGGAACGCCGTTGTCCTACCGTTCAACTCGGTGGCCGGGTGAGATTCATCTTTATGCTCCGACCTTCGATAATCCGGCGGCATATCCCCCTGCCTTCCACGTGCATTGGGCCGAAAAGCTAGCTTGGCTTGGCATCATGGACTCATTGCCTAAGCACGACCACGCGAGCACGCCTGCAGACACTTCGGAGTAGTGCATATCGCACAAGCTGCCGTGCACCGATTTCCCGGCTACCGACGAAATGGGCCCGGCCGATCGGAGACCGGACGTTCATGACCGGCTGGATGGGATCGGCCGGTTCGCAACGTCGTCAGCGCCACGATATCTATGACCCCATGTGTGACGATCGCAGCGACCAGGCCGATCTGGCTAAATACCGTCCCCAAAATCAAAGACGCGAAAAAGACCAGGAATGCATACACCGCTTTCATGCGATTCATTGTGCGGAAGGAGCCCGTTTGATAGTGAAGGGCGGTAAATATCACGCTGGTTAGCCACAGGCCGAGGAGTGGCTGCAGGGCGCCGCGGAATAGCATCTCCTCCCCGACACCCGCACAAAGGCTGAACCACAAGGGATTAAATCCGCTCAAATCGGCGCGACTAACGAGTTCGATCATTTGGCGATAAAAGGCGTCGAACCGGGAAGCGCGCTTGATCAGCACGACCGCTGGGCACGCAAATAGGAGGCCGATGGCGATACCCCACGCTAATTGTGTCTGCCACGGCGTGCCTTGCAAGAGCAGATCCGAAAGGGCTTGCCTGCCGAAGATTGCCGAGATGCCTAGCGCCAGGGCCAGCGCAAGTGCCATTTGCATCACCATGCCTCGGGGACCAATGATGGGTTTGGTCCGACCTTCCATTGCATCTGTTGACATCGCTTAGGCTCCTTTTCTCTCCACTCCGAGATAACTTAAGAACGATCTCGTCAGCTCGCGCTGCAGCGTTTTGTCATCACGCGGAATGAGTCCTTTACACAATTTCGGATCCGGCGGATTTACCACGAGCTGCCACAAGGTACCGACGGCCATCATGAGCGCAAGTCCGATCGCCGCTCGCGGATCAGGATGCTTGATCTCTCCATGACTCTTCAGGAATAGATCGACCCCATACTCCATCGTTCGTACCTCGATCCTCGTAACCTTTCTCCAGAACAACGTGCCATGACGGTCCTGCGTGAACTGCCGGACGGCACGCAACAGCATGGCCTGGCTGCGATAGCTTAGGAGCATGCCGTTGATCACTTGTTCTGCGAGCACGGCGAATGGAATCTCTGCCGCCATCTCAGCCGTGATCGATTGGCGCAAGGCCTTGTCCTGATCCTCCAAGAGTTGCAGGATCATCGTTTCGAGCAGTACGTCCTTGTTCTTGAACCGCCTGTATACCGCTCCGGGCGTGAGTCCCGCATGCTTCGCGATGCGCGGAATGGTTGCCCCTGCAAGCCCGTGCTGCCCGAGCACCTCCGCCGCCGCCTGCAGCAAGCGCCGCAATGACTCACGACTTCGCTCCTGCTGTGGCTCCAATGAGCGGCCCGGTTTTGCCATGAGCTTGAATATACTCAATTCTCAGCCGTATGTAAACGCGTATTTGCGTTTACATACGGGGAATACATTACGTCATTCGACAGGTTCAACTTGGGATGGTTGGCCGCTGCCCGACGTATCGAATGCGAGCACTCATCCACCGGCTGCGCAGCCGGCACAGAGATTGGATATGATTGCGCCCCGGCGGCCTGCGCGGGGCCACGTCGAGCGAGTCGCGCTCTCCCTGGGCTACGCAATGGCTCGGCCGCCGCCATCATTTCACCGGCCTGGAGGTCGTTCCGTTATGCACTTGCGCCGTACGCTCGTTGCAGTCCTTCCGGGCCTGCTGCTGGCTTGCATCCCATACACGACCTGGCCCGAATCGGGTGTTGCCGCTTCGGCTGCAATGGATCGAGACCTCATGGAGGTCACCGTTCCACAGTTACAGCACTATTATGCGGAACACCGCTACACCGTCACGCAGGTGGTGCAGTGGCATCTCGCGCGCGTGCATCGCTACAACGGCATCTACCGTGCCGTCGAAACGAGCTTGGACCGGGGGGCGCTCGAGACGGCCGCTCGGGAAGACAGGGAAGCCGCCGCGGGCCGGGTCAACAGCGCACCACTTTGGGGTGTGCCCATCGTGATCAAGGCGAACACCAGCATTGCGGGGGAAGTTACCACCGACGGCTGGTCGGGCTACACCATCCCAGGCCACGAGTTGGTCGCGCCACGTGACGCAACGATCGTTGCCAAGCTGCGTGCTGCCGGCGCAGTACTGATCGGCCACACCAACATGCCCGATTTTGCGAACGCCGATACCAACCGCAGCACTTCGTTCGGGCGCACTGGGAATGCGTACGATGTGCGGTTTTCTCCGGGCGGCTCCTCCGGCGGGACGGTGACCGCGGTCACCTCCAATATGGCGGTACTGGGAAATGGTACGGACACCGGCAACTCGATCCGTATGCCGTCGGCGACCAGCGGTGTCGTCGGTGTCTTTCCGACTCGCGGTCTCGTCAGCATCGCCGGCATCGCCCCGCTCGACTGGCTGCTCGACAACACCGGACCGATTGCCCGCAACGTCACGGATGCGACGATTGCGCTATCCGTCATGGCGGGTCCGGATTCGCTCGATCCGCCCACTCACGAGGCTGCCACGAAGGCCGAACCCGGCCCCTACACAACGTACTTGAAGGCCGATGCGCTCAAGGGCAGGCGCTTCGGTGTCCCGGCATTCATCTTGGGCGGTATGGGCCCGCCGTTTCATGGTGTGCCGGCGAGTGTCCCGGATGTCCTTGCGGAGAAGCAGGCTGCCGATCAGGCCAACCCACTGGACCCCGCGACGCGGACGGCGTTCTTGAAAGCCGTAGAAGAACTGCGCGCCGCCGGCGCCACTATCGTGATGGACGACACGGTGCTGTCGGACAGTTTTGTGCGGCTCGCGACCCGCGTGGCGACATACCCTTACGTCAAGGAGGGGACCGACCTGTTTCTGAGGAACTTCGGACCCGCGCAATATCACTCCGCCGCCGAATACGAGGAATTGATGGGCCAGCCGCTCGGCGAGCCGATCATCGGCGCCGAGAAGGCGAACGCGCAATTCGGTGACATCACCCTCACACAGCGCAAAATCGAGAACGATCCGGATGCCGAGGCCAACTACTACGGCCCCCGCCGGCGTCTGATGGAAGCTTATCTCAGCACGATGGAGCGCCTGCATCTCGACGGATATGTCTATCCCGCAATCCAGATGCCGCCGGTCGATGAGACCATGGCCCAGAATGGGCGGCTCAGCGAAGGTCCGCACTCCGACACCGGATGGGTGAACATGCTGGGAGTACCCGCGGTAGTCGTGGTGGGCGGCTACTATTCGACTGGGCTGCCGTTCGGACTGGAGATCTCAGGGAAGCCCTGGCACGACGGAGAACTCCTGGGGTACGCCTACGGATACGAGCAGGCCACGCATCACCGCCATCCGCCCGTGCTGGTGGAACAAGGATTGCTCACCAGCACGCCGTAGGCTTGGCGCCGCAATCGCGCCTCAGCGCCTCAAGCCCGGAGCAGGTACGGCGTGCGTGTCCGGCGGCCGTTGTACGAGCTTGCTGCCGGTGTACGGATTGAAGTGATAGCTGCCGGGAAACGACTCGCCC
>JBEKHO010000032.1:0-59872 GCA_050012215.1 Steroidobacteraceae bacterium
GTCGCGTGAAGCGACCCTCGGCCAGCAGGTGGCGTCCGGCGATCCACACATCGCTTACCAAGTCGCGTCCGCCTGCGAAAACCAGATTGAGCAGCGGGTCGTCCGGCGGCTGCGTGGCGGGCCCCGAAAGATCGACGCAGCATACGTCCGCCCACTTGCCGGGCTCGAGCGTGCCGGTCTCGGACTCGAGCCCGAGCGCGGCCGCGCCGCCGCGCGTCGCAGCGCCGAGCACGCTCGCGGCGCTCATGCCGGGCGAGTGCAGCGCCATGAGCCTCATTTCCGACCACAGGTCCTGACCCGGCCCGCAGAATTCGCCCTCGCTACCGAGGCTCACGCGCACCGGCGCTGCGCAAAGCGCCTCGATGGGCGGCAGGCCCTGACCGCGCTTGAGTCCCGACTCCAGACAAAGCGTCACGGCAGCCCCGGAACGGCGCACCAGATCGAGATCGGCGGAATCGAGGTGGGTCACGTGCGCGACCGTCGCTGTCGGACCCAACAGCCCGAGATCCGAAAAGCGCTGCAGCGGCCGCTTGCCCCAGCGGCGAAGGGAGACTTCCACGTCATTCCGCGACTCGTGCAGCGAGACGAGCAGGCCCGCGTCGAGCTCGGCGGCCAATGTCGCGAGGCGCCCGAGCGTGTCGTCGCCGAGCGCAGCGGCGCGCAGGGGGGCGAAGCGGGTCGATATGGATGGGTGGCCCTTGTACTCGTCGCGCAGCTGCAGTGCCCGCGTGAGGTACTCGCCCGGGCCTTGCGCCCAGGCGCTCGAATGCTCCGCGACCGGCAAGCCGACCACGGCGCGCAATCCCTGTGCGGTGGCCAGGGCCGCGACCTCGCGCGGGAAATAGCCGGCGCCGCCGAAGCAAGTGATCCCCGCTTTGAGCATGTTGGCGATGCAGAGGAGGGCGCCGTCGGGCCAGAAACCCTGCGCGGACGGATTGGCGCCATTCACCGCGAGACGGGTGCGCGCGTTCACCAATCCCGGCATGGCGAGATGATTCGGCCGATCGAGCTCGACGCGTGCCGAATAGCGCTCGGCGGCTGCTTGGTGCGGAAGCACGTCCAGAATCCGGCCGTCCCTGATCACCAGCGTATGAGCCTCGAGAACCTCGCCCTCGCCGCTCATCGGGGCGATCCAGCGGGCTTTGATGTTCACGTCGGAGGGGGTGGCGGGCATGGAAAACAGTATATCGGCTAAAGCCTGATCGGGGCTTAAGACCTACGGGGACCTGTGCTAGAATTGCCCGATGTTGAGACCAGGTCTCGCCTCCCTTAAACCCTCTTAATACGTAGCCCAAAGGCTCATCCGGACTCTCGCTCATGGCCGAGATCGCACGCGAAATTTTGCCCGTAAATCTCGAGGACGAGATGCGTAAATCCTATTTGGATTACGCCATGAGCGTCATCGTGGGACGGGCCCTTCCCGACGTACGCGACGGCCTGAAGCCCGTCCATCGGCGCGTGCTCTACGCCATGCGCGAGCTCGGTAACGACTGGAACCGCGCCTACAAAAAGTCGGCGCGCGTGGTCGGCGATGTGATCGGCAAATACCATCCGCACGGCGACGCCTCGGTGTACGACGCGATCGTGCGCATGGCGCAGCCTTTCTCGATGCGCTATCTGCTGGTCGATGGACAGGGCAATTTCGGCTCCGTCGACGGCGACCCTCCCGCGGCCATGCGCTATACGGAAGTGCGCATGTCGCGGCTGGCGGGCGAGCTCCTCGCAGACATAGACAAAGAGACCGTCGACTTCATCCCGAACTACGACGAGTCGGAGAGCGAGCCCACGGTGCTGCCGGCACGCGTGCCGAATCTTTTGGTGAACGGCTCCTCCGGCATCGCGGTGGGCATGGCCACCAACATCCCGCCGCACAACCTCGGGGAAATCATCTCGGCGTGCATCGCGCTCATCGAAAAGCCCGAGATCACGCTCGCCGAGCTCATGCAGCTGGTTCCGGGACCGGACTTTCCGACGGCCGGGCTCATCAACGGCGCACAGGAGATCGTGGCGGCCTACAAGACCGGGCGCGGTCGGCTGCACGTGCGCGCGCGCACGCACATCGAGGACGTCGGCAGGGGCGACCGGCAGGCGATCGTCATTACCGAGCTTCCCTACCAGGTCAACAAGGCGAGGCTGATCGAGCGCATCGCGGATCTCGTGCGCGAGAAGCTCATCGAGGGCATCGCCTCGGACGGCCTGCGTGATGAGTCCGACAAGGACGGCATGCGCGTCGTCATCGAGCTGAAACGCGCCGAAGTGCCGGAGATTCTGCTCAACAATCTGTTCGCTCAGACGCCCATGGAACAGGTGTTCGGCATCAACATGGTTGCGCTCGTCGACGGACAGCCGCGGCTGCTCAGTTTGAAGGAAATGCTCGAGGCGTTTCTGCGCCATCGGCGCGAGGTGGTGACGCGGCGCACGGTTCACGATCTGCGCAAGGCCCGGGAGCGCGGCCATATTCTGGAGGGCCTGGCGATCGCGCTCGCCAACATCGACGAGATGATCGCGACCATCAAGGCCTCGCCGTCGCCCGCCGAGGCGAAGGTGGCACTGGTGTCGAAGGTTTGGATGTCGGGTGCGGTACCCGAGATGCTCGCCCGGGCGGGCGCCATCAATACGCGTCCCGACGGCGAGACCGCCCCCTTGGGCCTCACCGCCGGGGGCTATCGTCTCACCGAGATTCAGGCACAGGCCATTCTCGACATGCGGCTCAATCGCCTGACGGGGTTGGAACAAGACAAGATCGTCGCGGAGTATCAGGAGCTCTTGGCGCTGATTCGCGATTTGAGCGACATTCTGGCGAGACCCGAAAGGCTCCTGGCGGTGATCCGCTCAGAGCTCGAGCATATCCGCGACACCTTCGCCGACAAGCGCCGCACCGAGATCATCATCAATCACGAAGATCTCACCATCGAGGATTTGATATCTCCGGAGGACGTCGTGGTGACGCTGTCCCACGGGGGTTATGCCAAAGCGCAGCCGGTGTCCACCTACCAAGCTCAGCGCCGGGGCGGCCGCGGCAAGGCGGCGACCACCGTCAAGGACGAGGATTTCATCGATAATCTGTTCGTCGCGAACACGCACGATACTCTTCTCTGCTTTTCCGACCGGGGCAAGCTCTATTGGCTGAAGGTGTACCAGCTGCCCCAGGCGAGCAGAGGCTCGCGCGGCAAGCCCATAGTGAATCTCTTGCCGCTGCAGGAAGGCGAGCGCATCAGTGCCATGCTCGCGATCAAAGATTTCGAGGAGGGGAAGTTCGTGTTCATGGCGACCAGCATGGGCACGGTGAAAAAGACCTCACTCGCGCTGTTTTCGCGTCCGCGCGCGAGCGGCATCATTGCCGTCGCCTTGGATCCCGGTGACAAGCTGGTGGGCGTCGCGATCACCGACGGCAGCAAGGATATTCTGCTGTTCACGACGGGCGGCAAGGCGATCCGTTTCATCGAGGATGAGGTGCGCCCCATGGGGCGCGAGGCCGCCGGCGTTCGCGGCGTGAAGCTCGCGGAGGATCAGAGCGTCAATGCGTTGATCGTGGCCGAACAGGGATACATTCTTACGGCTTCCGCAAACGGGTTCGGCAAGCTGACGCCGCTCGAGGAGTTCCCAACCCACGGCCGTGGCGGCCAGGGCGTCATCGCTCAGCAGGTCACCGATCGCAACGGCCGCATGGTCGGCGCGCTTCAAGTGACGCTCGATGACGAGGTCATGTTGATGAGCCAGAGCGGCACGCTGGTTCGCACGCCGGTGAAGGACATATCGGTGGTGGGCCGCAACACCCAGGGCGTACGCCTGATTCGGCTGGAGGAAGGCGATGAGCTATCCGGCCTGGAGCGCGTCGCCGGTCTTGGCGCCGAAGCAGCGGAGGGGGACGCAGAGGGCGACCCGTCCGATTCGGGCGGCGAAGATCCGGGCGATGAGGCATCCGGCGGCGATGCCGGCGAACCGGGCGACCCGGCGGGCGGCTCCGGCCTGCCGCCCGGCGAATCGTAGCGGCGCATCCTCGGCGCGGTCTCCAACGGATGCGGGCTTATAACTTCTCTCCCGGGCCGGCCGTGCTGCCGCTCGAGGTATTGGAACAGGCGCGCGCGGAGCTTCTGGATTGGAACGGAAGCGGCATGTCGGTGATGGAGGTCAGCCATCGCGGCAAGGCGTTCATGCAGATCGCAGCCGAAGCCGAGGCGGATTTGCGCGAATTGATGGCGGTGCCGCGCAACTACAAGGTTCTGTTCCTGCAAGGCGGCGCCACCGCCCAGTTCGCGATCGTCCCATTGAATCTCACCCAGCCGGATTCGGTCGCCGATTACATCGATACCGGGCATTGGTCGAAGAAGGCGATCGCCGAGGCGCGCCGCTACTGCACGGTGCGGATCGCCGCCGAGGCGGGCGATGCGATGCGCGTGCCGCCTCAGAGCGAGCTCGATCTCGCTCCCGGCGCGGCCTATGTGCATTACACGCCGAACGAGACGATCAGCGGCGTGGAATTCCACTACCTGCCGGCAGTCGCCGGCGTGCCCCTGGTCGCCGACATGTCCTCCAACATCCTGTCCCGTCCGATCGACGTGTCCCGATTCGCGCTGATCTATGCCGGAGCGCAAAAAAACATCGCTCCGTCGGGGCTCACTTTGGTGATCGTCCGCGAGGATCTGCTGGGACACGCCCGCTCCACGACGCCGTCGGTGTTCAATTACCAAGCAGTTGCGGACGAGGGCTCGCTGCTCAACACTCCACCGACATTCGCCTGGTACATCGCCGGGCTGGTTTTCAAATGGCTGAAGAGGAACGGCGGAGTCGCTGCGATCGGGGAGGCGAACGGCGCCAAGGCGCGCGCACTCTATGCGGCGATCGATGAGTCCTCGTTCTACCGCAACCATGTGGCCCGCGATGCGCGTTCCTGGATGAACGTAACTTTCACCCTTGCAAGGCCCGAACTTGACTCCGCATTCCTCGCGCAGGCGGCGCAGGCGGGACTGCATAATCTGAAGGGACATCGGGTGCTCGGGGGCATGCGCGCGAGTCTCTACAATGCGATGCCGCTCGAGGGTGTGGAGGCGCTGATCGGCTTCATGCGCGAATTCGAGCGCAGACACGCATGAGTACGCGCCGCGAGGAATCGAATGGCCGCACGTAAGCGCAACTCCCCGGCGCGCAAGGGCGGCTCCGCTGTCGTCGGGGCAACCCCCGCGGGCGGCGCCGATCTCGGCAGCATCCGCGAGCGCATCGACGGCATCGATGCCGAGATCCATGCCCTCATCAATGACCGGGCGCGCCTCGCGCAACTGGTCGGCATCTCGAAGTCGGCCAGCGGCAAGGCGGTCGATTTCTACCGCCCAGAACGCGAGGCGGAGGTGTTGCGCAAGGCCTTGGAGCGCAACCATGGGCCGCTGCGCGACGAGGAAATCGCGCGGCTGTTCCGCGAAATCATGTCGGCCTGTCTGGCCCAACAGGAGCCCCTCAAGGTGGCGTTCTTGGGGCCCGAGGGCACGTTCACGCAGGCCGCCGTGCTGAAGCATTTCGGATCCTCTGTGCGCTCGCTCCCGCTGCCGGCCATCGATGAGGTGTTTCACGAAGTGGAGGGGGGCGTCGCGGATTTCGGCGTGGTGCCCATCGAGAACTCGAGCGAGGGTACGGTCAATCATACGCTCGACATGTTCCTCTCCTCCTCGCTCAAGATTTGCGGCGAGGTGGAGCTGCGCATTCACCACCACCTGATGGGCCGCATGAGCACCCTTGCTGACGTACGCCGGGTCTGCGCCCACCCGCAGGCCCTCGCGCAGTGCCGGGGATGGCTGGATGAGCATCTTCCCGATGCGCAGCGCATCCCCGAGTCGAGCAATGCGGAGGGCGCGCGGCGCGCACGCGACGAGCGGGGCACCGCGGCGATAGCTAGCCGCGCCGCGGCGGAGATCTACGGCCTGACGCTGCTCGCGGACGAGATCGAGGACCGGCCCGACAACACCACGCGGTTCCTGGTGATCGGACGGAAGTTGTTCAGCCGGAGCGGCGTGGACCGCACCACGCTCCTGGTGTCCGCGACCGGGACCGACGATGCAGGCGCACTGTTCAGGCTGCTGAAGCCTTTCGCCGAGCATCGCATCAACATGACGCGCATCGAATCGAGGCCCTCGCGCAAGCGCAAATGGGACTATGTGTTCTTCATCGACGTGGAAGGCCACGTGAGCGACCCGCCGCTCGCCGAGGCGCTCAGCTCGCTCGAGAAAGACGCGTCCCTGTTCAAGATCCTGGGATCCTACCCTCGAGCGGTGCTCTGATGCGGCCCGGGGCCGAATCCTCCATCGCCGGCCGGCAGCGCACGATTCATGCGCAGCCGGCGTCGCGCGTCGCCGGCTCGATCGCGGTTCCGGGCGACAAGTCGATCTCGCACCGCGCCATCCTGTTGTCGGCGCTCGCGACCGGCACCAGCGAGGTGCGCGGCTTCCTCGCCAGCGAGGATTGCCTGGCGAGCCTTGCAGCGATGCGCGCCATGGGGGTCCAAATCGAGCGTCCCGCTCCGACGGAGGTTCGAGTTCGGGGCGCGGGTCTTCACGGCCTCGGGGCGCCGGGACATGACCTCGACATGGGCAATGCGGGTACCGCGATGCGCCTGTTCACGGGGTTACTGTCGGCCCAAAAATTCGATTCACGGCTGATCGGAGACCAATCGCTGATGAGGCGTCCCATGGAACGCGTCGCGAAGCCGCTGCGCGAGATGGGTGCCGATGTGCGCACGCATGAGGGGACGCCGCCGGTCGACGTACGCGGCGGGAGACGGCTGCACGGCATCGATTATCGGATGAGCGTGGCCAGCGCCCAGGTAAAGTCCGCGATATTGCTGGCGGCGCTCTATGCCGAGGGGGCGACCACGGTGACCTCGCCGGCGCCTTGCCGCGATCACAGCGAGCGGATGCTGGAAAGTGCGGGCGTGCAGGTCATCACGCAGGGACTGACGACCCGGATCGAACCGCCGGGGCGTCTCGAGAGCCAGAGCATTGCGGTACCGGGCGATTTTTCGTCGGCCGCTTTTTTCCTGGTCGCCGGGCTTCTGGGGGCAGCGGAGGAAGGATTGGTGCTCGAGAATGTCGGGCTCAATCCCACCCGCACCGGGTTGCTGGATATCCTGCGCTCCATGGGTGGCCGGATCCAAGTCGAAAATCCGCGCATGAGCGGGGCGGAGCCAGTCGGGGACTTGCGGGTCCACCGCTCGCGATTGCATGGCATCGCGGTGTCCAAATCCTTGGTGCCCCTGGCCATCGATGAGTTTCCCGTGCTGTTCGTCGCGGCCGCTTGCGCCGAAGGCGAAACGGTGATCGCCGGAGCGGAAGAGCTGCGGGTCAAAGAGAGCGACCGCATTGCGGCCATGGGCGCCGGTTTCACGGTCCTCGGGGTGGCCCATAGCGTGACGCCGGACGGCATGCGCATTCAGGGGCGCGGCGAAGGGCCGGTTTGCGGTGCGGGCGAGGTCGACAGCTGCGGCGACCATCGGATCGCGATGGCGTTTGCCGTTGCGAGTCTGCGCGCCTCAGGCCCCATCGCGATACGCGATACCGCCAACGTGGCGACGTCCTTCCCGGGTTTCGTCGAACTGGCGCGCTCGACAGGCCTCGCGCTCTCGGAGTCGGGCAGCGGGGATGCATGCTGAAGGTGCCGGTCATCACCATCGACGGCCCATCCGGCTCCGGCAAGGGTACCGTGAGCCGCGCGGTGGCCCGGGCTTTGGGGTGGGGTCTTTTGGATAGCGGGGCCCTGTACCGGCTGGTGGCGCTCGCGGCCCGACGCGCCGGGGTCGCCTTGGACGATGTCGCGTCTTTGAGCCGGCTGGCGGCCCAATTCGACGTCCGCTTCGGTTCCGGGCCCCGGGACCAGGAAATCGTCTGGCTGGACGGCGCCGAGGTGACCCGGGATATTCGCACCGAGTCGGCCGGGAACGACGCCTCGAAAGTCGCAGGCTTTCCCCCCGTACGGGCGTCGCTGCTCGAGCGCCAGAGGGCGTTCGCGGTACCCCCCGGCTTGGTGGCCGACGGCCGGGACATGGGCACGGTGGTGTTCCCCGGGGCGCAGGTGAAGATTTTTCTCACCGCAAGCCTTGAGGAGCGGGCGGCGAGGCGGCATAACCAGTTGAAAGAAAAGGGGGTTGCTGCTACCCTTGCCGCCCTTTCGCTGGAGATAGCGGAGCGTGACAGGCGTGACATTTCACGCTCCGCCTCGCCTCTTGTCGCAAGCGCGGATGCAGTCTTGGTGGACACGACGGGAATGCCCGTCAATGCGGTCGTCGAACGCGTCCTCGCCATTGCGCGCGACTCGATCGGCGGGAATTGATGTTTTAAGTCGCGGCTGGTCAAGGATCGATCGCCGTTGTTAATTGGTAACCCCTGACGCACGCGGGACCCGTGCCAGGGCAACGCATAGAGAACACATGACAGAAAGTTTCGCGGAACTGTTTGAACAGAGCATCGCCAGCCAGCGGATTCGTCCGGGCACCATTCTCAACGGCCTCATCGTCGAGGTCGGCCAAGACTACGTCATCGTCAACGTCGGGTTGAAGTCCGAAGCGGTCATTCCCTCGGATCAATTCAAGAATGAGAAGGGCGAGATCGAGGTCGCCGTCGGAGAGACCGTCGAGGTCGCGCTCGACAGCGTCGAGGACGGCTCGGGTGAAACCCGTCTGTCGCGGGAGAAAGCCAAGCGGGCGCGGACCTGGACTCGGCTCGAAAGCGCCTTCGAGAAACAGGAAGTCGTCATCGGCATCATCACCGGCCGCGTCAAGGGCGGGTTCACGGTCGAGATCGACAACGTGCGCGCGTTCCTGCCCGGCTCGTTGGTCGACGTTCGTCCGGTGCGCGATCCGTCGTACCTCGAGAACAAACCGCTGGAATTCAAGGTCATCAAGCTCGATCAGAAGCGCAACAACGTGGTCGTGTCGCGGCGCGCGGTGGTCGAGCAGGAGTACAGTGCGGAGCGTTCCGCGCTGCTCGACAATCTTCAGGAGGGCGCGGCGGTCAAGGGTGTGGTCAAGAACCTCACGGACTACGGCGCGTTCGTCGACTTGGGCGGCATCGACGGTCTCCTGCACATCACCGACATGGCGTGGAAGCGTGTGAAGCACCCTTCCGAGGTCGTGAAGGTCGGTGAGGAGATCGACGTCCGCATCCTGAAATTCGATCGCGAGCGTCAGCGCGTCTCCCTGGGCCTGAAGCAACTGGGCGCGGACCCGTGGCAGAACATCGCGCGGCGCTATCCGGCGAACACTCGTCTGTTCGGCAAGGTGACCAACATCGCCGACTACGGCTGCTTCGTGGAAATCGAGGAGGGCGTGGAAGGCCTGGTCCATGTCTCGGAAATGGATTGGACCAACAAGAACGTGAACCCTGCCAAGGTCGTGCACGTGGGTCAGGAAGTCGAGGTGATGGTGCTCGACATCGACGAGGAGCGCCGCCGCATCAGCTTGGGCGTCAAGCAATGCAAGACCAATCCCTGGAAGGAGTTCGCCGAGAACTACAACCGTGGCGACAAGGTCTCGGGGCAGATCAAGTCGATCACCGATTTCGGCATTTTCATCGGGCTCGCGGGCGGCATCGACGGTCTCGTGCACCTTTCGGATATCTCCTGGGACATGCCGGGCGAAGAGGCCGTGCGCAGCTACCAGAAGGGCCAGCAGGTCGACGCCATGGTGCTGTCCATCGATCCCGAGCGCGAGCGCATCAGCTTGGGTGTCAAGCAGCTCGCCAAGGATCCGTTCTCCGCCTACATCGCGGAGCATCCGAAGGGCAGCATCGTTCGAGGCGTCGTGCGTGAAGTCGATGCCAAGGGTGCCATCATCGATCTGGGTAATGGCGTCGATGGCCAGCTGCGCGCCTCCGAACTGTCGCGAGACCGTGTCGAGGATGCCCGGCTGCTGCTGAAAGTCGGCGAAGAGGTCGAGGCCAAGTTCACCAACGTGGATCGCAAGGGCCGCAGCATCTCGCTGTCGATCAAGGCCAAGGATATCCACGAGGAACAAGAGGCCATGCAGAATTACCGGACCGATTCGCCCACCGGAACGAGTCTGGGAGATCTGCTCAAAGAGCAGATTTCGGGCCAAGATTGAAATCTGGAGGCTGCGCGCAGCGGCGGTTGAAATAGCCGTCCGCTAGCGTTCCTTATGTCCAGCGAAGCTCATGGATCGGTAATGACGAAATCGGAACTCATTGAGATCATTTCGGCAAAACAAAAGCACCTACCGGCGAAGGACGTGGAACTCGCGGTGAAGCAATTGTTGGAGATCATGAGCGATGCGCTGGCGACCGGGGAACGCATCGAAATACGCGGCTTCGGGAGTTTCTCGCTGCACTTTCGGCCGCCGCGGCAGGGGCGCAACCCGAAGACCGGCGAGGCGGTGGCTCTCGCCGGCAAGCACGTACCGCATTTCAAACCCGGCAAGGATCTGCGGGAGCGCGTCAACGACGGCGCCGATCAGCCGATTCGGGATTAGCGGGCTCGACTCCGATTTACTGAGTCCGGGCGCGACCCATGCCTGATCTTTCCTCCTGGGCGTGGTCGACTTGGGCGCTGATAGCCGTCGCGGCGCTCGTGGTCGGCATCCTGGCGGGGCACTTCGGTTGGGGCAGGCGTTGGACCCGGCCCTCCGGCAAATTGCATCCCGATTATCTCGCGGGCCTCGATTATCTGGTCTCCGAGCAGCCCGACCGGGCGCTCGACATCTTTCTCAAGCTGATGGATGCAAACTCGGACACCATCGAGACTCACTTTGCGCTCGGCGCCTTGTATCGGCGACGGGGCGAGGTCGAGCGCTCGATCCGCATCCACCAGAATCTTCTTGCGCGTGAGGCGCTGCCCCGGGAGCATCGGGAGCAGGCATTGCTCGCGCTCGCGCAGGATTATCTGCGGGCGGGGCTGCTCGATCGTGCGGAGGGGCTGCTGCAGCAGGTGAGCGAAGTCCCCCGGCTGCGCGCGAGCGCGCTCGCCGCGCTTCGCGGCGTCTACGAGCGCCAACACGAATGGCAGCTTGCGCTCGATACGTACCGCCAGCTCGCGCGCGTGAAGGCCGCCCCCGCGCGTTCGGTGGCCGCCCACTACCTCTGTGAGCTTGCGGCACTCGCCATCGAGCGCGACGACATAGCTCAAGCGCGGGATTTCCTCAGGCAGGCGCGCCGCGAGGCCGCGCCATTCCCGCGCGCCGCGCTGCTGCGGGCGCAGATCGCGGAGCGCCAATCCGAGCGTGAGCTGGCACTGAAGCTGCTGCGGCTCGCGCTCGACGAGTCGCCCGCGCTGCTTCAAGAGGAGCTCGCGCATCTATTGAGACTCGCGGGGGAGGACCGGCGCGACGCGGAGCTCGCGGCGCTGGCGGCGACTGCGCAATCGCGCGGTGCCGGGGAAATGAAAAGCCTGGTGTTCGCGGCAGTCGGCGCCGAGCTCGCGTCGGCGCCGCCGCTGCGGCCGACAATCGAGGCCGTGTTCCTCAAGGACCCGGCGCTCGCTGCGATGTGGCGCGCCGCCGGCGGCGAGCTCGAGCGTGTCGCGGCCGAGCTCGGCGCGCTGCTCGCCAACGCCGAGCGATATCGTTGCGCGGAGTGCGGGTTCTCGGGACGCGGCTTCTACTGGCATTGTCCGGCGTGTCAATCGTGGGAAAGTCTGCATTCCTATGCCATGGTCAAACTGCGCTAAAAATCCGCTATGATCGGCGTCATGCCGACTAAAACCGTTAAAACCTGTGTATTTCCAGTGGCGGGGCGCGGCACGCGATTCCTGCCGGTCACCAAGGCGAGCCCGAAGGAGATGCTTCCGATCGTCGACAAGCCGCTGATCCAATACGCGGTCGACGAAGCGCTGTCCGCAGGCGCCGACACGCTTGTGTTCATCACGGGAAGCTCGAAGCGCGCCATCGAAGATCATTTCGACAGCAACCCCGAACTCGAGGCGGTGCTTCAGCAGCAAGGCAAGCAGGAGCTGCTCGAGCTCTTGAACGGGATCCTGCCGAGCTGGGCTTCCTGCGTCTATATACGTCAGCCTGCGCCGCTCGGCCTCGGCCACGCGGTGCTCTGCGCGCGGCCGGTCGTGGGAGACGCGCCCTTCATGGTGCATCTTGCCGACGATCTCATCGATGCCAAGGTTTCATGCCTGAAACAGATGGTCGATGTCCACGCCGTGTACGGTGGAAGCGTGCTCGGCGTGCAGAACGTTCCGAGACAGGATACGGACAAGTACGGCATCGTCACGCTCGAGAAGGCCATCGCGCCGCGCATCAGCAAGATGTCCCACATCGTGGAGAAGCCGAAGCCCGACAAGGCGGAGTCGACCTTGGCGGTGGTTGGCCGGTACCTGTTGTCCCCTTCG
Organism: Steroidobacteraceae bacterium; assembly: GCA_050012215.1. Lineage (GTDB taxonomy): Bacteria > Pseudomonadota > Gammaproteobacteria > Steroidobacterales > Steroidobacteraceae > Bog-1198. Next base: position 12,328 of record JBEKHO010000032.1, read on the forward strand.
CTGTTTGACGATCTTGCCAAGATCGGCAAGGGCGCGGGCGGGGAGATACAGCTGACCGACGGCATTGCGCGCCTGATGCAGCGCGAACCCGTCTATGCGTTCGAGTTCGAAGGCAAGCGCTACGACTGCGGCAACAAGCTCGGCTATCTGCAGGCGACCGTCGAGTTCGGCCTGAAGCATCCGAGCCTCGGCGCGGACTTCGCCGCCTACCTCAAGGAACTCGGCCGCACGCTTTAGAAGAAAGGCTGGCCGCCGGTTGGAAAGCCGGCGGCCGGCGCTCAGTGAGAACGCTGCCGCTGACTTCGGGCCTGGCGCGAGTCGGCGTTCCAATGCTGCCGGGTGTCGCGCCGATCGCCGCCGCCGCGGGAATTGCCTCCATGCGGTGCGGAGCTACGAGCAGGCGCCTGCCCGGAATGTGACCGCCGCGAGCCGCCATGGGAGCCCTGCGAGCCCGGGTGAGCGCCTGCCGAGCGTTCGGACACCGGATGCGCGTCCGGTGCAGCCTCGAACGCCGGTGTCGGCAGCACGGGTATCGCGCGCTTCAACACCCGCTCGATGTCGCGCAGCAGACCGTTCTCGTCCGAAGATACCAGCGATACGGCCTGGCCCAGGGCGCCCGCGCGGCCTGTTCGTCCGATGCGGTGAACATAATCCTCGGGTACGTTCGGCAGCTCGTAGTTCACCACCTGCGGCAGCTCCTTGATGTCGAGACCGCGCGCCGCGACCTCGGTCGCCACCAGTGCGGTGATCTGTCCGCGCTTGAACATCTCGAGTGCCTTCACGCGTGCGGCCTGGCTCTTGTTGCCGTGGATCGCGGCCGCGTGGATTCCGGCACCCTCGATTTGCTGGGTGAGCCGGTTCGCGCCATGTTTGGTGCGCGTGAAAATGAGCACCTGGTGCCAGTTGCCCGTTCGGATCAAATGCACCAGCAGATGGCGCTTCTGCTCCTTTTGCACGCGGTAGGCGCATTGCTCGACGAGCTCGATCGGCGCATTGCGCGGCGCGACCTGGATCGAGAGCGGATTGCTCAACAACCTCTCGGCGAGTCCGCGGATATCCTCCGAATAGGTCGCCGAGAACAACAGGTTCTGACGTTTTGACGGCAGCAGCTTGATGATCCGCTTGATGTCGAGAATGAAACCCATATCGAGCATGCGGTCGGCCTCGTCGAGGACCAGGACCGAAACGCCGGACAGGTCCACGGCGCGCTGCTGGGCGAGGTCGAGCAACCGGCCTGGCGTCGCCACGAGAATATCGCAGCCGCTTCGCAGGCCGGTGATCTGGGGGTTGATGTTGACGCCACCGAACACCTGCATGACTCGCAGCGGCATGTACTTGCCGTAATCACGCGCACTCTGCGCAACTTGAGCGGCGAGTTCCCGGGTCGGCGTCAGTACCAGCGCGCGGGGCGCACGAGTGGCAGTGCCGGCGGCGAGCCTCTGCAGGATGGGCAGCACGAAACCCGCGGTCTTGCCGGTGCCGGTTTGCGCGCCAGCGAGAACGTCGCGGCCCGCGAGCACCGCGGGGATCGCTTGAAGTTGGATGGGGGAGGGGACGTCGTAACCCTTATCGGCAACGGCACGGAGTAATTCGGGCACGAGCCCGAGATCGGAAAATGACATGGAAATCCTTGAAATTAATTCTAGTGGGCTCGCACGACGGAGCTTTGAGCGTCCGCAGCGGCCAGCAGCGAGGAGGGAATGAGTACGAGTGCGTCGAAGACGGACTGCGAGCCAGGGGCGGCACTGACCGGGCACCGGCCCTTTACTTGGCTGCGCGCATCATACCCGGATAATGCGGCCGCGTCGAGCGGCGGCAATGCAAGCCCGGGCGCGCGCAAAATACCGCGTCGTGAGAGGATGAGAACCATGCAAGAGGAGCGTCCGAGCAAATCTGACATCGTCGAGTTCTTGATGCGCGAATTCCCGCAGAGTAAATGCCGCGTGCTCGACGTGGGCGGCGGCGCGGCGACGATCGCGCATGAGGTGGGCCCGGATGAGCTGCGTCCCGGGGGCACGGTTTCCGGACCGGTGCTCATGACCGTGGCGGACGTGGGTCTTTACGTGGCGCTGCTCGGTCAGATCGGTATCGTGCCGCTCGCGGTGACGACCAATCTCACCATCAATTTCCTGCGCAAGCCCGCGGCCGACAAGCGCATTCTCGGCGTGTGCCAGCTCGTCAAGGTGGGGAGGGGTCAGGCGGTGGGGGAGGTTCGCCTGTATTCGGAAGGCGCGCCCGAGGTGGTCGCCCATGCCGTGGGCACTTATTCCATCCCAAAAAAGCACGTGACTTCAAGCTCACCCTCCACCTGATCGACTGCCTCGATGCGGCCGGATGAATATATGGACTTCGACGGCATGGGCCTCGCGGAGCTGGTGCGCGGCGGTGAGGTGACCGCGGCCGTGCTCGCCGAGGCTGCGATCGGGCGGATTGAATCGATCGATCAATCGCTCAACGCCGTAGTGCAGCGCTCTTTCGCCGCCGCGCGCGCGGCGGCGCGCGGCGGCGACACAAGCGCGCCACTCTGCGGCGTGCCATTCCTTGCGAAGGACATGAACATCGACGTGGCGGGCATGCAGCTCACTTATTCTTGCCGCTGGCTCGAGCACGCGCCTGCCGCCGTCGCCGATGCGCCGCTGGCGGCCCGCTGGCGCGCAGCCGGACTGACCCTGCTCGGGCGTACTAATACGCCTGAATTTGCCGGAGAGTTCGTCACCGAGCCGACCTGGCGCGGACCGACGCGAAACCCGTGGGACCTCGCTTTGAGCCCCGGTGGATCGAGCGGCGGCGCCGCGGCGGCCGTGGCTTCTGGCATGGTGCCGATCGCTCACGGAACCGATTCAGGGGGATCGATCCGGGTTCCCGCGGCGGTGTGCGGCCTCGTGGGATTGAAGCCGAGCCGCGGGTGGGTACCGGTGGGGCCGCATCTCGATGAGCTCGCCGGCGGCCTCGACTGCGAGCATGTGCTCACCCGCAGCGTACGGGACTCCGCGATGATGCTCGAGCTGACCGCCGGTCCCGATAGCGTGTCGCGGGTTCCTTTGCGCTCCTGCGCCAGAGCGTTCACGAGCGCGCTCGAGGCGCCATTGGCCCCGCTCAAGATCGTCGTGTTGATGAATGCGCCCGGCGGAGGTCTGCCGATCGATGAGATCGGTGCAGCCGTGGAAGAACTGGCCGGCTTTCTGTCAAACGCTGGACACACGCTGACTAGAGCCGAGTTTCCTCCATCCGCGGACGTGGGTCAGCCGGCAGGGGTCATCTGGCTGACGGCGATCGCGGAGGAGATCGACTTCCTCACCCAACGATTGGGCCGCGCCCCCGCTGCCGACGTACTCGAGGCGCTCACGCGAGCGGGTCTGGCTCTCGGCAAGCGATGTAGCGCGCTCGATTACGTGCGCGCGAGGCGCGCGCTCAGCCGCGCGACGCACGAGATGGTGGAGACATTCCGGGATTTCGATTTCCTGATGCTGCCGAGCACGGCGGACTTCCCGCCGCGCATCGGCCAAATCGACGGTCGCACACCGGCCTTCGATCTCGACCGCTGGAACGCGCAGTCGTACGGCTTTGCGCCGTATACGGAAATTTTCAACGTCACCGGCCAGCCGGCCGTCTCGCTGCCACTCGCGGTTTCCAAAGCTGGGCTGCCGATCGGCATCCAGTTTGCCGCGCCCTTGGGCGAGGACGCGAGACTCATCTCGCTCGCCGCCTGGCTGGAGCGCGAGCGACCCTGGCAACAGCGGCTGGCGGAACTGCGGCGCCGCTTTTCATAGCGCGGCGGCGAAGTGTGGCTGATCGGGATTGCTCAGGAGCTCCGTCACCTCATCGGCGGGCACCGGTGGCCCGAAGTAAAATCCCTGGCCCTCCGGACACTGGCGCTCCCTCAGGAACTTGAGCTGGTCCCGGGTCTGAACGCCCTCCGCGATCACCCGCATGTTCAGACTGCGCCCCATGTTGATGACGGCGCTGACGATGCTGGCGTCGTCCGAATCGCTGGTCATGTCGCGTATGAACGATTGATCGATTTTCAAGGCATCGATCGGAAAGCGCTTCATGTAGCTCAAGCTGGAATAGCCGGTGCCGAAATCGTCCAGCGCGATCTTGACGCCCAGTCCCTTCAGCGCGCGGAGGATTTCGGCGGTCGTCTTCCAGTCCTGCATCATGAACGTCTCGGTCAGCTCGAGCTCCAGAAATGACGGGTCGAGGCGCGTTTGCTCGAGGATCTGGCGGACGTTGTCCAGGAAATCCTTGGCGCGCAGCTCGAGCGCAGACACGTTGATCGCGACCGACACCGCCAAGAGTCCTCCATCCTGCCAGGCGCGGGACTGTCGACAGGCTGTCTCGAGCGCCCAGCGGCCGATCGGCAGGATGAGTCCCGATTCCTCCGCAATCGGTATGAATTTCGCCGGCAGCATCAGCCCGCATTGCGGGCGGTTCCATCGAATCAGCGCTTCGACGCCCACCACGGCACCGGTTTGCAGGCTCACCTTCGGCTGATAGTTCAACTCGAATTCGCGCCGTGCCACGGCTTGGCGCAGATCCGTCTCGACGCTTTGGCGCTCGATCGCGTTGGCGTTCATCTCGGGTTTGAAGAACTGATAGTTGTTGCGGCCGGTGTACTTCGCCTGGTACATGGCGAAGTCCGCATTGCGCAACAGCTTCTCCGCGTCCGGCGCATCGCCGGGATACGTCGCGATGCCGATGCTCGCGGTGATTCGCAGGTCATGGTCGGCGATGCGATGTGGCGCTTCCAGCGCAGCGATGATCTTCTCGGCGCAGAGCGCTGCGTCGCGCGGGTGCACCACCTCCGTGAGCAGCACCAGGAACTCGTCGCCGCCCTGACGGCTGACGGTGTCGGAGCTACGGACGCAGCAGAGCAGCCGCTGAGCGACCGATCGCAGAAGCTCATCGCCCACGGCGTGCCCGAGCGAGTCGTTGATGTGCTTGAAGCGATCCAGGTCGATGTAGAGCACCGCGACGGAGCTGCCGGAGCGGTGGGCCCGCATCATCGCTTGATCCAACCGGTCGCTGAGCAGGGTCCTGTTGGGGACATCGGTCAGACTGTCGTGCAGCGCGAGGCGGGCGAGCTTGTTGGACAGTTCGCGCGCCACCGTCACGTCATGGGCGACCATCACTGCGCCGATCACACCGCCAAGACGGTCGTGGATCGGCGCGGCGCTGGTCTCCACAGCGAGCTCGACGCCGTCGCCGCGCACCAACATGCAGTCCGCGCCGAGGCCCACCGTCCGGTTTTCGATGATGGCGCTCGCGGTGGGGGTCGGGATGGGGCTGCGGGTGGTCACGTCGATCAAGCGGAATACATCGTCCACTGCCCGCCCCGAGGCCTGCGCCTGCGACCATCCGGTCATGCGTTCGGCAACGATGTTGAGGTAAGTGACCCGGCCCCAGAAATTGGTGCTGACGACGGCATCGCCGATGGAATTGAGCGTCACCTGGGCGCGTTCCTTTTCCTCGAACAGCGCATCGGCGTTTTCGGCGCGCGATTCCTCGCTCGACTGCAGCGCGCGCTCGGCTGCGCGGCGACCGCCCACGTCCCGAAAGACGATCACGGCGCCGGCGAATGCATTACCGCTGTCGCGAATCGGCGACGCGCTGCACTCGATGGGAACGAGAATGCCGCGACGATTGACCAGCGCGGTGTGGCTCGCGTATTCGATCCTATCGCCCGACCGGCGCACGGACTCGAACATACTCTCGAGCGTTGCTCCGGAGTCGTCGTGCACGATTTTGAAGCAGCGCGACAGGGGAAGGCCCAAGGCGTCAGCCATGGTCCAAGCGGTGACCAATTCGGCGGCGGGATTTAGGTAGGTGACGCGGCCAGATGAATCAACCGCGATCACCGCGTCAGCGACCCTGGTGAGGGCCACCCGGAAAGGATCGCGCTGCTCCCGCAGCGTTTCGGCTGCAACGGACTCCACGTCAATGACCCACGTGCATAACGAGCCTCAGACTACACAGAATCCGGCAGTTTACTTGTGCGGCGTGCCCTCAATTGGACGTAGGAGGCTTCCCACGCGCATTTTCTCGCGCCGGCGGGCGGTGAGAATAGCCTCGGTGTAGCCATTGGGTTCGCTTGTTCCTTTGAAGATCAGGTCGCATGCGGCCCGAAAAGCTAAGTCCGTCTCCGGATCGCGGCACATCGGTGTATAGGCCGGATCGCCGGCGTTTTGATCGTCGACCACCGCGGCCATCCGCCTCAGCGCGTTGAGCACCTGATCCTTCGAGCACACGCCATGGCGCAGCCAATTCGCGACGTGCTGGCTGGAGATTCGCAGCGTTGCCCGATCCTCCATCAACGCTACGTTGTAGAAATCCGGAACCTTCGAGCACCCGATGCCGAAGTCGATCCAGCGGACTACGTATCCCAGGATGCTTTGAGCGTTGTTGTTGAGCTCGGTCTGAATCTCAGCGTCCGTCCACGATGGGGTGGACACCAGCGGCGGCGTCAATATGTCCTCGAGTGCGGCGGGGGCGCGGCGCGCCAATGCCGCTTGTACCTCGCACACGTCGACCTGGTGGTAGTGCAGGGCATGCAGTGTGGCGGCGGTCGGCGAGGGCACCCACGAGGTGTTCGCGCCGGCGAGCGGATGGGCGATCTTGGTCTTGATCATGTCTGCCATCAAATCCGGCATTGCCCACATGCCCTTGCCGATCTGCGCGCGTCCCGGCAGCCCGCAGGCGATGCCGACATCGACATTGTGCCGCTCGTAAGCATCGAGCCATACCGCCTGCTTGAGGTCCGCCTTGCGCGGAACTGCCGCGGCCTCCATGGACGTATGGATTTCGTCGCCGGTACGATCGAGAAAGCCGGTGTTGATGAATACGACACGCTCTTTCACGGCGTGAATGCATTCGGCGAGATTGACCGTCGTCCTCCGCTCTTCGTCCATGACGCCGACCTTCAGGGTGTTGCGTGTCAAACCTAAAAGGTCCTCCACCTCGGCAAACAGCTCCGCGGCGAACGCCGCTTCTTCGGGCCCGTGCATCTTGGGTTTGACGATGTAAATCGAGCCGGTTCGCGAATTCATGCGCGCGGCCGGTCCGATGAGGTCATGGAGCGCGATCAGTGAGGTAACGGCGGCATCGATGAACGTCTCGGGTATCGGCGCACCGGCGAACGTTGCGGCATCCGAGAGCATATGGTGCCCGACATTGCGGACCAGCATGAGACTGCGCCCCGGCAGCACGAGCTCCGATCCCGCCGGCGTCACGTAGCGGCGATCCGGGTAGAGCCTTCTCGCCACCGGTTTGCCGCCCTTGTCGAAGCTGCACTCGAGCTCGCCTTTCATCAGCCCGAGCCAGTTGCGGTAGACGAGCACCTTGTCGGTTGCGGTGACCGCGGCCACCGAGTCCTCGCAGTCCTGGATGGTCGTGATTGCGGATTCGAGCAGCACGTCGCTCAAACCCGCCGGATCGTCCCGTCCGATGTGATGGCTCCGGTCGATACGCATCTCGACATGCAGACCATGATGGGTGAGCAGGATCGCGGACGGGTTTGCGGGATCGCCCTGGTAGCCGGCGAGACCTGCGGCATGGACAAGGCCCACGCTGCCGCCGCCGGCGAGCAGAGTCTCGAGCCCCCGAGATGTGATGCGGTAGCCCCGGGAGTCGCGATGACTCGCGTCGCGCAACGGGAAGTGCCGGTCCAGAAAGTCGCGCACGTACCGGATCACGCTCGCCCCGCGCTTCGGATCATAGCCGCGACCCGGAGTTTCGTCCGCGCCGCGTGCAATCGCATCGGTTCCGTAAAGCGCGTCGTAAAGACTTCCCCAGCGCGCGTTCGCGGCATTCAATGCATACCGGGCATTGTTGACCGGAACGACCAGTTGCGGGCCTGCGATGGTCGCAATCTCCGCGTCGACGTTTTGCGTCGATATCCGGAACGGGCCGCGGTCGGGTACGAGGTAGCCGATCTCTTGCAGATATTCACGGTAGCGCACCGGATCGAATCCGCCGCCGGGGTTGCGCCGATGCCAGGCGTCGATCTGCGATTGCAGCCGGTCTCTTTTTTCGAGAAGTTCGGCGTTTCGCGGGCTCAAACGCCGGACCAGCGATGCAAACCCGCGCCAGAAATGACCCGCCTCGATACCCGTGCCGGGAATCGCTTCGCGGCTGACGAAATCGTGCAGGACCCGGTCGACTTGCAGGTCGTCGACGCCGATCCTCGGGGGCTTGTCGGTCGGTGGTGGCATTGAGCGCTTCCGGATCTTCGGGCAATGAGGCCGCACCGGCGATGATATAATCCTCCGATGACCTGTGCGGGGACATTTTTGATGTTCGACGCAGCCGCTTGGAGATGAGCCTACTCGTCCGAATCAACGTGGTTCTCGGCCTCGTCTCGGTCGGTGCCGCGGCGCTTGCGAGTTACGCCTGCTGGGTGATCCTCGAGGGCAATGCCCGTCGCGAGGTGCTTGCCGAGGCAGGGCTCATGATGGACAGCGCCGTCGCCATCCGCTCCTACACCGCGAGCGAGATCCTGCCGCTGCTCGAACAGCCGATGCGCGACTCATTTCTGCCGCAGGGCATCCCTTTTTACGCCGCCACGCAGAATTTTCTGAAGCTGCGCGAGCGGCACCCGCAGTACATGTACAAGGAGGCAACGCTCAACCCGACGAATCCGCGCGACCGGGCGGCGGACTGGGAGGCGGACATCGTGCAGCGTTTCAGAAACGATGCGGCCGTGAGCGAAGTCGTCGGTGAACGCGACACTCCCATGGGGAAATCGCTGTATCTGGCGCGACCGATACTCAGTTCCGCCGAATGCGCCGAGTGCCACGGCTCCCCGGCGGGGGCGCCCGCGAGCATGGTCGCGCGCTACGGCCGGGATAACGGTTTCGGCTGGCAGGACCACGAAATCGTTGGTGCACAAGTGGTTTCGGTACCGTTTGCGAACGCCACCGCGAACGCCCAACGTGCCTTTCGCGGCTTCCTGATCGCGCTGGCGGCGGTATTTGCGGCAATTTTCGTGGCGCTCAACGCGCTGCTCTATGCACTGCTGGTGCGACCGGTGCGGCAGATTGCGCAAACCGCGGAGCGTCTGAGCATGGGCGACATGGCTGCGGCCGAATTTCCGCGGGCCGGCCCGACGGAAATAGCGTCGCTGGTGCGCTCCTTCAACAGGATGCGCACGAGTCTCGACAAGGCGATGCGCCTTCTCGAGCGTTGAGCGCGCGGCGCTCCGAGTTGACGGTGCCATCTTGAGCGACATCTTCATCAGCTATTCCCAGGCCGACCGAGAGTGCGCCCATGAAGTGTTGGCGCGCCTCGAGGCACAGGGATTGAAGTGCTGGATCGCACCCCGCGACATTTCGCCCTCCGCGGACTGGGCCGCGGAGATCATCGACGCGATCTCGTGCGCACGCATCATGCTCTTGGTGTTCTCGGCAAGCAGCAATCAGTCCCCACAGGTCCGACGCGAGGTCGAACGCGCGGTTCACAAGGGCCTGACCCTGTTGCCGTTTCGCATCGAGGATGTTGTGCCGTCCAAGAGCCTGGAGTTCTTTCTGAGTGCGCAGCATTGGATGGATGCATTTCCGCCGCCTCGCGAGGTCCATTACCGCCGACTGTCGAGCTATTTGAGCGCGCAGCTGGCACTTCCGCCCGCCATCCCAGTACCGATCGCGATGCCGCGGGTCGAGCCGCTCGCGGCGACCGCCGAGGCCGTGAGCCCACGCCAGCTCGCGCACATCGAGGCACAATTGGCGTCCTATATCGGTCCGCTGGCGAGAGTTCTGGTCAAGCGGGAGGCGCAGAGGGCGGCCGGACCCGAAGAGCTGATCGCGAGATTGTCGATCGAGCTGGAGGCGGACTCCGACCGCAGCGCGTTTGCGCAACGCTGCAGACTCCCGCTGGGCGCGGGTTGATCTCGATACGTCCCAAGCTTGCCTCGCTGGTGTGCGCGTATCTCGCGCTGTACGCCTTCGGGTTCATATCGAAGCCCGAGTACGGCGCCGCCGCCATCTGGCCGGCTCACGCGCTGACTTTCGCGTTGTTCATGTTGCTTTCTTTCCGCCGCTGGCCGGTGATGATGGTGGGCCTGGTCTGCTGTGATGTCATCGCGAACCCGTTGTTGAACAGGTTCAGCGGACTGCCCGCCGGCCACATGCTGAGCTGGCTCGGCTTCGCTGCAGCCAACGTGCTCACCACGGCAGGGCCCGCCGCCCTGGCGCGGGCGTTCGGCTTGCTCCGCCGCGAAGATCGATACCAGCCCTTGGTTTCTCCACTATGGATCGTCGCACTCCTGGTAGGGGTCGCGCCCGGAGCGCTCATGGGCGCCGCGGCTCGCTCATACACTGCGGGCGTGCCGATCGCGGCGGCCGACGCAGGTCTCTGGGGGCTCGCCGCCGTGCTGGCGATCGTAACGATGGGACCTGCGATGTTCGGCGCCTTGTTGGGGTTCCCCGTGCGCGCACAGGCGGTTGCGAAACGATGGGAAGGCTGGGTAATCGGCGCGGCCGTGCTCGCGTTGTTTTTCCTGTTCGTGTTTGCAACGTGGCCGGCGAAGGATGTGCTGGTTGAGCCGATGCTTTTCACGATACCTCTGGCATGGCTCGCGCTGCGCTTTTCGCAGCGCACGACGAGCATCGTCGTGGCGGTGGTAGCGGCCGGCATCTCGGTGCTCGCGGGGTACCGCGCGGGAGGCGGTTCATCGCCGGCGGATACGTCGGCTTGGTCCGATGTCCTGATCTCGATCGACGTGTTCTTGCTCATCGGCTGCGGCGGCGCGCTGCTGGTCAACTTCATGACGTTCAAGCAACGGGCGCTGCTCGAGGAGCTCGCGCGCGAACATGCACAGCTACGTCAATACGCCCTGGCGCTCGACTCTGCCGAGGAAGCCGCGCGCCGCGCGACGGCGGCGGATCTGCACGACGGCATCGGCCAGGTGCTCGCGGGTCAGAGGATGACGCTCTCGGCCATGCGCGCGCATGCCAACCAACCCAGGCTCGCCGCTTTGATCGAGGAGGCGGTCGATGCTTCGCGCGAGGCACAAGAGGGTCTCAGGCTGATGATCCAGGACTTGAGTCCACCCGAGCTCGAGCATGCATCGCTCGAGGAAATGCTCAAGTGGCTGGCGGAGCTTTTCAAGACGCGCTTCGGATTCACCATCGACTATCAGGTGTGGGACGGCGAGCGGCTCAACCGCGAAAATCTTCAACTCGTCTATCGTTGTGTCCGGGAACTGGCGATGAATGCGTGCAAGCATTCGGGGCGGCAGGCCGCCTCGGTGGAGGTCACGGCCTCGAGCGAGCGGGTGCTGGTCACGGTGACCGATGACGGCATCGGGTTCGACGCTCAGCGGGAGCGGTGGGCCTCCAAGGGCCGCTTCGGGCTCGCGCAGCTGCGCGAGCGCGTGCGTGCCGGCGGAGGCACCGTCGATCTAACCAGTGTCGTGGGCGGCGGATGCCGGGCGCAGGTGACGCTGCCGCTGTAGTGAGCGGGCAAAATAAAAGTCCGGATCTGTCAGTCTTGGAGTTTGCGGCGACCGCTGAGTACGAGCACTCCACCGAAGAGCAGCGTCAACGCGCCGCTGGCGGCCGTCGCATCGATTTCAGGCGCCGGCTGCACTACGAGGAATTCCTGACTCGCGTTCTTCGGGTTCGGCGTGAATACACTGACATTGCTCGCGACATAGCCGCTCTGCGCAGCGCCGAAAGCCGCCTGTTCCAGCGCAGTCGCACCGCCGGAAGGGTTCGTGGTCTGGCCGTCGAAAATGTCCCAGATCGCGAACGCATAGTTGATCTGAGTGTTCGTGTTGCCGAGATTGGCAAGCAGGCCGTTTGCCAGCCATCCTGCCGCATTGTAAGCCTGCTGAACGGTGTACGTGGTACCCCCGAACATCACCGAGGTGTTGAATTTTTCGCTGCCATCGAGCGCGCCGGCGGAGGTCGACGTAGCGGTCCAGGGCGTATTGAGATAGGACTCGGTGTTGAAGTCGTCGCAGATCATGTACCCGGAAAAATTGACACCATTGCCGGACACGGTGCCCTGATAGGGGGTCACGTAAACGCCGTCGGCGACCGTCCCGTTGCCAACGCCTGTCAGGGCCAGCGTGTACTGCGCGAAGCTGGCCGGTGCGGCCATCAGCAGTCCCAATCCGAGTAAGAGTTTCGCTCTGCGGTTCATCGAGATACCTCTGCAAGATGTCGTCCGAGGCTTAGCTTCTTCGTTGGGCGCAGCGAACGCAAACGCGAACTTCTGGCTCATGATGTGTTACGCAGCTCACATTGGCATAAGTTAATTGGAGGGCGATTCCTCCGCTTTCCGGCAAGGCAGCGCCGCTTCGCGGATGATTTCCGCCATTCGCAGCGCCCCCGGACCTGCGTAATCCCGATCCGCGAAAACCAGGTAGAGGTTGCCCCAACGCTCCGCGCCTTCGCGCAGCGGCAGCGCCTTGAGCGTGCCCGAATCGAGTTCGCCGCGCACCATCTCCTCCGGGTACCAGGCGAAACCGAGTCCCATCACGGCGGCGTGAATGGAGGTGGCTTTGTGGCTGACCGTCCAGATCTGCTCGGCTCCCAGCCAGGTACCGCCGCGGCGCTGACTGCCGGTATCGCGAATCACGAGATGGCGGTGCTTGCGCAGATCCTGCAGGGTAAGTTCGCGCCCGAGTCGGTGCAGCGGGTGGTTCGGGTGGGCGACTGGAATGAAGCGCAAACGGATCAAAAAATCGCCGATGAATCCGCGCGGTATTTCCGAGCAGACGGCCAGATCGACTCGCCGCTCCAGAAGCGCTTCCTCGGTACCGCTCAGCACGGTCTCGTAGAGCTCGAGGCGCGTTTCCGGTCGCTGCTCGGCGAAGCGGGCGAAGCAATTGAGCAACAGCCAGGTTGGAAAGACGATCTCGACAGCGAGGCGCAATTCCGCCTCCCAACCCGCCGCAAGGCAGCCCGCCGCGCTCTCCAGCGCCCTGGCCTCTTCCAGGAGCGATTTAGCACGCCGGTAAAGCACTTCTCCCGTGGCGGTGAGCCGGGCTTTGCGTCCGATCACCTCGAAGATCTTCACGCCGAGGAGGGACTCCATTTTCTGAACGGCGTAGGTAACGGCGGACTGGCTCTTGTGAAGTGAGGCGGCGGCCTGTGCGTATCCGCCCGTGTCCACAACCGCCAGAAGGGCTCGCCATTGCTCCAGTGCAATCCGGGGGCTGGCTGTCATATATCTACTCAACTGATATATAGGCCCTAAATATTCTGCTTTTTTATCTAATTAATCAATATTAGATTGAGCAATGGAAATTCATCAAACCCCCCAGGAGTGCACCGTGACCACACTGTTGCAGATCAATGCCAGTATCAACGACAGCGGCCAATCCAGCCGGCTCGCCAACCAGTTCGTGGAGGCGTTCCGCAAGAGCCATCCCGATGCCAAGGTGGTGGTACGCGACGTGGCCGCGGCTGATACCGTCCCTCATCTCACCGCCGAGCGCTTCGGCGCCTTCATCACCCAATCGGAGCAGCGCACTTCAGCGCAGCATGCGGTGGTCGCCTATTCCGATGCCCTGATCGCGGAGATCACGCGTGCCGACGTGATCGTGCTCGGACTACCGATGTACAACTTCGGTGTGCCGTCGCAGTTGAAGGCGTATTTCGATCATATCGCCCGTGCGGGGATCACCTTCGCATACACCGAAAAGGGGCCCGTGGGACGAGTGACGGGCAAGAAGGTGTACGTATTCGCGGCTCGCGGCGGTCAGTATGTCGGCACCCCCATGGATACGCAGACCAGTTACGTGCGCGATTTTCTGGCATTTCTCGGCATGACCGATGTGCATTTCGTTTACGCTGAAGGTCTCGCAATCAGCCCGCAGAGCAAAGAGGCGGGTCTGGCGAAAGCGGCCGAGGAGATTGCTCGGCTCGCGGCTTGATCTTCGAAAGGAGAACCTCATGAACATTCGACATTTGATCCGCATCATCGAGTCGACGCCCACTTCCGACGGCGCCGGCGTGAAGCTGCGCCGCAGCCTCGGCAGTCAGCGTGGGCTCTACGTCGACCCGTTTCTGATGCTCGATGAGTTCTACTCGGACAATCCGGATGACTATCTCGCCGGTTTCCCGGCTCATCCGCATCGCGGTTTTGAAACCGTCACGTACATGCTGGACGGGCACATGCGACACGAGGACCACCTCGGCAACCGCGGCGATTTGGGACCGGGCGATGTGCAGTGGATGACCGCCGCGCGCGGCATCATTCACTCCGAAATGCCCCAGCAGACCGAGGGCCGACTGCGCGGTTTTCAGCTCTGGCTGAATCTGCCCTCGAAGGAGAAAATGAAGCCTGCGCAGTATCGGGACATCCCGTCGAGCGAGATCCCGGTGGTCGAGCTTCCCTCGGGAGGGAAGGTCAAGGTCATCGCCGGAGCGTTCGCGCATGACGGAGGCGTCACCGAGGGCCCGGTGAACCGGGCGGGAGCGAGAATCACCACCGATGCCTCCTATCTCGACGTGCATCTGCCGGCCGGCGCGGAATTCCTTGCGCCCGTTGCCGCGGGGCATACTGGATTCTTGTATGCCTACGAGGGCAGCGCCCAGGTCGGCGCGGATGGTGCCGAGAAGGCACTGCCGCATCGCGCGGCCGGCGTGCTCTCCGACGGCGATTCAGTGCGCGTCGTTGCGAACCAACAGGGAGCTCGATTTTTGATGCTCACTGCAAAGCCGCTGCACGAGCCGGTGGTGCAGTACGGTCCGTTCGTGATGAACACGCGGGAGGAGATCGAACAGGCCGTGACCGATTACCGAGAGGGCCGCTTGGCGGCTTGAACCCGGCGAGCCCGCATCACGCCTTAGATCAAAGCGGCGGGCCGCCGCCGAGCAGCGGGCCGCCGTCCTGCGGCCCCATGCCTTAGGCACCGTTGGCGACGCGCTCGATCAATGCCATGGCTGCGCCAGGATTGCGCACCTTGTATCCGCCGATGACGTAGAGGTAGACATCGCGCGGTCCTCCGTCGCTGCGCGCAGGCCCGGCAAGCTCCAGCCCATCCGGCAAGCTGCCGGATGCCCATGCCTTGGCCCGAGCAGCCCAGCGGTCGAGCTCCTCGGCCGCATAACCAAGCTCGGGTCCCTCCCGCGTGCCCATGACTCGCGCATACACGAAGGAAGCGGTTGGATCGGCTATTTGGGGATAGTCGGAATCGCCGGCGATCACCACCGCCACACCGTGCTCGCGTGCCATTGCGACGAAATCGCCCGAGCGGAAGCTCGCGTGGCGGACCTCGACCACGTGCCGCAGCTTTCGCCCCTCGATTTCGCGGGGCAAAAGGCCTAGGAACGCAGCGAAATCCTCCGGTTCGAATTTCTTCGAGGGCGCCAGCTGCCAGTTGACCGGCCCGAGCTTGTCCTTGAGCTGCATCACGCCGCTAGAATAGAAGCGCTCGACGCTCTTGCCAGCTTCGGCGAGAACCTTGCGATTGGTTGCGTACCGTGGCGCCTTCAACGAGAACACGAAATTCGACGGCGTCTCGTCATGCCACTTGGCGAAGGTCTCGGGCTTTTGCGAGCCGTAGAAGGTGCCGTTGATCTCGATCGACGTGAGGCGGCGGCTCGCGTATTCAAGCTCACGCTTGTGCGCAAGATCGGCCGGGTAAAATGCGCCACGCCAGGGCTCGTAGGTCCACCCGCCGACGCCGATGCGGATCGTGCCTGGGGTCACTTTGCTCATGGGGGCCATTAGTATTTCATGTTGTGTCTGAATTGGCCAAGACTTGTCCTCATCGGCCAAGTTGAGTGCCGATGGGCGGTTGGTATGACTCATTCGTAACGATGAGCTTGGCGGTTTCTGGAATACTCCCCCGCCTGCAAATGGAGCGCTTCGTGGTCATCCAAATTCGAAGCGTGCATTCGAATCAACACCAAAATCGGGGAACTCATGATGCTCAACCATTTCAAGATCAGTTCGCTATTGACAGGATTACTGCTTGCGGGGGCGTCCTTCGCGCAGGCGCCGGCGAGTGCGCCCGCCGGATCGACCGGCCTGTGCCGGGATGGCAGTTATTGGACGGGCGCTACCAAGAAAGGCGCGTGTCATGGCCACAAAGGCGTGCAGGATTGGTACGCAAGTTCAGGCGCCCCAACGGCTGCAGCGCCCACGGCCGCGACATCCGCTGCAACACCGGCCGCAACGGCGCCGGCGAGCGCTCCGTCGCCCGCACCAGCTGCCGCTGCGCCCGCCGCGGCTGCGCCGGCCGTCTCCAAGTCCAAACCCGCGCCTGCGGTCACGGCCGCTCCTGGCGGTGGGGCCGACAAGGTATGGGTGAACAGCGCGAGCAAGGTCTATCACTGCCCGTCGGATCGTTGGTACGGCAAGACCAAGAGCGGCGCCTATATGTCGGAGGCGGACGCGCTTGCCCAGGGCAACCGTGCGGATCACGGCAAGGCTTGCAGCAAGTAACGACGCGGTGCGAGAGCGGGGACGTCCTCGCTCTCGTACCTCGACCGAAACATCCTTCATACATAGAGACATCCAATGAAATCGCGCATATTGCTTTTGTCGGTTTGCGGATTGGCCCCCATCATGGCCCTGGCCGACGACCCGCCTCCGCCACCGCAGGACGTGTGGACTGGTAAGGGCCAAGCCGGGTACACCTCCTCGTCGGGCAATTCGGAGGGTAAAGCGGCGAATGCGGCCCTCGACATGGCGTATCTGGACGATGCGTGGAAGCACGCGTTTCACCTGGGCGGTTTGTACGGAGAGAGCGCGGGAATCGTGGCGGCGGAGCGCTGGGATACGTCCTGGCAGTCGAACTACGATCTGACCAAGGATCTGTACACGTTTGGGCTGCTGACGTACCGGCACGACCTGTTCAGTGGTTTTGATTATCAGGCGAGCGCCTCGGCGGGCGTGGGGTACAAATTCATCGCGACCGACACCACGAAATTGGACGCGCAGGTGGGCGTCGGGTACCAGGTGTTGCGGCCGGAGAACATCGATAAGCCGAATGGCGTGGTCCTGGGGCGCACGCTGTTACCCTCGGAGAGCGGTATCGCGGAGACGGCGGCGGTCAACTACTCCCAAGCATTGAGCAGCACGACGACGCTGACGGACAAGCTGGCGGTCACGGCGAGCTCGGCCGACACCCTGGTGACCAACGCGCTGGCGGTGGCGGTGAAGGTTTCCACCAAGCTCGCGTTGTCCGTTGGCTATGCTCTGCAGGACAACACCAAGCCTCCCGCGGGCTTGAAGAGGATCGACACGCTCGAGACCGTCAATCTGGTCTATTCGTTCTAGCTCAACGTCAATCAGGGAAGGGAATCATCATGGGAATCTTTGACGGCATTTTGGGAGGCGTGGTCGGCGGGGAGATGGCCACTGTGGTCGGCGGCTTGATCGAGAAGCATGGCGGCGTGCAGGGCGTCGTTGCGCAGATGGAAAGCCAGGGACTGGGTGGTACGGTGAGGTCTTGGGTGGGGACGGGCGCTAATCAACCCATTTCGGCCGATCAAGTGCATGCGGCCTTCGGCCCGGAGGTCATCGCCGGGCTGGCCGCGAAATTCGGTCTGCAACCGCAGGATCTTGCCCAAAAGCTCGCACAGGCTTTGCCGCAGGCCATCAATCATCTGACGCCCAGCGGGGTCACGCAGCCCGGTTGATCGCTGCGCAGTCGGATTCAAAAATCATTTGGGAGAATTAATGTGAGCATTGGATCGGAATTCAAAGAATTTGCCATGAAGGGCAATGTGGTTGATCTGGCGGTGGGCGTGATCGTCGGCGCCGCGTTTGGCAAGATCGTGTCGTCCTTCGTCGGCGATGTCATCATGCCGCCGCTCGGACTGCTCATCGGCGGCGTCAACTTCAGCGATTTCGCGGCCACCCTGGGCACCGATCCCAAGGGGGCACCGGTGTTGTTGAAATACGGTGCCTTCCTGCAGACGGTATTTGATTTTCTCATCATTGCCATCGTGATCTTCATTGCTGTGAAAGGAATCAACAAGCTGAAGACCCCGCCGCCGGCGCCGGTCGATGCGCCTCCGCCGCGCCAGGAAGTACTGCTCGAGCAGATTCGCGACGCGCTCGTCAAGCGCTGAAACTTGACGGTTGGGATGGTTCCGCGCGGGGCGCGGAACCATCCCGCGATTCGCTCGGAACGGAGCGAATCGTCGATTCTGGGTCATGACTTGTGGATGTCCGACAACGAGTCAAAAGATGGATGCTGTTTCCGAATCGCAAACGGTCTTACCGAGGACTTGATTGGCGATTTGAGCGGGATTGCGGGACCCGGTTTATCCTTGTCCGGGGCGCGCACCGCTATCACATTGCCGTAAGGGTTGTTCTTCCGGCTCTCGATGGCGATTGCATCCGTGCCCGGCCGCAGCTGCGCCTGGAGGGCGTAGTTGGTATTGATTATTGCCGCGTCCAAATCCGAAGATCTCACCGCGCTGGATCAAGAGGCTGACCCGATCGAGCGCCGCGGTCGGGCCGAAGGATCTGCGTTTCATGACCCTTTCGCTGAACCGCTCCATTTCCTCGAGCTGAGGGTCTTTAGAGAAACTTAATCGACTTCAACAAATGCTATTTGGTTCGAGGGAGTGGGCCAGGGCAAAGTGTATCCGTCGATGAATGAGCCTGTCGACGCACGCGCAGAGGAGACTTCCATGAACGCATCAGCGCTCGGACACTTGCCAAGCATCGAGGCGACCCTGAACTACATCGAGCCGATGAGCGACAAGCCCTGCTCGCTGGAATACGAGCCGCCGCCGGGCGTGCCCCGCACGACGGCTGTTCACCGGGAGCACGCGGTCAATATTTTTGATGTCCGGCCAATCGCGTCGTCGCTTTCACTCGAACGAGAGGGGTTCCAGCTCGTCACTGCGGCGAGCAGCATCGATGATTTCTATAACGAAGAGGCAGTCCGGGCTCGCTACTACCCCGAAGCCGTGTCCTTGCTCGAGGAGTTGACCGGTGCCTCCCGTGTGATTGTGTTCGACCATACGATTCGTCGACGAATTCCCGGCGCGACCGACAGATCCCATGGGATACCACGGCAGCCAGCGTCCCGAGTGCACAATGATTACACCGTGAAATCGGGTCCGCAGCGTGTTCTTGATCTGCTTGGCGAGGAGGCGGGCGAGCTATTGCATAGGCGCTTCTCCGTGGTCAACCTCTGGCGGCCCATCCGCGGGCCGATCGAGGACGCACCGCTGGCGGTCGCCGATGCTCGAAGCGTCAAGCGTGAGGATCTTGTCGCGACAGACCTGGTGTACCCGGACCGTATCGGTGAGATCTACTACGTGAAGTTCAGTCCTTCGCATCGGTGGTTCTACGCCCCCGCAATGCGCGAGGACGAAATGATGCTGATCAAGTGCTTCGATTCAGCCGATGATGGGCGTGCACGTTTCGCGCCGCACTCGGCGTTCACGGACCCAACGACGCCACCCGGCGCTCTGCCCCGCGAAAGCATCGAGTTGCGGACGCTGGTGTTCTACGGGGCTTGAGGCAGGGGCGTCAGCGCGGACGCATTTTCACCAATGGACCGCGTGACGCCCGGGCCTGATGCATTTGAGCATCAACGATGCAATAATGCATCAAGGTCCAAACCTTCCCGCGGTCGAGCGTCGCGAACTAGTTGATTTGATGGCGTTTTTATTCCTCGTGCAGGGTTGGTCGAGAACTTGCAATGGCACGTTGCGTCCGAGGAAAACCAATTCATCGGGGGTTTCGTGGTTGATGCTGCGACGGACTTAGCCGACGACGGGTTGTTCTGCCTGTCCGTGGATCTCACAGGCAGTATCGTCTCCTGTAACCCAGCATTGGCGTCCGCCGTGGGCCTCCCGATCGAGAGCCTGACGAGCCTGAGCCTTTGGGATCTGATGGATAGGGACAGCGCACAGCAGCTGCTCGACCGGGGGTTGAAACTCGGCATCGATAAACGTAATTGCACCGTTCGTCTGCAATTGACCCCTTCCGCGGACCGCATCGTCCGGCTCGTTGCACATATGAGTACCCGGCGTGGCAATGGCGGCTCCCCTGTGCTTTGCCTGACCGGATTCGACGATACCGAGAACTTCCGGCATCTGTCGAAGCTCGAGTACGCGACCGAGATGCTCAATGGATTCACCGATGCATCGACCGAGGCCATGTGGTGCATCGAGTACACGGAAGCTGTGGATCTCACCCTCGGCGAGCAGGAAATCATACGACAAGTGTTCGAAAACGAATGTCACTGGAGCATGTGCAATCGCGCCATGGCCGCGATCTACAACCTGCCGGCGGACCTCGACTTCAACCGACAGCGGGTATCCCTCTACTTCCGGCGCAATCCGACCAACGAGGCGTTCGTGCGGCAGCTGATCGATTCGAGGTTTCACATCGACTCGGCACCCAGCGTGGATGTGCGGCATGACGGTAGCATGGCGTATATCGAGAACAGCGTTCGCTGTCACATCGAAGACGGGAAGATGGTGCGCATGTGGGGCACCGTCAGGGATACCACCGAGTTTCGCGTGGCCCACAATCGATTGGCGCAGCGGGAACGCGAAGTGCGAGACGTGCTCTCGGCGATTCCCGATGCGGTCCTGGTCATCAACAAGGCCCAGCAAGTTCTGGCTGTCAATCCGGCATTCGAGTCCTCATTTGGCTGGCGTGCCGATACCGTTCTCGGCAAGAGCGCGTCCACCATCGTGAATCTCGAGTCGAATGGCGCCGACGATCATCGATGGTTTGGTCTCGCCGAACGCCGCTGGAGCGCCGACGTTACCAAGATGGACGGGGCAAGCGTGGCCTGCGAGATCCGGATGGCACCGTTTCCTGACGATGAACTCAGCCGATATGTCCTGTGTCTTCGCCCGGCGAAGCCGGCCACCGAAGCACTTTCGACATCGCGCCTTTCTCGCGGTCGTCGCGCCAGGTCGCGCGCTCGGCTGCGATGAAATTCGTCACTCCCACCCCCGCCGAATCCGATGCAGCGAACGCCTTGGATCTCGATCAGCCGTGGGCCGATCCCCGATGGCAACAGCTGATCGACCTTCTTCCCGACGGCATCATTTTGGTCGACAAAACGGGCTTCGTGCGGTACATCAACTCGGCGGCCGAGAGCATCAACGAACTGCTGCGGATCGAGGCGGTCGGGCAGCCGCTCGCACAGCTCGTCAACCGCTCGGCGCTCGACTGCGACATGGTGCTCGAGGCCTTCTCGGAGGGCGCCAAGATGAATCAAACCGTCTTCGCCCGCTCTCGGCAACCATATCTGCTGAGCACCCGTTGTGTTCGCAATTGGACTGGCGAATTGAGCTGTTTTCTCATTATTGTTCGGGATGTCGGGCAACTGACGAGAATGCAGGCAGAGTTGCCTGCGAGTCCATTTGGCGATGAAAGCCACCCGCTCGGATCGGACGGCGACGAAGGGATGGTGCTCGGCGAAAAGACGGTGGTGTTGGTGGAACGTGCTCTGAAGGCCGTGGCGCTTGGAAGCCGGTTGTTATTGTTGGGTGAGTCCGGAGTCGGCAAGACCGAATTCGCGCGTCTGCTGCATCGCCGGTCCGGCCACCTGTCTCGCCCGTTCATCCATGTAAATTGCGGGAGTATTCCGGAAAGTCTCTTCGAGTCCGAAATGTTCGGCTATGAGCGGGGGTCTTTCACCGGTGCGCTGGCCAAGGGCAAGCGCGGTCTGGTCGAGGCGGCTGACAGGGGAATCCTTTTTCTCGACGAAGTTGGCGAGATACCGCTGTCTTGCCAAAGCAAGATGTTGCAGTTTCTGGAAGACAATGCCCTGCACCGGGTCGGTTCAACCCTCACGAAAAGGCTTCGGGTGCAGGTCATCGCGGCGACCAATCGGGATCTCAAAGCCATGGTCGCCGCGGGAGTGTTCCGCCGTGACTTGTTCTACCGCTTGAGCGTGGTCCCGCTCACGCTTCCGCCGCTGCGCGAGTGCCCGGATGTGGCCGATCGATTGATCGATAGATTCATGGCGCGAATCAATCGGCGCCGTCCAACGCCGATGCGCCTTGACCCGGCTTCCCGCCGCCAACTGGTCGCACACGACTATCCCGGCAACGTTCGCGAACTGCAGAATCTTGTCGAGCACCTTGCCGTGGTCTGCGATCAGCGGATCAGCATCGAGGATGTCCGAGAGGCGCTGTACAGTGTTCAGAGCGCCGGCAAGAGCGATGCCGAGCCGCTGCCGCCCGTCGCGGAGCCCGTGGGCCCGGGCCCGGGTCATCTCAAGGATGTGGTGCGTCGCTACGAGTCCCACGTGGTTGAGGATGCCATTCGCCGCACCGGCAGCAAGCGCAAGGCGGCGGAACTGCTGGGTGTCGATATCGCAACCATTGTGCGAAAGAGCCGACCTTCCGTGTGAACAAATGGCTGCAGCCGATCGCTCGCGTTGACTAGCGCGCCCGCGGATTGATGCAAATTTGCAGCGCCCGCTGCTCGCGCTCCTGGCTGCTCAGTTCGCTCCATGTCCTGAAATTCCGTAACTCGCTGAATTGTCGAGCGTTGGCGCGCGGACTTCGGCGCTGGGCCGGCATGGCACGCGCATTGCAACTGGTTCTGCCAAGCAAATCAGGCCGGGCGTGCGACCCGCCAACCATCAGGAGTGACCCGGAAATGGCGCGAGATCCCAAATACGACATCCTCTTCGACAGCGTGAGGATCGGCCCGAGAATCGCGCGCAATCGTTTTTTCCAAACCGCGCACTGCGCAGGACCCGGATCCGAGCGACCCGGTGCCAATGCGGCCTTGCGCGGGGCCAAAGCGGAAGGGGGATGGGGTGTGGTGTTCACGGAGTATTGCTCCATCCATCCAGAAGCCGATGAGTATCCCTATACGTCCGCGCGCATTTGGGACGAGGGCGATGTGCTCAATCTCGCCCATCTGTGCGACGAAGCGCATAAGCACAAGAGCCTCGCCGGCGTTCAGCTCTGGTACAGCGGCGGCCACGCCCCGTGCCTGGAATCCCGTGAAATTGGCCGCTCGCCTTCGCAGTTCCAGTCGGACATGTTCGCGACCCGCACGGTATACGGGTACGAGATGGACGAAGAGGACATCCAGGCGGTCATCGACATGTACGTCGAGGCCGGTCGGCGTGCGGAACAGGCCGGGTTCGATCTGCTCGAGGTCTCCGCGGGCGACGATACCGTCCCCATTCAGTTCTTGGAGCCGCGCTACAACAAGAGAACAGACAAGTACGGCGGATCGTTCGAAAATCGGTCGCGGTTTTTCCTCGAGGTGCTGTCGGCGCTCAAGCGTGCCCTCGGCGATCGATGCGCCATCACCACTCGCTTCGAAATGGACACGCTGCATGGCGCGGAAGGCGTGGAGTCCAACGAGGATGGTCTGCGCGTTTTGGAACTTCTGCGTAAAGAGGGCGTCGTCGATCTCGTATCGCTCAAGATCGGTAATTACGCCGAGTGGGGCGAAGACGCCGGCGCATCGCGCTTTCGCAAGTCCGGTTGGGTCACCCCGTTCATCAAGCAAGGAAAGGCGATCCTCGGGCCCGATATTCCGGTGGTCGGCAACGGCCGGTTCACGAGCCCCGACGACATGGTCGCCCTGGTGCGTTCCAAGACGCTCGACTTCATTGGCGCCGCTCGTCCGTCGATTGCGGATCCGTTCCTGCCCAACAAGATCCAGAATGGCCGGCTGGAGGACATACGGGAATGCATCGGCTGCAACATCTGCGTTTCGAAGTTCAACCAGGTGGGTCAGATCATGTGCACCCAAAACCAGACCATCGGGGAGGAGTACCGGCGAGGCTGGCACCCGGAAAGATTCGACAAGACCCGGAACCCGTGGTCCGTGCTCGTCGTCGGCGGGGGGCCGTCGGGCATGGAGTGCGCGCGCGTTCTCGGGGAACGCGGGTATACGGTACACCTGCGCGATGCGGACAAGGATCTTGGGGGTCACTGGAAATGGGTCTCGCGCCTGCCGCGTTTGAGCGAGTGGGGCCGGGTCATCAGCTATCGGCAGGCCCAGCTCGGCAAGCTCAAGAACGTGGAAGTACATCTCGCCGTCGGTCGCATGAGCGCGGACGACGTTCTGAACTACGGCGCCGATCGCGTTGTGATTGCCACGGGCTCGCATTGGCGGGGCGATGGCGTCGGTCCCGGTTGTGGTCCCATAGAAGGAGCGGACATCTCGCTCCCGCACTGTCTGACGCCGGAACAAATCATGGCGGGAAAGCCGGTCCCAGGTAAGCGCGTGCTGGTGCTCGATGCGGAAGGGCATTTCGTAGGCGTCTCGCTCGCCGAAATGTTTGCCGATCAGGGCAAGGAAGTCACCTACGTTTGTGACGCGTCGGAGGTTGCCGAGTACGGTGTTTTCACGCTCGAAGCGCCGAATAACAAGCGGATGATGTTTCAAAAGAAGATTCGAACTTTTCGCAATCACTGGTTATCCGCGATTCAACCCGGAAAGGTAACCTTGAGCTATCTTTACAAGTTCAGCCACGACCTCACGGGGCCGGGGACCCGGCAGATACCGCGGCAGGACAACGGGGGAGACTTCGATCTGGAAGTCGATGCGGTCGTTCTCGTGACCTCCCGCAGCTCCGATGATGGGTTGTACCGTGAACTCAAGGCGCGCCGCGGCGAGTGGAAGGTCAACGACATTCAGGCGGTCTTTCGCATCGGCGACTGCAAAGCCCCCATGCAGGTGGGTCAGGCGATGTGGGAAGGCCACCGGCTGGCGCGGGAATTCGACGGCCCGCATCCGGCGCAGCCTTTGCCTTGGATTCGCGAACGCCAGCTCTGGGGCGCCGATACCGCGCCCGTTCTTGGGGACCCCGCAGGGGGGGCAAGTGATCTTGTATAATGGCCCATGCGTAACCCCATCGATCCTACGACGGTATTTGACTGGTGAGCGATATACGCACGCTGCGTGAGATTTTCGCACGAGGCCGCACCGTCGCGGTGGTCGGCCTGTCTGCGGATTGGTTCCGTCCCTCCTATTTCGCGGCGAAATACCTTAAGGAGCATGGCTTTCGGGTAATACCGGTCAATCCGCGCTACCCGGAGATTCTGGGCGAGCGCTGCTACCGGAGTTTGCGCGACATACCCGATCCGATCGACATCGTGGACGTCTTCCGTAAGGCGGCGGACTGCGTACCGATTGCCGAGGAAGCGGTGGAAGTCGGTGCGCGGGTATTTTGGCTGCAGCTCGGAGTGACGAATCCACAAGCGGAAGCGATTGCTGCCGGTGCGGGCCTGACCGTCGTAGCGAATCGCTGCATCAAGATCGAGTACGCGCGCCTTTTCGGCGGCCTCAATTGGTGTGGTGTCAATACCGGTGTGATCTCCTCTCATCGGCCATCGATGCTTCCGCGCTGAATAACCCATGTCTGATCATGAATTTGGCTTCGACACGTTGTGCCTGCACGCCGGACAGGTCCCGGATGCGGCGACTGGAAGCCGCGCGGCGCCGATCTACCAGACGACCTCATTCGTGTTCGACAGTCCGGACCATGCGGCGAGCCTGTTCAACCTTCAGACATTCGGCAATGTTTACTCCCGCCTGTCGAACCCCACGGTCGCAGTGCTGGAGGAGCGTCTAGCTGCCATCGAGCGGGGACGAGCGGCGGTTGCGGCCGCG
Source organism: Steroidobacteraceae bacterium (assembly GCA_050012215.1). GTDB lineage: Bacteria > Pseudomonadota > Gammaproteobacteria > Steroidobacterales > Steroidobacteraceae > Bog-1198. The sequence continues at coordinate 37,861 of JBEKHO010000032.1, forward strand.
ACCGGCATCGCCGCGCAGGCGGTTGCCCTGTTGAACGTCCTGGAACAGGGCGATGAGATCGTAGCTGCTCGAACGCTGTATGGCGGCACACTGACCCAGCTCGACGTTACGCTGCGCAAAATGGGCATCGCAACTCATTTCATCGACTCCGACAACCCGGAGAATTTCGCACGGGCGATCACTGCGAAAACAAAGATCTTGTACGCAGAGACGATTGCCAATCCGTCGCTCAATGTGCTGGACCTCGCAGCAGTGGCGAAAATCGCCAACGACGCCGGGGTTGCCCTGTGCGTGGACAACACATTCGCCACCCCGTGGGGTTGCCGCCCCTTCGACTACGGCGCGGCACTCGTCGTGCACTCCGCCACGAAATTCTTAGGCGGCCACGGTACTTCGATGGGCGGCGTGGTCATAGAATCCGGTAAGTTTCCCTGGGACAACGGTCGTTATCCGGCGATGACCGAGCCGTCGGCCGGCTATCACGGCATCCGGTTTTATGAAACCTTTGGCGATTTCGGCTTCACCATGAAGTGCCGCATGGAGTGCATGCGCACTTTGGGTCCTGCGCTGGCGCCGTTCAATGCGTTTTTGCTTCTGCAGGGTATTGAGACGCTGCCGCTGCGGATGGAGCGGCATTGTGCGAACGCACTTGCGGTCGCGAGGCACCTCGAAGGACATCCGCGGGTGCGCTGGGTCAACTATCCCGGGTTGCCGAGCAGCCGCTATCACGACCTCGCTCTGCGTTATCTGCCGCGAGGCGCGGGAGCGGTGCTTACGTTCGGTATCGAGGGAGGAGCGAGTGCCGGCGCAAAGTTCATTGAGAGTGTCGAGTTCCTTTCACACCTCGCCAACATCGGGGACGCGAAGACGCTGGTCATTCATCCCGCGTCGACGACGCACCGACAGCTCAGCGATGAGCAACAGCGGGCCGCGGGCGTCAGTGCCGATCTCGTGCGCATCTCTGTGGGACTCGAATCCATCGAAGATATTCTCTGGGACATCGACAAAGCGCTCGACAAGGCGGCCTCTTGAAAGGCACCTCAACCGAGTTCGGCCTCGATTTCCTTCAAGGTGTGCGGCGACGCGATGACGACTGTACTCGCTGACCCCTACACTCAATAGCTGCGGCGACCGACAGCGCGAGGTGCGCGAAGGGTTGAACCTATCTCCAGTGCAAACGCATCGAGGAGATTCCATGAGCAGACCCTTCGCAATTGCCGCGCTCGCGGCCAGTTTGATAGCCGCCAATTGCGCATGGGCGCAAGCGACTCCGTCCCCCGGAGGCGGGACCGCGCCAGGTATGCCCGGCACCCCGGGCACCCATCCGGGGACTCCAGGGATGCCGAACCCGGGAACACCGAACCCGGGTGCGCCCGGAGCGCCCAACCCGGGGACGCCAGGAACCCCCAACCCGGGAACACCGGGAATGCCCAGCCCCGGTATGCCCGGCACCCCGAACCCAGGTACGCCGGGAACTCCGTCGCCAGGGACGCCGCCTCCGGGATCGCCAGGGTCTGCTTCCCCGACGCCGCCGCCGCGTTAAGGGTGGCCTCATCCAACGGCTTTGAGTGGGTTCGCGTATCCTGAATCGCCGAGCGAGCGCTTGAGACGTCGGGGCAGGCTGCGACTTCATGATTATTGATGCACGACAAATAAGCTCTGATTCCGTTGTTCGCTCGGACATCGCAATTGTCGGTGGCGGCGCTGCCGGAATTTCCATGGCATTGGAGTTGCGCGACTGCGGGCTCACTGTCTGCCTCCTGGAAAGCGGCGGCACAGAGTTGGCGTGGCCGACACAGGACTTGTACCGCGGGCGTAATGTGGGCTTGCCTTACTACGCATTGGATGAGTGCCAAATCCGCTACTTGGGCGGGAACACCAATGCCTGGGGCGGGTGGTGTCGGCCACTCGATCCGATTGACTTCGAGTCGCGGCCGTGGGTTGCGCACAGCGGTTGGCCGTTTGCGCTCAGCGAACTGGCGTCATTTTATGAGCGTGCCCATACGCTTTGCCAGGTGCCGAGCGGCGACTACGATCCAGAACGTGCGTTGGCCGAACTCAATCATCCGCGCGCCAAGCTGTTGCCGTTCGATCCGCAGCGGTTGCAAAGCCTCATCTATCGTTTCAGTCCGCCCACGCGATTCGGCAGTGTCTACCGCGAGCAGTTGCGGCGTGCCGCCGATCTGCGCTGCATTCTCAACGCCAACATTCTGGCCATAAAGACCGACGCCTCTGCACGCACGGTCAGCCGGCTCGACGTGGGCACCTTATCCGGCGTTCGCTTCGCCGTCCAAGCGAAGCATTTTGTGCTCGCGGCCGGCGGAATCGAAAATGCGCGCCTGTTGTTGTTGTCGAATGATGTGCTCGCCAATGGCCTAGGCAATCAGCACGACGTTGTGGGACGGTATTTCATGGAGCATCCGCATACGATGCGCCAGGTGTTTGTGCCGACGCGGCAGCTCTCGACCGGGATTTACGGCGAGCTGTTTCATGGTCGCGCAGTCATGGCGCGTATTGCGCTGGCGGATACATTGCAGCGGGAGGAGGCACTGCTCAACTACAGCGCCAACCTGCACGCGATGTACTTGGCGCACGACTCGCAGGGCTGGCTCGCCCTTCGCAAAACGGTTCTCTCGCTGTCCCGATCGCGCCGGTCCGATCCTTTCTTGCGATTACCGCCGTATGGCCGCAAACGGCTGACGTTTCGGCAGATCGGCGACATGGTCCGGCGTCTCGATCGAACGGCCGTGGCAGGGGTGTTGCGTCTGTTTCAGCCGAACCGATTTATCAGCGGCTTCCTGCTGGAGAGCAAGCCCGAACAAGCACCCAATCCAGAGAGCCGTGTCACTCTGGACGACACCAGGGACGCATTCGGTCTGAGGCGGCCCAAAGTCGACTGGCGCACGTCGCCGATCGATCGGCGCACAGCCGTGCGTGGTGAACAGATCATCGATGCGGAGCTACGCCGTCTCAACATCGGAAGTTTGGCACCTTTGGCACCTGGGGAAGTGGAAGACTGGCCGGAGAAACTCGCCGGCGGCTGGCATCAACTGGGCACGACTCGTATGCACGTCGACCCCAAGCAGGGCGTGGTGGACGCGAACGCCCGCGTGCACGGGCTATCGAATCTTTTCATAGCCGGAGGTTCTGTTTTCCCCACGGAAGGTACGGCTCCGCCGACGCTCACCGTGGTCGCGCTCGCTTTGCGTTTGGCGTCGCATTTAAAGCACAGCATGACGGTTCCGGAGGTTGGAGCCTAGGCCATGGCGCTACTTCACCCTCAAGCAGGAGTGTGTAAATGAAACCTCGAGTGTCGATACTCATGGTGACTTCAATCGATGGCCGTCTACATCCCAGCCGCTTCACCGCGAGTCCCGACGGGACGCGACGCGACTGGTCGGGACAGTACGAGAAAATTCACGCCTCTCTTCAGGCCAACGCCTGGCTGGTCGGTCGCGTCACCATGGCGGAGATGAGCAAGACAGGACCCCACGCGCCCGCCGGGCCATGGGAGATTGAACGACCGATCCACGTTGCCCAAACAGATGCCGCGACCTTTGCCGTTGCGCTTGACCCGTCGGGCAAGCTTCACTTTGAGGGCGCCAAGCTGAGCGGCGACCACGTCATCGTTCTCGTCGGTCGGGATACCCCGGACAGCCATCTCGCCGAACTGACGGCTGACGGCGTGTCGTATATTGTCTCCGCAGCCACGGAGTACGACATCCCGAGCTTGCTGGACGTGCTTGCCCGCGAGTTCGGCATCACGCATCTCGTGGTGGAAGGCGGCGCCAAGACGAACGGCACTTTCCTTGCCGCCCAGGTCGTCGACGAGTTGCGGGTGCTCATCGCCCCAGCGCTCGACGGTGCCGAGCAGGTTCAGGGAATTGTGGATTATCGCAACGGGCTGGCGGGGGTCGTGAGGCTGCAGTTTAAGTCAGCGGACGTGCTCGATCACGGCGTCGTCCAGCTGGCGTACGCGGTGATGCGCGACGTATGAGCTCATGCGAAACGGTTCGTAGGCGATCATGCGGGGGCACGTTACGTTACGGGGGTCGCTGAAAACCACTCGAGCCGCCTGACGCCCATGTCTCTGATCGAACCGATCGCCGTCATCGTTTCCGTGATCAGCGTGTGGCTGGCGACGCGGCGAAGCCTTTGGCACTACCCGTACGCATTCGCGTCCGTCGCGATCTATGCGTGGATATTCTTCCGCGTGAAGTTGTATGCCGACGTGGCCCTCCAGGGGGTGTTCGCCGTCACGCTCGCCTACGGTTTCGTGCAATGGCGGCGGAGCCGGGACGAGCAGGGCGAAGTGCTGGTCGCCCGCACGCCTGTGGTTGAAATCGCGATCGCGGTTCTCGCCGCGGCCCTCGTGAGCTTGGCGCTGGGCCGCTTCATGGCGACGCGCACCGATGCGGCTTTGCCGTGGCTCGACTCGGCGCTGCTCGCTGCCAGCCTGGTGGGCAGCTTTTGGGGGGCGAGGCGCCGCATCGAGGCGTGGTGGGTCTGGATCGTTGTCGATCTTGTCTATGTCGGCGTCTACGTCTACAAGGATCTTTTCTGGACAGGCGGGTTATATGCCGCGTTCGTCGTGCTCGCCTTCATCGGGCTGCGGCGCTGGGAGACCGCCCGCACCGAGCAACAGGCGCGGCACGCAGCCGTGCCCCCGCTGAACCGGCGGGAGTGGTCGACGGAGGCCGCGACGTGACCCAAGTGCGTGTGATTACAGGCTTCCACCATCCTTGGCCGAACGATACGGGATTCTATGTGGCGCGGGCACGAGGCTGGTATCGCGAGGCGGGGCTGGACGTGGCGATAGGTCCCGTGGACTACCAGCGCGGCGACACGCTCGAACACCTGCTGCGCTACGAGGCCGACTTCGGCGTCTTTCCGGTCACGCGCCTGCTGCTGCGTCGCGATCGAAACGAGCCGCTGGTGGGGATTGCGTCCATTAATCACACGGGTCTCGAGGCGATCCAAACAATCTGCGCCACCGGCATCCAGCGGCCACGCGATCTGGCCGGACGGCGCGTCGCATTCGAGACCACGCCCCGAGGCCGTGCATTGTTACGCCGCCTGATCGCGCACGATGGTGGCGATCCGGATGCGGTGATCGAGGTCGACAACCGAGGGCGTGAAACGATCCCCGACATGATCGCCGCCGGCTTTGCGGATGCAAGCTTCGGCAGCTACTGGTGCTGGGACACGCTGCTCGGTTCCTATCCCGAGAGCGAGCGCGTAACCTGGCGAGTGGACACGATCGGCGCGCCGGCCTACCACAGTTATTTGCTCGGCACGCAGCGTTCCCTTCTTGAAACCAATCCGGAGCTGGTACGTGCCTTTCTGGCCGCCACCGCTCGCGGCTACCTTGCGGCGATCGAGGAGCCGGCGTCGGCGCTCGATGTCATCGATCGGGCGATCCCTTACTTCCCCCGCGAGCTGCTGGCCCGGTCACTGGCGCTCACCGCCACATCATGGACCCACGCGGGCCACTGGGGCGAACTGCGACGTGAGCTGCTTGAACCTTATACTGAATGGCTCGCGGGCGAGGGCGTTCTCAGTCGCGGTGACCTCTGGGTTGAGGCGACCCGCAATGACTTCCTCCCGCGGCACCGTTCCCTCGGCACGCGGCAGCCCACCACCGCCTTGAGCGCCTGACTCTGTCACTGCGGCTTGAGGCGTGGGTGGTCACGTTGGTGACGAACTGGATGGCTTGATCCGGATATCCTCATGTCAGTTCCTCCTCGCGCGCCGGCCAGCCGACCGAATGTGCAAAAAGGACCCTCTGTTCCGCGCGCAGCGCCAGGCTGCTTGCCAGGGCCTGTTTCTCACAATTGTGGAACCAGCTTGCCAGGCCGTGCGCCGCTGCGAATAGGTAAACGTTCCCAGCGATGATGCCGGTGTCCACGAAGTAATACGACTTCTGAATTTCCACATCGTGCAAGCCGGGTTCGTCGAATCCGACGGTGTGCGTGAGGCGGTGCAGATCGACGACATAGATCAGCTGAACTGGCGCTAGGGAACCGACCTCCTGTCGACTGTTCATCGCGAGCGCGCGTAGATCTCCCGGGATAACCGGAGCCAACCGGTGTGTTGGAGCTTCATACAGGTAAACGCCACTTTCAAGCGCGACATAGAGGTCTATTTCCTGGGAGTTGCTGGCCGAAGCTGCCGTCCGCCCGGGTGCCCCGAAAGGCCCGTTGCTGCGGTTCACCCCGAAAGCGGCGCTCAGCAGATTCGAGAGCTGCGCCAGTGTCAGCGGCCGCGACGCAATTTCGCGGGTCGTCTGACGCCGCGCGAATGCCTCATGAATCGAGCAAGCGCGATCCTCGGTCGGCGAGGGCAGTTCGATGGGGGACAGCGGGGTGACGTTCATGACATGACGATAACTGATGTCGCGCTCCTTCAGCAGCAGTACAAGCACCTATGCGACAGCGGACATCTGCCGGCAGACTTCAGACTGTACGTGACACCTGCGCGCCTTCACGCTACCGTCTGCACCCATGCTTCCACCAAACCATGCGTTGCGCAGCGAACTCAACAACGAGGTACATGCGCGCCCCTCCGATTCCCTGCGGCCCCCCCTTCACGTCAGCTACCTGGCGTTACTCTCAGAATCCGGCGCGCGGCAGGAAGAATGGGAGCATGTGCGGCAATTGGTGCGCCGATTCGGTCGGCAGGCTCCCGACAAAATTTCGAACCACTTCAGCGCGGATCTGGGCGAATTTTCGATTCGTTGGGAGCGCCACGCGGAATTCGCGCGGTACACTTTCACCGTGCCGGGGCCATTCGCCGATCCTTTTGCCTCCGCCGCGCTCACCTGCGTTCCGGAGGACTGGTTGGCGGGGCTCAAGGGTCACCTCATGGTGGCGTCGAACGGTGCGTTGCTCGGCCAATCGGCGGTCTCGGAGGACCTGGAGGAGGTCGCCACGAAGTGGTTCGACGGCAATGTATTGGTCGGCTCGCACGTTGGCGACAATGCGGCTATTGCACTGACGGACTTTCGTGTGCGCGCCGACGGATTCAGCCGCTTTTTGCTGGTCGATCGGCAGATGACCACGCGCCAGGCGGGCCGCATCGTTCAACGCATGCTGGAAATTGACACCTATCGAATGATGGCGCTGCTGGCTCTGCCGGTGGCGCAGGCGCTGGCGCCGCTGATCACAGGATACGAGCGCGACTTGTCAGAGGTTACGACCGTCCTGGAAAGCGCCTGCGAGGAGGATGAAGCGCAATTATTGGAGCGGTTGACCCGCTTGGAGGCGCAAATCGAAAGCGGCGGGGCGGAGAACCACTACCGGTTCGGTGCGGCGGCCGCCTACTATGAATTGGTCCAGCGGCGGATCGCCGAGCTGCGCGAAGTGCGCATTCCGGGCCTGCAAACGTTTGGCGATTTCACCGAACGCCGGCTCGCTCCAGCGATGAATACGTGTCGTGCCGTTGCCGGTCGGCAGGAGTCTGTGTCGCAGCGCGTGGCCCGTGCAAATCAATTGCTTGCAACGCGGGTCGATCTGACACGCGAACGACAGAATCAGGCGCTGCTCGAGTCGATGAATCGTCGCGCCAAGGCGCAGTTCAAACTGCAGGAAACCGTCGAGGGACTGTCGATCGCGGCAATCACTTATTACGTCGTTGGGCTGATCGGGTATCTCGCCAAGGGGATCAAGGCCCTGGGGTGGGACGTGAACTACGAATTGGCGATGGCGTTGAGTATCCCCGTGGTAGCCGGCCTGGCGGCGTTCGGTATCCGTCACATTCGACAAACCGTGACGCATAGCGACAAGTGAATTCCGCCGCCTCGAGGCGAACGCATGTGCTGCAAAAAGCTTGCATAACCGCCGCTCTGCGCGTACTTTGCGACGCAAAGTAGACGGGCTTTGTACGGGAACGTTGTCAGATGCGAAAGGAGCCTCATTGTCTGATGTCGATATTGCTGCTCGCCGCACCCATGGCTCACGCCGGGAGTGGCCCTTTCGGAATCGATCATGAATTGCCGCTCGATCAAAATGGCATATGGGCCCGGAGCTACCAGACGGGAATCGAGTACGGGGCGATCGCGTTGGAAGTCGTGGGCAGCCTATGGTTCGGCAACGACGGTGAGCTCGGGCACACGTTCTGGCAGACGATAGATGCGTCGGCCCTGTCCGGGATCGCGGCGACGGTGCTCAAGGACACGATCGGCCGCCCTCGCCCCTACCAAGAGAGTGATCCGAATGTCTGGTTCAAGGGCAGCCGCTATCAGAGCTTTCCAAGTGGCGAAGTGACACTCCAGTCGTCATTTGTGACGCCATTCATCGTGAATTATTACAAGCAGTACCCCTGGGTTTGGGCGCTCGAGGCGCTGCCTGTTTACGACGCCCTCGCTCGCCTCAAGAGTCAGGCGCACTGGCAGACCGATGTCATCGCAGGCGGCCTGCTGGGAACCGGTTTCGGGTATTGGGCGACTACGCGCAACACGCCGTTATCGGTCCAGATACTGCCGCGCGGTGTCAGCATTGGATTCAACAAGCGATTCTAGTGTTTACGAAGAGGGCCGAAGTCAGCGGCGACCAACCAGTAATTTTCGCATGAGCTAATCGCATTTCCCTATTAGTCTTTCTTATGCCATAAGCTCTAGCATCCGCCGGCGGACATCCACGGGAACAAGATCGATGCGATCAAGAACTATTCTCTTTGCGCTGATATCGGCCGTCAGTCTCTGGCCGAAGCATTCGTTTGCCGTCGATGCGAGCGCGAGTTCCGATCAACTGCAAGAAATCGTGGTAACGGCGCAGAAGCGCGTCGAAGATGTGCAGCGCGTGCCGATCAGCGTCTCGGTGTTCAACAACGCTTCCTTTGATCGACTGAGCATCCAGGATCTGGCGGACGTCGCGAACATGACCCCGGGCGTGGACTACCTGCAGACGGGTCCCAAGAATCTGTTGTCGATCCGCGGAATCTTTTCCGGCGCGGGAGCGGCTACGACGGCCGTCTACATCGACGACGTGCCCGTTCAGGTGCGCGTCGGCATCGTCGGATTAATCGGCGCCACATTGCCTCAGGTGTTCGATCTGGACCGAGTCGAAGTGCTGCGAGGTCCCCAGGGAACCTTGTTTGGATCGAGCGCAGAGGGCGGAGCCATCCGCTTCATCACGCCGGAACCCAGCTTGACGCAATATAGCGGCTATTCGCGCGCCGATTTGGGCTATACGGACGATGGTGCCCCGAGTTATGAGGCCGGCGCGGCTTTCGGCGGCCCGATTGTTTCCGACGAGCTCGGCTTTCGCGTGAGCGTATGGCATCGCACGGAGGGTGGATACGTCAATCACATCAGCGCCATTCCCGGCGGCTACGATGACGCCAACTCGAATTGGGGCGACAGCGACGTGCTGCGCGCCGCCCTCGCGCTGGCCCCCAACGAATCGCTGCGGATCACTCCTTCTCTCTATTACCAGCATCTTTATTCGCACGACTCTTCCGGATTTGAGCCGGCCGAGTCACCCCAATCGCAGGATCCGTTCGTCCAGCAGTGGGGTGTGCTCAATCCGCACTACTCGAATATCGGGGACGGCCGCTTCGTCAATCCGCAATTGGAACAGACGCCGAGCACGGATACGTTCTATTTGCCCGCGCTCAAGGCCGAGCTCGATCTTGCCGGAATGCAGCTCATCTCCAACACCGGATATCTGCACCGAAGCAATACCACGAACGAAGATTTCACCACCGCCACGCCGGAAGCCTTCGGCTTGCCGTGGCCACTGGTGGCGGCGGCGGCCGACCATAACATCATCAATACGGATCAAAACGTGGTAACGGAGGATTTGCGGATTCAGTCTGCCGGCTCCGATCGACCGCTGTTGGAGTGGACGCTCGGATTGTCATTCGTCGACGCGCGCCAGCGCAGCTATAACCCCGAATACAGTCCCTACTTACCGACGCTGGTACCGGGGACGGTTCTACTTCCGGGTAACTTGTCCTATATCGGCGATGAACGCTCGATCGACCGGCAACTGGCCTTCTACGGCCAGGCCACCTATCACATCACTCATCAGTGGAGCGTCACCGCCGGTGCTCGCGTCGCCCGTGACTCGGACGACTACAGCATCTACCAGACGGGACCCTTCGCCGGCGGAACCAGCTACGCGACCGGTGAGCAAGGCCAGACCGTCAAAGACCCCAAGATCGGCGTGAACTTTCAGGTAAACGATGACAATTTGATTTATCTGAGCGCCGCCAAGGGGGATCGTGTCGGTGGGGTCAACGCACCCTTTCCGCTCACCGGCTCGTGTTTGAGTCTGCTCAATCAAATAGGGCTGAATGGTATACCGCCGACCTTTCAGGGGGATTCGCTCTGGAGTTACGAGATCGGATCCAAGAATAGGCTGGCCAACGGAACTTTCGTGTTGCAGGCGAGCGCGTTTCACATTGATTGGTCCAATGTGCAGCAAGCCGTGAGCCTGCCTCCGAATTTATGTTCGGAGACATTCACATCCAATCTCGGTAAGGCAAGGAGCAATGGTGCGGATCTACAGGCGACCGCGCGGATCGGCAGCGCGCTCGAACTTGGCCTGGCTGTCGGCTACACGAACGCGAAGGACTCGCAAACGCTCGGACCCGGTATCACCCAGTACGTCACCGCCGGGCAGCAAATCAATCAATACGCGACGCCATGGACGGTGGTGCCGTCGGCTCAGTACTCGTTCACGGTCGCCCAGCGCTATCAGGCGTACATACGTGTGGATGACGAGTTTCACAGCAAGAACCCGGGGCCGTTTGCGCAGCAGTTCCCCAACAACGTCGCAGTTGATCCGAATTTCATCGCGAACCCCTCAACCAACGTTTTGAACGTCCATGTCGGAGCGATCTGGAACGGGTGGGATGTCTCCCTTTATGCGCTCAACGTGTTGAACAGCCATCCGCTGCTCTACAATACCGCCTTGGAAAGCGCTCAATTCGTGGGACCAACATACACAATTCGCCCGTTGACCGCTGGAGTCCGGGCTACCTATCGATGGTAGGAAACCGGATGACTCACTTCGATAGACGCGCCTCACTCAGATCGCTGGCCCTGGCTTTCGGGGCCGTGGGTGTCGCGCGCCTCGGTGCAAAGCCATCATCTGCGCCCGCTGTGGGCAGCGATGGTGCGCAGCTGGTCAGGCTCTCCTTGAACGAAAATCCGTATGGTCCCGCGCCGGCGGTGGTCAGTGCCATTCAGCGCGAATATTCGAACCTGTGCCGATATACCGGTGCAGAGCTCGAGCAGCTGATCGGAGCGATTGCCGCAAAAGAAGGCGTGCGCAAGGATCAGGTCATTCTCGGCGAGATCTTGGAGCCGCTCGGGACCTACCTTAGTCTGCAAGGAGGCGCTGGCGGCGAATTCGTTTACTCGGATCCGGGTTACACCGCCCTCATCGATTCGGCGGTGGCGGTAGGCGGCCGCGCTGTCGCGGTTGCCCTCAATTCACGCATGGAAAACGATTTGCCGGCGATTGCGGCCAGGGTGAATGAGCGCACACGCGCCGTGTATCTGGTGAATCCACACAATCCGACTGGAATTGTCAGCGGGATGGATCAACTGAGAGACTTCGCCCGCACGATTTCCCGCCGGGCGCTCGTCATCGTGGATGAGGCCTATCTGGAATTCGCAGATCGCTTCGCGCAGCGAACCCTCACAGATCTGGTGCGCGGCGGTGAGAACGTCATCGTCTTCCGCACCTTCGCCAAGATCTACGGGTTGGCGGGACTCGACATCGGCTATGGACTCGTCCCTGGGCCAATCGCGAAGGCATTGAGCGATCAGGGTTTGAACAATCCGCATTTGTTCAACCGGCTCGCGGTGGCGGCCGCGACTGCGAGCTTGCAGGATACCGCTTACGTCGCGCGGGTTGCGGGGCAGGTGGCGAAGGAACGGGAAAAGTGGTTCCAGCTGTTCCGCGATCGCGATTTGAATTTCACCCCGGCCACCGGCAACTTCGTATTTTTCGAAACGGGTATCCCAATCCCCGAATTCGCTGCAGCGATGTTGAAAGGCGGCGTCGCGATTGGTCACGCGTTTCCGCCGTATGATCGCTGGGCTCGGATATCGATCGGTCTGCCTCGGGAGAACGAAATTGCCCGGAGCAGGGTGCGGCAGGCCCTGGGTGCTTCCTAATTGGCTGAGATCCCTAATAGTGAAATTTGTAACGCAGCTCGGCATAAATCTGGAGCGGATTGTTCCAGTGGACGCCGCCGAAAGTCAGGCTGTTGTCTGTGAGCAGATGCCGGTTGGTGAGGTTGAGCGTGGTGATGGACACCGACAGATCACGGTTGATGTTTCGGCCCGCGGTCAGGTCGAGTACTACGTAGCCCGGGAGGTGGGTCGGCGGCGGTGAGCCGTTGGAGAGTCCCGAATTGACCGACAGGTTGGAACCGACGAAGAAATGCTGCGGTAACTCGGCGTTGTACCCAAGATTCAGCGTATTGCGCTGATCGTGGTCGAGCCCGATCGGGGGACTGCCGCAGGCCGTTCCGGGGACCACGAGACCTCCGGTGATCGACCCGAAGCACTCCGCCGTTTGGTTCGAATAGGCGAGGTGGACCTGTCCGTACGGCCAGAAGGCGGGTGAGCGCACGGTAAGCTCGCGCCCTTCGATCAGCGCCCCCTGGTCCGTGATCGGCAGGTAGATGTCGGATTCGCCGAGCGGGTTATGATCGAAGAAATTGGACGACTCGGTGACGAAGTAATCCGCCTCGATAGTCCAACCCTTCACCGGGATGGTCACGCCGAACAGGCGCTCGGTATCGCGCTCCCCATGCAACGGCAGGAAGGCGGTGTCATTCGCGGTCGCATAGGCGACCAAGGGCCCCGTGAGCGTCTCGAGCGGCGGAGCCTGGTAGTACTTGCCCCAGAAGGCGGTCAGCACCCAATCCAGTCGCGGCAGTTGGAGGGTGGCGCCGAGCCGAGGGTCGGTCGCGTTCTCGGTGAAGCTGCCCTGGAAGTGTGACTGGCGCGCGCCCGCGGACAAGTTGAGCCAGCGCGTGACTTCGAAGGTATCCTGCAGCCAGGCGGTGACGAGCTCGCCGGTGGGGCTCTCCAACTCCCGGAGGGTCGGCGCGCTCAACTCGGCGAATGCCAGATTGAAGTCAGCCTGATCCTGCTGGGCGAAGCCAAAGACTCCGACATCCAGATGATTGCGGTTGACGTTCCACTTCAGCTGCTCTTCGGCGCCCTCGTACTGCGAGCTGTGGCGGTAGGTCGTTAGGGTCGGATAGTCGCCGGCGCCGCCGTCATAATCCGCCCGGTCGAAGTGATAAAGAAGCGAGCTCGTGAGTACGGCGTAGTCCTTGAAGGTGTGCGCCCAGGACAGCACCGCGAAGTTATCCGCCTCACCCTGCACATCGCCGAACTGCCCAACGCAGCCCGGGTCGTCGGGGAGCGGCGCGGTGCAGTCCGGTATCTGGTAAACGTCTTGGCGCAGCTGGGCGACGAGGCTTACCGTATCTTGCTCGCTTGGTTTGTACTGCAGGTTGGTGAACGCACCGTACCCGCGCGTCTCGTCATGAATCACCTGGGAGACAGGGGTCTGCAGGCCGATGCCGCTGCGATTACCCTCGACGCTCGCATAGTACGCGAAATCCTCCGTATGGCTCGCGACGCTCAAGTAGTCGTTGGTCTGGCCGAAGTTTCCCGCCGTGACTTCGAGCTCGGCTTGGTTAGTCCGGCTGAAGCCGCTCTTCGGGATCACGTTGAAGATGCCGTACGTGCGGTCACCCTCGTCGGCCAGATAGCCGCCCCGCTCGATCCCTAAGGTGTCCACGTCCTGGGGATTCAATGCGGGGCCGAGGTTCTCCGCGATGTTCGTGTTCGGAATCTCAACCCCGCTGATCAGCCAGTTCGTTTGATGGCCGCCACGTATGTGCAGCATGTCATGGGCTTGATAGGCCCCGGGAACGTAATCGGTGATCATGGCGAGACTGTTGACGTTGGCCGCTCCCGGGGTGTTCTCGATGTCTTCCTGGCTCACCATCGTGATCGGAGTTGCCGAGGCGACCACCGGCAGCCGCGTCGCTGTCACCGTCACCTCGGTGAGTTCCGACGGAGGCTTCAACGTGATGTTAGCGAACGGAAAATACCCCGCCTGCACCGTGACCGGCTGGCTGACCGAGGTGAAGTCGCGCTGCGAGATGGTGAGCAGGTACTGGCCGATCGCCATGTTCGGAAAATCGAAGCGTCCGGCGGAGTCTGTCTGCCGCTCCATGACTGTGTGGGCGGCGGACTCGAGTACGACCTTTGCCCCTGTTATTGGCCGGTCGCTGTTGTCGCGCACGATGCCACCCACGCTGCCGTAGGCCGCGGACCAGCTGCGAGCCGGAAGAAGGACCATGAAAAGCAGTAGGACTGCCGCCCCGGAGCAGACCCGATAGGTTCCGCGCCGGCAACGCGCGAGCGCTGCCGGCGCCTCGATGCGATTTGTCACGTGAGAACTCCCAGGGCTGCCCCAGTGAGCCAAGCCCTGCAAACCTAGGGACGAGCGCACGCCGATGACGGCGCGCGTTCAAGATCACGGCCGGCGCGAGCCCAGCCTTGGAGGTCAGCTCAGCCGACTCGGGGGTGCCCGGGGCTGCGGGAGATGAACGACGCGCACAGCGCCCGCGACTGATGCGAAAGCGACTGTGCGCAACGGCTGGGTCGAGTACAAATCGCCCAGCAGCGGCAGGTGAGGGGTCGGCCCGGTATTGCTGGCGGTGCCAAACACGCAGTGTTCGCCCCGTGAGGGACTTCCGGAGTGGTGCGCTCCCTGCGATTCCGCCTGGTGGGAAGTACCGTCCCCCGTAGGCGTCGGGTCCATGCCCATCGATTCCATGCCCAAGGCATGCACATCGGCAAGTCCGACCTGCGCAAGCAGGTTGGTGGGAACGCCGTCCCAGCAGATCTCCATCAGGAATGGCCGGCCGCTTGCCGGCATGAATCCCGGTGGAATGAGCAGACGGGACGCAAACGCGACCAGCATGATGCTGGCCATGAACGTTCGTCTGATTCGCCTGCCGCAGCTCAAGCACATCTCCCAAGGGTATCTCGGCGGCCCAATCTTATCAGGAAGAATGAAACACCAAGAATCGAGGGGCGAGGCCGTTAACTTATGTGTTCCTCGAATTGGCCGCTGAGCTTTCGATAGAGAGTCTTGGCAAGCGGGTCGTAACCAAAAAAAGCAACCGCCGCATCCGTCCAAGTCATTGGACGCGAGTGCGTGAGATCACGCGCGCTTCTCAGCAGCTTCGACGGTACCGAAGACGGTGCCGGGTCATACACTTCCGCCTCGTGAGTATCCCGCTGATCGGCGACCACGCTCCGGGTCACCTTTGAGAACACGTGCTTTGCGCCGTTGGTCTCATAAATCCGATACTCCTGCCACTGCCCCTGCGGTGCCGAGGGAGGCGCTGCAGAGGCGAGCAGCGTTCCGGTGAAGGTCAGATCAGCTTTGCCGTCTCGGGTGACAAGATGGTCCTTTTGAACCCCGACATCAGCCTCATCATCGAGGGCCGGTAGTCGGCTCTGCATTGCAACTTTGGCGTCCGACACCTCCTTGTGCGGCTTCTGTGAACTGCCAGGCGTGGAGTCCTTGGACTCTTTCGGGGCCGAATCCTTGCGTGATTTTGGATCCTGATCGCGAATGCTCTCGCCGCGCAACACGATGGTGACTTCATCATTGTGGGGCGGTGTGTCATTGCCGCTGTCTCGAACTGGCGAATTGGCGGAAGTTTGCCGGCCTTCGCCCGCGGACTGACCGGAGTATTCCTCGGGGCGTTCAGAACTCATATCATGGCCTCGCTGATCGGCGTTAAAGACTGACATGCTGCGTCAAAGCAGCGCCGAGATCAGCCAGAGATTGGCGCGGTCGCTTGTAAGCGCAGGCTCACGAAGCACTGGCGAGAATTCACTGCCAGCTGCTTCGCTGCCTGACGGACGGCCGTTCGTGGGGCGGACGCTTGTCTGCCGATCGAAGCGTTACAATGCGACTGGTGGACCATGGACGGGCCGCAGGACTTGCAAGCATTTCAAGGTCAAATCACAGTGGGTAACTAGTCATGGAAACAGATCAACTCATCCAGGCGGCGGCCAGCATCGCGAGCGCGATGGCGGCCAGTCGGTACGGCAAGTTCGGCGGGATGGAAGAGTCCAGGATCACTGATATCGCGGTCATTGCGGTGAGGATCGCGAGGGCCATCGAAGCCGAAGCCATACGGCAGGTGTAAGTGCAATGAATGCTCAAGAGGCACGTGCGGCACTGGATCGGCATTGGGCGGCATCCGATGCCCAAGATTTTGAAACGGAGCACGACATCTACCTCGAGGATGCAGTCCTGGAATACCCCCAGTCGGGCGAGCGCATCCGCGGTCGGCAAAACATAAAAATCACGCGCACCAGGCAGCCAAGCAAAAAGCGATTCACAGTGCGCCGAGTCATTGGCACGGGTGATCTTTGGATCACCGAATATATTCTTACTTATGACGGCAAGCCTTCCTTTACCGTGAGCATCATGGAATTCAGCGGCGGCAAGGTGGCGCGGGAAACACAGTACTTTGCCGATCCGTTCGAGGCCAGCGCGTGGCGCGCAAAGTGGGTCGAACGGATAGGCGACAGGGACTAGCGAGCGACGACGGAGGTCGCAGCTGGCATCAGTGCGTCAATTGCCGGCGGGAGCGTGCGCAGCGACGCCCGGTTTGACATTTCCGTTCGGCAGCGGCACCGCGATGGGTTCTACGCTCACTTTAGCGATCCCATCTTTTGGATCAACGCCGATCTTCTGCGCCGTGCAGGGAGAGAGGTCCAAGATACGACCTTTGATATACGGGCCCCGGTCCTCAATTTTAACCACCGCACTCTTGCCGGTTTCCATATTGACTACTTTCGCCGTGGTGCCCAACGGAAGGGTTTTACTGGCCGCATTGTTACCCGTGGGTTTCATGGGCTCGCCATTGGCCATCTTGCGACCAGCAAAGCGCTGGTCATATACGGAGGCTGTACCAACCTTCTTATGCCCGCTTAGATCAGCAGGCAACTTCTCGTTTTTGTCCTCATGAGGGGCCACCACCTTCGGGGAGGCCGTGTCGTCGGCAAAAGTTGGCGCGACGGCGGCGAGGCTTGCACAAATGCAAGATGCTAGAGCGAGCGAGCAGCGACGGCCGGGGTCGGCTGTCGGGAGTGAGCTGTTCAATTCCGCGTGCGCCCGCAGAGCCATTGGGTTGTCTCTGAATGATCGAGTCTCAGCGTGCGCTTAATTCAACGGGTTTCTGTCATCGCTACCACCTTCCCGTTGTGGGAGAAGTGCTCGAACAAGCGAAGCAGTCGCAACTTCGGTTGGGCGCCCTGCGGCGCGAACGAGAAGGCGCAGGATCCTCCATGCAGTTTTACTGCGGTGCAATTGCCTTTCATATAACATCGAGCTTTGTAAGGATTTCAATGAGTTCTATTGAGCGACGGCGTACTGAGGCGTCCCAGCAACACAATCAAGGGAGCCGCGAAAATTAACCGCTCCGCGATCGCATTGGTCTTGTCGTTCGGCTTCACGGTCGCCGCTTCGGCCGCGGAGCCGCCACCCGAATTCATCTTGCTTCACGGCAGAATTCATACCGAGGATGCTGGCCGCAGCGTCGCGCAGGCACTCGCGATCCGCGGCAATGCGATCGTCGCCGTCGGCACCGACCAAGCGGTCAGTGCCTTGAAGGGACCCATGACTCGGAGCATCGATCTCGCGGGTCGAGTGGTGCTTCCGGGCATCATTGACGCACATACCCATCCGGCCGAGAGCGCGCAGGACCAGGACAAGTGCAGCCTTGAAGATAAAATGCTGACCGCTGCGCAAATCAAGGTCGAGGTGGCGGCATGTCTGGGGCGGCAGCCTGCCGAGCGCAAGCTTTGGTTCGAAGTTGTCCAAGTCAATCCGTCCGGATTAACCCTCGCACTTCGCGAACTCGACGCGATGGTGTCCGATCGCCCGATGCTCCTCGAGGGCTCGGACGGTCACACCGTTTGGGCGAACTCGGCCGCGCTCAAGGCTTCGCACATCGGCCCCGCCACCCGCGATCCGGCAGGCGGGCGAATCGAGCACGACCCGTCCGGCAATCCCACCGGCACACTGCGGGACGTCGCAGCCGAGATCGCTTTGGGAGCGAAGCCGGCACCCGGTCTGGACTTCGAGGCCTCGCAACTCGATAAAGCATTGGCCGGCATGCGCGCAATCGGGATCACATCGGTACAAGATGCGGACACCGATGACCATGACATGCAGTTGTACCGGCGGCTCTACGATGCCCACCGGTTGAACATGCGGGTGCGGGCCACGTTTGGCTTGAAGGACACCGGCCGGGAGGCGGATGCCATCATTGCCGATGCAGTCGCGTTTCGCGCGAAATGGGCGATCGATCCGGATTTCCTTCGCGCGGACGCCGTCAAGATCTTCGCCGATGGCGTGATCGAGTATCCCTCCCAGACGGCTGCCCTGCTTGCGCCTTATCTGGATGGAGCGGGCCGCCCAACCGCCAATCGCGGACCCACGTACTTCGAACAGGATCAGCTGGACCGAATCGTATGTGCCGCGGATGCCGCCGGCTTTACGGTGCACGTTCACGCGATCGGCGACCGTGCAGTGCGCTCAGCGCTCGATGCGTTTGCCGATGCGCGGCAGCATAACGGCATGCTAAATAACCGCGACCAAATCGCCCATCTGGAATTGGTCGATCCGGCGGATTTTTCGCGTTTCAAGGAACTGAACGTCATCGCCAATTTCCAGTTGCTATGGGCCGAACGTGATCCGTACATTGCCCAGGCGACGCTGCCCTATCTAGGCCCAAAGCGGTCGCGATATCTCTACCCAGCACGCTCGCTGCGGGATGCCGGCGCACTGATTGTCGGTGGGAGCGACTGGGGGGTGAGCAGCTTCAATCCCTTCGTGGCAATGGAGCATGCCGTCACCCGCCGGGAGGCGCGAGGCCGGAAGCCGCTCCTACTCGAACAGAGCATCGGCCTTCAGGACGCGGTCGATGCCTATACCATCAATGCGGCGTTTGCCCTGAAACAGGAGCGGACGACAGGCAGTTTGGAGCTAGGCAAGCGTGCAGATTTCATCGTGCTCGATCGGGATATTTTCGCGATCGACCCGTTCGACCTGCACGACACCCGGGTTCTGGCCACTTACCTCGATGGGAAAGAGGTGTATGCGGCGGACGCGAGGCCTCAGGGCGTCTCCTATGTGCGCTAAGGAACGGAGCGGCACACGAGGTAAGCGGACAATAGACCCGCGACAGGAGACGAAATGACGATCCAATCTGAACGCGAAACACCAAGCCTTGGCGGGTAAGTCCCTCATCGAGGTGCTCGAGCAGAGCGAGCAGATCCAGGCGCTAATAAAGCAGTCCACCGAAGCGCTCTCCCTGGACGTCAACGAGGCGGTTACACGACGATTGACGGAGGCGTCCGAGAGACTGGGCGCGGTGCATCAGGCGCTCCTGCTTGAAATCAGGGATCGGACCATGGTCGATCATCTGCTCGCCGCGGCCGTGGAACAGGAGGAGGGTTCTCGAAATGCCGCCCTGCATGACCACTTGACCGGTCTGCCGAACCGCGTACTTTTCAAGGATCGGCTGGAACATGGAATTGCGCAGGCGAAGCGGCACGGATGGATTCTTGCCGTGATGTTCGTGGATCTCGACAATTTCAAGAGCATTAACGATATCTACGGGCATCAGGCAGGCGACGCCGTGCTGCAGGCGGTTGCCGCAAGACTTGGGCAAAATACCCGCAACGAGGACACCGTCAGCCGCCATGGCGGTGACGAGTTTTTATATCTGCTGACGCCGCTCCACGAGCAAAAAGACATTGCGATGATTGCGGCCAAGATCCTGCAGGCATTGCAAGCGCCATGCGACGTGCGTGTGGGGGATGTATCCCTCAGCCTATGCCTTGAGGCGAGTATCGGGATCGCGGTGTTCCCGAAAGATGGAGACAGCTCGATTGCATTGATCCAGCGTGCGGATGACGCCATGTACGGGGCCAAAGAGAAAAGGTCGGGTGTTGCATTTGCACAATAATGGTCCTGGCAATGAATGTACGAGGCCGCACAGACGGTCCGATTCGGAGGACGCTACTGTAGCGCCATGCTCCATGATTTTTTAACGTCGAATCGCGAGTTGCTGATCGAACGATGCAAGGAAAAGGTTGCCAGAAGGTTTGAACCCGTTGCGGCGCCGGGAACCACGGATCATGGCGTGCCTTTATTCCTACAACAGCTGGTTGAAACCCTTCAAGAAGAGCAAAGCACGCACGTTCGAAGCAGCGATTCAGAGCCGACCCCGACGCATACGCCGATCGGGCGCGCGGCGGCCTTACACGGTGCAGAACTACTGCGTCGCGGATTCAGCGTTGATCAAGTGGTGCACGACTACGGAGATGTGTGCCAATGCGTGACCGCGCTGGCCGTCGATCAGCACGTGTCCATCTCCACAGATGAGTTTCGCACGCTTAATCGATGTCTCGACAACGCGATTGCGGACGCCGTTGCGTCGTTTGGGGCTGCCCGCCAGAGATCGATCGACCGCCTGACAGAAAACTTGCAGCAACGCCTTGGCGATTTTTCCGAGGAAAACCGACGGCTAATCGATATCGCGGCCCAATCGCTCGCTGCAATCAAGACCGGGAACATAGGAATTGGCGGAGCGACCGGCGCATTGCTCGCTCATGCTTTAGAGGAACTACGCGACCTCAATGAGCGGGCGTTGCCGGAGATGCTTCTCTCACTCCCAGGCACCAAATCAGCGTCTGGCTAGCTCTCCTGAGGCGGTTTGATAGGAACTGACCCGGAACTTCGCCTCTAAACCCCAGGGCCCCCGAAATGGCGAGCCGTTCCCATTCGGGAACGGGTTTTGTCGCATCGGCCAATGCGCTGGATGTCGATACGCTCCTATCCAAGCTGCAACAATTCGATGCGGCGGCGGCCGACATCGTTTCGCCATCAAGATTCCGGCGATGGACGGGTCCGCAATCGCCCAGAAAAGGGCGGTAACACTAGGCGTTCAGTATCCCAATGCCGACGGCACCGACCTGTGGCCGTGCTTTGGCTTCGGCAGCGAGACAAACCCCAATGTAGATTGTGCGACGCTCGGCGATCCCTCGATTCCGTTTCCGCTCGGCGGCGTGGTCCTGGGGGTTCCGCAGTATGTGTGGAAACTCGCGAACAATCATGGTTACGGTTACGGCAATGGCGAGGGTAACGGTAACGGCTGCGACGCGCTCATCAACGGCACCACCGGGCCGCTGCCTGTAAACCCGAGCCCGAGCGCGTCGCTGTATAAGCCGTGCGGGCAGATAGCTACGTGGTATGAGGACGACTCCAACGACCCCACTGACGATCTCCTGCAACGAATCGTCATCAGGCAAGGAACGCGGGTCATTTATGACTCTGGCACGGTGGACTATGGGCCCGCCCCGGCGAATATTGCCTATCCGGTCTCGGTGATACTCAATACCGATGCCAACTTCGGCAAAAGGCGCAACTGCCAATGTGCTACACCGTCACCGCAACAAAGCGCTAGCCACTGGGTTCGGGAAAGCCCGTGGCGAACTGGCGATTGCCACACTCCGCCACAATTGTCCCACGGCCTCGCCACAAACGATTGCGAGACTGTTCCGAAGGAGCCGGTCCGGCTCGGAAACGGGAGTGGCGAAAATGTCTGGTCGCTTGGATGCCTTGTTGGAGTGGGT
The DNA here is from genome assembly GCA_050012215.1 of Steroidobacteraceae bacterium. Classification (GTDB taxonomy): domain Bacteria; phylum Pseudomonadota; class Gammaproteobacteria; order Steroidobacterales; family Steroidobacteraceae; genus Bog-1198. The sequence goes on from JBEKHO010000032.1 coordinate 59,576, forward strand.
ACGACGGGGGCTCATCGAGCCGCTGGTCGCGCTGGGTGGTTTGGTGCTCGAAGCCCTGCGCTCCCTGGCTACGGGCCTCTGGCGCTTTCGTTGGCGCGTCGTGATCGCCATCATTCTGGTGTTGATCGTCCATGGTTTGTGGATCCATCCCCCCTTCGAATCGGTACGCCGAGGCGAGGTGCTGGCGCGTACTGACGCGCTCGACGGATCGGTGAGCGTCTACACCTCCGGGACGGTGCTGGTTCTACCGGGAATCCATCAGGTGCGACGCTACTCGATTCGCGATCAGGTGTATCG
>JBEKHO010000033.1:0-56053 GCA_050012215.1 Steroidobacteraceae bacterium
TCCAGTACCCTTTTTAAGCATCCTGGGCATCACGCTCATGCAAGCAAAAAAGCTTCCATCAAGATTGATCGCCATCACCCTATGCCAATCTTGAATGCTTGTAGCCAGCCCCTTGTTTTTGAGACTTCCCTCGATCCCCGCGCAATTCACCAATACGTCGATGCAGCCGTAGCGCGAAATCACCTCTTCCGTGATTTGCTCCCAATCAGACAGCACCGACACATCGTGACTAAAGAATTCCCCTTCCATTTCCGCCGCGAGCGCCTGCCCTGCTCTTTCGGATACGTCGGTAAGGATAATTTTGGCACCTTCAAGGGCCAGGAGTCGAGCGCTCGCTGCGCCGATACCGCCGGCGCCTCCAGTAATGATCACTACCTTGTCTTTTACTCGCATGTTGCTTCCTCTGCCTATACTGGGTCGCTTCAAGAATGGGGTCGTTGCGTACGGCGGTGCACAATAATAAATCAGGCGGTTGAGACGCTACCTCTCCGGCGCCCACCTGCTCACGGTAACCGTCGCTCCGATGACCAGCAAGAGTTTCGCAGCACCCTTCCGGGTGCCAGTGACGCACGCCGGAACGAAAGGTTTGATCGTGTTGGATCAAATCAGAACAGTGGACAAGATACGCGTCGTCAAACGGCTCGGCGCGGTCACTGCAAAGACTCTGTCTGCCGTTCTGACCACTCTGCAAGAGGTATTCGCAGAGTAGATGCCGCACGTCCGACCGGCGTAGTCCATGCTCGGCGTGCGCTCGCGTGCCGAGGCGATTTGGAGGGTGGATGTGGGACGGCTGGGACTCGAACCCAGGACCAAAGCCTTAAAAGGGCCTTGCTCTACCAACTGAGCTACCGTCCCATGGGAGCCGCGCATTATAGCTAATTTTTTATCCCAGGATAACGCGGCATGGTGACCAGGCCACTCCGGGCCTCGGCCCCGGGCTTCACCGATATCGCGTCGGGTCCGCCACACCCGCCGCCGCAAAGCCCGCGGCCCGCAATCGACACGAGTCGCAGCGCCCGCACGCACGCCCCTCGTCACTCGCCTGGTAGCAGGACACCGTCATCGAATAGTCCACGCCAAGTCCGAGCCCGGCGCGCACAATCTCTGCCTTCGACATCTCGAGAAGCGGTGCATGGATCTCGAAGCGCCCACCCTCCACCCCCGCCTTGGTCGCAAGCTTGGCGAGGGTCTCGAACGCCGCAATGAATTCCGGGCGGCAATCCGGGTAGCCTGAATAGTCCAGCGCATTCACGCCGATGAAAATGTCCCAGGCGCCGATCACCTCCGCCCAGCCGAGGGCGAGCGCGAGCATCATCGTATTGCGCGCGGGCACGTAGGTGATTGGAATGCCGGAGCTCGGCGTCTCGGGAATCGCGAGCGTCGAATCGGTGAGCGCCGATCCACCAATCCCTGCGAGGTCCACGCGCATCACGCGATGATCGCGGGCACCCAGGGCCGACGCGACGCGCGACGCCGCGAGGAGTTCCGCGCCATGCCGCTGACCGTAATCGACGCTGAGCGCGAATGCCTCGAATCCGCGGGCGCGCGCCATCGCCAGGGTGGTCGCCGAGTCGAGGCCGCCTGACAGCAGCACGACGGCGGACTTCATGGCGCGGCGCTCATTTGCCGGGCACATCGCCCCACAATACTTTGTGAAGCTGCAGTTGAAAGCGCACCGGCAGCCGGTCCGCCAGGATCCAGTCGGCGAGCGCCGTCGGCGAGACCTGCGTATAACTCGGCGAAAACAGCACCTGGCAGCGTTCGGTCAGGGAGTGATCTTGGAGATACGACTTGCTCCAATCGTAATCCTCGCGCGAACAGATCACGAACTTCAATTGATCGCGCGGCGTGAGCCAGGCGAAATTCTCCTCGAGATTGCGCGCCGACTCGCCCGATCCTGGAGTCTTCACGTCGACGACCCGCGAGACCCTGGAGTCGACTTGGGCGATGCGCATCGCGCCGCTCGTCTCGAGCGACACCCGATACCCGGATTCGCACAGGCGGGTGAGAAGCGCCAGGCAGTTCGGCTGTGCCAGCGGCTCTCCGCCGGTCACACACACGTGTTGCGCGCCGAAACTCTTGACGGTCTCGAGGACCGTGTCGATATCCCGCCACTCGCCCTCGTGAAACGCATACGCCGTATCGCAGTACTGGCAGCGCAGCGGACACCCGGTGAGCCGCACGAACACCGTTCGAAACCCGACCGCATCGGCCTCCCCCTGCAGGGAATGAAAAATCTCGTTGATGCGCAGCCGGCCGCGCTTCGCCTGTGCGTCACTCAATGCCGCCCCGCCGTGTCAATGGTTCTCGGCCGCCATCTTCTCCAGGCGCTGCTGCGCCAGATGGCCCGCCGGAGTATCGCCGTACGTCGTCTGGACCTGAGTCAGGGCATCTTTTGCCGCCTGAAACTGTCTGAGCTCGTAGTCGCAGTAACCCACTTTGAGCAACGCGTCGGGCACTTTGCGCGATTGTGGGTACTTGTCGATGACTTTCTGGAAAGCCGCCAATGCCTCCGGAAAGGATCGGTTCACGTAGTAGGCTTCCCCGAGCCAGTACTGGGCATTGTCCGCGAGCGGGCTCAAGGGATAGGTGCCGAGGAACGACTGGAAGGCCTGAATCGCCTGATCGTACTGATTGTTCTTGAGCAGCGCGAACGCTGCCTGATAGCTCACGGTGTCGGCTGCGCCCGCTCCGCTCGCCGGAGGGCCGCCTGCCACCGCCCCCGCCGCCACCCCGGCACTACCCGCCGCTCCTGCCCCGAGCACCGTGCTGCCCGGCGGCCCGGCGGGGGTCGCGCCGACCGTCGCGGCCGGTCCCGATCCGGCCGCGGCGCCCGACCGCGACTCGAGCGCCTTGAGACGTTGATCAAGATCCGCGTACAGATCGCGCTGTTGTTTGCGGCTGGTGTCGAGTCCATGATTGAGCACATCGATGTCGTTGTGCATCGAACGCAGGTCTGCCTGCAGCGTGCTCATCTGGTTCGAGATCTCGAGCAGACTGTTGTTCGACACCACGCGCTCGATCCGCGTCAACCGCGTATCGATATCGTTGAGCTTGATCTGCACGGGATCTTCCTCCGGACTGGTCGCGCAGCCGGCGAGCGCCAGCGCAGCTGCGCACGCCGAAGCGAGTGCCGATGCGCGCGTCCTCATCACGGCCCGTAGACGAGTTCCACTCGCCGATTCTTGGACCAAGCCGACTCATCGTCGCCTTCGACCGCCGGCCGCTCGGCGCCGAAGCTCACGGTGCTGAGCTGATTTTCGGCTGCGCCCTGCAGCATCAAGGCCCGCCGTACCGCCTGCGCGCGCCGCTCGCCGAGGCCGATGTTGTACTCGCGCGTGCCGCGCTCGTCGGTGTTGCCCTCCAGCTTCAGCTTGGCGCCCGGATGCGCGGTGAGATACTGCGCATTGGCGGTGACGATGCCCGCAAATTCCGGCCTGATGTCGGATTTGTCGAAGTCGAAATAAATAATCCGGCTCTCGGCCGAGCCTCCGGGTCCGGCGCCGCCCTGGGCGCCCCCCATGCCGTTCGAATCCCCGCCGAGCGGCGTCGCGGAGGTGGACGCTCCCTCGCCGTTCGGATTGGCCGAGCCCGCCACCTGATTGCCCGCGACCGGGGGTTCGACGGTCGTGTTCTTCTTGGGGCAGCCCGCGAGGAGCGCGGCTGCCGCGAACAAACAGGCGATCGATACTATCTTTTTCATTGGAAATTCCATCCGAATGCTGCTGGAGAGATTGAACCCATGTAGGACATTATGAACTTAGTTGAGCAATTCATCGACTGAAGCGTCGCACCGGCGTCAGAATGGCGACCACGCGGGCTCCTGCACCTCGCCCTCGCTCGACACCAATTTTTCCTGAACGCGGCCGTCGGAACTCGCCATCGCGAGCACCCCACGCCCGTGGTCGCGGCTCGCATAGATGATCATGGCGCCGTTCGGCGCGTAGCTCGGTGAGACGTCGAACTGCCCCTTGGTGAGAATCTGCACGTCCCCTCTGCCCTTCAGGTCCATGACCGCGATGCGGTACGCACCGTCTTCCTGCGTGACGAATGCAAGCTGCGATTCATCCGGCGAGAGACGTGGCCGGGCGTTGTAGTTACCCTGGAAGGTAAGCCTGCGCGGATGGTCGCCCGGATGAATTCCCACCCGGTAGATCTGCGGGCCGCCGGCCCGATCGGACGTGAAGTAGATGCTCTGACCGTCCCTGGACCACTCGGGTTCCGTGTCGATGCCGGGATCGTCGGTGAGGCGCGTGAGCCCGTCAGTGGTCAAGTCGAGCAGGTATACGTCCAGATTTCCGTCGCGGGTCGACAGCGTCAGTGCCAGCTTCTTGCCGTCCGGCGAGAACGCCGGCGCCTGGTTCACGCCGGCCTTCGCGGAAACGCGGCGCCGCTCGCCTGTCTTCAAGTATTGCACGTACACTGACGGCAGCCGATCCTCGAACGACACGTAAGCCAGGCTTTGACCGTCCGGCGACCACGCGGGCGACATCAACGGCTCGTTCGACTGCATCACGATGTGCGGATTCTCGCCGTCGGAATCCGCGACGATGAGCCGGTAATTGCGATGCGGAAGCGACCCGAGCACCGCCACATAGGCGATGCGCGTCGCGAATGCGCCGCGGACACCCAAGATCTTGTCGAACACCATGTCCGCGATTTGATGGCTCGCGAGCCGCAGACCCGCGCGGTTCGCGCTGATCTGATAGCCGAGCAGGCGTTGCTTGGTGAGCACGTTGTAGAGCTCGAAGTTGATGGTGAAGCGGTCCGGCCCCTGAGGCAGCATTTGACCCACGACGATGTAGTCGTTCCCGAGCCGCCGCCAGTCGTCGAAGCCGATCCCTGCGCCGGCATGCGGCTGTTCGACCATGTCCTTGCGGTCCATGGTCTTGAACCGCCCGCTCCGCGCAAGATCGCTGCTCACGACCGTGGCGGCATCGACCGAGGCATCCGCGGAATCCGCCGCCAGGAACGGCACGATTGCGATCGGTACCGCGTTGTCCTGGCCGCGGGTCACCTCCACGACGAACTCCGCGCGGCCGCTTTGTGAGAGCGCCAAACACGCAAGCGATGCGGCCACGGCGAGGAGCGTTTTATTCATCGGGTTTGAACCTGAATGCAAAATTACGTTGAAACAGCGCCGGATCCGGCGGATCCGGCAACGGAGAGGCGCGATATACGGCGTTCTCGATCGACTGGCGCAGCGCTGCATCCCCGTTGCATTGAGTCACCTTCGCGCTCGTGACTTCGCCTCCGGGCACCTGCGTCACCTCGACCAGGCAGTCGACTCCAACTCTTGCCGAGGGCCCTTTGATCCAGGCATTCTGAATCTTATTGCGAAGGCTCGCCACATAGCGATCCTTGAGCGGACTCGCCTCGACGGCAGAGACGTGCTCCTCGTCGCCCAACTCCTTGCGCAGCTCATCCGCCGCCGCCTTCGCCGCCGCAGCGGCCTTCGCATCGGCGGCGGCCTTGGCGGCAGCTTTCGCGTCCGCGGCCGACTTGGCCTCCGCCGCGGCCTTGGACTCCGCCGCGGCCTTGTACTCCGCGGCAGCTCTTGCATCCGCCGCCTGCTTGGCTTGTGCGGCTTTCGCCTGCTCCGCCTCCTTCGCTGCGTTTACGGCCACCCTCGCACCCTCGGCAGCTCTCGCCTCTGCCTTAGCCTGTTCGGCCAATTTGGTCTGCTCCTCGAGGGCCTTCGCCTGCTGCTCGGCCTGGGCCTGCGTGGCCGCTTTCTGAGCGGCCGCCTGCGCCTCGGCCGCGGCGCGCGCCTCGGCGGCCTGCTCCGCTGCACGGTCGGCCTTGGCTTGCTGAGCGGCATGCAAGATGCGTGAATCGACCACGGTCGCGTTGACCGGCACCGACTGCAGGGCGACCGGCGGATGCGAGGACGGCATCACCGCCATGAGCACCAGTGCCGCCACGATCCCGCCGTGCAGCAGCACCGAGAAAAATACCGGGCCGGAGTTTTCGCGCAGGAACCGCGCCATCAATGCGCACCATCGCTGGCCTGTCGCGGCACTCCCTGCCCCCGCGGGGCAGGCCGCTCCGGATCGGTCAACAGGCCCACCTTGTCCGCACCGGCCCGCTGCAGCACCACCATGGCGTGGGCCACCACCCCATAGGGCACCGTGGTGTCCGCTTTCACCAGCACGGGAGTCTCCCGGTCGCGCCGCAGAAGCGCCGCGGTGCGTGAGCTCACCGTGCTCTCCGAGGCTGGCTTGTCCGGATTCGGGCCGAAGTTGATGTACATCTGTCCGCGCGCGTCGATGGTGACGATCAGCGGTTCATGCTTCTGCAGGAATGCGGGATCGATGGGCTTCGCGCCGGCGTTCGGCAGGTCCACCTTGATGCCCTCCTTCAGTAGCGGCGCCGTGATCATGAAAATGATGAGCAGCACGAGCATCACGTCGATATACGGAACGACGTTGATCTCCCCCATCAGTTTTCGGCGTCGCAGCGGTGCGGCCATCAGGTATCAGCTCTGCGCCCGTGCCGATCCGTGGCGTTGCAGGATGGTCGAAAATTCTTCGACGAACGTGTCGAAACGAAGTTCCAGGCGGCTGACCTGGTCGGCAAATCGGTTGTACGCGATCACGGCCGGGATGGCCGCGAACAGGCCGATGGCGGTGGTGATCAGTGCCTCCGCGATGCCGGGAGCCACGGCCGCCAGGGTGGCCTGCTGAACGTTCCCGAGATTGTGAAACGCGCTCATGATTCCCCAGACGGTGCCGAACAGGCCGACGTACGGGCTGGTGGAACCAACGGTCGCGAGCGTGGCCAGATTGCGCTCGAGGCGCTCCATCTCGCGCATTTGCGCCACGCGCATCGATCGCCGTGCCCCCTCGAGCAACAGATCCGCCGCAGTGCCGAGCTGGCGAAGGCGGCTGAACTCACCGAAGCCCGACTCGAAGATGCTCTGCAGGCCGGTGCCCGCCCGGCCCTTGGTCTCGACGTTGCGGTAGAGCGTCGCGAGATCGCCGCCCGACCAGAATTGGGTCTCGAACTGATCGGCGCCGCGGCGCGAGCGGTTAATTTCCTGACGCTTGCGGAAAATGATCGCCCAAGACGCGAGCGATGCCAACAACAACAGGCCGACCACGACCTGAACGATCGGGCTCGCATCGAGCACCATGGTCCAGACCGACAGATCATTGGGCATTGCGCCACTCCATGAACAAATCCTTTGGGATGGGCCGTGCCTTCATCGTGCTCGCGTCGAGACAGGCGACGCGGGCCGTGGCGTCGATGAGCTGCACGTCGCCGCGCCGAATGGTTTGCCTGAACACGATTGTGGCACCGGTGAGCTTCTCGAGCTCGGCAGTGACGATAACTTCATCATGCAGGACCGCCGGCCGCAGATAATCCACATTCACGTTGACGACCACGAACTGCAGCCCGCGCTCGGCGCGCAGCTTCACTTGATCGACCCCCAAGGCCCGGAGCCACTCCGTCCGGCAGCGCTCCATGAATTTCAAGTAATTCGCGTAATACACCACGCCACCCCCGTCGGTGTCCTCCCAATAGATGGTGACGGCAAACTCGAATGAGGTGGCTGATCTCCCCGGCATCAGGCGGGATCCCGGAAGAGCGGCAAATTCAGGTCGCGCTCCCCGGAAGGCGCTTTCAGGCCGAAATGCAGGTACGCAGCGCGCGTGGCCACGCGGCCGCGCGCGGTGCGCATGAGAAAGCCCTGCTGAATGAGGAAAGGCTCGATCACATCTTCGATCGTGCCCCGCTCCTCGCTCATGGCGGCCGCAAGACTGTCGACTCCGACCGGGCCGCCTTCGAATTTCTCGATCACCGTCAGCAGCAATTTGCGGTCCAGCGTGTCGAAGCCCTGCGGGTCGACCTCCAGCATGTCGAGGGCCGCCAGCGCCACCGTGCCCGAAATGATGCCGCCGGCCCTGACCTCGGCGAAATCGCGCACCCTGCGCAGCAGCCGATTGGCGATGCGCGGGGTACCGCGCGAGCGCTCGGCGATGCGCGTCGCGCCATCCGGCTGGAGCTTGAGCTTCAGGATGGAAGCGCTGCGCACGACGATCTTGGTGAGGTCTGCGGTATTGTAGAACTCCAGACGCTGCACGATGCCGAAGCGGTCGCGCAGCGGCGAAGTCAACAGTCCCGCGCGCGTCGTCGCTCCGACCAGCGTGAAGGGCGGCAGATCGAGTTTGATGGAACGCGCGCCGGGTCCCTCCCCGATCATGAGATCGAGCTGCGAATCCTCCATGGCGGGATACAGAACCTCTTCGACGACCGGACTCAAGCGATGGATTTCATCGACGAACAGGACGTCCCGCGGCTCGAGATTGGTCAGCAGCGCCGCCAGGTCGCCGGGCCGCTCGAGAACCGGACCCGACGTCTGGCGCAGGTTGACCTTGAGCTCGTTGGCGATGATGTGCGCGAGAGTGGTCTTGCCGAGGCCCGGGGGCCCGAAAAACAGCACATGGTCCAAAGCCTCGCCGCGCATACGCGCCGCCTGGATCGAGATGTCGAGCAGCTCGATGACCTTGGGCTGGCCCACGTAGTCCGCCATGCTCTTCGGCCGCACGGCGCGGTCGACCTTCTCGTCCTCGGGGGCGGCGGTGGCGGCGATGATTCGATCCGGTTCTATGCCCATGCGTGCCCTTATGAGTTTGCCGCCGACTTGAGCGCGCGGCGGATCAATTCCGTCGTCGAGAGCCCGGGCTCCTCCGCCGCCTTCAACAGGCGCGTTGCCTCGGGCGGCTTATAGCCGAGCGCGATCAGAGCGGCAAAAGCCTCGCCCTGCGGGCTCAACGCAGACGCGCCGGCCGGCGCTCCCCCGTCCATCGCCGAGGCCGGAGCGGCGAGCTTCTGCACGCTGTCGCGCATCTCGATGATCACCCGTTCCGCGGTCTTGCGGCCGATGCCCGGGATCCGGGTCAGCATCGCCGCATCCTCCGCCTCCACGATGCGCAGGAAGTCCTCGACGCTCGACCCTGACAGAATGCCGAGGGCGATCTTCGGACCGACGCCGGATACCTTGAGCAGACCTCGGAACAGGCGCCGCTCGCCGTCGGTACCGAAGCCGAACAGAATATGCGCATCCTCCCGCACGACCAGGTGCGTGAACAATGCGACCGGCTCGCCCACCGAGGGCAGACCGTAGAAGGTCGACATCGGCGCCTCGAGCTCGTACCCGACACCGTTCACGTCAACCATCAAGGCGGGCGGTTGCTTCAGCGCGAGCCGGCCCCTGAGAAACCCGATCATCCGCGGCCCGCCGCGAGCTTGACCGCGGCCTGCATGATGGAGCTGCGGACCCGTCCCCGAAGTGCATGGCAGACGGCGGCCGCCAGTGCATCGGCCGCATCCGAGGCCACCCGGCCCTCGAGCTTGAGCATACTGCGCATCATGAGCTGGACCTGCGCCTTCTCCGCACTGCCGGACCCGACCACGGCCTGTTTGATTTGACGGGTCGCGTACTCGAACACCTCGGCATTGGCATCAATGGTGCCGCAGATCGCCGCGCCGCGGGCCTGGCCGAGCTTCAATGCGCTGTCGGGATTGCGGTTGACGAACACCCGCTCGATGGCGATCTCGGAAGGCCGGTATTGCGCCACGATGCTTCGAACGCAGGAGAAGATCTCGCAAAGGCGCGCAGCGAATTCGCCGTTCGGCGTGCGTATCACGCCGCTTGCCACATAGGTGAGCCTCGGGCCGAGCACATCCACGACGCCAAAGCCGGTGCATTGCGACCCGGGATCGATGCCGAGCACCCGCACGGTCGCGGCTTTAAGCGCCAAGCGTCTCGCCCGCGGCGTTCTGGGTGGCGGTCATTGTCGTGGACATGGCCGAGTATGATACCGGCAATGGGCGCCCAAACCCACCCGATACGGCCCCGGGACGATGTAAACGACTGATGGAAACCACCATTCCCAGCCCGACCGCGAGCGCACGGCTCGAAGCCGGCTTCGCGGCCGTTCGTTCGATGGATCTTTCGCAAGCCAGGGAGCCCCAGCGCCGGGCCGCGCTCGAGGTGGCCGAGATCGTGCGCACGCTCGACGCCGACGAGGACGTGGTGCTCGCTGCGATGCTGCAGCCGTTGATGGACGAGAAGCTCCTCGACCAGGACGCCGCCGACCGCCAATTCGGCAACGCCCCGGTGCAACTCGCCCGCGCGCTGAGCCAATTGGGGCGGTTCGGGCTGCCGGCCGACTGGACGCCGGACCAGGGACTCGAGAGTTCCCAGGCCGAAGCGCTTCGCAAGATGCTGGTCGCGGTGGTCGGGGATGTACGCCTGGTCGTGGTAAAGCTCGCGGAACAGCTGCAGCGCATGCGCACGGCGAAGTCGCTCGACGCGACAGAGCGGCGCAAGCTCGCCCTCGAGACCCGCGAGGTCTATGCGCCGCTCGCGAACCGGCTGGGCGTCTGGCAGGTGAAATGGGAATTGGAGGACCTGGCGTTTCGATATCTTCAGCCGGCCGAATATCAGCACATCGCCGCGGCCCTGAAGGTGCGGCGGTCGGAGCGCGAGCACTACATCGAGGAGCTCAAGGACCTCCTGCAGCGCGAATTGCACGCCGCCGGCATCGAAGCGCAGATCGACGGCCGTCCGAAACACTTCTACAGCATCTGGCGCAAGATGCAGATGAAGCGCCTGGCCTTCGATCAAATCATGGACATCCGCGCGGCGCGCGTTCTCGTGAGCTCGGTGGCGGACTGTTACGCCGCGCTCGGCGTGGTCCACTCGCTCTGGCCATTCATTCCGGGCGAGTTCGACGATTACATCGCGACCCCGAAGGACAACATGTACCGCTCGATTCATACCGCGGTGCTCGGACCGGGCCACCAGCCGGTGGAAATCCAGATCCGCACCCACGACATGCACGCTCATTCCGAGCGCGGCGTGGCGGCGCATTGGCGCTACAAGGAGGGAGGCCGCTCCGATCAGGCCTATGAACGCAAGATCAACCAGCTGCGTGCGCTGCTTGCACCGGAAAATCAGGGCAGTGCGCATGATTTTCTCGACCGGATGCGCGTCGAGCTGTTCCAGGATCGCGTTTACGTGCTGTCGCCCAAGGGCGAGATCGTCGACGTGCCGGTCGGCGGTACGCCGCTCGACTTCGCCTACCAGGTACACACGGACCTCGGCCATCGCACGCGCGGCGCCAAGGTCAACGGACGCATGGTCGGACTCGATTACCCGCTGAAGAACGGCGAGACCGTGGAAATCATCGCGGCGAAGACGCCGCAGCCCTCGCGCGATTGGCTGTCGCCGCAGTCGGGCTATCTCGCAAGCCCGCGCAATCGCAACAAGGTGAAGGCCTGGTTCCGCAAACAGGACGAATCCCAGAACAAGGTCGAAGGGCGCGCCATGCTCGAGCGCGAGATCCAGCGCTTGGGAGTGAACGTTCCGCCGATGCCCGAGCTCCTGGCGGAGCTCCGAATGTCGAGCGCCGAGGATCTGCATGCGGCGATGGGATTGGGCGAAATCAGCGCGGCCCAAGTCGCCGGGGCCATTCAGCGTCTGTTGCACACCCGCGCAGCGCGTCCGGAAGAGGCGCAGCGAACTCGCGCTCCGGCGCCGCGCGAACCGCAACTCGAAATTCAGGGCATCGGCGACCTGCTCTCGACCTACGCACGGTGCTGCAGACCCGTGCCGCCGGAGCCGATCGTGGGTTACATCACGGTCGGCCGCGGCGTGAGCATCCACGGCCAACGCTGCGCCAATCTCGCACGACTTGCCATCAAGTCGCCGGCGCGCGTGCTGCCGGTCACCTGGGGCGCCAAGGGTGCGCATGACTCGCACGCATCCTTTCCGGTCGACATCGAGGTCCAAGCCTTCGATCGGCGCGGCCTGGTCAGGGATGTGAGCGCCGCGCTCGCCGACGAGAAAATCAGCATTCGAGCCATGACCACGGTAAGCCGCGATCAACTCGTTCAAATGCAGATCGGGATCGATGTGGCGGATCTGCCCCAGCTCTCGCGGTTGCTCGCGAAGGTCTCGAAGCTGCCGAACGTCGTGAGCGCACGGCGCAGGAAATAGCAGCTAGTTGCCGCCCAGGTTGCTGGTTCGGCGGATGAAGGCGGCCACATTGTCGTGCAGCATCTTGAGCGATGCATCCTTGGCGTACACCATGTGGCCCGAGTCGTAGAATTTGTACTCGATATTGGCCTCGAGCGAGGCTGGAATGGGCAGATGATGCATCTCGTAGATGCCCTGATAAAATGGCGTCGCGAGATCGAAATAGCCCGCGTGCAGCTGCAGCTTGAGGTTCGGGTTGATCTTCATGGCGTTCGCGAGATCGGGCATGACGTTGGCGCCCTGTTCGGAGGGAATCGGGCCGTTCTGCCCCGGTTGTTGATGCTGGAAGTTCCAGCTTCGAAAAATGCCGATGCTGGGCTTGAAGATCTCCCCCTCGCCGTAATGCAGATCCCTGCGCGCATAGTCGTTGAAAGCCGACACGTACGCAGAACTCAATGCCGCGGATTGTGGATCGTAGTTCGCACGCTGGCTCAGCGGATCGATGTCGGGCCCGGCGAAACGAGTATCGAGCCGCCCGGTGGTCATGCCGTCGCCACTTTGCAGCGTTTGTCGAAACTCGCCGCCATCGATGCGCAGATCCGCCTTTAGGATGTAGTCGACGGGAAGCCCGGTGTACTCGTGCAGCTTCTCGGCGATTGCGGCGCGCTCCGCAGCGGGGAGGTCCGATCCCGCCGCGAGCGCCCGGCCATAGTCCCCCATCGCGAAGTTTTCGACCTCCGTGAGGAACGCCGGAAGGTCGGCATGCTCACCGGGAAGCTTGTGGTGGTACCACGCAGTCGCTGCATAGGTGGGGAGCACGGTTTGATACGGCAGATCGACCCCGGGATTGCCCGTGGGACGGTCGGGGCTCAAATCGAAATTGAGAATCTGCGAGAGCAGAATCACGCCATTGAAATCGATCGACCGTTCCGACTCCAGTTGGTTGATCAGCACCGCCGAGCGCGGGGTACCGTAGCTCTCGCCGAACAGATACTTGGGCGAATTCCAGCGGCCATACTTGGAGAGGAACTCGGAGATGAATTCGGCGAACGCATAGGCGTCGGGATCGATCCCGAAGAACGCCTTTTCCTTGTCCTTGCCGGAAATTCGGCTGAAGCCCGTACCCGGCGCGTCGATGAACACGAGATCCGTCACATCGAGAAGGCTCGATGCGTTATTGACGAGCGAGTACGGTGCCGCGGGTGTGTGTGCGTCGGTCGAGGTGACGACGCGTCGCGGCCCGAACGCGCCCATGTGCAACCAGAGGGTCGCCGAGCCGGGGCCGCCATTGAAGAGGAATGTCACGGGCCTCGGACCGCCGCCGGTCTTGAAGTAGGCGACATAGAACATCGACGCCTCTGCGTTCGGGTTCCTGGGTTCGCCCTCGTTCGAGCCCTCTTTTTCGGACTTCGGGTCGCGGAGCACATCATCCCAGCCCTTCGGATGAACAATCAGCGTGCCCGCAATCGCCTGGTAGGAGATGGCCTGTCCGCCGACCGTCACGCTTCCCGTGCTGGTCTTGGACTCGGGCTTGAAGGGCTCGAAGTTGCCGTCCGAGGACTTGTCTTTCACGGCACCGTCGGCGCTTTTGTCGGTGTCGCTCGATGCCTTGTCGGCAGCGCCTGCCGCCATCGCCCAGCTCATTGCCGCCGCAAGCGCCACCAACGCAGCGCCCGCACGATATTGTCCCCCTCTGCCCCTCATGGATCCGCTCCTCGATATACCGACAGTCAGCGGTTGATCGCGTCGATGGCCTTCTTGTCCGCCGCCAGAGCCGCCTCGTGAACGGCCTCGGAGAGTGTCGGGTGCGCATGGATGGTGCGCTGAATGTCCTCGGTGCTCGCGGAGTACTCCATGGCGAGCACCGCCTCGGCGATGAGCTCGCCCGCCAACGGGCCGATCACGTGCACGCCCAGGACTTCATCGTCGTCCTTGGCCGAGACCACCTTGGCCATCCCTTGGCCGGCTTCCATGGCGCGCGCGCGTCCGCTCGCCGCGAACGGGAAGACACCCACTTTGTACGGCCGGCCGGAGGCTTTGATCTGCTCCTCGGTTTGCCCGACCCACGCGATTTCGGGCGCCGTGTAAATGACGGACGGGACCACCTTGTAATTAACGTCCCCATAAAGGCCGGCGATCAGATCGGCGGCCATGATGCCTTCCTCCTTGCCCTTGTGCGCCAGCATGGGACCGCGCACCACGTCACCGACCGCCCAGACGTTCGGGGCGCCGGTCCGGCAATGCTCGTCCACTTGGATGAACCCGCGGGCATCGAGCGCGACCCCCGTGCCGTCGGCGAGCAGATCCTCGGTGAAGGGACGCCGCCCCACCGCGACCACCAGCTTGTCCACTTGCAGAGTATGCTCGCCCGCTGCATCCGCGTAGGTCACGTCGACCGCCGAACCCGCCACCGCGGCACGCGACACCTTGGCGCCGAGCTTGATGTCGAGGCCCTGCTTTTTGAGATGCCGCTGCGCCTCTTTTGCAATGGTCTGGTCGGCCATGGGCAGGAAATCCGGCAGGGCCTCGAGCACCGTGACCTCGCTCCCAAGACGCCGCCAGACGCTGCCGAGTTCGAGGCCGATCACCCCGGCGCCAATGACGCCGAGGCGTCGCGGCACGGCATCGAATTCCAGCGCGTCCCACGAATCGACGATGTACTTGCCGTCGTGCGCAACGGCGCTCAGGCGGATCGGAGTCGAGCCCGAGGCGAGAATCACGTTCTTTGCCTCGAGTGTCTTTTCCGAACCGTCCGATGCCCTGACCAGCACTTTGTTTCCCGGCAGGAGGCGGCCGTGCCCCTGGATGCCCACCACGCCGGCGGCCTTGAACAGCGCGCTGATTCCTCCGGTCATGGTCTTGACGATCGAGGCGCGGCGCTTTTGCATCTGCGCCAGATCGAGCTGGATGTCGCCAAGCTTGATGCCGTGAGTGCCGAACTCCTCCTTCGCCCGAACATAGAGCTCCGAGGATTCGAGCAACGCCTTCGAGGGTATGCAGCCGGCGTTCAGGCAGGTGCCGCCGAAAGCGTAGCTCCCGTCCCGGTTGCGCCATTCGTCCACGCACGCAACGGACAGCTTGTTCTGCGCGGCGCGAATGGCCGCAGGATATCCCGCGGGCCCTGCGCCGATCACGACGACATCGTATTGCTCGCTCATACGCCGAGCACCATGCGCGCCGGATCCTCGAGGCATTGCTTCACGGTCACCAGGAACTGCACCGCCTCCCGTCCGTCGATGATGCGGTGGTCGTAGGTCAAGGCAATGTACATCATCGGCCGGATCACCACCTGGCCGTCGACGGCCACCGGGCGCTCCTGGATTTTGTGCATTCCCAGAATCGCGCTCTGGGGCGCATTGACGATCGGCGTCGACAGGAGCGAGCCGAACACCCCACCGTTGGTGATGGTGAACGTGCCGCCGGTCATTTCCTCCATGGTGATGGAGCCCGCGCGGGCGCGCGCGGCAAAATTACCGATCGACTTCTCGATGTCCGCAAAAGTGAGCTGGTCCGCGTCCCGCAGCACGGGAACAATCAGTCCGCGATCCGTGGAGACGGCGACGCCCACGTCGAAGTACTCGTGGTACACGATGTCGTTGCCTTCGACCGAGGCGTTCACAGCCGGGAATTTCCTCAGCGCTTCGACACAGGCCTTGGTGAAGAACGACATGAAGCCGAGCTTGATCCCATGCTGCTTCTCGAATGAATCCTTGTAGCGCGAGCGCAGCTCGTTGACGGCGTGCAGGTCGACCTCATTGAAGGAGGTCAACAGTGCCTGCGTTGCCTGCGCCTGTACCATGCGCTCGGCAATGCGCGCGCGCAGGCGCGTCATTGGAACACGCTGATCGACCCGCCCACCGCGCCTCCCGGGCGCGGGCGGCGGCGCGGGCGGCGGCGCGGGCGGCGCGGCAAACGACGTCTCCTTGCCGGCGAGGAAGTTCACCACGTCCGATTTCGATACCCGTCCGCCGCGTCCGGCGCCCGCGAGCGCCTTGGGATCGAGCTTGTTTTCCTCCGCCACTCGCTTGGCGGCCGGGCTCAGTTTGACGCCGGTATCGGCACCCGGCGTCGCTGCGGCGGCAGCCGTGATGGCCGGCGCACTCGCGCCGGTGCCCGCGCCGGGAACCGCGCCGGGAACCGCCGCCGATTCCTCGATCAGCGCCAGCAGCTGGCCGCTGGTGACGGTGGTGCCGTCCTTGAGCTTGATTTCTGCGAGCACACCGGCCGTCGGCGCCGGTACCTCGAGAACCACCTTGTCAGTCTCCAGATCGACGAGATTCTCGTCGCGCGATACGGTATCGCCCGGCTTTTTGTGCCACGTGACCAAGGTAGCGTCCGCCACCGATTCCGGCAGCTGCGGCACGCGCACTTCAATTGTCATGAACCCGTCCTAGTGTGAGCCGCCGGGAGGCGCATCGTCTGTCGTGAGCTTTCTTCCGGCGGAACGCCCTGCAGCGCGGCCGTCACCAGATTTTTCTGCTGTTGTTCATGCAGAGCGGAAATGCCGGTTGCCGGCGCAGCGGCTCCGCCGCGGCCGGCATAGAGGAGCTCGTCCTTCGGACCGAGCGGAGCCTGCAGCCGGTGGCGAATCTGATACCAGCCGCCCTGATTTTGCGGCTCCTCCTGGCACCAGACGATCTCGCGTGCATTTTGGTACTTGCGCAAGATCGCCTCGTACTCGTCCGCGGGGAAGGGATACATCTGCTCGAGGCGCACGATGGCAACGGCGTTGATTTTCGCGTCGCGTCGCGCCTTCAACAGGTCGAAATACACCTTGCCGCTGCAAAGCACGACCCGGGTGACCGCCGACGCATTGAGCTCGTCGACGTCGTCGATCATGGTCTTGAAGCCGCCGCCCGCGAGCTCTTCCAGGCGCGATACGGACAGCGGGTGACGCAACAAGCTCTTCGGCGTCATGATGATGAGCGGCTTTCGCAGCGGCCGCACCATCTGACGGCGCAACATGTGGAACATCTGCGCGGGGGTCGAGGGGACGCACACCTGGATGTTGTACTCGGCGCAGAGCTGCAGGAAACGCTCGAGCCGGGCCGAGGAATGTTCCGGACCCTGACCTTCGTAGCCGTGCGGGAGGAAGAGCGTGAGCCCGGACAGCCGTCCCCATTTGGCTTCACCCGAGCTGATGAACTGGTCGATGATGACCTGGGCGCCGTTAGCGAAATCGCCGAACTGTCCCTCCCAGATCGTCAGGCAGTTGGGCGCAGTGGTCGAGAATCCGTACTCGAACCCCATCACCGCCACTTCAGAGAGCACGGAGTCAGTGACGGTGAACGTCGGCTGGCTGGTCGCCAGGTGCTGCAACGGAACGTAGGTCTTGCCCGTGGTCTGATCGTGCAGCACCGCGTGGCGGTGGAAGAAGGTACCGCGGCCGCTATCCTGGCCCGTGAGCCGCACCGGGTAGCCGTCCTGAAGGAGACTCGCGTAGGCTAAGTTCTCGGCGCAGCCCCAATCGAGGGCGAGCTCACCCGCTACCATGCGCTCGCGCGCCTGCATGATGGCGAGTACCCGGGGCTGCAACGTCCAATCGGCCGGGTAGGTGGTGATGGCCTTGCCGAGCGCCCGCAATCTGGGCATGTCGACCGCGGTCTTCACCGGCTCCGACCAATCGGCGCCGAGATACTCGCTCCAATCGACGGTGTATTTGTGGCCGATGAGACCGAGCGCGGCGCGCGCCTGCGGCTTGCCTTCATCGAGACCGGCACGATATTGATCCATCATCGCCGCGGCGTCCGCCGCGGACAGCACACCTTCCGCCGCCAGCTTGTCCGCGTAGAGCTGACGGGCGGTGGGCTTCTTGCGGATGACCTGATACATCAGCGGCTGTGTTGCCGCCGGCTCGTCCGCCTCGTTGTGGCCGTGCCGGCGATAGCACACGAGATCGATGACCACGTCTTTGTGGAACTTGCGACGATAGGCGAGCGCGAAATGCGTGACGAAGCAGACCGCCTCGGGATCGTCGGCGTTGACGTGGAAGATCGGCGCCTCGACCATCTTCGCGACATCCGAGCAGTACAGGGTCGAGCGTGCGTCGCGCGGATTGGAAGTGGTGAAACCGACCTGGTTGTTGATGATGATGTGGACGGAGCCGCCGGTATAAAACCCGCGAGCCTGCGACAGCTGCAGCGTCTCCATGACCACGCCCTGACCTGCGAAGGCGGCATCGCCGTGGATCTGCACCGCGAGCACCTTGTCGCCCTTCACGTCGCCGCGGCGTTCCTGCCGCGCCCGTACCGATCCCTCCACCACGGGATTCACCACCTCGAGGTGCGAGGGGTTAAACGCAAGGGCAACGTGAACGTTGCCGGCCGGAGTCTTGAGGTCCGCCGAGAATCCCTTGTGGTACTTGACGTCGCCCGAGCCCCGTAGCGTCTGCAGGTCGTACTGGCCCTCGAATTCGCTGAACAAATCCTTGGGCGATTTGCCGAGCAGGTTCACCAGCACGTTGAGGCGGCCGCGATGGGCCATGCCGACGACCATCTCCTCGATGCCGGCTCGGCCCTCCTGCTGCACGAGCTCATCGAGCAGCGGCACGAGGCTGTCACCGCCTTCGAGCGAAAAGCGCTTTTGGCCGACGTACTTGGTGTGCAGATAGCGTTCCAGCCCCTCAGCCGCCGTGAGCTGCCAGAGGATGTTCTTCTTCTCCTCGGCGGTGAAGCGATGCTGAATACGCTCAGCCTGGAAATTATCCTGCAGCCACAATCGCTCCTCGGTATCCGAGACATGCGCGAATTCGGCGCCGATGGTGTCGCAGTAGATGTACTTGAGCGTCGCGAGGATGTCGTTCAGCTTGCTGCGGGCCGGAAGCGCCGCGGTGCGGCTGCCCGTGAAGAATTCGGCCTGCATGTCGGCGTCCGACAGACCGAAGTATTTGGGATCGAGAATATAAGGCATGGCGCGAGGCGACAGGCCCAAAGGGTCGAGGTTTGCGATCAGGTGTCCGCGATTCGCGTAGACCTGGATCAAGCGCGACACCGCCGCCTGCTTGGCGCTGGCGGCACCGGCCGGTTCGCCGCCCGCGGCCGCCGAGACCGGACGCTGCAGTTGCGCCGCCAGGCGCTCGCGGATTTGACGGTGATTTCCCGCGACGCCCGCGGGGGCCGCCACGCTCGCGAGGCCCGCGAAGTAGCGTGCCCAACCCGGCTCGACGGCTGCCGGGTCTTGGAGGAATTGTTCGTAGAGATCCTCGACGAAATCAGCGTTTCCACCATACAGGGCCGTGGTGGCGAATTGATCGGCCAGTGAGTCGCTCATGGGTCCTTCGGAAGGGTCAAAACCTCAATTACATCAAGGTGATGAGCAGGAAAGGATATCGAAAAAATTAGACCCGCAGTTTAGCCCAATGGGCCGCAATATGGAATGTGACCCAGGCCGCCAAATTTACAGAATGTAGGCGTCCGCGAACTGCTGAAGCATGCCGACCTCATGACCGATCAGGGCTACGTAGCCCAGCAAGATGCAATACAAGATCACCTCGACTCGTACCAACCGCATGAATCGGTAGCCCGCCAGCAGCACCATCAGCGCGACACAGACTCCCGTGAGCGCCATCTTGAGGCTGGCGAACACGGCGACATTGCCGCCCACGAACAGCGCCATGAAGGGATTGGCCTCGACGGCGCCCGCGGACATCAGCCTCAGGGTCAAGAATGCGTCCGCCACGCTCAATATCAAGATGCCGATGGAGACGGCCCAGAGGTGAGTGGCATGCCAGTCGAGCACATGGAACCGCCCATCCTCCAAACGCCGCGCAGGGCGCCGACGGCGCGGACGGATGCTGCCGTACAACAGCGACCACCAGATGCGCTGGCGCCGCTCCGGCCGGCTTCTGCGATCCCGCGTGTCCCGCCCCGCCGCTGGCGCAGCGGCAAAATCGTCATGACCGGGCGGCACGGAACTCATCCAACTACTATCCTTATATCGAGGGCGGTTCGGCGAGCGATGCGTCATAATCCCGCCCGCGGCGGCGCAAATTTTTCCGGCGACAAGGTCACGCCGCGCGGCAGGTCATGCCGCGCTGACCATCTGCGCCATGAAGTCGCCGACGGCCATGCCCGCGAGAGCGGTGCGGTCCGCGAACATCCTGCGGATGGTTTCCGCCTGTTTCGGGCCGAAATGCGCCCCGACACTGGCCTCGAATTTCTTGACCAGCACCGGCATGCCTTCGGTTCGGCGCTTGCGATGGCCGATGGGATAGTCGACTTGAATGCGCGGGCTGGCGGTTCCGTCATCGAAGTGCACCTGCACCGCGTTCCCTATGTAACGCTTGTCGGCCGCGTAGTACTCCTGCGTGAAAACGGAGTTCTCGCGAACTTCCGTCTTGGCACGCAGTGCATCGACCCGCGGGTCGCGCGCGATTTCGTCTTCGTAGTCCGCCGCCGTGAGCCGGCCGTACAGAAGGGGAATCGCAACCATGTATTGGATGCAGTGATCGCGGTCGGCGGGATTCGCCAGCGGGCCCGTCTTGTCGATGATGCGCACCCCGGGCTCCTGGGTCTCGATGGTCACCCGGCTCACCCGGTCGAGGCGATCGCGGACCTGGGGGTGCAGAGTCATTGCCGCTTCCACCGCGGTCTGGGCGTGAAACTCTGCCGGAAACGAGATCTTGAAGAGGATGTTCTCCATCACATAACTGCCGAGCCCCTGCGGCAGCGCGAGGGCCTTGCCCTTGAACAACACGTCCTGAAAGCCCCAGCTCTTGGCGCTGAGCGCGGACGGATAGCCCATTTCCCCCTTGAGCGCGAACAAGGCATGGCGAACGGCACGACTGGTCGCATCACCGGCTGCCCAACTCTTGCGCGAACCGGTATTGGGTGCATGCCGATACGTGCGCAGCGCCCCGCCGTCGATCCATGCATTCGAGACCGCATTGATGATCTGATCGCGGGTACCGCCCAGCATCGCCGTGACCACGGCGGTGGATGCGACGCGCACCAGCAAAACGTGATCGAGACCCACCCGATTGAAGCTGTTCTCCAGGGCGAGGACGCCCTGGATCTCATGGGCCTTGATCATGCCGGTGAGTACGTCGCGCACGCGCAGCGGTCGGCCGCTGCGAGACAGGTAATCCGCCGTCGCGAGAATGCCGCCCAAATTGTCCGAGGGGTGCCCCCATTCGGCCGCGAGCCAGGTGTCGTTGAAGTCGAGCCAGCGAATCATCGCACCGATGTTGAAGGCCGCATTGATCGGATCGAGCTCATAGGACGTGCCCGGAACGCGCGCGCCGCCTTTGAGTGTCGCCCCCGGAACCACCGGCCCGAGAAGCTTGGTGCAAGCCGGATATTTCAGGGCCTGGAAGCCGCAGGCCAATGTGTCCATCAGGCAGTAGGCAGCGGTCTCGTAGGCAAGATCACTCTGGATCTCGAAGCCAAGTGCGTAGTCGGCAATCGCCGCCAAGAGCTGATCGGGGGCCGGTCGCTCGGCTGACTTGATATCGTGTGACATGAAATCCTTCGTAAGTGTGCTGAATGCGCCGGTCGGCGCCCGCTCAGGGACGTTGGTCCAACGGCTGAAATTGGAGATTCTCAGGACCCGTGTAATTGGCACTCGGCCGGATGATCTTGCCGTCGATGCGCTGCTCGATGATGTGCGCCGCCCAGCCGGAGGTGCGGCTTATCACGAACAACGGCGTGAACATCGCGGTGGGCACGCCCATGAGGTGATAGGACACCGCTGAATACCAATCCAGGTTGGGAAACATGTTCTTGGAGCTCTTCATGACCGCCTCGATGCGCTCGGCGATGCGGTAGCCCTTCAAGTCCCCGCAAGCCTCCGCGAGCGTACGCGAGACCTCCTTGATGACCTCGTTGCGAGGATCGGCGATGGTGTACACGGGATGTCCGAACCCGATGATGACCTCCTTGGCTGCGATCCGGCGCTTGATGTCGTTCTCCGCCTCATCCGGCGAGGCATAGCGCTGCTGGATCTCGAAAGCCACCTCGTTCGCGCCGCCGTGCTTGGGACCGCGCAACGCCCCGATGGCCCCCGCCACGCAGGAGTAAATGTCGGAGCCGGTGCCGGCGATGACCCTGGCGGTGAAAGTCGAGGCGTTGAATTCGTGTTCCGCGTACAGATTGAGCGAGGTATGCATGGCGCGAACCCAGTTCGCCGCGGGCCGCTTCCCGTGCAGAAGATGCAGAAAATGCGCACCGATGGAATCGTCGTCGGTCTCGAGCTCGATGCGCTTTGCCCCATTTGCGAAGTGATGCCAGTAGCAAAGCATCGAGCCCAGCGAGGCGAGCAGTCGATCCGCAATGTCGCGCGCCGCTTCGATGGGATGGGCTTGCGCCTCCGGCTTCATGCACCCCAGCGCCGACACTCCGGTACGAAGCACGTCCATCGGGTGGCTGGCTGCGGGCAACTGCTCGAGGATCGAAAGCACCGCCTTGCTCGGCACGCGCAAACCCTTGAGCTTGGCCTTGTATGCGGCGAGCTCGGCGCGATTCGGAAGCTTTTCGTGCACCAGCAGATGAGCGATCTCCTCGAACTCGCATTGCGTGGCGATATCGAGGATGTCGTAGCCGCGGTAATGCAAATCGTTGCCGCTTCTTCCCACCGTGCAAAGCGCGGTGTTGCCTGCGGGCACGCCGGACAAGGCCACCGACTTTTTCGGCTTGAGTCCCGTCGGCGATGGGCTCGCCGGTGCCTGCGTTTCGCTCATTTCCCTTTCCCCTCCCGGAACAATTCGTCCAGTTTGGCCTCGTAGGAGTGATAATCGAGATACTTGTACAGATCGGCCCGGCTCTGCATTCGATCAATGACGTTCTTCTGGGTTCCGTCGCGGCGAATGGCCTCGTAGGTCGCTAGCGCGGCCGCGTTCATCGCGCGGTACGCGGAACAGCAATAAAGCACCACGTCGACCCCGGCGGATGCCAGCTCGTCGCGCGTGTACAGCGGTGTATGTCCGAACTCCGTGATATTCGCCAGGATGGGCACCCTGACGGCCTCCTTGAAGCGGCGATACATGGCAAGCTCGGTCATGGCCTCCGGAAACACCATGTCGGCGCCCGCCTCCACGCATGCAATTGCGCGCTCGATCGCCCGGTCGATGCCCTCGACCGCCAGTGCATCCGTTCGCGCCATGACGACGAAGTTCGGGTCCGTGCGTGCATCGACTGCCGCTTTCACGCGATCGACCATCTCCTCTTGGCTGACGACTTCCTTTCCGGGACGGTGACCGCAGCGCTTGGCCTGCACCTGGTCCTCGATGTGCAGGCCCGCGGCGCCGAACTTGATGAACGATTTGACGGTGCGCGCGATGTTGAACGCGCCGCCCCAGCCGGTGTCCGCGTCCACCAGCAGCGGAAGCGGGCAGGCATCGGTGATGCGGCGGATGTCGATCAGCACGTCATCCATGGTGCTGATGCCGAGATCGGGGACGCCGAGAGAGTTCGCGGCGACCCCGCCGCCCGAGAGGTACAGCGCCTTGAAGCCCGAGGCCGCGGCCAGGCGCGCGGCATACGCGTTGATTGCCCCCACGATTTGCAACGGATGCTCTTGCGCGACCGCGGCGCGCAATCGCGCGCCAGGGGACGTAGCGGACGGGATGCTATTCGGTATCACCATACTGTTGAATTTCCTTCAGCACCAAAACTATAGAGGTATCAGCGCGTGGATCGGATGACAAAACCGATCAAATCGTCTGAGCGATTTTGCAACACCGCGTTTTCCCGGACGAGATGCGGCCTTCCCGGGCGCATCACTGTTGCTGACCGCGTCGAAATTCGCCGGGAGAGGCGCCGGTCCATTTTTGAAATGCACGATGAAATGCACTGCGCTCGGAAAAGCCCAATTCCAGCGCGATGTCCACCACGCTTCGATCCGAGTCGCTCAGATAGCTGATCGCGAGGTCGCGACGAAGCTGATCCTTGATTCCCTGGTAGGTGGCGCCCTCCTCGTGCAAACGCCGGCGCAATGTCGCGGCGGTCATGTTCAATTCCGCGGCCAGGGTGTCGAAATCCGGCACCTCCCCTGGGAGCCGCTGGCGCAACCGGCGGCGGATGCGCGCGCTCACGCTGCTGCCATTCTTGTATTTGGTCACGATATTCTCGGGCGCGGTGCGCAGGAATTCCTTGATGGTACGCTCGTCCTGCACCACGGGAAGACCCAGGTAGCTGGCGTCGAAGGCAATGCCGGTGAACGGGGCATCGAAGGACAGATCGTTCGAGAACATCACCCGATATTCATCGCTATGCGCAGGCTTCGGGTAGCAGAACTGCGCACGCAGGATCGGGATCCGCCGTCCGACCAGCCAGCAGGCGACGCCGTGCAGCAGAAGGAGCAGCACCTCCTGACCGAACACGCGGTGGGGTTTGCCCGCGCCCAGCTCGCGAAGCACGATGGTCGCCTCGCCATCGTCGCACTGCAGAGATCCTGCGATGTCGTCGAGGATCAGTCCATAGAAGCGCAAGCTCCGTTCCAGCGCGTGACCGAGCGTCCGGCAACTCAGCACGGAGTGACAAAGCATGGCGAAGCTGCCCGACTTCATCCGCCGCGTGTCCTGGCCGAAAAACTCATCGTCCAGCGTCAGGGCGATGAGGCGCCACAATTTTCCATAGTGTTCGGCCGAGACCCGCGCATGCGGACTTTGCAGCAGCGTTGGAGACAATCCCACCGCGATCAGCAGCTCACCCGGGTCCATGTGGCGGGCCCGGACCGCCTCGAGCGCCGCTGCAACGAAACAGATGGCCACCGTACCCGGCTCCAGCCGGCCGGAGTGGGCGGGGTGTCCCGGATGGAGGTCGATCGATGGATCCCGCATGGAGGCGGTAGTTTACGCGATGCAGAGGGCCTAATATATGGACGTCCAGACCCCGAGCCGCTGCGCTCCGGGCTTCTATGTCATTCGGAAGGGGAATTTTCATGACCAGCACCGTCGCGGCACTCAAGCCGCAGGCACCTACCGTCAAAATGCTGCTCGACGGCAAGTTCGTCGAATCAAAGTCCGCCGAATGGCACGACGTGGTCAATCCGGCGACGCAGGAGCTGTTGGCGCAGGTGCCGTTCGCGACCGACGCAGAGATCGAGGCAGCGGTGGCCTCTGCCAAGGCGGCGTTCAAGACCTGGAAGAACACGCCGATAGCGGCGCGCGCCCGCATCATGCTGAAGCTGCAGGCGCTGGTACGCGAAAACATGAGCCGCATCGCCCAGACGCTTTCCGCGGAACAGGGCAAGACGCTCGCCGACGCCGAGGGCGACGTGTTTCGGGGCCTGGAAGTCGTGGAGCATGCCTGCTCGATCGGCACGCTGCAGCTCGGCGAGTTCGCCGAGAACGTGGCGGGCGGAGTCGACACCTATACCATGCGCCAACCCATCGGCGTGTGCGTCGGCATATCGCCGTTCAATTTCCCGGCGATGATTCCGCTTTGGATGTTCCCGATGGCGATCGTGTGCGGCAACACCTTCGTGCTCAAGCCCTCGGAACAGGATCCCATGACGCCTATGCTGCTCGCCGAGCTCGTGCTGCAAGCCGGCGTCCCGCCGGGCGTGTTCAACATCGTCCATGGCGGCAAGCGCTCGGTGGAGACGCTGTGCGCACACCGCGATGTGGCGGCGGTGTCGTTCGTCGGATCCACGACCGTCGGTACGCTGGTTTACAACCTGGCCTCCCAGCACGGCAAACGCGTGCAATGCATGATGGGCGCCAAGAATCACGCCGTGATCATGCCCGACGCGAACAAGGATCACGCCCTCAATGCGCTGGTGGGCGCCACTTTCGGCGCGGCCGGGCAGCGCTGCATGGCGACTTCCGTGACCGTGTTGGTCGGCGAGGCAAAAAACTGGATTCCGGACATCGTCGCGAAGGCCAAGACCCTGAGGGTGAGCGCAGGCACGGAGAAAGGGGCAGATCTCGGCCCGGTCGTCTCCAAGAGCGCCAAGAATCGCGTGCTCGGCCTCATCGATGACGGCGTCAAGGAAGGCGCCAAGCTCGAGCTCGACGGCCGGTTTATCAAGGTGGCGGGCTTCGAGCAGGGCAACTTCATCGGCCCGACGATATTCTCGGGCGTCGAGCCGGACATGAAGATTTACACCACGGAAATATTCGGCCCCGTGATGGTGGTGGTGTGCGTCAATTCGCTGGATGAGGCGATCGCGCTGATCAACGACAATCCCATGGGCAATGGAACTGGAATCTTCACGCAAAGCGGCGCGGCCGCCCGCAAGTTCCAAAACGAGATCGATGTCGGTCAGGTCGGCATCAACGTACCGATCCCGGTACCCGTTCCCTTCTTCAGCTTCACCGGCTCGCGCGGCTCGAAGCTCGGCGATCTTGGGCCCTACGGCAAGCAGGCGGTGCAGTTCTACACGCAGACCAAGACCATCACCTCGCGTTGGTTCGACGATGCCACCGTGTCGGGCGGCGTCAACACCACCATCAGCCTGAAGTGAGAATCGAGGATACGGCGGCCGTCGTCACCGGCGGCGCTTCCGGGTTGGGGTGGGCGGTCGCCGAGCGGATCGTGGCGCGGGGCGGACGCGCCGTCATCCTCGACGTGCAGGAGGAGGCCGGCCACGCCGCTGCGCTCAAGATCGGTGCCACCTTCGTGAAATGCGACGTGAGCGCCGAGGCGCAAGTCGACGAGGCCATGGCGCGCGCACGGCAGACGATGGGACGCATCAACCTGTTGGTGAATTGCGCGGGCATCGTCGGCGCGGGGAAGCTTCTCGGACGCGACGGACCAATGGCCGGCGCATTTTTCGAGAAAGTGGTGCGCGTCAATCTGATCGGAACCTTCCTGTGCGACAAGGCCGCCGCCGCCGTGATGCGCGACAACGCGCCCAACGCGGATGGCGAGCGCGGACTGCTCATTCATACCGCATCGGTCGCGGCTTACGAAGGACAAATCGGCCAGGTGGCTTACGCCGCGACCAAGGCGGGTATCGTCGGAATGACCTTGCCCATCGCGCGCGAGCTCGCCGGAGCCGGCATCCGCTGTGTCTCGATCGCCCCCGGGATCTTCATGACGCCCATGCTCGCGAGCCTGTCGAAGGAAATTCAGGATTCGCTCGGTGCTCAGGTACCCTTTCCGCCGCGCCTCGGCAGGCCCGAAGAGTTCGCCCAGCTGGTGCAATCCATCATCGAGATTCCGACATTGAACGGCGAGGTCATCCGCCTCGACGGCGCCATCCGGATGCAGCCCCGCTAGTGGCCGCCGTCATCGCCGTGGACGAGGCGGCCCCGGGAGAACGAGAACTTCACCGCGGCATCGGCTCGCGCCAACTCGGCATGATCGCGATCGGCGGTGCCATCGGCACCGGCCTGTTCTTCGCGAGCGGCAGCGCGATCTCGCAGGCCGGGCCCGGGGGAGCCATGCTGGCCTATGGCGTCATGGGCTTTGCGGTCTACTGCATGATGCAATCCCTGGGCGAAATGGCGACCCAGCTGCCGATACGCGGCTCCTTCGAAACCTACGCCGAACGCTTCGTCGATCCCTCCTTGGGCTTCGCGGTCGGCTGGAATTACTGGTTCAGCTGGGCCATCACGTTGGCGGCAGAACTCGTGGCCGGATCGCTGATCGTCAAATTCTGGTTTCCGCATTCCAACTCGACCTTCTGGGCCCTGGGATTCTTCGCGCTGCTCCTCGCGCTCAACCTGCTCTCCGTCAAGGCCTATGCCGAGGCCGAGTACTGGTTCTCCAGCATCAAAGTCGCCACGGTTCTGATCTTCCTGCTTGTCGGTGGGCTGATGATCGCGGGGCTCTTCGGCGATCACAACGCCGGCTTCGGGAATTGGACCCTGGCGGACGCCAGGACGGGCACTCGGGCACCCTTCGTCGGCGGGCTCTCCTCCATGCTGTTGGTGTTTCTGGTGGCCGGCTTCGCGTTTCAGGGGACCGAGAGCGTGGGTCTCGCCGCCGCCGAAACCGACGACCCGCGCCGCAATGTGCCCAAGGCCATCAAGAGCGTGTTCTGGCGCATTCTGCTGTTCTATATCGGCTCCATCCTGGTCGTCGGCACACTGATCAGCTACACCAATCCGAGCCTGCTGCACGGAGATGAAAGCCACGTGGCGCTGTCCCCCTTCACCATGGTGTTCCAGCACTTGCCGCGTTTCGGCTTCTACGCTGCCAGCCTCATGAATGCCGTCATCCTGTCGGCCGTTTTGTCCTGCGGCAATTCCTCGATGTATGTCGCCTCGCGCATGTTGTACGCGATGGCGCACAGCGGCAAGGCACCCCGGCTGTTCGGCCGGGTCAACGCCCGCGGCGTACCGACCGCCGCATTGCTCGTCACCGGCGCGGTCAGCGCTCTCGCGTTCTTTTCCACCTTCGTCGGCGACCAGAAGATCTACCAGGTTTTTTACAATGCATCGGGACTGAGCGGCTTTTTGATCTGGTTGGGCATCGCCATCTGTCATCTGCGCTTCCGCAAGGCCTGGGTGGCGCAGGGCAAGAGCCTCGATGAGTTAAAGTTCAAGGCCCGGTTTTTTCCCTATGGACCCTGGCTGGCTTTGACACTGTTCGTGATCGTGCTGTTCGGCGCGAACATCGGCGTGTTCCAGGCACCGGTATTTTCCTGGTTCGACTTCATCACCGGCTATTTGATGATCCCCGTTTTTGTCGCGCTCTATCTCGGCCACAAGTACTGGTGCAAGACGCGGATGGTGCCGCTCGAGGAATGCAATTTCGAAATGGAGTGACGGGCGCTTCGCGCCTCAAGCGTGCATCCGACTCCAGCGTTGGATCACGCCTTGAATCGCGTCCAGCCCGTCCGTCAATGCGGCCGGCCCCGGCTGCAGGATCAGCGGCGATTTGATCTCGTGCAATTCGCCATCGCGCACCGCAGGCACCGCGTCCCATCCCGGCCGCGCGGCGACGAGATTCGGGCGGAACCGTTTGCCGCACCACGATCCGAAAATCACATCGGGCGCCCGGCGCACCACCTCGATGGGATCGGCGAGTATCCTGTCCCTGCCGAGCGCGCACGCGGCGCGCTCCGGAAATACGTCATCGCCGCCCGCGATGCCGACGAGCTCGCTCACCCAGCGTATGCCCGTGATCTGCGGCTCGTCCCACTCCTCGAAATATACGCGCGGTCTTCGGGTTAGAGTCGCCGCGTGGCCGCGGACCGACTCGATGTGCTGCTCGAGCTCGCACGCGTAACGCTCGGCCCGCTCGGACGCCCCGACCAACGCACCGAGCCTCCTCACGTAACCTAAGATGCCCTCGACCGAGCGATGATTGCTGATCCACACCTCGATGCCCGCCTTGATCAGCGCCTGGGCGATCTCGGCTTGAATGTCGGAGAAGCCGACCACGAAATCGGGCTTGAGCTCCAGGATACGGTCGAGCTTCGCGCTGGTGAACGCGGAGACTCGGGGCTTTTCGCGTCGTGCCCGGGCCGGCCGCACCGTGAATCCGGATATGCCGACGATACGCCCCTCTTCACCGAGCGCGTACAGCACCTCGGTCGGCTCCTCGGTGAGGCACACGATCCGATGGGGGTAACGGCGATCCATCCTCAGAGAACGCCCTCCACGAGCGCCGAAGCCGCCCCGTGCACGATGGCGTGTGCGAGACCCGGGCCCTGGGCGAGCACATGGTGAGCGTAGAAACTTGCGGTCTCGATCTTGGCCCGATAGAAATTTGCAGGCAGTGAGGCCCCGCCCGCCCCGCTGAGGCGCTCGCTCGCGATGGCCGCCGAGCGCAGCAATTGCCAGCCGCCGGCGACGATGCCGAACAACTTCAACAGCGGAACGGCGCCGACGGAGACCTGCCTGAACTCGCTGCCGTATTGGGAGACGACGTATTCGACCGAACGCTCGAGCGCGCTCACCGCGTCGGCGAACACCGCCGCCGCGGCGGCGAGACTCGGGGTAGCTGGCAAGCTGCGGGGCAGCGCGCGCATTTCGGCGATCAACGCCTGCGCTGCGGCGCCGGCGTCGCGCGCCAATTTTCGGCCGATCAGATCGTTGGCTTGGATTGCGGTGGTGCCCTCGTAGATCGGGGTGATGCGCGAGTCCCGGAATTGCTGCGCCACACCGGTCTCCTCGATGAATCCCATCCCGCCGTGAACCTGTATGCCGAGCGAGGCGACCTCGACACTGGTCTCCGTACACCAGCCCTTGATCACCGGTATCAGCAAATCGGCGATCGCCTGGTGTTTTCTGCGCTCCTCGGGGTTCGGATGCAGGCGCGCGGCATCCAGAGAGACGGCGGCCACGGCGGCGAGCGCGCGCATCGCCTCGGTCTGCGATTTCATGAGCATCAGCATGCGCCGCACGTCCGGGTGACGCACGATCGGCACGCGGCCCTTGCTGCCCGGCTCGGTGCCCTGAACGCGTTCATTGGCGAAGGCGAGCGCGCTCTGAAAAGCGCGTTCGGACAAGCCGATGCCCTCGAGCCCCACTGCAAAGCGCGCCGCATTCATCATGATGAACATGTATTCGAGTCCGCGGTTCTCCTCGCCGACCAGCTCTCCGATGGCCCCGCCCTCAAGGCCGTAGGCCAGAACGCAGGTGGGACTCGCATGAATGCCGAGCTTGTGCTCGACCGACAGGCATCGGACGTCGTTGCGCTCACCGATCGAGCCGTCCGGGTTCACCAGATACTTCGGCACGACGAAGAGCGAGATTCCCTTGACGCCCTCCGGCGCTCCGGGTGTGCGGCCGAGCACCATATGGATGATGTTGTCGGTGAGATCGTGTTCGCCGTAGGTGATGAAGATCTTCTGGCCGGCAAGCTTGTAGAGGCCGTTGCCGATCGGCTCGGCGCGCGTGCGGACCGCCGCGAGATCCGATCCCGCCTGCGGCTCGGTCAGGTTCATGGTGCCGGTCCAAACACCTGAGACCATTTTCGGGAGGTAAGTGCTCTTTTGGAGCTCCGATCCGCGCAGATCGATGGCCTCGATGGCGCCGCGCGTCAGCATGGGACAGAGCGTGAACGACATGTTGGCGCCGTTCCACATTTCCTCGACCAGCGCCGACAGCGCCCGGGGAAGGCCCTGCCCGCCGAACTCCCGCGGGCATGCCAGCGCGTTCCAGCCACCCTCGACGAACGCGCCGTACGCATCTTTCCAGCCGGCGGCGGTGGACACTTGGGTGTCGTGCCAGCGAACGCCCTCGACATCGCCGGAGCGATTCAGCGGTGAGAGCACGCCGCCCGCGAACTTGGCAGCCTCTTCGAGGATGGCCTCGGCGACATCCGAGGTCGCGTCCTCGGAACCGGGGAGCTCGGCCATGAGCTTCCGATCAACCAGTTCGCGCAGCACGAACCGCATGTCATCGAGAGGCGCCTGATAATCCTGCATGGTCGTATCCTCGATCAGCCGTAACTGTAGAAGCCGCGCCCGCTCTTGCGGCCGAGCAGCCCCGCCGCCACCATCTCGCGCAATAGCGGGGCCGGCCGATATTTCGGATCCCCGAAGTCCCGTTGAAAGACCTCCATCACCGACAGCAAGGTATCGAGCCCGACGAGGTCTGCCAGCGCCAGCGGCCCGATCGGGTGATTGCAGCCGAGCTTCATGCCCTCGTCGATGTCCACGGCGCTCGCGACACCGTCTTGAAGCGCGAAAATCGCCTCGTTGATCATCGGGCAGAGCACGCGGTTGACGGCGAAGCCCGGGGAGTTCTTGACGCTCACGGCGGTTTTGCCGACGTGGCGGATGAACTCGGCCGCCCGCGCCTGAGTCTCGTCGCTGGTCAGAAGACCGCGGATCAACTCCACCAGCGCCATGAGCGCCACGGGATTGAAAAAGTGCATGCCGATGAAACGGTCGGCACGGGACGTGGCCGCGGCGAGCGCCGTGATCGAGATCGACGAGGTGTTGGTGGCGAGGATCGCCTCCGGCCGCATGATCTCGTCGGCCTGCTTCATGATGCGCTGCTTCACCTCGAGATTCTCGGTCGCAGCCTCGATCACCAGGTCCATCGCGCCGAGGTCCGAATACCGGGTGCTGCCGCGGATGCGGCCGAGCGTCGCGGCGCGATCCGCCGCGCTCAGCTTTTCCTTCTTGACCAACCGATCGAGGCTCGTCCCGACGGCCGAGATTCCCCGTTCCACCGCGGCATCCGACACATCGATCATCACGACCTGTAATCCGGCAGCGGCGCTCACCTGTGCAATGCCGTTGCCCATGGTGCCGGCGCCGATTACGCCGATTTTCTTCAAAGCCTTGGTCATTGTCGCAGACACTCCGTAAATTCGATGGCCGTGCGGCGCATCACATGTTGCGGCGATACTTGCCGCCGACCTCGTACAATGTTCCCGTAATCTGCCCGAGCGAGCAACAGCGCACTGCCTCCATGAGCACTTCGAACGTGTTGCCGTTCGCGATCACCGCACCCCGCAGCCGCTCGAGCATCGCGGGCGTGCAGGCGGCGTTGCGCGTCTGGAAGTCGCGCAGTCTCGCGAGCTGCGACTGCTTCTCGGCCTCGCTCGAACGCGCGAGCTCGATGCTCTCGGGCGCCGCCTCCGCACTCGGATTGCGGAAGGTGTTGACGCCGATGATCGGAAGCGAGCCGTCGTGCTTCTTGTGCTCGTAGAACAGCGACTCGTCCTGGATCTTGCCGCGCTGGTAGCCGGTTTCCATGGCCCCGAGCACCCCGCCGCGGGAGGCGATCGCGTCGAATTCCTTGAGGACCGCCTCCTCGACCAGATCGGTCAGCTCCTCGATGATGAAGCTGCCCTGGTTCGGATTCTCGTTCTTGGCGAGACCCCACTCGCGGTTGATGATGAGCTGGATGGCCATCGCGCGGCGCACGCTTTCCTCGGTCGGTGTGGTCACCGCTTCGTCGTACGCGTTGGTGTGCAGGCTGTTGCAGTTGTCATAGATCGCACAGAGCGCCTGAAGCGAGGTGCGGATGTCGTTGAACGCCATCTCCTGTGCGTGCAGCGAACGCCCCGAGGTCTGCACGTGGTACTTGAGCTTCTGGCTGCGCTCGCTCGCGCCGTACTTGTGCTTCATGGCGATGGCCCAGATGCGGCGCGCGACCCGCCCGATCACGGAGTACTCCGGATCCATGCCGTTCGAGAAGAAGAACGACAGGTTGGAGGCGAAATCGTCGACGTGCATGCCGCGCGCCAGGTACGACTCGACGTACGTGAAGCCGTTCGCCAGTGTGAACGCAAGCTGGGAAATCGGATTCGCGCCGGCTTCCGCAATGTGATAACCGGAGATCGAAACCGAGTAGAAGTTCTGCACGTGATTGTGGACGAAGTATTCCTGGATGTCGCCCATCATCTTGAGCGCGAATTCGGTCGAGAAAATGCAGGTGTTCTGCCCCTGGTCCTCCTTCAATATATCGGCCTGCACCGTGCCCCGCACGGTCGACAGCGTCCACGCCCTGATCTTCTGCAGCTCATCTTCCGTGGCCTCGCGCCCGTTTTGCTCCCGGAATTTCTCCACCTGCTGATCGATCGCCGTGTTCATGAACATGGCCAGCAGGATCGGAGCCGGGCCGTTGATGGTCATGGAGACGGAGGTCGAGGGTGCACACAGATCGAACCCCGAGTACAGAACCTTCATGTCGTCGAGGGTCGCGATCGAAACGCCCGAGTTCCCCACCTTGCCGTAAATGTCCGGACGCGGGTCCGGATCGGATCCGTAGAGGGTCACGGAATCGAACGCCGTGGAGAGCCGGTGCGCCGGCATGCCCTCGGATACCCGCTTGAACCGCTGGTTGGTCCGGAACGCATCGCCCTCGCCCGCGAACATCCGCGTCGGATCCTCGCCCTCACGCTTGAACGCGAACACGCCGGCGGTATACGGGAACGAGCCGGGGACGTTCTCCTTCATCAAAAACTTGAGGATCTCCCCGTCATCCTCGAAGCGCGGCAGCGACACCTTGCGCACCTTGGTGCCCGAAAGCGACTCGTAAACGAGCTTGGTGCGCAGCTCTTTGTCGCGGATCCTCACCACGTATTCGTCCGCGCCGTAGAGTTCGCGGGTCTTGGGCCATTGCTCCAGAAGCTTCACCGATTGAGGGCTCAACTCCCCCGTCTTGGCCGAGATGAGCTCACCGAATTCCGCAACCGGCTTGGCGTGGCGCTCGAACAGGGTGCGCGCCGTTTCGAGCGACTGGCGCTCCCTCGCCGTGCGCGCCTGCGCGGCGATGTGACGGTGGTACTCGCGAACCGATTCGGAAATCTCGGCGAGATAGCGCACACGATCGGCGGGAACCACCGCACGGCCTCGGGAGGAGGCTTTCACCGGGGTGCGGGGCAGCCTGCCCGGCTTGACCTTGAGGCCCTGCTCCTGCAGTCGGGGCAGCATCGCCTGGTAGAGCGCGGTGACCCCATCGTCGTTGAAGCGCGAGGCCATGGTGCCGAATACCGGCATGGCATCCGGCGCCTGTTGAAAGTGACCCCGGTTGCGCTGGTACTGCTTGCGCACGTCCCGCAGCGCATCCTCGGCGCCTTTGCGGTCGAATTTATTGATGGCGACGAAGTCGGCGAAGTCGAGCATGTCGATCTTCTCGAGCTGGGAGGCTGCGCCGAACTCCGGCGTCATGACATAGAGCGAGGTACCGACCAGCGGCACGATGCCCGATTCTCCCTGCCCGATACCGGATGTCTCGACCACGATCAGGTCGAAGCCGCTCAGCTTGCAGCAGGCGAGGACCTCGGGCAGCGCCGCGGACAGCTCGTTGCCGGTGTCCCGCGTCGCGAGCGATCGCATGAAGATCTTGTCGGAGTCGATCGCGTTCATCCGGATGCGGTCGCCGAGCAACGCGCCGCCGGTACGCTTGCGGGAGGGATCGATGGAGATCACCGCAATGCGCAGCCGGTCGTCCTGATCGAGCCGCAGCCGAAGGATGAGCTCGTCCGTGAGCGAGGATTTACCGGCCCCGCCGGTTCCCGTGATGCCGAGCACGGGCAGCTTGATCGGAGCCGCCGCCTGCAGAAGCGCCTGACGGCTGCGTGCCGAATACGCCCGGTTCTCGACCGCGGTGATGATGCGGGCGAGCTTGCGCCGATCGCCGGACTTCAATGCCTCCGGGGCATCCGATTCGGCGGGCGCGAGCGCGCAAAGATCGTAGTCGCTGGAACGTATGACGTCATCGATCATGCCCTGCAGCCCGAGCGTTGCACCGTCTTGCGGCGAATAAATCCGCGTGACCCCGTAGGCGATGAGCTCCCGGATCTCCGCCGGCACGATCACGCCCCCACCCCCGCCGAACACCTTGATGTTCTCGCCGCCGTTCTGGCGGAGCAGATCGATCATGTACTTGAAGAATTCGATGTGGCCGCCCTGATAGGAGGTAACGGCAATCCCCTGGGCGTCCTCTTGCAGCGCCGCGTCGACGATTTCACGCACGGAACGGTTGTGCCCGAGGTGAATCACCTCGGCGCCCGAAGCCTGCATGATGCGACGCATGATATTGACCGAGGCGTCGTGCCCGTCGAAGAGCGAGGTTGCGGTGACGAAGCGCACTTTATTGTGCGGCTGATAGGGCGCCGGTTTGGCGGCATGGGAAACGGCGTTCATGAGATCGGCTCCTTGCGCGCACGCGCGCGACGGGAAGGCTTCGCCGCGGCGCGCGGCGCGAGACCGAGATTGAAGATGCGGATGAATGCCTCGGCAATGTCCCCGGGCGTCATCGATTGATTCTCACGGTACCAATGGGCGATCCAATTGAGCGCTCCCGCGAGGGCAAAGGAGGTCATCTTCAGATCCTCCGTCTGGATGGAGCCATCGCGTACGCCTTCTTCGAGCAGCCGGCGGATCCCCTGATCGATCTCGGACTTCAGGCGCTTGATGTGCGACAACGAGGCGGGTGCGAGCCCCAGATCCTCCGCACGCACCATGCACCAACCGTATTCCGAGGCGATCGCCTCGGCATAATGGCGCATCATCCGATTCAAATGCCCACGAGCCGTAACACCGGCCTCGCGGGGACGCCGGAACGGCTCGAGAACGCGCTCCAGACCGGTCAAAATGCATTCGAGAAGCAGTTGCTCCTTGTTCGCAACGTAGTAGTAGATCGTGGGCTTGGTGACGTTCAGCGCCGCGGCGATCTCGTCGATCGACGTGTTGTGGTAACCGCGGGCGTTGAAAGCCTGTGCGGCGGCGCGAATCACCGCCTCTCGCTTCACGTCGCGGTTGCGCTGGGTGGTTTTTCGGACGGGCCAGGGTGACACGAGAGCGGCGCCCTCGATGTCGGGCGCTGCCGCGCGGGATTTATAGACCGAACTCATCGAGCCTCGCATCGCCGCCGCGCGGCTGCCCTCGCCTGTGTGCCAGATCCGTCTTCTACCAGAGGGTAAATACTACTCTCCAGTAAATATTACCGTCAAGTAGAATAAGACCAGTACTCGTTGCGCTGCGGCTAGAACCGCGGCCTGCGCTTCTCGAGCGGGGGCATCCATGTGCATGAGATGCGCGAGCGCGGCGTGCAACGCCGTGGTGAGATCACTCACGTAGGCGCGCAAGTCCTCTCCAGCCGCCGCGATGCCCTTGAGGTCGCCGCCGAAGCAAAAATTCCGGCCCTCTCCGGACAGGACTGCGGCTCGAACCCTCGGGTCGGCCTGCAGGGACAAGGCCGCAGCCAGTAACTCGCGAACGAATTGCAGGTTCATGGTATTCGCGACTTCCGCGCGCGCCAGCGTCAAGTGCGCCACGGCGTCTCGAACTTCGACTCGAATGGCGGGCGCAACGTTCGTCATGAGGGGGACGTGCTCCGGGTGCGAATGCGCAGACTCTCCCAGCTGGCGTCGGCCACCCAGCCGCCGTCCACCGGCAAAGTCACGCCGTTGATGAATCCGGCGCGCTCGCCGTCGGCCAGGAACGCGATCGCCTCGGCCACGTCCTCGGCCCGCGCAAAGCGGCCCATGGGCACGCGATTGATGATGTCAGTGTCGGAGTACGCACCGGTTCCCTGATCTGCGTGATCCATTTCGGTCTTGATCCACCCTGGACAGACGGCGTTGACTCGGACGCCGCGCCCGCCCCACTCGGCCGCCAGCGTCTTGGTGAGGCCGATCAGGCCGTGCTTCGACGCGTTATAAGCGCTGCGATGACTGACCGCCGCCAGTCCGGCGACCGACGCGACATTGACGATGCTGCCGCGGCCCTTGGCGAGCATCTGAGCACCCAGGTGCTTGCACAATAGAAACGGTCCCAGCAGATTCACGTTCATGACGCGTTGCCACTGATCCGCTGAAGTCTCCTCCGCGGGGACGATCAAGCTGATGCCGGCATTGTTGATCAGCGCGTCGGCGGCGCCGAACTCGCACCGAATGCGCTCGGCGACCTCGCCGATGAACAGTTCCGAGGACACGTCCCCGCGAAACGCATGCACCTCGGCCCCGCCTGCGCGCAGCTGCTCCACCTGCACATCGAGCGGCTGTAGGTCCAGCAGGATCACGCGATAGCTGCTCCGCGACAGAAGAGAGGCCACGGTAAGTCCCAACCCCTGGGCGGCGCCGGTCACGACCGCGGTGTTCATCCTCAGGGCACCCGTACGCTGGGAGCGGCCGGCGCGCCCTGCCCCGCCGTCTCCCCGACCCGGATTCCGAACCATGCGAGCGCGCTGACGATTGCGAAGCCCACACCGATGAAGAACGCGGTATTCCAGGCATGCAGTCCGGAAAAATAACCGACGATGGGTATGCCGATGATGCCGCCCAAATTGCCTCCCGTATTCATGATGCCGCAAACCGCCATCGTATCGCCGCGTCCCACCGTCATGCCGGCCCCCCAGAACGCGCCTTCGGTGAGCTCCACCGTGCCGAAACAACTCGCGAGTGCGGCAACCGCCACGTAAGGATTGGAGGCGTTGACTGCGACCAGCAACAGCACCGCAGCGCAAAACATGGCCGCGATCGGCAGTATACGGTAGCCCCAGAGACTCCCGAAACGCTGCGCGAGGGCGCTCGTGACGACGCCGCCGACGCCGGCGCCCAGCGCCGCGGCGAGCGGCGGAGCCGTGGCCAGCCAGCTGCTCTCGAGCGAGGAGAAGTGACGCTCCTGGATGAGGTAGAGAAATACCCAGTTCGAGAGCAGGTAGAAGGTGTAGTTCATGCTCATGTAGGAAAGAAACAGCAGCATGACGTTGCGGTCCGCCACCAGCGCGAGCAACTGCTTGACGCTGACCGACGAGTGCGTCGCCGGCTGAGATCCGATCTGTGCAAGTTCGTGCTCGGAAACTGAAGGGTGCTCGCGTGGCGTATTGCGTCCATACCAGCCCCAGAACGCGATCAGCGCGACGGCCGGAAGGCTCGCCCACACGAGCGCGCGCTGCCAGCCGAGTCGGGTCATGAGATACACGATGAGCGGCGGCGTCAGAGCCGCGCCGAGTCCAAGCCCCGCCGTTTGCAAGCCCTGCACGAAGGCCCAGCGCTTGGCAGGGAACCACGCTTCGAAGACCCCCGCGGAGATCGGGAAGATGGCGCCCTGGGACAATCCGAGCACGAGCTGCACGCAGAAAAGCCCCGCAAACAGTGCGGCGGGCCCCTGGAACAATTCCGGTACCAAGGGCATGGCGAGCGTCGCCAGGAACGCGGTGATGCCGATGACGACGAACGTCAGCCTCGCCCCCAGCCGTTGACCGATGATGCCGCCGGGCAACTGGAAGATCGCATATCCCAGCACGAACGCCTGCTCGATGTAGGAGATCTGCAACTGGCTCAGTCCAAGCGCCGGCATCATCGGTTCGGCCGCAACCGTGATGGTCTTTTGCTGGATATAGGCGAGAAATCCGAACCCGAACAGAAAGCTGAAGATGCGCCATCGGATCGGGAACGCGAGGCTGCCCCGCAAATCGGAATCAGAATGCTGCTTCAAGCTTTGGTCCGCTCCTCGAGCCAATCCAGACAGATCTGCAGGGCATCGACCATCGAGTTCGCCGATTTATCGGTGCCTGCCAGCGCGTCCCCGGCTGATCCCTGTTGCAATACCAGCCCGGGCAGACAGACACCGATGAGAAGCGCGTGGGCGAAGCGGCCGCGAATCTGCTCCACGGCCGCATCCGCTGCTTTGCGCTCCTCGCCCGGCGCCGAGCTCACCAGAAAAACCATTGACACGCTCCCCGGCACGGCCTGCGGCGGCGGCATTTGTTGCAGGTCCTCGATCGACAGATGCCGCGCGTCGAGTTGCTTGTCGCGCAAAATCCGCACCAGCAGCTCCGTCGCCAGGTCGTCGGACATCGACCCCACGCTCACGCAGAGCATGATCGAGCCGGGCGGCACGGCGAGGGGTCCCTGCCAGCGGCCGATCAGCTGCTCTCGTTGTTGACGAAGCTGCCGCCCCGCGTTCATTTGATCCAGCATCGACACGGCATGACGCCGGCGCGTGAACCCTCGCCGCCCGCCGCTGATGGCTGCGATGACGGTAACGATGGTCTGGCGCACCTTGAGCTGCTGTTCGCGGCTGATCGTGCGTCGCTCCAGATCGAATGCTGCGAGGCGCAGGGCCGGCAGAAGTACGAAATCGGTGTAAGCCGCGAGGGAATCCTGTTTGAGGTAGGCGCGTGCATTCGCAATGAGTTCGTCGGAGTCGGCCGACAGCGCCCGCTGGTAGAAGCGCTCGGGCAAGGTGAGCGCCTGCCCGTCGCCGAGCATGATGTCCAGCAATCGCAGCGCCTTGACGTGACGGCCCATCACCACGAGACACAGGGTCAGGGGTGTCGACACGACCAAGCCGATCGGGCCCCAAATCCAGCTCCAGAAGATGGCGGCGACCACCACCGACAGAGGAGAGAGCCCGGTGGAATGACCGTAGAGCTGCGGCTCGACCAGCTGGCCTGCGATCAGCTCCACGACCACGTACAAACCGAGAGTCAGGAAGACCAGCGTCCAGCCCGGGTCGACCGCCGCGGCGAGCGCCGCCGAGATCACGGCTGCGATCCAGATCCCCACATACGGCACGAAACGCAGCACGGCTGCGAGCGCAGCCCAGAGCGTCGCATGCGGCAGGCCGATGATCGCAAGACCCACCCACAGCGCCACGCCAACCCCGAGGTTCACCGAAAACTGCGAGACGAAGAATCGCGACAGTCGTTCCCCGGCATCGTTCAGCACCAGGGTGGTCGCACGAAGGTCGGACGGGCCAGCCAGCCGGATGAACCGATCGCGCACCGATTCACGCTCGAGCAATACGAAGATCAACACCACGAGCACGATCCCGGCTGTCTCGAGCGGCACCCATATCGACCCGAGCACCCGTTCGACCACCTGCAGCGGACTCAACGGCGGTTGGTGCACCTCCACCGGAATGAGCGTCGCGGGCGCGGAAAGACGCGGGGGCACCTGCGCGGGCACCGGCGCGGGCACCGCAGTGGGCTGCACCGCCTCATCGCTCGGGGATTCCGATGTCAACGAACTCGACAGCGGTTCGCTCGCCGCCTGCGGCTGCTTGCGCTCACCGACCAGTCGCTCGGTCTGACTGGTGAACGCCGCAAGCCCGTTGACGGACAGCTCGTTGATTTTGTACAACTTGTGACGGATCGTGCGCTCATACTGCGGCAGGCTCTTCAGCATATGCGCCACCTGCATGCCGATCACCGACGCCATGCCTGCGAAGGCTACCGTCAGCAACAGCACGGCAGCGAGCACCGACGAGGTAGCGCCGAGACGCACGCGTCGCAGCGTCCGCACCAAAGGCGATACCAGCAAACTCAGGATCAACGCCAGCGTGATCGGCACCAGCACCTCGCGGGCGAAATACAAAATCGCAAGAATGGTGCCCGTGGCGACGATGCCTAGCGCTCGATCGCGCAACAGCGGCAGCGATGAGCCTTCGCTCATTCGCCCGCCGGCACGTTCGGGTCGGCTCGCGGCAGCCGCTTCTGGCGATGCAGGCCCGCGTCCTCGATCAATTCCTTGCGCACGTAGAGAAACTGGATGGTCTCGTACTCGAAGGGGGAGCCGCTCGCGTAGTAGCGGAAATCGGTGGTCGCCCGCTGATCCACGGCATTCAAGACACCCAGTCCCCACGATTGGTCTCCGCGGTAGATCCAGGCGGGATCGATCACGTAGAGCGTGCCGTAATCCGCCGCCAAACCGATGCCCTCGCGCAAGGTCGAAGGGCCGTAGAACGGAATGACCAGATACGGACCCGGATGCATGCCATATTTGGCGAGCGTCGTTCCGAAGCCGGTCGGCGCCTTCGGCAGGCGCATCTTCGTGGCCGGATCGAACAGGCCACCGATGCCGATGGTGCTGTTGATCACGAATCTTCCGAGGCTGCGCACCATGCGGCCGAGGCGCCCTTGCAGCGTGTAATTGATGACGCTGTCGATCTCGGCGATGTTGCCGAAGAAATTGTGCACCCCGGCGCGCATCGGCGATGGCAGCCAGCGGTAGCCGTTGGCCACCGGCAAGAACAAGGCCTCGTCGAAGCGCGCGTTGAAGCGGTACGTGAATCGATTGAGCCGTCCCCAGGGATCGTAGGTCTTCATCGGCGGCGCCTCGGCAGGAGTAACGGGCGGCGGAGCCTCGGCGGCGGCCGCTTGCTCCGGGGGTTGCGCCGCTTCCTTCTGGACCTGCGCGGCAGCAGCGGCCAACCGCTGCATCTTGGCGATATCGGCCACGTTGTCCGCCGCCGGGGTTTCGGGTGGCAATCGGTGGAACTCCACGGTTCGTGAGGCGCAGCCACCGAGGGCGATGAGCGCCGCCGCCGCCGCCGCCAGCTGTCCCCACTCGATCCGACGGCGCATCATGGCGCACCGCCTTGCCAGCGTCCCGCCAGCATGTCGAGCATGTCGGCCACTTGCTGGCGGTCGCCGAGATTGCCCAGATGGCCGCCGTGATCGTAGACCACGATCCTTTGGCCCAATGTCGATCTCAGCCAACCGAGTTCGGCCTTGTCGAGAATGAGGTCATCGCTATTGGTTTGAGCGTAGTAGTCGCCATTGCCGCGCAATTGCTCCCCGATGACATCCAGCCGGTTGTCGGCGATGAGGCTCTCGACGCTGGAGCCGGGCCGGTGCTTCAGGTAATAGGGCGCGAGTATGCGGCTGAAATATTCCGCGAAAGTCTTGGTGCGCAGGGTTCGCGAGATCTCATCGAGGGGATCGCCCACGCCCGGCGGATGCCGTGGATCCACCACGACGCCTGCACCCGAATACAGGTCGCCTGCGAAGAACACGTTCATGAGCGCGATGCGGAAGGTGAGCGCGATGGCAGCAGAAAATTGGGCGTCCGTATTCAGCGCCGATGCGGCCGCACCGAGCAGAAAATCCTCGTCGAGCTCGACCCGATCCGACGCCCGATACAGATTGGCGAGCTCAGCATAGAGCTGCTGATAGAACCGCTCGATTCCGGCATCGCCATTTCCCAGCGTCCTGGCAAAGAGCTTGTCGAGCCTGCCCACCGTGGCGAACAGACTCACGGGCGGATTGATCATCACCACTCGATGGATGTTGAGCTTGTGCTCCTTCGCGTCGATGGATTTGACGATGGCGGCGTTCGCGCCGCCCAAGCTGTATCCGAGCACGTCGAGGTCGGTAATTTTTACCTTGTGCGGCAAGTGCGCGATGATCACCCCCATCGCCGCATACAAATCCTGCCCGTCCTGGCGCATATCGCCCGCCACGCCCGTGCTCGAGGTCGAGACGATGAACCCGGGGAAGGTGGGCGACGGCATGGTGAGCACGTGATACCCAGCCCCATAGAGAACGGCGCGCAGCGTCGCGAGCTTCGCGGTGTTGCCGTCGCTCCCGGTGCCCGAGATGACGATGGCGAGCGGAGCCGGCTTGTCCTGGGCCGAGAGCCACACCCGTAATCTCTTGTCGAACCAGAACACGGCGGGAATGGGCCGTCGCCAAGGCAGATCGAGATCCATCTCCAGCAATGGCACCTTCGCGGGCAACGGAGCGATATCCTGCGGCGGCGTGCCGAACACCGTGGCCCGAAGCGCTGCCGAATCGGCGAGGCCGGTCGCCGGGCCCGGCGCGGGGGGTGCGGGAATGGACGCCTCTTCGGCGTGAGCCTGGCAAAAACCGAGCGCGGCGAGTGCCAAGGCGGACAGAAATTGATTCATCGCCTGCTTTATAGCCGATTCAACGCCGGCTTTATAGCGAAACGAAGCCGGCCCGCGCTCTCGATGAGCGCGGGCCGGCCGTTTTTCCCTTAGACGCGCAGGGGGATCATCCGAGCCCGACCGGTACGAAAATGCGGCTGTCGCCTCTCTGGATCAGCAGCGCAACCTGGTCACCGTGCTTCTGCACGAGTTCGCGAAGCTGCGACACGCTGTCCACCGGCGTCCCGTTCACCGACAGCAGCACATCGCCTTGCTGGATGCCTGCAATTGCCGCGCGGCCGCTCGACTCTTCCACCACCAGGCCGCCGGAGACACCCACTTCAGAGCGCTCCTCCGGAGTCAACGGACGCAACTTCATTCCGAGATGCGATCCGCCCTCCCCGATGTCGCTGTTCTTGGCCAACGTGGCCGAGCCGGCGGAGCCGATCGTCGCGGTGACGGTGATCGGCTTGCCGTCACGCACGATGTCGAGCGTCGCCTTCTCGCCCGGCGCGGTGGCGTTCACCTGCACCGACAACTGCCCGGAATCGGCGATCAGCTTGCCGTCGTATTTCAATATGACATCGCCGGCCTTGATGCCCGCACGGGCAGCGGCGCTGTCAGGCTCGACCTGCGCCACCAAGGCGCCCGCCGGCGAGCTCAGCTTGAACGACTGGGCCAACGACTGATTGACGTTCTGGATCTGGATACCGAGCCGGCCATGCTCTGCCCTGCCGGTTTTCACGATTTGCTGCTCCACCCCCTGCGCGAGATTGATGGGGACGGCGAACGACACGCCCTCGTACCCGCCGGAGTTCGTGTAGATCTGCGAGTTGATGCCGACCACGGCACCGCTCGCATCGAACAGCGGGCCGCCCGAGTTGCCCGGATTCACCGCGGCATCGGTCTGAATGAACGGCACGGCACCGTCTCCGGGAAGCGAGCGCCCCGTTGCGCTCACGATACCCGCGGTCGCCGTTTCCTCGAGGCCGAACGGCGCGCCGATCGCGAGCACGTAGTCGCCCACGCCCAGCATGTCCGAGTTGCCCAGCCGCACGGCCGGCAGGCCCTTCGCATCGATTTTGAGCACCGCGATGTCGCTGGTCTTATCGGAACCCAGCACCTTGGCTTTGAATTCTCGATGATCGATCAGCTTGACGGTCACCTCTTTGGCGCCATCGACGACGTGCGCGTTGGTCAAAATGAGCCCGTCGGAGCTGACGATGAAGCCCGAGCCCTGGGCATGCATGGGTTGACTGTGCGGATGCGGCATCTGCCGGAAGAACTGGGAGAGCGGGTTGTCGTCGCCGCCGTTGCCGAATGGATTGGACGGCTGGTCGGAG
This sequence comes from Steroidobacteraceae bacterium, assembly GCA_050012215.1. Taxonomy (GTDB): domain Bacteria; phylum Pseudomonadota; class Gammaproteobacteria; order Steroidobacterales; family Steroidobacteraceae; genus Bog-1198. The sequence continues at coordinate 44,248 of JBEKHO010000033.1, forward strand.
GAGGTCTTCATTTCTCCTTCGATGGTGATGCCGACCACCGAGTCTCGATTCTGCGCGACGATCGCGCGGTAGTTCGGGGCCGTTCCGAGCGGGATCGGCTGCGAAACACTCGCCGGCGCGGAAGTGCTGGAAACCGCGTCGGCGGCCTGCGCGCTCTTGAACGCCGAAGGCGCCATCCAACCGGCGGCTGCGCCGATGGCGAAAACGCCGGCCGCGGCCCCGGCAAACAGAGGTCTCTGAGATCTCATGGACAACTCTCCTTGAGGTAAACGCTTGAGGATCGGATTGGCGCCATCCTGATCCTCGCTGCTTAAGCGAACCTTAAGCCGTGGGCGGAAACGCCACCGTGACCAGCAAACCACCTTCAGGCGCATCGCCGAGCCTGACCTGCGCTGCGTGCCGATCGGCGACCGCCTTGACGATGGCGAGCCCGAGTCCGCTGCCCCCCTCCGGCGAGCCCGCGCGCCGGTAGAATCGGTCGAAAGCGCGCTCGCGGTCGGCAGCTGGGATGCCCGGCCCGGAATCCGCCACCTCGATCAGCGCGGCCTCACGCCCGGGGGTCGCAACAGCGGCGCGCGTGCGTACCCGGACACACCCTCCCTCGGGGGTGTAGCGCACGGCGTTGTCGACCAGATTGCGCACCATCGTGCGCAGCGCCTCCCGGTCGCCGCGTACCGTGGCCGGTTCCGCTTCCAGGGACAGCTCGATGTGTCGCGCGGCCGCGAGCGCGTGCGCGTCCGCGATGCCCTCGGCGACCGGTTGCTCGAGAGCGAACCGCATCAGCTCCCCGACGGGTTCGCGCGGCTCGTTGCGGGCCAAGGTGAGCAATTGCTCGACCAAATAAACGGCACGCGCTGCCGCGGCCTTGAGGTTCGCGAGCGCCTCGCGCCGCGCCGGCTCGTCGGGCGCACGCTCCAGCAACTGCAGCTCGAGGCTGAGCGCGGTCAATGGCGAACGCAGTTCATGCGCGGCATCCGCGACGAACGCACGCTGTACCTGGAACGCCTCACTCAGGCGCATCAACAACCGATTCAACTCGTTGACGAGCGGTGCAATCTCCTGCGGCAGCCGAGCAGCGGCGATCGGCGCCAAACTGTGCAGGTCGCGCCGCTGCACTTCGCCCGCGACACGCCTCAACGGCCGCAGCCCCGAACCGACGACGCCGACGACGGCGGCGCCGAGCAGCGGCAGCAGCAGGAGCAGCGGAATCACGACCCTGAGCGCAGCCCCGCGCGCCAAGCTCTCGCGCACCTGGACCGGCTGGGCGATCTGGATCACCCCCTCCATCGTCTGCAGCCCATAGGTGCGCCACTGTCGGCCGCCGACGCGCACGTCGGCAAACCCGAGCGCCGTCGCATTGATGAGCGGCAGCCCGGGACGGGAGAAGTAAACTCGCGTTCCGTACACATCCCATATCTGGATCACGAAGTCGGCGTCGGCCTGATCCGGTGGCAGCTCGAGGCGCGGCGCCATGGGGATCTGGCTCCTGAGGGACAGGGCCATCTGGCGCAATTGATAATCAAACAGGGTCGAGGTTTCCGCGAGCACGCGGCGATAGGTCAGCAACCCGGCGAGCACCGAGATGGCGACCACGGCGGCGAGGAGCGCGATCAGCAATCGGGCTCGGAGGGACGTCACGGCTGTTGCTCTTTCGGAACGAAATAACCGACGCCTCGCAGGGTCCGTATGACATCGCTTCCGAGCTTGCGGCGCAAACCATGCACGTACACCTCGACCGCGTTGCTCTCGACCGACTCGCCCCAGCCGTAGAGCCGGTCTTCGAGCTGCGAGCGCGAGAGCACCGAGCCAGGCCTCTGCATGAGTGCCTCGAGCACCGAAAATTCATGCGCCGAGAGGAGCACCGGCTCCCCGTCGCGTTCCACCGCGTGCGTGACCGGATTGAGCGTGATTCCGCGATGTCGGATGCACGGGTCCGCGCGTCCCGCCGCACGGCGAAGCACGGAGCGCATGCGCGCGGCGACCTCGTCGAGATCGAAGGGCTTGACGATGTAGTCGTCCGCCCCGGAATCGAGTCCTGCAATCCGGTTCTGCACGTCGTCCCGCGCCGTCACGATGATGACCGGCGTCGAATCGCCGCGGCCGCGCAGCTCGCGCAGTACCTCCAGGCCATCGCGCTCCGGCAGGCCCAGGTCGAGCAGGACGAGATCGAACACGGAGGTTCGCAACGCCTCGGAGGCGCTCTTGCCGTCGGCCACCCCGTCGACCGCATATCCATCCTGGCGCAGGGCCCGCTCCAACCCCTGGGCAATCATCCGATCGTCTTCCACCATCAGTACTCGCATGGTTTTCTCAACCGGCGGCGGGCTTTCGCGCCAGCACCAGATCGCTCATTTCGCGGTCGCTGAATCGGGCATCGTATATGGAACGTGCGTCCATGGTGCGCGCGACCACCGTAGCCAGAACGACGGCTATGATCATCGGCAGGATGAAGGAGCGGTCCCGGCCGGTGAGCTCCATCACCAGCACGATGGATGAAATCGGGCCGTGCGTGGTAGCGGCAAGCACCGCGGCAGCGCCGATGATGGCGCATAGTCCCGGGGCAGCTCCGGGCCAGATCCACGACCACGCCACTCCGAGCGCGCCGCCGAGAAGTGCGCCGGTCGCCAGCGAGGGTGTGAACAATCCGCCCGGCACACCGCTTCCCAGGCAGAGGATCGTCGCGAGCGGCTTCAAGACGAAAAGTGCCAACAGCATGAGTGGAGTGACTTGATTGGTGAAGGCCAGCTCGGCGATGTCCTTGCCGTTCCCCAGCAATTCGGGAAAAACGATGGACACTACACCGAGCAATCCGAGCGCCACCACGGGGGCCACCACGCGGCGAGCGCCAGTCGGCTTATTCCGATCCGCCCAGGCGACGACGCGCACGAAACCGACCGATACCGCTCCGGCGATCGGCCCCGCGACGATGGCCCAGCCGATCACGGACGCGGACAATGCATATGAAGGAATCACGTACGTCGGCTCGTTTGGAAGCGCGACCCACCAAGCCACACCGGCCGCCGACGCCGAGGCGAGCAGCGCCGGTAAAATGAGGCGCAGCGCCAGCACGCCACGCAGCACCTCGACGGCGAACAGCGCACCGCCCAAGGGAACGCCGTACGCAGCTGCCATCCCCGCCCCGGCGCCGCACGCAACCAGCAATCGTCGCTGCTCGTCGGACAATGCGCACCGGTCGGCCAGCGCGTTCGCGATCACAGCGCCGGCCTGCTTCGGCGCACCCTCGCGGCCGAGAGATGCGCCCATACCGACCACCACCACGGAGAGCGTCGCGCTGCCGAGCGTGCGCAGCACGGGGAGGCGGCCCGCAAACTGGGTGATCGCTTCGGTGATGTCGATGCTGTTGCCGCTCGACAGTTTGCGCAGCACGACCTGTCCGATTCCGGTCAGCACGCCTGCGCCGAGCAAGATACCGATGTGGTGCCAGGCATCCGCTCGCCGCGCCGCGTCGAGGAGGTGCGGCCCCGGCCATGCATAGTGCTGCACCATGAACAGAAGCTGCGTGAGAAGTGCCGCGCCTAGGCCCGATCCTACACCGGTCGCCAAGATGGCCGACCAAAAAATGAGCGCTCGGGGAGCCGTCAATGTAGGTGGAATGGCCGATGGATCGGATTTGTTTGCTTCGCTTAGCATTGATCTCGCCCGATCCAATGGTCATCGCTTAGTCAGTCAACACGGGACCCGTCTTGAGCCTCACTCCCCATCTTACGACACTAGCGCTGCTCGGCGGTATGCTGACGCTCGGCGCATGCGGCGGTGGCGGCTCGAGCAGCACTAGCGCCAGCAGCAACAGCGGCGGCGGCAACAGCGGCGGCGGCACGACCGGTACGACGGCGACTGCCCCGGCGATCACGCAGAATCCCGTCAGTGTCGCGGTAACGGCAGGCTCGATCGCCACATTCACAGTCACCGCCACGGGATCGAGCCTGACTTATCAATGGTCCGAGAACGGGGCGGCCATCGCTGGAGCGACCGCCGCGAGCTACTCGACGCCGGCCACGACCACCTCCGACAGCGGGGCGAGCTTCACCGTGACCGTGACGAACGCGCTGGGCTCCAAGACGAGCAGTGCTGCTGTGCTCACCGTGACGGCTGCCGCGACGGCCTCCACGACCGATGTCGTGACCTATCACAACGACAACCAACGCACAGGTCAGAACCTCGCCGAGACCGTGCTCACCGTCGCGAATGTCAAACAATCGGCATTCGGCGTACTGCACTTGCTCGCGGTCGATGGCAAGGTCGACGCCCAACCGCTGGCGCTCAGCGCTTATTCCATCGGCGGAACGGTGCACAACGTCGTCTACGTCGCGACGGAGCACGACAGCGTTTATGCGTTCGACAGCGACAGCGCGACCCCGCTTTGGAAGGTGTCGCTGCTCGGAAGCGCAGAGACACCGAGCGACAACCGCGGCTGCACGCAGGTCACGCCGGAAATCGGGATTACCGCGACGCCGGTCATTGATCGCGCGGCCGGAAGTCTCTTGGTCGTGGCGATGTCCAAGGACAGCGGCGGTAATTATCACCAGCGGCTGCATGCATTGAATCTTTCCACCGGTGCGGAGCTCGCGCATAGTCCCGTGGACATAACCGCCTCCGTAGCCGGCACCGGCGCGCCCGCCACGGTGAGCGGACGGATTGTCTTCGACCCCGGTCAATACGAGGAGCGTTCGGCGCTGCTCTTGAGCCAAGGGACGATCTATACATCGTGGTCGTCCCACTGCGATGTGGAGAACTATACCGGCTGGATCATCGCGTACGCCGAGAGCTCGCTGCAGCAGAGCGCGGTGTTCAATGACGAGCCGAGCGGGTCGCAAAATGGCCAGCAGGGCGAAGCGTCGTTTTGGAACTCAAACTCAGGACCCTCCGCGGACGCGACCGGGAATATCTACGCCATGTCGGCCAACGGCGTGTTCGATGTGACATTGACCGCGGACGGCTTTCCCACCGGCAACGATTACGGCAATTCGATCATCAAGCTATCGACCCCCGCCAACGGCGCGCTGACCGTGCTCGACTACTTCACCATGTTCAACACCGTCGCCGAAAGCGACAGCGATACCGACCTCGCCTCCGGAGGCCTCATGCTGCTGCCCGATCAAGTGGACGCCTCGGGAGCGACGCGGCATCTGGCCGTCGGCGCCGGGAAGGACCGAAACATCTATCTCGTCGATCGCGACAGCTTGGGCAAGTTCAATACCGGGAGCGACGATAACGCTTATCAGCCCCTCTTGGATGCGTTCCCGCCCTCTGCGGCCAGTTGCGGTACAGGGGGGGCGTCGGGCGTTTATGGCGCCCCCGTATACTTCAACGGCACCGTGTACTATTCGGCGAGCGGCGATGGGATCCGCGGCTTCAAGCTCGCGGCGGCCAAGATGCCCTCCCAGCCCACCCTGAAATCGAGCATGACGTACTGCTATCCGGGCGCGCCGATGAGCGTGTCCGCCAGCGGCACCCAGAACGCCATCGTGTGGGCCGTGCAAAATTCCTCCAGCCAGGGTGTGCTGCATGCCTATGATGCGGCCACTCTCGCCGAGCTCTACAACAGCACGCAAGCCGGCACGCGTGACCAATTCGGTCCCGGCTCCAAATTCACTCCACCCGCGATCGCCAACGGCAAGGTATTCGTGGGCACCCAGGCCGATACGAGCGCCGGAGGAAAGAATTACGTGGCAATTTTCGGCCCGCTTTAGCCGAAGAGCTCAGGACTAGAAGGATCTGCGCCAGTCGCGGTTCTCGCCGCCCATGAAGTCCTTGCCCAGCTTCCACACCAGGACTTTCGCGGTGCCCTCCCCGTCGATATAGACGGCCGCAGGCACCGAGCGGGTGGAATATTTACCGAGTGCGATCCCGCCGCGCAGACTGTGCCGCTCGGTCTGCGCCCCACGATGAAAATCCAACAGGGTCAATGCGCTGCTCGAACGCAGATACCAGTACTCCTCATCCTCCCCTTCGAGCGCATAGATCCCGCCCGGGAGGTGAAATTCGTGCGCGGGGTGGCGCTTGTCGTCCAGAACCAGCTCGTGACTCACCACGAGAGTACGGGCGCGGTCGGTCTCGGCGCGGATCGCCCGATGCTCGTTAATGAGCGGATTCAGCTCCAAGCCCGCGCAGCCGGCAAGGCTCAGGCTCAATATCAGCGCTGCGCGCAACCCTCGAGGATCGATCATCCTGAACCGCTTGTACTTGCCTTTATTCCTCGATCATAGCATCAGGCGCTGAAATCAGCGGCAGTGCTCGTCGCGGTCCGCGCAGTCGTGCCATGCGTGTTCGTGGTACCAGCGGTGATGGTCGCGATCCCAGTAGCCGTCGCGCGGCTCCGCGACGATGCATCCGGAGGCGATCGCTATCAGTGCCAAAAGAAAGCTGCCGTGCGCGACTCGTTGTGTAGTTTTCATTTGCGCTCGTGGTTGTCAGTGAGGGCAAACCTACCGGAGGGGCGGTGTGCAGACAGTCCGACGGAGGCGCGAAACATGTGTCGCGTAGTCCTACACTTCCGAGGGAATGGCGTCCCCGGCGGGATTTGAACCCACAACCTCGCCCTTAGGAGGGGCGCGCGCTATCCAGTTGTGCCACGGGGACGTAGCGGCAGTGTAACCGCCCCGACGACCAGGGAGCTACCGAGTGGGTAAGGAATTGGCCGGTGTCCTGCGACAACCGGCCTAGGATTGGTGGAGGAGAAGGGGATCGAACCCTCGACCTTCGCATTGCGAACGCGACGCTCTCCCAACTGAGCTACTCCCCCGCAAGGGGCCCGCATACTAGCAGCAAAGGCCCGACATGCCAAAGGGCAAAGCCGAAGGATTGCCCAAAGGGTCACCCCAATCGGGCCGAACTTAGCTTAGGATAGGGGCGAGGGGCAAACAGCAACATGTTGAAAGCGGGCGAACGCGCACCGGAATTCACGCTTCCGGACGACACTGGAACCGACCGATCGCTGACCGAGCTGTTGAGCGCCGGCGCGATCATCCTGTACTTCTATCCAGCCGATTTCACGCCCGGCTGCACCAGCCAGGCCTGCAAGCTTCGGGATCTGCATACGGATATTCAACGAGCCGGTATGCGGGTCGTGGGCATCAGTCCCCAATCCCCGGAGTCTCACGCGAAGTTCCGCGCAAAGTACCAATTGCCGTTCACCCTCCTGTCGGATGAACAAAAAACCGTGATCAAGATGTATAGGCTGAACGGCCCGCTCGGCATCGGTGTGCGCCGGGCCAGCTACCTGGTCGATGGCGGCCGCCGCGTGCGCGATGCAGTGCTCGCCGATTTTCGCATTGGCCGCCACATGGACTTCGTGCGCAAAGCCGTCGCGCTGCGCACGGCAGGCCCGATGGGCTAATATTTCAAGCGCAGGGCGGCCGCCCGGCCGATTCTTGGCACCGTCACGATATACAGGCTGGCGTAGTCCGACGCTTCGACCGAGGGTATATCCTCGACGCCGCTCAGGGCGGAAACGATGGCCGGCAACGTATTGGCGTGCCCGACGATCACAATCGTATCCCCGGAATGCTCGTGTAACACACGATGCGCGAGCGCTCGGGGATCATCCTCGTCGACGACTTCCGGCGTGATGCCGAGTGTCTGCGCAAGCGGAGCGGCGGTGGAACGGCTGCGCAGCTTGTCCGACACATAGATGGCCGCGACGCGACTCTTCAGGTGGATATCGCCCAGCACCCGTGCCAAAGACGCGGCGCGCGCTTCACCATCCGCGCTGAGCGGCGGATCGCCGCCGTTGACACCGAGCATCTGGGGGGCATGGCGCACGACGATCACGGTGGTCGATGTGGAGGTGACCGAGAGCCAAACCGCGGCGATCAGCAGCAACAAGCCCGCCATGACCGTGAACGCCACCACGCCGATTGGGGCCAGAAACGGCCGCCGCTGCAAATTGCCGGGTATAGTCATGGCGCGATGATACCAATGAATGCCGCTGCCGGAGTCCGCCTCGTGGTTCTCTCGGCCGGATTCTCGGCACGACTCGGGCGCCCGAAAGCTTTGTCGAAAATTCGCGGCATGACACTGCTGCGCAGAACCGTGCGGATCCTGGCACCGTTGGCCGCCCGCCGGGTCATCGTCGTGCTGCCGCCAAGGGCGGTACGGGCGCGAGCAGAGCTCGCTCGCCAGCGCGTCGATTTCGCCTGGAGCCGGCAACGGTCGCGGGGACTTTCAGCTTCCGTCAAAAGCGGTTTGTTCCGGGCCCAGTACAGCGCCGCCGTATTGATCCTGCCGGTCGATTTGGCGTGGCTCGAGCGCCGCGAGATCGCGCGGCTGCTCGCGCGCTGGCGATCGTCGAGGCGCGCCGTCGTTGCCCGACGTGTGGGGGCGGGAGCCGGCGCGCCCCTCATCCTGCCTCGCCGGCTCTATCCCAAGGCCCGGCAAATCGGTGGTGATCTGGGGCTGCGTGACCTGGTAAACAGCCTGCCGAGGGACGAACTCAAGCTGGTCGAGCTTGCGTCGGCCGCGCTGGATGTGGATACGCCGCAGGATCTGCGACGGGCGCGCCGCCGGCTGCGCGCTTTCGATTGTGGGTTGCGCTAAGGCCAGTCCGGAAATTCCCGGAACGCCTGCAGCGCGGCCTCTATCCTGGCACGCGGCGCATCCAGGTGGGTGGCGAGGCGCGTGCGCGGCCCGATCGATGCGAGGATGCCGAGCTTCGCGAGATGCGCCCGTAGTGGCTCGACCGCTGCCCCGGGAATCTGCACGAACACGAGGTTGGTCTCCGTAGGCTCGACCGTCAGCCCGATGTCGCGCAGCCCGTCAGCCAGGTAGGCGGCATTCGCGTGATCCTCCGCCAGACGCTCGACGTGGTGTTCGAGCGCATACAAGCCGGCCGCCGCCAGGATGCCCGCCTGCCGCATGCCGCCGCCGAGGGCCTTGCGCCAACGCCGCGCGGCCGCAATGAGCTCCTCCGACCCCAACAGCACCGAACCCGCCGGCGCACCCAGTCCCTTGGAGAGGCACACCGAGACCGAATCGAATCCCGCCACCGATGCCGTTTCATCGACCCGCAGCTTGACGATCGCATTGAACAGGCGAGCGCCGTCCAAATGCGTTTTCAGACCCCGGGCATGCGCCAACGCGGTCGCGTCCGAGACGTACGCGGGCGGCAGCACACACCCGCCCATGGTATTTTCCAGCGCCAGCAGCCGGGTCCGCGCGAAATGTGCGTCATCGGGTTTGATCGCACGGGCGATGCGATCGAGCGCGATCGTTCCGTCCGGCTCGTTTTCCAGCGGCTGAGGCTGAATGCTGCCGAGAACGGCCGCCCCGCCCTGTTCGTATTTGTAGGTGTGCGCTTCCTGACCGACCAGGTATTCGTCGCCCCGGCCACAATGCGCCATCAAAGCGGCCAAATTGCTCTGAGTTCCCGAGGCGAAAAACAGCGCACGCTCGAATCCGAAGCGTTCGGCCATCGTGGCCTGCAGCCGATTGACGGTCGGATCGTCGCCGTACACATCGTCGCCCACTTCCGCGGCAGCCATGGCCGCGCGCATCGCGGACGTGGGGCGGGTCACGGTGTCGCTGCGAAGATCGATGGCGCTGGATGAGTCGGTGAAATCTCGCACGGGCCAAAAGATAACCCAGCTGATTGCTGGGCGCGTAGATTTTTCTTTACATCTGAAACGCAACGAATTATTTTGCCTCCAATTTCCGCAATGCGAGGTTCGATTCATTGGACAGTTGCCCTAGATTGAGTTTAGGCGCCGCGTCAGACGCAGCGCGCTCGCGGTAGGAAAGTTCGTCCGAACCTCCCGCTGCGGGCGGGAGGTCAATGGAGCCCATCCCGGGTCATGATCGGGATTCTCCTCCTCTTCTAATTCTCATTCGTCCACGCTCTGTCGGTCGCTCACAACGATCGAGCGGAGCGTATTGGGCTGCCCGTACCCGCGAATCGTGCCTCTCGAGACCCGAGGCGAACGACCATGATGCAGGCGACTTCCGAAACCTACGACGAGATCCGCGGCGCGCTCGGCACGCTGCGCCGCGACGACGTGGCACCCCGCAGCGGTTGGTCTCACCGGTTGCGCACGCTCTTGGCCATTCTCGGTCCCGGCCTGATCGTCATGGTGGGCGATAACGACGCCGGCGCCTTCAGCACCTATGCGCAGGCCGGCCAGAATTACGGGACCACGCTCCTTTGGACGCTGGCGCTGCTCGTACCGGTGCTCTACGTCAACCAGGAAATGGTTCTGCGCCTCGGCACCATAACCGGTGTCGGCCATGCCAGGCTCATCCTGCAGAGGTTCGGCAAGTTCTGGGGCGCGTTCAGTGTCATCGACCTGTTCATCTTGAACGCGCTCACCCTGGTGACCGAGTTCGTCGGCATCAGCATCGGCCTGGGGATCCTCGGAGTGCCGAAGGTCATCGGCGTCGCGGCCGCCGCGGCGCTGGTCATGGCGGCGGCCGGCACCGGGGATTTCCGGCGCTTCGAGCGCTTCGCGCTGATTCTCGTGTTTGGCAGTGTGCTGCTGCTTCCCGTCTTCCTGATGACCCGGCCGCCCGTGGCCGAGATCGCTCACGATTTTCTGGTGCCGCGGATGCCGCCGGGCGCGCGGCTCGCCGACGTGATGCTCCTCATCATCGCCATCGTCGGGACGACGGTGGCTCCGTGGCAGCTGTTCTTCCAGCAGAGCTACATCATCGACAAGCGCATCGGCGTGCGCTTCATCAACTACGAACGGGTCGACCTCATCATCGGCATCGCCATCGTGATCTTCGGCGCGGTCGCGATGATCGCGTTCTGTGCACACGCGTTCGCTGGAACGCCGCAGTTCGGCAAATTCACGGATGCCGGCGGCATCGCGCAAGGACTCGACCAATTTCACGGCTCGCGCCTTCCGGGCGTCCTGTTTGCGTTCGCGCTGATAGATGCCAGCATCATCGGTGCTGCGGCCGTCTCCCTGTCGTCGGCCTACGCGGTCGGCGACCTGCTGAAGATGCGCCATTCGCTGCATGAAAGCCCGCTGAAGGCGAAGACCTTCTACGGCATCTACTGCTGCCTGATCGCGGTGGCGGCCGCGCTCGTGCTCGTTCCCAGGGTACCGCTCGGATTATTGACCAACGCCGTTCAAACCCTCGCGGGCGTGTTGCTGCCGAGCGCATCGGTATTTCTGCTGCTGCTGTGCAACGACAGGGAGTTGCTCGGTCCGTGGGCGAACTCCTTCAAGCTGAACGTGTTCACATCCGTGGTGGTGGGCGTACTGGTGCTGCTGTCGTTGATCTTAACGGCCGCGGTGCTGTTCCCGGACATGGGTGGCAGCACCATCGTCTGGATCCTCGGCGGCGGCGCGGCGCTCGGCGGCATCGTCGCCGGCATCGTGGCGCTGCGCGGCCGGGGACCGCGATCGGTCCCGCGCGCCACGTCGCCGGCGCAGAATCCCCCATCCGCAAGCTCGGACACGTGGCGCGCGCCGCGCCTGGATACGATCGGGGCAATCCGATTGACGCCGATGCGGCGCCTGTCGATGCTGGTGCTGCGCGGCTACCTCGTGATCGCCGTCATCATGGTGATCGTCCGGGTCGTGCAGACGGCGGTGGCCTGAACGATGCGGGGGCTTTGACCGTCTAGCGCAGGCCCGGATCGCCCGTCGGCGCGCTCGCCCGGTTGGCCTCGACCACCGTCAGCGCCGTCATGTTGACGATACGCCGCACGGTCGCCGCCGAGGTGAGAATGTGCGCGGGCGCCGCACAGCCCAGCAAAATGGGGCCGATCGCCACGTTGTTGCCCGCCGCCGATTTGAGCAGGTTGTACGCGATGTTCGCGCTGTCCAAGTTGGGGCACACCAAC
>JBEKHO010000034.1:0-80581 GCA_050012215.1 Steroidobacteraceae bacterium
GGGCCTTCGGGGACGCTGTTCAAACCGATGGCCGACACGATGGTCTTCGCGCTCGTCGGCTCCTTGATCGTGACGCTGACGCTCTTGCCGGTGCTCTGCGCATGGTTCATGCGCAACGGCGTGCGGGAAAGGCGCAATGCGGCGTTCGAATTCATCAAGAACGCTTATACCCGCGGACTCGATGCATGCCTTGAGCGTCCTTGGACGACGACCTTTGCCTCGGCCGTTCTGCTGGCAGTCTCGCTGCTGCTCATTCCTCGAATCGGCGCCGAGTTCATGCCGCAGCTCGACGAAGGCGCACTCTGGGTGCGCGCGACCATGCCCTACACCATATCGTTCGATGAATCGGCGAAGATCGCACCCAAGGTGCGCGATATCTTGCGGTCGTTCCCCGAAGTGACGACGGTGGCCTCCGAGCTCGGCCGTCCCGACGACGGCACCGACTCGACCGGCTTTTTCAACGTCGAGTTCTACGTCGACTTGAAGCCCTACGCGTCCTGGAATGGCGATTATCGCAACAAGGCCGGGCTAATCGAGGCCATCAATCGCAAGCTCCAGGCATTCCCCGGCATCACCTTTAATTACACCCAGCCGGCGGAAGATGCGGTGGACGAGGCAGAGACCGGCCTGAAAAGCGCATTGGCCGTCAAAGTCTTCGGTGCCAACTTGGAGACCCTTCAGCAGAAGGGAAAATCCGTCAAGCAGATCCTCGAGCGGGTACGCGGAATCCGCGATGTCACCTTGGTTCAAGAGCTCGGTCAGCCAAGTCTGTCCATCAAGATCAATCGCGCCGCTATCGCGCGCTACGGCCTGAACGTCGCCGACATCAACGCCTTGGTCCAGACGGCCATCGGCGGCGATGCCGCCACGCAGGTGGTTCAGGAAGAAAAGCAGTTCGATCTCATCGTCCGTCTCGAGCGGGAATATCGGGACAACGCCGAGGAGATCGGTAATATCCTGGTGGCAACTGCCGCCGGACAGCAGATTCCGCTCAAGGAGCTCGCGGATATCCGCGTGACCAACGGGGCCTCGTTCATCTACCGCCAGAACAACTCGCGCTACATCGGCGTTCAATTCTCGGTGGAGGGGCGGGATCTCGCGGGCGCGGTGAACGACGCCATTCAGCAGGTCAACAAAAAGGTGAGCCTACCTCAAGGATATCGGCTGGATTGGGGCGGCGAGTATTCGGAATACACCGCTTCGCGCGCGCAATTGAGCGTGATCCTGCCGCTGACCTTGTTCCTGATATTTCTCCTGCTCTTCGCCCTCTACAGTAATTTCAAATTTCCCTTCATCACCGTGCTCGGTGTGCTGCTGTCGGCGCCGGTGGGCGGCATCGTGGCGCTCTGGATCAGCGGCACGCCGTTCTCGGCGTCTTCCGGCATCGGCTTTCTGGCCCTGTTTGGCGTTTCGGTGCAGACGGCCATTGTCTACATTTCCTATGTCAACGAACTTCGACGCGATGGGACTCCGCTCCCCGAGTCCATCCGTCAAGGCGCCATCCTGCGCTTGCGTCCTATCATGATGACGGCGCTGGTCGCTGCCTTGGGGCTGCTGCCCGTGGCTTTGGCCACAGGCGTCGGCACCGATACTCAGCGGCCGTTCGCGCTGGTCATCGTCAGCGGTTTGTTCACCCGCCTGTTGATCAGCATCTTCCTAATGCCGGTGCTCTACACCCTGGTCGCGCGCTCCGGAGACCGGTTGGAAGTGTGAGCTTAGAAATATCTCGAGCAACGCTTGATGTGTCTGCGCCGAGACCGGCGCGTGCACGCGGGCGTATCTTTATCCTACGTGCACTATCTCGACGCGCTGAATTCCGAGGCCGTTGCGCGCGCGCAGATCTAAGATGGAACCGCTGCGCGACCGAAACTCACAGACGCGATCTGGTCACGGGGACCGCCAAAGTGGGCCAAAGTTCGAATGAGTGGTCTCGAGAAGAAAATCGGACGGAAGTTGGCCGGGGCCAGCGATCGTTCGACTCCCCCCGCGGCCGACGATTTCCAGCACCGAGGATCGCTGGAGTATGAGGTTCGCCGTTTCGGTTGGTCTTGAGTCATCGTCTTGAGCGCCTTCTTTATTTCTAGCCGCGCTCGAGTTGCGAATCGCAATAGTGGGCTAAGTCCTACGTCGTGTATGCAACTTGGCCGGTTACCGAGAGAGGAAGGATTGGCCAAGCTCTTTGCCAAACGCGGAAGTCGCATCCCAACCCGAGGCACGAACCACGAATACCCCTCTGACAACTACTATTATGTTGGCAGTTGTCCTGATTTTGGTGGCGGCGGCTGCAATCATCGCGGCTCTGGTGCATCGAAAGCGGCAGTCCTTGCGGCTTAAGAAGCGCTTCGGCACGGAATACGAGCGGACCGTGGAGCGAGCCGGAGGTGAATCGAAGGCCGAAGCGGAGCTTCGCGCGCGGGAGGCGCGGGTCGCGAAACTAGACATCAGGCCGCTACCGGCCGAGGAGGCTCGGAGATTCAGCCAGGCGTGGAGAGGTCTCCAAGGCCGCTTTGTTGACAGCCCGAAAGGGGCGGTCGTGCAAGCGGACAAGCTGGTTCGAGAGCTCATGACGGCTCGGGGTTACCCTATGGGCGATTTTGAGCGCCGGGCCTCCGATATCTCCGTCGACCATCCGGGGGTCGTGGACGCCTATCGCTCCGCGCAAGTCATCGCAGCCAAGGATGCGCGTGGCGAAGCCGATACGGAGGAGCTGCGAAAAGCGATCGTGCACTACCGCACCCTGTTTGCCGACCTTCTCGAAGTGCGTACCGATCCAGTGGCCGAAACGCCGAGATCCACCGTGGCGGCGCAATCATGAACACCACGAACGATTCAATGAGCGGCCGCGTTGAGGTGGTGAACACCCCGAACGATGCAGCGAACGGCCGCGGTGCGGTCGTGAACATCACCGACGATACAGCGAACGATGGCCCCCGACAGAGAACCCTGACGACCGCGGATCTCGCCGCGTCGGCAAACGGGCACGAGCGTGAGGCTGAAGAACGCGCCGCATTGCGGGACGACGACGCCGTCACGGGTGCGACGACGCAAAAAGAGGCCGAGGAGCTTGCACCTCTTTTCGATGAACAAATCGCCGGGGACTTCCGCTCTCGCTGGAGCGTCGTTCAGCAGGGTTTCGTGGATGACCCTCAAAAGGCGGTTCGAGAGGGGGACGAGCTGGTCGCACAAGTGATCAAGAGTTTGGCCGAGACGTTTGCGAAGCAACGGGCAACGCTCGAGGGCCAACGAGATTCAACCGAGGGCCTTCGGTTGGCCTTGCGGCGCTACCGATCGTTTTTTGAGCGCTTACTGACCATTTAGAGGGAGCGGGCAGGTAAGCGATGGATGCGTTTAGATACACGAGATTACCCTCGGCGATACCTACGAGCGCGACGCCGACGGCGATCACGACTGATCGCTGCGATTGCATGGCCCGGTGAGGGAATAGCGACCTAGGCATTGCCGTGGTTATCCGTATGTTACCGCACCGACGGGCAGCTTCATTCAGCGCCTAATTTGCAGCTCAGACCCACATCGGAGACCTCACCTGTATATCGGCGGCGGCTTGCTTGGAGCGGTTCTTATCATTGCCTTAATCTTTTTTTTCGTGCGCAGAACCTAGATTGCCCGCGCAGACGTACTTGATGCCGCGCGTTTGAGGTCTTGGGTTGTCCAGTTTGGCCTGGTGCTCGCGATCGGCGGCTGCCATGGGGCGCTAGTGAAAAACGCCGCTTCGGACGCGGCTCCCACACCTGACACGGTCACCTACCCGGACATTGATGCCGAGCTAGGCGAACATCTCTTCCCCGGCGAAGAACCGGCCGCTGATGAGATATCGGTGGCTATCGAAGAATCCCTCCGGAAACAATACGCGCCCGGCAGCGCGCGTCGCGACGCACATCCCAAAGCGCACGGATGCGTAAAAGCCGAAATTCGGGTACTCGACGCGCTTCCCGATGGGCTCGCGAAAGGGATCTTTATTCCAGGTAAGACCTATCAGGCGTGGATTCGCTTTTCGAACGGCTCGAGTGATCCGACTCGGGCAGACATCAAACGAGACGCGCGCGGCATGGCCATAAAAGTGTTGGGAGTACCCGGGAAAAAATTGTTGAGGGATGAAAGTGATGCCCTGACGCAAGATTTCATCATGATCAATCACCCCGTGTTCTTCGCGACCGATCCCGCTCGCTATCTATCTTTTGTACGCGATGAGGATAGCGGTCGCTTTTATCGGAAACTTTTTATTCCGTTCGCGCTTGGCGCCAAGGGGACTCTGATCGCATTGGAAACGAGCGGTACGAGGATTGCCAATCCTCTTCAAACGCGCTATTGGTCAATGGTTCCGTATCAGTTGGGCAATGGGCCTGGGCGTCAGGCGGTGAAGTATTCCGCCAGAGCATGCTCGGCGACCGGCGACACCATACCGAAAAGTCCGGCGCGCAACTTCTTACGTGATGCGATGCGAAACACGCTGCAGGGCGGCGACGCGTGCATGGAATTCCTGATTCAACCGAGAACATCAAGCGGTATGGACGTCGAGGACTCGCGGACCGAGTGGAAGGAAGCGCAAGCCCCTTTCTATCGGGTGGCAACAATTCATATCCCGGCGCAAGTGTTCGATACGCCGGCTCAGAACCAGTTTTGCGAGAACCTTTCATTCACTCCCTGGCATGCGCTGCCTGAGCACAAGCCCCTCGGTGTCACCAATCGGCTGCGCAAGGTCATATATGACCATATCAGTCGCGTAAGACATGAGATGAATGCGAGAAAGAGACAAGAGCCGCTGTCGCCGGATTGATGCCGGCGACGGCCAACCCCCGCAGGTTACTCGTGGCAGTTGGCGTATTCCTTTCGGCTCAATGTTTGCGCGGTGGCGCTTGCCGTTGAATGATAATTACCGCCGGTATACGACTTTGCCGCCGACGACGGTCAGCAGAACCTCTGCGGTGGGTATGTCGTTGGGAGGGATTTCCAACAGATTTTTGGAGAAGAGCACGACGTCCGCAAATTTGCCGACTTCAATGCTTCCTTCTTCCTTTTCGGCACGGCTGGCGTAGGCGGCATCCAAAGTGTATGCCCGCAATGCTTCTGCGACGCTGATGCGTTGGGCAGGCGTGTAGCCGCCGGCAGGTTGGCCGTCCAGGCTCTGGCGCAGAACGGCATTGCGGATACCGAAGAGCGGATTGAGTTGCACGACGGGCCAATCGGTGCCGAATGCTACGATCGCATGGGTGTCGAGCAAGGTGCGGACGGCAAACGCCGTCGGCAGGAATTTCTCCCCGGCGAACTGTTGCCATAAACCTTCCATGCCCTTCCACTCATCTCGTGGATAAATCATCAAGGGCTGCATGCTCGCGATCACGCCGAGTTTGCCGAAACGCGGTAGGTCCTCTGGATCGGGGGCTTCCATGTGCTCGATGCGATTCCTCGGTCCGCTCCGCTCTGGATCGCTATTCGTCGCCTGAGCCGCTTCATAAGCATCGAGCGCGAGTTTGATGGCGCCGTCGCCGATGGCGTGCGTGTAGATCTGGAAATGATGCTGATACAGGGCGAGCACCGCTGCCTTGTACGGCTCCGGTGCAAAGAACCGCATGCCCGTCTCGGATGGCTTATCCGCATAGCCGCCGGGCAGATAGGCTGTATGCGATTCGATGACGCCATCCATCAAAAACTTGGCAACGCAGCAGGACAAAACCGTGCCGTGATAAAGACTTCGCGCCGCCTCTAGTGCCGCGAGGTGCTGTTCCGTCAAGCCGGGCGGGTTGATCCAGTCCGCAATCGATATTCGCAGCGTAAGGTTTCCCTGTTGCTCGATGCTGGCCAGCAGCGGCAGCAAGTCGAAGTCTCCACCGGCGCTGTCGACACGCGTCAGCCCGAGCCGGTTCGACTCACGAATGGCGGCCAGGAGCGACGCCTTGGATTCATCGGGCGACGGCGCCGGGATTTTGTCCTGCACTAATCGAATGGCGGCATCCTCCTTGAGCCAACCGGTCGGCTCGCCGTCCGCTCCACGCATGATCTCCCCGCCGGCAGGATTTGGGGTGTCGCGGGTGATGCCGGCGCGGTGCAGCGCCTCGCTGTTGACCCAGGCTGCGTGAGCCATGCTTGAATCGAGGAACACCGGCCGATGGCCGCTCACACGATCGAGCACCTCTTTGTGGAATTCCCCGTTTAGCATGTCGGGATAGCCGTAGCTCCAACCCTCGCCCTCGATCCAGTCGCCCAGCGGATGAGCGGATGCATATTCACCGACTCGTCGCGTTACTTCCGCCATGGTGACTGCGTCGCGCAACGCCACGTTCCTCAAGTAACGGCCGCCGTCGAAGAAATGCACGTGGCTATCGATCAATCCCGGAGTCAGGAAGCCGCCGTGCATATCGAGGATCCGCGTCGACGGCCCTTTCAGGCGCAAAATGTCGGTCTTTGCGCCGACGGAAACGATCCGATGACCACGGACTGCCATTGCTTCGGCCCAGGGCTGCGCCGGATTCATCGTACAGATCCGGCCGTTCACCAGAATGAGACTTGGCGGCGAGTCGGCAGCCTGCGCCAGGTACGCGCCATCCAGCAAGAAGGCAAGGACAAGATAGATGAATATCGTTGCGTGTTTCATCGGCTTCATTCTACTTCGTGGCGCGACCGAACTCGCTACCAGCGTCCAGATCGCGCCATGGCGAGTTGTCCAGTTTCGATGTCGGTTCATGCAAGTGCCGCCTGCCGTATTGGCTTTCCGTAACCCGCCGTTCGCGACCGCCCGGGTCAACATACAGCCGATGAAGCTCAGCACCTTGGTTCGCCTCGGAAGTGGTCGGAAAAACGCTGGAAGTGGTCGATTGATAAACCCCTGAAACTGCCAAAAGCGGGCTGAAAATCTGGTCAACCGCTTCTCTCTAGGTACATCACCCGTGATATGACATCATGGGGCGCCGATCAGCAACACGCTGTTGTCGATCGTGGCGACGCGGTTGAGCCGCTTGCCGCGAAGCCGCCTGTCCCGCAGGAATCCGCCCCAATCGGGCTCGTCCTCGAGCATCAGGAGGGGTGCACGTTCGACGACCGCAGGGAATGACAACTTTGCAAGCCGCGGGGCGAGGCCGCGCCCGCAGACTGCGATCGACTTGTCCTCCAGTAGCGGGACACTCTCGACGTCGGCGGTGTGGATTGGCCGCCGCGAGACGATCAGATCGACGTCGATACGATCGATTGCGCGGGCCTCGTCGCGTGTGATCACCCAGACCTCCACGGCGCGGCGTGTCCGGCGGAGGTCCCCCAGCCGCGCCATCAGCCAGCCGTGGGCGAAGTCCGCTGGACAGACGAGCAACGCGGAATCCTCGTTCTTGTAGGGTTCGATGCGATCGAAGCCGGCCGCGAGATCACCGAGCATTTTGCTGACGGTCTCGAACAGGAGCCGACCGGCCGCGGTGAGGCGCACGCCAGAGCCTTTGCGAAAGAACAGTCGCTGCTCGACGAGGTCCTCGAGCTTGCGTATCTGCTGGCTGACCGCCGACTGGGTTAGCGCGAGTTCGTCAGCCGCCTCGGAAAAGTTGCCCAGCCTCCCAGCGGATTCGAACGCCATCAGCGTGTTGATCGGTGGAAGCGACCGCCCGCGCTCATTAGCCATACTTATACCTCCAGCAGGGCCGCTAATTGGATTCCCGAAACCATGGTGCCACACTTCCGTCATGCGACAGATCGCAACAAATGGCAGAATTGTCGCTCACAGAGTGCCCCCTCATCGCGTTACCAGCAGCGTTCCCGACAAAGGAATTCCATGTCCGACATAACCACCCACGGTGATGGTGCTATTACGCGCGTTACTAGCAAGGGGTACAGCAAAGAGAACACCTTCGCTGGCGTACTATCGTTTCTTCGCCGCCGGTATAGCAAAGACTTGGCCGGGGCCGACGTCGTCGTCTCGGGCGTCCCGCTCGACCTCGCGACCACAAATCGCCCTGGCACGCGGCTTGGTCCGGCCGGTATCCGCGCCGCGAGCGTCGACCTTAACTGGCCGATCTACCCGTGGGGTTTCGGCCCCTGCGATCGGTTGTCGGTCATCGACTACGGCGATTGCTGGTTCGACCCGCATCGGCCGGATACGGTTTTTGACTCGATCGTTCAGCACGCGAGGACGATCCTTGCATCGGGCGCGACGATGCTGACCCTTGGCGGCGATCATTACGTGACCTACCCGTTGTTGCACGCGCATGCCGAGAAATTCGGACAACCCCTCTCGCTCATTCACTTCGACGCGCACAGCGATACGTGGGCCGACGACGACGAGCGCTCCATGAATCACGGAACCATGTTCTACAAGGCGGTACGTCAGGGCCTCATCGATCCGAAGACGTCGGTGCAAATTGGCATCCGCACGTGGAACGAGGACTTTCTCGGTATCAACGTGCTCGGCGCCGATTGGGTGCATGAGCATGGCCCCGCGGCAGCAGCCGCCAAGGCGCTCGAGATCGTCGGTGATAGGCCTGTTTACCTCACTTTTGACATCGACTGTCTGGACCCAGCGTTCGCCCCAGGCACCGGCACACCGGTCCCGGGCGGCTTGAGTACCGCCCAGGCGCTTTCGATCCTCCGTCGCTTCGTGCCGCTGCGCCTTATCGGTATGGACGTCGTCGAGGTATCACCTCCCTACGACCAAAGCGAGATTACGGCGCTCGCCGCCGCTCTGATCGCGACCGAGATGCTGTGCCTTCTCAGCGAGCAGCGCGGCCAGCAGCAGGCTCGCACGAATAAACCGTGATGCGCTTTATCCGTGCGATTCCGCATCAGAGAATGGGTTACCGATTGCTTCCCGCTCTCAAATGTCTACGACGGGATTATCGCCTTGAGGCTGATTGGAAACGCAAAGAATTGACGAGATGATATCGTTCTGCATATTGAATTGCGGATCCTCGACGAATTTGTACCAGCCGGGTCCTACAGTCGCAAAAGCTCCATTGAAGCCCGCGTTTTCGAAAAATTGCCAGGTCCCGGAAAGTATAATTACGGAGGAAATCGTGTCATTCCAGGCGTCGCCTACGTAGCTATAGCCCCACCCCGGCGCGATACGGACGACTTGATTCGAGTTGTCGATGTTGAAGTTGGCATCTTTAAAAACAATGATCGATGGCAGAATATTCATTGGGTTCACTCCTGTTGAGTTATAAATTGATAGTCAGTGACTTGCGATATCGAACGATCCGAGTAGGTCCCGCTTCCGCTGTATCTGCGGGAGGCTCCAGAGATCCTGTACTCGAGGCTTGATATGCGTTCCGCAATTGCTGGCCGCGAGGAGTCGCGGGTTGCAATCGCGATGGCCCCGATTCGACCTCGCGAGGCTTACCGGGTGCGTATAGACGCGAGGGCCCTGCCTCGGTCTTGTCTAAAGCGGCGGTCTTCTCGGTTTCCGTTGGCGACCGCGACAACTGTTACACGGGAGGCAAATCGTTCCTGTTCGATGTAACGATTGCCGCCCTGTCGTCACTATGGATGGATGCATACCAAGCTCCATTCCCTCGCCGCACCGTCTTCGGGACCGATGCGGTTCGCGCCCCTCGATGCGCTGCCGCAGAGCGTGGGCGTGCAGTTCACGGCGTTCCTGCAGCGCTCGTGGAACGCTCGGCGCACGGTAAATCCGGGATTGCTCGTGCTCTCGATGCTGCAGGACGAGGTGCGGCGCGGCCTGCTGGATGCGTGGTTCCACTCCTCCGCGGGTACGTCGTCGTTCCTGGCGGCCGGGGCGGACGCACTGCTCGACTTCATCGCGGGGCAACTGCCCGATAATTCACCGGAACTGGCGGTATGCCGGCTGGAGCAGCTGACGCTTCGCGCGAACGAGGGTGCAGAGGCCTTCAACCCGCCGGCCACCGCGCTGTTCGGCCCGCAGCGCATCGTCCGTCGGGGCTCCCATGCGGGCCTCGTGCTCTTGAATCAAGAATGCAATCCGGTACTCGATGCGCTCTTTGCACCGGCACCGTCTTCGCCCTTGTCTCGCAGCGTGGCCGCGCTCCTGGTCGCGCCGGCGTCTGAGCCGTTATGCCGCATGGCTTCGCCGCCTGAGCGCGAGCTCTGGCTTAGGCTCAGTTCCCCCGCGGCCGCGGCGGCGCTGATGCAGGAGGGCACGCCGCGCGCGCTAATCGAGTCCATGCTGCATATTGGTGCACTGGAGTACGCATGATGGCGGCCACCATCGCGCCGGAAAAGCTCGGGCGCCTCGCTGATCATCGTTCGGCCGTTACAAAAAGCTCGGTACAATGGGGTTCGATCCCGATTCGAGAGGGAGCCCGTTTGCAATTCGCCACGTTCGACTCGTCGTATCTCGAACGACTGCAACGCGGCGATGCGCGCACCGAGCAACATTTTGCAAGCTACTTCGGCGAACTCATCCGTCTCAAGCTGCGCTCGCGCCTGAGCTCCAAGGACTCGATCGAGGATGTGAGGCAGGAAACCTTCGTGCGGGTGTTGGCACTGATTCGCGCCAAGGACGGAATCCGGCAGCCGGAGCGGCTGGGGGCGCTCGTCAATTCGGTTTGTAATCATGTCCTGCTCGAGCATTATCGCGCACATAACCGGATGGATTCCGGCTTGCGGGAGGAAGTCGAGCGCGCAGACGAAGCGGCCAGTGTGTCGGGCATGTTCGAGGCAGACGAGACGGAACGGGTGGTCCGTAAGATCCTGGGCGAGCTGTCCGAACGCGATCGCCGCTTACTTCAGTCCGTGTTGCTGGAGGAGCGTGATAAGGACGAGGTATGCGCGGAGTTCGGCCTTTCGCGCGACTATCTGCGGGTCTTGGTGCATCGCGCCAAGCAATCCTTCAAGTCCTCGTATGAAAAACGTCTTGCCGAAACAAGGAATGGGAGTGATACCCGTGACTCGTGACCCGCGGCGGCAATTGGAGACCTAGGTTTTTATGGATCATCACGAAGCCACGCGGCGCGGGGCGGTTGAGAAATATCTCCTGGACGAAATCGCGCCGCCGGAGCGTGATGAGTTCGAGGAGCATTTCTTCGATTGCCAGGAATGCGCCGCCGATCTGCGCACGACCGCGGCGTTTCTCGATGCCGCGACCCAGGAGCTCAAGCGCTTCATACCCGACGTGCCCGCGCCGAAACCTGCCAGAAAGTCCCCATTCGCATTTCTTTGGAGGCCCGCCTTCGCCGCGCCCGGACTTGCACTGCTGCTGCTGGTCATCGCCTATCAGAATGTGGTCGTTTATCCGCGGCTCACCGGTGAGGTCGTACAGGTCAATCATCCGGAAGTTCTGCCCTCGGTCTCTCTGATCGGCGCCAACAGCCGCGGCGGCCCGGTTCCCTCGGTAACAATCAGGCCCGGCCAGCCCATCCTGCTGTCCGTCGACATTCCGGCGGCCGCGCAATTCTCGAGTTACGACTGCACATTGGTTGCGCCGTCCGGCGCCAATGTCTGGCGGGTGCCCGTCTCGGCCGAACAAGCCAAAGATACCGTCTCGATCCGGATCCCCGCCGGCACTTGGGCTGACGGAGATTATCGACTGACCGTGCAAGGCTATTCGGATCCCGCCCGAGCGCAGCCTGCCGAGTTAGCGCGCTATCGTTTCACCTTGCACGTCTCGAATTGATGCACTCCCAATGAACTCAACGCACTGCGAGGCCGGCCATGCAGACCTATAAGCAAGAGAGATTCTATTCCTTTCGAGCGGATGCAAACGCCTTGGGCGGCTTCTTGAAGGAGCCATTTGAAAAAACGATCCCCACACTGGCTCCGGTCTCCCTGCCGGCGGTCGGAGGGTTTGCAACGGCGCGTTCGGGGGCGTTTAATCTCGACGAAGTCGTCTCCTGTTCGTGCGCGTACTCGCTGGTGACCGGCCGGGAGAGCAAGAGCGAGGATGCGATTTCGACCCTGGCCACGGCCGTGGTCGAAGATCTGAACATCCTCGAGGTGGTGACGGCGAAGCGGATCGTGGCGCAGGTTGCCGTCACCATCCCGAAAAAAGGCGAGCGACGGATTTCCCTGGCGGGCTCACGCATCGAAGGATTGCGCCTGGCGGGCCGCGACAGCGAGCCGAAATTGAACTCGGCTCTGAATCAGCGGGATCGCGGCAACGATGGCCATGAGTTACCGCTCACGTGGAAGACGGTTCAGCAAGCCGGTCAATCGCAAGCCGAAAACTTGATGGGTCGGTTTGAGGGTCGCAGGGGTGCGGAGTGGGCGAAGAGCAGACATGGATGGATGACGAAATCCTTCGCCACCCCGCCCGCGGAGGGCGACCCGGTGCTCTGTTCCTTGGTGGATGGTTTCGAAGGCTCGGGCTCGAAAGATTCCAGCGGCCATATCGTGGAGATTCCGGGCTTCGGCCGGATCATTCTCATGGAGTTGCTGGTATCACGGGATTCGGTTCAACTGGTGTCGATCCGCGCCGAGTTGGGATGTCCGGTCCAAGGTGTGGTCACGGGTCCGACGCCGGCGGTTTCCGGTGGCGGGGGTGGAACGGAGAACTGATCGTACCGGCCATGCTGCTGGCAACCGTGTTGCCAGCCTTGGGTTTATCGGGATGCCACGGCTCGGAAAGGCCGGATCCGGCGAGCCTGTATCAAGGCATCTACAATGACTTTGTGCACGGTAGCCTGGACGTAGCTCAGGCGAATGCGGCGCGCGCCCGCGGAGAATTTTCCGGGGGGAATCCTGGGAGCGACCCGGTCTGGGAGCTGAAGTTCCGGCTGCTCGAAGCCGAGATACTGTTCAAGCGGAATCAACTGCAGGACACGATCGCGCTGTTGGCAGACGACGTTTCATTTCCGCCAAGCGGCGATCTCGCGATCAAGCGGAACCTGCTCCGTGGCCTGTCTCATTTTTATCTCGGCCGAATGCAGGAATCGAATCAGGAGTTGAGCGAAGCTCGACGACTCGCCGAAGGAGCCCATTCCCCGCTCATCGGCGAAGTGTTTCGGGCGGAAGCCACCGTTCAGCGCCGTTCCGGCAACTTGGACAAGGCCCGCGACACCTTCAAAAGCAGTCTCGCCGTCGCGCGCGAGCACCATGATGTGTTGCTCGAAGCCAATGACCTCGTCGATCTCGGCTTGGTCAGCTTGCAGAGTGAGCACTACGATGAAGCCGTCGTCTGGTCGGAAGAAGCGGAGCGCTTCGCCAAGTCGATTCAAGCCCGCAGGCAACGCCAATGGGCGCTGGGAAATAGCGGGTGGGCCTACGTGAATCTGGGAGATTTCGAACGTGCGCTCGAAGACTTTCGGGGGGCTGCCTCGCTGGCGGAGGAGCTCGGGATGTCCGGATCGCGAGTCCTCTGGCTCCAGGATGCGGGCTTGGCTGACTATGAGCTCGGCAATGCGCAGGAGGCCAGGAAATATGACGAGCAGGCGCTGCAGCTCGCCTTGACGCTCCCCGCTGCCGATGAGATCGATCAAATCGTGAACATAGAAACGAATCTCGCGCTGCTTTTGGTTCAGCAGGCCCAATACGACGCCGCGAAGGTCCATGGCGATAACGCCGTGCGCGCCGCACACGATTCCAAGGACGACAAGGTCATTGCATATGCCGGGTTCATCGACGGCCTGATCTCAGCCCATCTCGCCGGGGGCGAGGAGGCCGAACGTCGATTGATGCATGCCTGGCAATTGACCCCCGACTCCGAAACGCGAATGGAGATCGAAAATGCGCTGGCAAAGCTCTATTCGGGCAACCGCCGCTCGAAACAGGCGGAGATCTGGTATCGCCGGTCAGTCGAGAGCTTTGAACACAATCGCTCGTCGGTCCGGGATGAGGCGCTTCGATTATCCGCCTTCGCATTTGGCGATACCGTGTACCGCGATTACGCCGACTTTCTCATCGACGCTCACAGGCCGGGCGAGGCGTTGCAGCTCTTGGATCGGAGCCGTGCGCGGACGCTGGACGAGGGTCTCGGTGTAGGCCGTACAGAGTCGGACGCGCGCGGCAGCGCCGTTACGGACGCGCCGGCCGTTGCGCGCAGGCTCGGGGCGACGATCTTGTTTTATTCGCTGGGGCCGCAGAAATCTTACCTGTGGGCAATCACCGGGAAGGAAACGCGTCTCTTCGTTCTGCCGGCACAGAGGGAAATTCAGCCGTTGGTCGACGAGTATCAGCGGGTCATTCAGAAATCGATCGACCCGCTGCAGACGGCGAACCCCGCTGCGATCGCCTTGTACGAAGCCCTGGTCAAGCCGGCGGCCGCGACGTTCGCCACCGATTCCAGAATCGTCGTCATTCCCGACGGGATACTGAACGCGCTGAATTTCGAGACGCTGCTCGAGCCGACCGCAGAAGGCTTCAAATACTGGATCGAGGACGTCACCCTGACCACCACGAGCTCGATCTGGATTTTGTCTCGATTGAACGCCGGCTCGACGGACGCGGCCTCGCGGGACCTTCTGTTGATCGGTGATCCCGCCACAGCGGGAACCGAATTCGATCCACTGCCCCATGCGGCGGCCGAGATCGAACGCATACAGCGGCACTTCCCCGCGCAAGGCCAGACTGTGCTCACGCAGGCTCGAGCGGTGCCTGCGGCATATACCGTGAGCGGTCCCGAACAATTCCGATACATCCACTTCGTCGCGCACGGGACGGCGAGCCGCTTGAGCCCGCTCGATTCGGCCGTCGTGCTATCGCCGACCCAATCAAATCCCGACGACTTCAAGCTGTATGCGAGGGACATTGTGCGCCATCCGCTGCATGCGCGATTGGTAACCATTTCCGCGTGCTATGGATCGGGCATTCGCACCTATGCCGGCGAGGGACTGGTGGGCTTGGCCTGGGCCTTTCTGCGCGCGGGATCTCACAACGTCATCAGCGCGCTGTGGCAAGCCGATGATGCTGCAACGCCTCTTCTGATGGATCGGCTCTATGCGGAACTCGAGGCAGGTAGTTCCCCCGATGCGGCGCTTCGTGCTGCGAAGCTCTCGCTGATTCGCTCGCCGAATGTGTATCGCAAGCCCTTTTATTGGGGCGCCTTTCAGCTCTACACCGGAGGGTGAGCAGAAAGCGCCTACAGTGCACCAGTTCCGCTTGGCGAGCCTGGCTTCATCGGCTCATCGATACCGACGGCGCAGTGCAAGCACCGGGGTGCGGGTACGCGATTCGATCGCCACTGCAATGCAACGTTGCCCAACGGCATGGAGCAACGTGGACAGGGTGTCTGGCGCATGAAAACCACGAACGTCGCGACGGCCCCGAAAACCAGCAGCACGGTCAAGGCGCCCAGGTACACATTTCCATTCGAGTAAATCGCGCTCAATAATGCAAGGCCGGACACGGGAAGGCATTTGCGGTTGAACTGGCTCACCCGTTCTTTGAGGTACTCGCGAATCGTCATGGGCTGGCAGTCTACCACCCGTGAACGCTGCCAGTGCGTTCGAGACAACCGTCACTCCCCTGTCTTACGCATTTCCCCGCCCTTGGCAAAGGTCATGTGATCGGGCGCATCGAGCGTGATGGTGTCGTTGGGATCACCGTGCGGGTTGGCGGCGACGACACGTCCGACGATCGTGACATTGTCGGTGAATTTGCCGCGAAACATCTCAATATCGGGAGCGGACGGACTATTGCTCAACACCGACATGCTGATGTCATCGCCACTTTGTTTGATGCGATATCGAGTGATCGTAAAGTTGCGCCCCCCGGTCATCTGGCGCCATTCCCACACGCCACTGAGGTCGGGGCGGTGATCTGCCTTGAGCATCATCTCCTTAAGATTCGGACCCATCGGTCCAAGCACTCGTTGCGTCAGGTTCGCGAGAAAGCGCACCGGCGCTGTGCTGTCTTCAATGTCCTGCTGAGCCGCGCGGTGCTTGGCATTGATGGCCTGAACCTGCTGATCGTGTTTAGCTTTCCAGAGCGCCGCCTTTTGCGGGTCCTTGGTAACGCCATAGCCGTTGGTGTAGTCGAACACCATATCGGCCTGCGCGAAGAGGTTGCCTTGTTCAGCCGCAGCGGATTCGAGCTGAAAGGATTTCGCAGGATCCTTCGGCACACCCATACCCATGCCGTAGGCATAACCCAAACCTTGAACGCCTGCCGGGTCGCCCAGGTCCGCGGCAATCCGGTACCAGCAGTTGGACTGCTCGTATTGCTTGGCCTCGTTCAGATGGAACGCCCGTGAGACAGCGTACTTGGCCTGAACATGGTAGACATTGCCTGATTCGCATCGTGGACTGGCCGGCGGCGGATCGGTGATGCGTTCGAACACTCGACCGTTGAGAGTCGTAAATTGAATGTGGTCGGGGTCCTGGACGGTGAGCTTGCTTTCCACCCAAACGCCGGCCTTGTGCGCCAACGTAGGATTTCGCCTCTACCCGGACGGGGACATCCGCGGCGCCTTCGGCATGATAGCCGGGCCTGCAGCGCTGTTCGCGTTTAGCTGGTTGCTGAAGAAAGTGACGCGCCGTTGACTCCCGGAGCGCCAGCGCCAATCGTTGATCGCTTGCCTCTGCAGCGCTCACGGCTAGCTACCGGTTGGAGCGGCCTTGAACGATAAACTGCCCTGTATGTGGCGCCGCGTCGCGGCCGCTCAACCTACCGGAAGGGCTGCACTGGCCCTTCCCGTCAGCGGTCGTTGGGAAGTGGCGGCTTGGGGGTCGATACCTGGCGGTTGGCATCCACGTTAGAATAAATGCGGTGACTACGAAGCCTTTGCCGCTGATATGTCTCGCCACATTCGAAGTAACGGCGACTCCTGGGCTATCGGCCTGGCATTAGTTGCGCTGCCACTCGTCGTCGGTCTACACGTCCTGTTGGCGTACAAGCAAGTCGGCGTCCACCAGTATCGCCATGGTGTTGTGCAAACACGACGCACGCAACGGGCTAGGTTTCGCGCCGCATCACATACAGTCGAGTTGACCTTCGGCAAACAGGGGCTCAAGGTTCATGAGCGCTACGAACTGCTGGTAACGGATCTCGATGAATTGAAGCTCGTCGTCGGTGGTTTCACGTATTTCCGTCAATGTCAGTGAGGCGGAAATCAACTGGGGTTGGATCTCAGCGACAGTGTGACGAATCAATGACGCGTCGACGTTTTGCATCGTCGAGGGTCATCGTGGCGCGGATTGTCGTGTATGGCTAGACGTCGGCCATGGCCGACAAAATGCCGCGTCACGCACAAAAAAAGGGGCCCGTGAGGGCTGGATCGCGAGATCACCTTCCGGACGACGCTGCCAGCTGGGTCGCGCTGGGCTGACCGAACGGTTTCGCGAGCGGCAAAGGAGGAGCCTCCACTCATCGGATTCCTCGATCAATAAGGCGGACGGTCGCCACCGGCAGGAAAGGGTCGGAAGTACAATCGATTTTCCGAGTGATAGGCTGCGTGCGGCCAATCTGACACCTTCCGGGTGTTGAGATGATTGCGCCAAAGCGGCCGTTGGCAGGCGCGACCACCGTTGGCGACGACCGGCTCCGGGCCGACAGCAGAAGTTAATCCAACACCCGGAATTGATAGCACGGAACTATTCGATGACTTTACCCATACGGCCCCAGCTAATGGTCCCGTCGGCATAGGAAAACCATATCTGCCGAACCCGACCCACCACATCGGCCAGAGGTACAGTACCGAAGCGACGTGAGTCAATGCTGTTATCTCGATTGTCGCCGAGCGCGTAGACCTGGCCAGCGGGGACCGTCACGTCGATTTCCGCGGGCGGCGATTCCTTGGCAGACCACGTGACCTGCCAGCGGCGGACTTCGTCTCCCTCGGAAACTCGAAGTGCACCAACCCCTCGTGTCTCACTCAGGGTTAAGGAACGTCCGTTGATTAAGATCTCTTGACCCTTGATCTGAACTCGCTCGCCAGGCAAACCTACGATCCGCTTCACATAGTAGATCGTTCGGTCATTAGGATAGGTGAAAATAGCGATGTCGCCGCGCCTCACGGCCTGTGTGCAACCTGGGCAGTTATACCGTTTATCGGCGAAAATGAAATCACCGTGCATCAAGGTCGGTTCGTTACTCGAGGAGGGAACCCGGAAGCTTTCGATCTGGTGATTTCGGACGTACGATGCCAATTGCGGTTGCACAATAAGCGCACACAGAATCAGCACGAGCACGTAAAGGCCGCTGGTTTGCCAGGCCCGAGGCACAAAATCCGGTTGTCGCCGCGCTGACCGCCAAGCGTCGGCCATTCCGTAGACCCATAACGCCAACATCAGGCATAAGTCCATTGCCAATGCCGGCAGCATCAACCCGCTCGGCAGATAAAGCGCGACCACCGCGAGTCCGGGCACACCCAAAGCGCAATACATCAGGAACAACCAGATCGCCCGATTAACCTCGCCATTGTAGATCTGCCCGAATCCTATCGAAACAAGCGACATCAACAGAGCCAGTAGCGGTTTGCGCGGCCTAATGAGGGTATTCATGCGTGATTCTCCATTATTAGTTGGCCGTGACCGTTATCCACGCGGACAGGCGAGCGCTAGAGTCGTGCGCTCCGGCAATGGAAGTTGGAGGAGCGCATTTTGCAGCTGGATGTACATTTGCGACTGCACTAATTGATTGAGCGGCTCCAACGATGCACTTCCCGACATGGCTCCGGCATCCTGTGCGGTGGCCTCATCACCGTTCGACGCCCGGGTCAATTCGTTTAATGCCAAATTGCGGGCAATCGAGAACAGCCAAGTAGAAAACGCGGCTCGACCTGTTTGGTACTGACCCAAGTTCCTCCAGGCTCGCAAGAATGTCTCCTGTGCAATTTCCACCGCTACCGCCTTCGGTAGCCCCATTCGTCCGAGAAACCCAAATAGCGGGCGCTGAAACGTCTCGACCACCTCCGCAAAGGCATCACGATCTCCATCGACGATACGTTTTAAAAGGTTGGCAATGTCCACAACGCAATTCGCACGTTTTAGAAATTATATTGGCGACTGCACGAAAGGTTACAGATTCGGCGACCCCAAATTCAGCCTAACGATTGTCCCATGCACGAATTGGTAGCCCGATACCTGCCGCTCGCAACGGGCAGCAACGGATCGATACCGGGAGTTGCGCTGCCACCGGCTCCATCCGGGCCAATACCGGGCGATGGCAATTCCTGAATCGTTGGCTCAAAGCGGTCACCCGCTAACTAAATTAAGCTGTTACCTATGATTTCCATGTGGAGCGATATCCCGTTTCTTCTCTATGCCACCTCTGGTGGAATAGTTCTAATTCCGTTTGTCGCCACGGCACTCGTGCTACGTAAAAGGCAATTTTGGTCGTTGGCGATTGGACTGGCAGCCGCCGCTGGGGCCGTGAACGTCGCGATTGAATTGGGCCATCAATCCGACGCCTCGAACAATATTCTTAACCGCGATATCGGTGCGATCGCGGTACTCGCGTTCGGGTATCCGATAGTTAGTGCTGCTTTCACGGTAGCGTTCCCCGAAAGAAGTGCGCTGGGCCGGGTAGCTGTTGCGACGGCAGTTGTCGCGGCATTCGTGTTTGTTGCGCCATTTTGTTTATTAATCGCACATTGCACGAGCGGCGATTGCCTGTAGCGATGGTGTCGCCTGACCAACAAGTGGAGCAATTCGCGGAGTGGCGTATTCATACTTCGCCGAAGCTGCCGGTCACGACGGGCAGGAGAGGGTCAAAAGCGGATAACCAGGATAACAATGTAGTCGCTCCTTACCTGCCGTTCACGGTGTGAGTTAGACTTCTGGCAGCAATAGATCACGGGAGATTGACGCATGATCAAATCGCAATCTATTTCCCTCCACCTTTTGCCCGGGTTCCGGCTGATTGGGTTGGCGATGATTCTGTGTAGTGGGTGCGCTTCTGATGGGGTTCGACAACAAGCAGCGAACGATCGTAAGATCCAGCGAATCGAAAAATCATTGGTCGCGGCAGGAGATGCCGATTCCCTTGCTGCGGCGGCAATGTTGAGCTTTGGGCCGACGGTCACCCCGGTAAAGCGCTTGCCGTTGATGGCGCAAGCCGTCTCGGAAGCCCCGGATCGTCCTGATTTAGTTTGGCTAAACGTGCGACTGTGTAGTGAAGTCGAGGGTTGTGACCCTGAGCCGCTGGAGGTGCAACTACGCGCATTGGATCCGGATAATGGTGCCGCTTGGTTCGACTCGATTGGTCGGGCAGGAAGTCGCCATGATGTGGTCGCGGTGCGCAAGGGCTTGTCGGCCATTGCAACGTCGAGACGGTTCGACACGTATTGGAATGCAACGGTTGATCACATCACAAACGCCATTCTTAAAACCCACACGATGGATTTACCAAGTGCGTTGGTGACCACCATTGGCGTGGCGTCGGCAACGGCCGTCCCGGCCTACCAGACGATATTGAACGCGTGCAAGGGTGACCCACTACAGGATCCGGGTGTGCTTAATACCTGCCGACAGGTATCGACGGTCATGCGCGGCGGGAATACCTACCTGACCGAAATGGTTGGCATCGCCATCGCGATGCGGGTGTGGCCGGAAGGCAGCCCAACGTACGTCGATGCACTCAGCGCCAAACGCGTGGCTCACTATCGAATGGACGCGGATGGAAAACTTAGTCTGCATCGCTTTTTGATCTCTGAATACGCGGCGAAGCGCTTGCACCTGATGATGGAAAAGAGATCAGAGCAGGAGGTCATTTTGGCGGAAATCTTGGACGCCAGATTGAATCCGAATCCCCCTTCCGCCTTTACCGACAGATGGAGCGGATCATAGATGCCCGCGGGTACGGTCAAGTTTGAATATGCCGAAAGCGGCCAGCCAAGTGGAGCATGTTGACGGCGATACAAATTGACCGTTGTCACACGACTGGCTCAGCGGCATCCGGGCCGGTCGCTCTGCTCAAGATAAAAAGTGTAGGTTTCGCAGTCATCCGATGACGGCGAGCGTGGCAACGGCACTACGCGGGCCACCGGCGGCAGCAATCGCACGTAGGCGACGATCGCGCGCAGATCCTCTTCGTCGAGGTTGGAGAACTGGTCCCACGTCATGCCCTGCCAGTGGAGTTGCCTGCCGTCGCGGCTGACACCGCTGCGAATCGCGCGCTCCAGCTCCACATCCGTCCAGCCGCCGACGCCGGCTTGTGGATGGGAAGTGATATTGCGCGTCCACAGCGTGCCAAATGCCCTCCAGCTGATGGGCGTACCGCCGCTGCCATCGGTGCGGTGGCAGATGGCGCAGCTCACCGAATACAAATAGTGGCCACGCTCCACGATGCGAACGCGCTCGGCGGGCATCTCGTGCGTATCCGGTTTGAAGTCGCCGGCGTTCACTGCCTTCACCAGCGGATCAGGGGGCATGTTCCGAATGGCAGGCCACTGAGAGAACACGAACAGCAACGCTCCAGCGACCGCAAATACAACCACGCCCCCAATCGAGGCAGCCATCCCCGGCCGCGGACCCGCGCGCACAAACAGGACGATCGCCAGCACCAGCACTATCCATTGCGCATCGACCAATGCGGCCTGCAAGCGCGCCGGTGAGCCCTTTGCAGCATCGATGGCAAAATTGCCATCGGCATAGGTCAGCGCCTCAGGCGTAGTCGCCGGCAGCGGGCGAACGAGTTTCATCGCGATGGTCTCGACCAACCCGTAGGCGAGCTTTGGCGGGATCGGGTTGTGCACCGGCCGCGATTCCGTCTTGAGGAAGGTGGCAATGGCCGTGGCGTCTTCGTCGGTGAAGTTGTGGAACTGGGCCCAGAGCATTGCAAACGGGTTGAGGGCGCGGTCCGGCGCCTGACCGTCGCGTAGCGCGCGAGTGATCTGCGGCACAGTCCTGTGACCCAGACCCGTCTCCGGGTTCGAAGTCAGATTGCGGCTCACGATGTAGCCGTGCGGGTAGGCTCCGATGCGCATGCCACCCGCGAGGAACGCGCCGTCAACATTGTAGATTCCGGTACGGTCGATCTGCGTATGGCACAGCCCGCACACCTCCCACCGGGTAATGTATTCACCGCGCTGCGCCGGGTTCGACGCAAACCCCGCGCCGCCGAAGCTACCGTCCTTCTCCCATGCCGGCGTGCGGGCGATCGAGGCGACGAAGTTCACCAGGTCCCAGCGGGCGGCGGGCGGCAGCACATCCGCATAGGCGGGCATAGGGCTCGGCCTGATGCCGGTAGTCAGCCTCAGCCAGACGTCTTGGGGCCGGCTGCCACCGCGGAAAGCCCACGGCGCCGTGAGATCGCGCGCGAACACCGCGTGACCGGACCCATCCTCGTAACGCCGGCCCCCGCGACCATCATCGCCATGGCACGCGCCGCAGCCCTGGTTGGCAAACAGTGCCTTTCCGCGCGCCACACTATCGGGCGAACTTTGAATCGCAGCTGGGATTTCGATCGGGCGGCCAGGCCGCGAAAACGCACTCGAATACGATTTCACTTGCTCCACGACGGCGTTCAGCTCCTCGGCCGACAATAACCCAGCGAAGTACGGCATCGCGCTGGCAGGCAGACCGTCGCGGATCGTGCGCAGGAGATCCTCATCGGTGGGCGGCTCGCCTGACGCGGTGGACTTGTACTTGAACAGGCCGGACGAGAAGTCGCGGGGACGCGGGAACATCGATGGCGCGGCCGGACCGTTGCCGCGTCCGTTCGGACCGTGGCAAACGGCGCAGTGTTGTGCGAATACCCGCGCCCCCAGCGTCGCGCCGCGCTCCAAATCCGCGCCGGGCGGCCAAGTCAAGTCCGTGTACCGTGCAGGGTCAGGCAGGTATTCCGCGCTCGGATGCGACAGACCCACCCGCGCCCAGATCGAGCGACCGACATCGAGTGCGAGCAACAGCAGTCCGAATACCAGCACCACGGCTAGCCGCGATCGTAAGAGCCAGTTCATCCGTCCTCCGTTCATGTTCATGGTCGAATGTACTCGTAACACGTCGGCCTCGCCCTGATCCTCCCGAAATTTCGAGGGCCCTGCAATGCAGCAGTGCCCACGATTGCGCCCTTATTCAGTACTATTGTCCAAATGGCGGATGTCAACGCCGTGATGGGATTTTGCGAACGACGGAATGATCGGAATGGAGAACGAACATGCGCGTGGCCTGCCTCTCGTGCCTGGTGGCGTTGCTGGCGATTGCTCCGACCTCTGCCAGCGACAATTCAAAGTCGTCTCTTGAGGTAATCGAACTCCTCGAGCTCAACGGCAGCGCCCCCATCAGCTACACGCCGCCACCTCCCATCAACATCCGACCGAAGCCGCCGAGCCTGCAGGTGCTGCAGGAGCAGCTGGCCTCGCAGCAGCAGCTGCTCATGGAAGAAGAACAGTCCCTGCACAACGATCAGTTGCAGTTGCAGTTCTGGAACGCGCAGCCGAAGTTCGATCCCGAAGGCCTTGAAAGCTCGAATGTCGCGAATTGGCAGCAGGCGGTGGAGTCCGAACAGAACCTTCTGAATGCGGTTCAGGCACAGCTCAACAGCCTCACGGCGCAGATCGCCGCGGCAAAATAGACATGACGCGCTTCGCGGCCTCACTGCTGGCTGCCTGCTGCGCACTCGGCGGATTCGCATCCATTGGCCGGACGGCGGATCTTGATCACTGGGCGCTGTGCATGGGCGGGGCAGGGGCTGAAGCCGCGATAAGGGAGTGCTCCACCATCATCGACTCGGCAGGCGAGCTGCCCGAGAATCTGCCCTATGCCTACGTCTACCGCGGTCGCGCGCACCTGACGCTCAAGCAGGCCGAGGCGGCATCCGGCGATTTCACGGCCGCGACCAAATTCACTCCCCAGCTCGCGCACGCACACTTCGGCCTTGGCCAGATCTATGAGTCACGGGAGGATTGGGTCCGTGCCGCGCACGAATATGGGGTCGCGGCGGGAAGCCTGAGCGAAGATGCCGACATCGATGATTTCACCGCGGACGGGCAAGGGTCATTTCGCGCCGAATCCTTCACCGCGCGCGGCCACGTGTTGTACAAGAGGGGCGAGCTGCAGCAGGCATTGGACAATCTGGACCAGGCGAGCAAGCTTTGCTCGACCTGCAGCGCGCCCTACCGCGACCAGGCGCTGGTGTTCGATGCGCAGTCTCGCGGACCCGAAGCCGCGGCGGCGGCCGATCGCGCCATCGCCCGTAATCCACGTTCGGGCGCCGCTTTTGTGGTCCGCGGGATCATCAAGGCGCGCGCCGGCAAGACGCAGCAGGCGGTCAGCGACTACGACGAGGCGATCCGGCTCACGCCGACGCTCGCCAGTGCCTTCAAAGCCCGTGCGAGCGCGAACAACAGATTGGGCCGCAGCGCGCAGGCGGCGGCCGATGCCAGCGTGGCCGCCCAGCTCGAGCGCGGTGGGGCCGCAACGGTGGCTGTCCCGGTCACCGATGCGCGCACCGAACAGGTGCTGGCAGCGCCGGCCCTGGGCGAGGAGGCGCTTCGAAAAATGTTTTTCGACCGCAGCTGGCAGGCCCGCCAGGGCCCGTGGCTTGTTACCCTTGAATTTCGCGCCGATGGGACCTTGCGTCAACACCTCAAGGACAGCGCCGAGGGCAGCAGACTCGAAGTGGACTGGGACGGCGCCTGGGCAGCGACGCGCGACCAGCTGTGCATCTACACGAACATCGGACTGTGCCTCGCTGTGCATGCATCAGGCTCCGATCTGGTACTGGCCCGCGCCGCAGAAGCGGGCCATCTCGCCGCGCAGGAGCCAAGCGGCGAGGGGACGGTTGAGTACGTCGGGGTGCTCTCGAGCATCAAGCCGTTGACGACCGAGGCGAGTGCCGCGGCGGTCAGAGAATTCCCGGTGGAGGAGCTGTTGCTGCACGCACCGCCGGGCACGGGCAAGGGCCCGAAGACCCTGTTCTATTACATGCACGGCTTCGATGGTCGTGCGCGCAAGCATTCCCCGCTGCCCGAGTATTTTGTCAGCGAGCTGCAGCAATCGCGCGGTTGGGACGTGATCGACGGCAACTATGCGCGCTTCGGCGTCTCCGAAATCAGACGCTTCGGCGCCGCCAATTTCGGCGCCGCGGTCTTTCTGGCGCGTCGGCTGAAAGAGCTTAAAGAACAGGGTTATCAGCGCATCTACGTCGGCGGACAATCCTGGGGTGGCTGGACCAGCCTGCTGCTGGCGACCATGCCCGGCCTGCCGCTGGATGGTGTGGTACTGGTGGTGCCGGCCTGTTGTGGGTGGCGCTTTACGGGCGCGGACCACGATAACGCCAACTACGCCAACAACAAGCTCGTGTTCGATCAGATGATCGAGCGGGTCCGCTATCCGACGGTGGGCGTGTTCTTCCTCGGCGATGAGTACGAACCGGCTGATCGTGGCATTGGCGCGGCGGCGGCCTTGACGCGTCGGGGAATCGCCAATGTGATGATCGACCATCCGCCCGGATTCTCTGGCCACGGTTCGGCCTGGTTCCCGCCGTTTGATTATCTGTATGGCGCGTGCATCGGGGATTTTCTCGAATCACCGCGCACCGGTCAGTGCCCGCGGCGCCGGATCGCGCTGGATGTCGGTGATTTTCGCGGCATCGTCGATGCGCGACAGCTCAGTAAACGCCACCTGAGTGTGGCAACGCTCGAGGACCTGAAGGGGAGGCAATTTGCCGTCTATCCCCAGGGCGAACTGCGCACCGCAATCTCCGGCGCCCAGACCGATGTCAAGGGCTACGGCATCGGCGACAGCCGCCAGAGCTCCGCGTTCCGCGGGGGTTCGTACTGCGTTCGCGGGCGGGTCAAATACAACCAGCCCGAAACCACCGATGAAATCTGTGAGCGGCTGATGAAATGGTCCGACGATGAACTCATCGGGCTCGACCCGAAGAGCGGCGCCGTCCTGCAGTGGTGGGTTGCGTATCCTTAAGGAGATTGTTTCGTGCTACATCCAAGGGCCGCACTGAGCCGAATTCTGCCGCTGCTCACACTGGCGCTACTGGGCTTCGTTGGCACTGCTGGCGCGCAGATCGTCGCCTTTGGTGCGAGCAATGTCTCCGGGTGGAACGTCGCCGCCTCCGAGGCGTTTCCGGCGCAACTGCAGTCGATGCTGCGAGCGAAGGGCTATGACGTCAAGGTGCTGAATGCCGGAATCTACGGCAACACGACCTCCCAGATGCGCTCGCGGATGGACACCGACATCCCGGAGGGAACCACTCTCGTCATTCTGGATGTGAGCGGCGGCTTGTATAACGGTTCGCGTCAAGGCATCAGCCGTGAGCAGGGCGACGCGGACCTCGCGGCAATCAGGACGCGGCTGACGGAGCGCCACATCGCAATCATTGCCTTCAGCGGCGCCGCGATCCCTGCGCCGTATCATCAGGAGGATGGCGTGCATCTGACGCCAGAGGGGCACCGGCTGGCGGCGGCCAATCTCATGGACGAAGTCACTCAGACGCTGGGCCCCCCGCCGCCGCCGGTGGCGACGCGATCGGTGCGCGAGGCCTGTGTAGCCGATGCACGCCGATTATGCGCGGCGGTCCTCGCAGACGCAGACAAGCGGCACCAATGCATGCAGGAACATCGCGCGGAGCTCTCAAAGGACTGCCTGCATGCGCTCTCCGCGAGCCGCAAACAGCAGTCCGAGTGAACTCGAGAGTCGCCGGCGATGCTTCTTTGGAGCTACTCGTGGCAGTTGGCGTATTCCTTTCGGCTCATATGACCATCGTGCTTCACGTTGCATCGGTCAAAATTCTTGCTGACGTAATCGTCGTTCTTAACGTCATCGGAGGTTAGATACCCATGCCGGTGAGTATCGACGGTCTTGAAATCCGGGTGCGTCGTGGGTGTACGTTGCATATCGTCTTTGTGGGCATCGTCTGAGTAGGCTGCCGCGCATGCGAAAAGCATTGCGGCGCAGCTCAATGAAGCGAAATAAGTTGATTTCAAAATATTCTCCTGCAGTGGTGAATGGGTGCACAAGCTGACAGGTGCC
This sequence comes from Steroidobacteraceae bacterium, assembly GCA_050012215.1. Classification (GTDB taxonomy): domain Bacteria; phylum Pseudomonadota; class Gammaproteobacteria; order Steroidobacterales; family Steroidobacteraceae; genus Bog-1198. The sequence continues at coordinate 26,775 of JBEKHO010000034.1, forward strand.
ACGCACCCGGGTGCCTAGTCGAAACGCTGTTTGCGATCGGCCCACCCGGTGCTCTGTCACGAGGTGGCCGTTGATTGCGTTGCGAGTCTGGTCGGATCCCTGCTTCCCGTCTGTACGCTGGCGCGCTCAGCATATATCGACGGGAGGGCCGCCAAACGGTAAGTAATTGATAACAACAGTTTTTTCATTGAGGCTTCGAGCAAATGCTGAGAGCAATTGCGCGCGGTGATAGGATCTGAGGAGTACCGACACATGGATTGCTCGGCTCGAGATTCAGCCGCAAGATTCGCCGTGCGACTCACGGCGAATCTCATCATAAGGAGGTGTAATCGTGGTCAACCATGTCCTTACTCATCACTATGACAATGCGCGCACCGGATGGAACTCCGGGGAAAGCGTGCTGACGCCGCTCACCGTCAATCAATGGAACTTTGGGTATCTCTTTCAGCAGACGCTGGACGATTTCGCCCACGCTCAGCCGCTCTACTTGGAAGGGCTGAAGATCAACGGCAAGACCCGAAACGCCGTGTTCGCCGCAACCGAGGCTGGCACCCTCTTTGCGTTTGATGCAGATCATGCCAACAATGGCCAGCCGCTCTGGATGCCGTTGTCGATCCAAACGCCGGGCGCGACGAATGAGGCGCGCGGAGGTTTCCAGGGCACCATCACGCCGACGCCCGTCATCGACCCGAAGACGAACACGATGTACGTTCTTGGGTATTTTACCGACACCAGCATCTCCTACTACGATCCATACGCCAGCCTTTATTCGAACAATCCCGGGGCCAATCGGACGGGCGCACAGTTCTATCGAATGCACGCGATTGATCTCATCGCCGGCCAAGTCAAAGCGACGTCGGCGCCGCTCTATAACCCGTTCATGCAAGTGCTCCCGGGTTCAGCGCAACCGCCGACGCTGACCATCGAGGTGCCCGGGGTGGGTGTCCCGCAAAACCCCAACAGGCCCGGGTACGTCTTTTTCGACCCGAACTATCAAGGCTCCCGTCCCGCCCTGTTGCTGGTGCACGGGCACGTATACGCGGCTTTCGGATCGCTGGGAGACATACCGCCGTACCACGGCTGGATCTTGGCATTCAGCACGGCCAAGCTGAATGTCGTCCACCACTTTTGCACGACGCCCGACGGCTCCTATACCCCGGCCCTGTATCAACAATACGTATCCATCTTCGGTAACGACCAGGATGACCCGGAAATTGGCGGGAGCTTTTGGCAGTCCGGGTGGGGCCTCGCGGCGGATGATGACGGGTTTATCTACGGTGTCTCCGGCAATGGCCTGTTCTTCGACGAGGCGGGCCACCCGCATCATAATTATGCCGACTCACTGCTGAAGATGCGGCAGGACCTGCATCTTGAAGGCTCGTTCACGAGAGCCAACGAGCTGCAGCTCACGGAGCACGATGAGGACTTCGGCTCGGCAGGCTGCGTGGTGATACCGACGACCAAGAAGGGAGAGAAATTCGTCGTTGCCTGCGGCAAGGACGCCGACGTGTACCTTGTCGATCGGACCTCGCTGAAGCGCGCCACGTTGCATCAGACTGCCCAGACGCAGCCCCCGCAGAGCTCCCTGACTCTCATTGCGGGCCCGGAGACGAAGCCTTTGCCCAACTTGAGCGGCCCACCTTCGGCCGCCAATGATGGCGCCGGTCCTGGCGTCTGGGGCGGCCCGGCATACTTTGGAGGATCGCTGGGAGATGTCATCTACTATTGCGGCGATCATGGCCCTTTGCAGTCGATGCAGATCGTCCACGGACAGCTGCAGAGTTTCCAGCAGACGAACACGACGCTCACGTCTGAGCGTTTCCCCTATGAAGGGGGCATTATTCCGGTCGTGACCTCGCACGGCGCAGCGGCTCACACGGCTGTCGTTTGGGGGATCACCCGACCCGATGGGAACAATATCGTGCGCCTTCGCGCATACGCCGCTGCCAATCTCGGTCAGCCCAATCTCGCCGACCTACCCATTGCGACTTGGAATGGGAATGGCGGTGGCGCATTTCTCGCCCCCATCATCGCGAACGGCAAAGCGTACGTTGCTGCGCAATCCGTGCTCGTGGTGTTGGGCATCATCCCGAACTGCTCGCTCATTCAGAGCACCTTCGGCGCACCAGGTTCGCCGGGAAATTTCGAAGCGCTGATCGTTCAGGAGAACCGACTGCTGCACTATTGGCGCAATAACTCCGTGCCCGGCTTGACCTGGCACAAGACGGTTGCAGTTACGTCGGCCGCCACCGGACCAGCCTGCCTCATTCAAAGCACGATCGGAACCTCAGGCAAACCGGGTAATTTCGAAGCACTCGTGCCGGAGGGTTCGCACCTGGTCCACTACTGGCGGGACAACTCGAAGCCAGGCTTTCCTTGGAGCAAGACGGTTGCCGTCAGTACTGCGGCCACCGCCCCTGCGTGTCTTGTGCAAAGCACCTTCGGAACCCCGGGCCATCCTGGAAATTTCGAGACCCTCGTGCTCGAGGGCAGCAACATGGTGCACTACTGGCGCGACAACTCGACTCCGGGCTTTCCTTGGAGCAAGTCCGCGACCGTCAGCGCAGCGGCCACCGGCCCCGCATGCCTCATTCAAAGCACTTTCGGAAGCGCGGGGCATCCCGGGAATTTCGAGGCGCTGGTTCTGGAGGGAGCCAATCTCGTGCACTATTGGCGGGACAACACGACACCGGGTTTTCCCTGGAACAAGACCGTCACGGTGAGCACGGCGGCGGTCGGCCCCGCCTGTCTCGTCCAAGGGACCTTCGGGACGCCCGGTAATCTCGAAGCATTGGTGCTCGAGTCCAATCCGGCGAATCTCGGCCTGCCGCCTTATAATCTCGTTCACTACTGGCGGAACGACTCGGCTCCCGGTCTGCCCTGGAACCGGGGCGAGGTGGTGAGCTCAATCGCGATCGGGCCGCCCTCCCTCATCCAAGGGTCGTTTCACTCCGGCACCAACCCGGGCAACTTCGAAGTGCTCGTACCGGAACAGGGAAATACTGTTTCGCACTACTGGCGCAATAACTCAGATCCCACATTTCCCTGGAGTCGCGATACCGTTCTTTGACCGATGGCGATCGAATGTAGCAAGGGTTTTTCAAATATTCCATGTTCGACGTTGCTGGGAGGTTGATATGTGGCTCTACGCGTTGGGTTTGAGTTGGGATAGTTTCTTCATGGGTCTGTTGCTCGCGGGTTTTGGTCTTTGCGCTTCATCCACCGGGCGCTGGGCGATGCGCTATGGAATCTGCGACGGCCTCGCTTTGGGCGCGGCGTCCCTGATGGCGGCGCAATCGCCGAGCCTTGAACGGATCTGCGAAGTCGGCTGGCTCTTCGCCTGGGTACTTGCCGGGCTACTCGTGCTGCATCGTCGATGGCGGCCCACTTCGGGTGAGAGTCGATGGCTTTATGCCCTGCCGGTTTTATTGAGCTTGGATAATCTTCTCGCGGGACCTGCCATGGCGGACGTCGCTGTCCATCCGCTCGGTTGCGTGGTGTCGGTCGCGGTGCTGAGCGCGCTCCTATTCGCCTTGGGTACGGTGTTGGGCCGTGCTCTTCGATCTCGCCTGCCCAACCTGCGCGATGCTCGGTCGACTGCGTGAGCGCCACGCCAAAGCTCGCAGTGACATTGATCCGGGAACTTGCGTGGCTGAATGGAATCTGGGCAATGGCGCGCTGCAGGCGCTCGATGGCCTGTCCTTTAACGCGGCTGTGACGGAGTCCGCTGTTTCGCGATGTCGCGGCTCGCCTCCGAGCTGAGGCGCGGCGGACCGGCCGCTCGATCGCTAAGACAAATTCCCGCTGGTTTGGTCCGCCGGCTGAGCCACTCGGCCGTCACGGAATTCGATGGCGCCGGCCGGCCCGATACGCGTGTCTTCGGATCCGAAACGTTTGGATCGCATTTCCCTCAACACATCCTCCAGCCGGTTCAGCACCTCCAGGAGTTGCGGCGTCGGTATGTTCAGCGCTGGCTCCAGCCGAATGGTGCGTGCCTTCGAATAGGTTCCTGCCACCAACACACCGCGGCGAAACAAGGACGCAGCACAATCGTAACCGATGGAATCCGAGGGAAACTCCAGCCCGATGAGGAGCCCCTTGCCGCGGACGGCAGTCAATATCGAGGGGTACCGGACACGCAGCGCGGCAAGTTCTGTCATCAACATATCGCCCTTGGCAGCAGCTTGTCCCGCCAGGTCCTCTTCCAGTGTCACCGAGATTGCCGCGATGCCCGCCGCGCACGCGATGGGGTTGCCCCCGAAAGTCGTTGAATGAATGACGGGGTTCGGAATCAGTGCCTCCCAGATCTTGGATGTTGACACGAACGCGGACAGTGGCATCACACCGCCGCCAATCGACTTGCCTAGACACATGATATCCGGCACCACATTGGCGTGATCAACACCCCACAGACGGCCGGTTCGCCCCATGCCCGTTTGTATTTCGTCCGCGATGAGCAAGGCGCCGTATCGGTCGCACAATTCCCGAGCCAGCCTCAAGTACCCGGGCGGCGGGACCACGGCACCGGCTTCGCCTTGAACGGGTTCCACCACAAATGCAGCGATTGGCGTACCGACAGCCTCCGCCTTGTCGAACTCCGCCGCTAACGCGCTGGCATCCCCATAGGGAGCGAATCTAACGTCCTGTAAGCCCCCTCGAAACGGCTCGCGGAACAAGGCCTTGCCCATCAGCGACAACGAACCCATGGATTTTCCGTGAAATCCGCCCAACGTGGATAAAAACGTATTTCGGCCAGTGTGCAGACGCGCCAGCTTGATCGCACCCTCGACCGCGTCAGTGCCGTTGTTGATGAAGAAACTACACGCCAACTCACCCGGAGTGATGTCCGCAATTAATTTGGCCAAGGCCGCACGCCAAGGCTCCAATAGCTCCTGACTATTGAGCGCCATGCGGCTCATCTGGTCAGTGACCGCTTTGACGATGCGCGGATGGTTGATGCCTGCGCTGAAAATTCCATACCCACCCAGGCAGTCGATGTATTCACGCCCCATCAAGTCTGTAACGATCGAACCATGCCCGGTCCATTCCAGCGCCGCAAACTGTCCCGCCTCGGTCACTGACTTACGATAGGTGATGAACCCGCGATTGACATGCTTCTCATAGGAACCCACGGTCTCGCCAATGAACGCATGCATTTCGGGCTCGCTCATCCGCTTACCGCCGATGAGGTCGAGATAGCGTCTTGAGGAAGCCAGAACGGTTTGATTGGACAATCGCATAAATTGTGCTCCTGCTGTTCGATCCTTCCGGCGAAGGATCCAGTTCCAACGGCGACGCAATGCGCCAGTCAAATCGGTTCTGCCGATTCGTCGGGCGCCGGCCACTTAGGCGGCCTACCGCAATCGTTAGCTGAGCAATTTGAGCAATATTTGTCGCCCGGACAAGGAGATGTCGGGGCCTTCGAGACGAACGAGCGGAGCAGCACGTTCAGTGACTTGAGAGGAAATGCAATCATCAATGTTCGCCACGAGGCGAAATCGGCGCGCTTCGAGAAAAATACGGCTGCGTGCGGTGGGGAAATGGGCCGACATGATGTTTAGATTGTTTTCGTAAGACGTATCCCTGATGAAAGCAAACGCCGCTGACCGAATATATGACCTAAATGGGAGTGGGTCAACCAAACGAGCGTTCGCTCCATTTACCTTAAGTAGGTCACGGCGGCACGACGGTGCGCAATATCCGTGGGTCGAGCAGGGGGTCAGCCGCAGGGACGCCGACGCGAATGACGGCGCTCGATTGGTCCGCCGGCTGAGACACTCGGCCGTCACGGAATTCGATCGCGCCGGCCGGCCCGATACGCGTGACCTGTACGTCATCGGCGCTGAGCGGGGCGCCCGCGCGCAGAACCTGCGGTGTGCGCATCGCGCGTACCAACCAGGCGCTCCCGGCGGAGCCGGACGCGAGACGGCCGATCCCGCGGCCGTCGATCAAGAGCGCGGAGCGCTCGTCGATGCCGACACCGAGAACGTTGAGATCTCCACGTTGGTGGTCGAGGCGAGCGACGAACACGATCAGCCGTCCGAGGCGGCTGCGCTGCGAGAAGTGCGAGTCGGTGATCACGTTCCCGAGGAAGCGCAGGCGCAGGAAATCACTCTCGAGCGTCACGGCAGCGCTGAACGGGTCGGGCAGGGCCACCTGGGACTCGAGGCTGCCTCCATCGAGGGCGGTGTAGCTGTAGCGGCCGAGGATGGCAAGACCTGCGCTGCTGCCGCCCAGGGGACGGTTCGCACGCACATGCTCATTCAGCGCCCGCTGTACGGGTGTGCCCTTCCAGTAGCGGATGTAGTTGGCTTGATCTCCGCCGGCAAGGAAGATCCCGTCGGCGTGGGCGAGCGTCGCAAGCACGCGCGCATCGTAGCTCGCCTGGCGGTTGTGAAAGACCAGGGTCTCCGCGGATGCGACCGGTCCCCACTCCGCACGGAACGAGCGGCCATAGTCGCCGGCGTCCGGATCGAAGCTGTCGTCGCCGACCGCGCGCAGGATCACCAGGTGCCCCTGCCCGGCGCCGCGGGCGAGCGCGACGAAGGCGGCGTCGACCGAGCCGCCGCCGCCCATCAGCGCCAGCGTGAAGTAGGGCTGTGCGGCACGAGGCGCCGCCGGATCGCCCACCACGAAGTAGTCGAAGTTCTTGTCACGATAGTCGCGCGCATCGCCCGCCGGCGACGCGGCCGCGAACAGCCAGCCGGGCAACGTCGTCAGCAGCAGCAGCGTTGCGGCGAGCGCCGCGCGGAAGGGAACGTTCATGAATCAACTTTCTTGGCGGCCAGTTGCGGCGAGCCTTCGCGCGATGTTACAACCTGCGCACAGCGCTGCCAACGCTTGGCGGCGCGCCACACTCGTTAAGCCGGGTGCGGTCAAAAGAACGAGAGAAGTGCATCAGGGGGATGTATGCGATCAGGCGTATTGGTGACGCTCGTGCTGAGTGTGTTGGTCGCCGTGCCGGCGACGTCCCAGAATTCACCCGGCCCGCAATCTCAGGGCCCGCAACCTCAGGCCGAGGCGGGCCCGCAGCTCGAGACCGTGGTCGTCACCGGCTCCAGCATACCCCGGCTGACGGCGCTCGATGCCGGCCCGGCTCCGGTGGTGACCATCACCAGCGCGGACATCCTGCAGAAGGGCTTTACCGACATGTCCGACGTCATGCGCAACCTCAATCAGAACCTGGGGTCGCTCGACAACAATACCCAAACCGACGGTTTCTCCCCCGGCGCTCAGGCGGTCGACTTGCGCGGGATGGGTCCCAACCATACGCTGGTGTTGGTGAACGGTCGGCGCATCGCCGACTATCCGCAGGCCTACGGGGGCAACAGCAATTTCACCGATATCTCCAATATCCCGACCACGATGATCGATCACATCGACGTGCTGAGCGGCAGCGACTCGGCCGTGTACGGCTCGGATGCGATTGCCGGCGTGATCAACTTCATTCTCAAGAAAAAAGCCGACGGCACCACCATCGATTATCGCGAGGGCGAGACGCAGTTGGGCGGCGGCTCCTCGCAGCGCCTGACGCTCACCAGCGGCTACTCGAACGAGCGCTTCGATTCGATTTTTACCGTGCAGTTGCTCAACCAACAGCCGGTGTGGGCGTTCCGGCGCAATTTCACCGACTCGACGCTTGATGCTCCCGGAGGCCCTTCCGACAACTACGCCGACCCGGTGTTCGGGCGCTATGACATGAACGGCAATTTCATCGCCCCGTCCCCGGCGACTTGCAACGCGCTCTCGTCCCTCGACGGCGGCTCGGTCTTCTATGCCTCGCGCCCCGGTTATGGACCCACCGGCGGCCCGGGATACTATTGCGGCAGCCATGCCGACATCGGCTATGGCACGCTCGAGAACGGGCGCAAGTCGATCAACGCGTACGGCTCCGGAAGCTACCAACTGACGGAGCACGCGAGCCTGTTCCTCGACCTGCAGGCCGGCTACACGCATCAGGACAGCTACAACTCGCCGCTGCAGTGGCAGAACAGCGTGGCACAGAATGGCGGTTCGGTGCCGGTGCCCTTCTACAATTCGGCCACCGGCCAGATCGAGCAGTGGCAGCGGATGTATTTCACCCCCAATGAGGAGGGGGGCCTCCAAGCAGGGGAGATTCACAACTTCGACACCACGATCTCGCTGAACGCCGGCATCAAGGGCTCGTTCGGGAGCAACTGGACGTATGAGGGATTTTACGGGCACTCGCAGAACAGTGGATGAGACGCCGGCACTGATCGACTCGAAAGCGGCAGCGCTCTACCTGGGTCCCTCGTTGGGCATCGATCCGGCAAGCGGCTACAACATCTATGACGCACCGCCGAGCCGCCTGTACACGCCGCTCACTGTGGCGCAGTTTCGCTCGATTACCAATCTTTCGACCGACGACGATCAGACCCATACCGACAGCCTGAACTTCTCGGTAGCTACCACGGAGCTCGCCCACCTGCCCGCGGGACCGCTGGGCTTCGCGGCGGTCGCCGAGGTTGGTCACGATTCCCTGATTCAGAACGTTGACCCGTTGTCGCTCAGCGGCGCCTACTACGACTACCACAATACCGGCGCGACCGGCTCGCGCAATCGCTACGGAATCGGCTCGGAGTTCAACATACCGATCTTCCCCATGCTCACCGCCACCGCGGCGACGCGCTTCGACAGCTACAGCTACAGCGGCACCACCTCGGGCAAGGTCACCTATAACACGGGGCTCGAGTTCCGCCCCATCCAGAATCTTTTGATCCGCGGCTCCTACGGCACCGGGTTTCGCGCCCCCGATCTGTCCTACCTGTATTCAGGTGCCAGCGGCTCGAGCTCCGGCGGAATCGACTACTATCTGTGTCGCCTCCATCGGCTGGACGCTCGGCCCGGTGACGACGACGTTCTACGGCCAGAGGATAGGCGGTCTGCCCAACTATGCCGGTACCGAGCGTTTGCCGCCGACCAATGTTTACAACGCCTCGCTCGCCTATCACATCGGGCAACGGGCCGAGCTCTCTCTCGTGTGCAATAACGTGTTCAACACGCCGCCGCAATTCGATCCGACCTGGATCAATTATCCCTACTACAACGGCAACTGGTTCAACCCGGTGGGACGCTCATTCCTGGCCGAGTTCAGCTACCAGTTCGACTGGCCCAAAAAATGAGCGACCCAGCGGCGCAGAGGGTTTTGCAAATGCGGTTCAACACCAAGGACTGTGATGACCATTCTGTCAGCCGTTGAACACATCGTCGTCGTCATGTTCGAGAACCGCTCCTTGGACCACATGCTCGGCGGCCTCTATTCAAGCGGCACCGCACCGTCATCGGTGCTGCCGTCCGGCAGCGCTTCGAGCTTCGACGGTTTGCGGACGGGCCTGTCGAATCCTGCGAATGCCGCGTACTTCACCGGCGGATCGTCGCCGCTCGTCCCTGTGGCGATGTCGATGGCGAGCTCGACGGCTCCCGATCCGGATCCGGAGGAAACCTTCAGCAACGTCACCTATCAACTCTACGGGCCCCAAGGCGCTGCGCCCAATCCCACGTGGCCCATGCAGGGTTTCCTTGCGAATTACGTCGCCACGGGAGCGCAGGATGCGACTCAGATCATGCAATGCCACAGTCCCGCGCAAGTACCAATTTTGTCGGGGCTCGCCCGGAACTATGCTGTTTCCGATGCCTGGTTTGCATCGGTCCCCAGCCAGACGTGGCCGAACCGCGCCTTCGCCCACGCGGGTACTTCGAATGGCCATGTCGATAACGGTTCGCCGCCCGACCCTTTGCTGTGGGATGTCCCCACCGTCTTTAATGTGCTGGAGAGCGTCGGCGCGAGCTGGGGCATTTACAGCGATGCGATGATCGCACCATCGCTCACCCGAACCGTGTTCCCGAAGCTCTGGGATCCGCTCCTGGATTCGCACTTCCACAATTTCACCGCCTTCGTGGATGCCTGCGCGAGCGATGCGCTGCCGAGTTATTCGTTCATCGAGCCGAGCTTTCTTCTGCAGCCGAACGATGCGCATCCGCCGCATGACGTGAACGCAAGCGAGGCGTTTTTGCACGCGATTTGGTCCGCAATCAGCTCGTCGCCGGGCTGGGCGGAGACTTTGCTGATCATCACCTTCGATGAGCACGGCGGCTGTTACGATCATGTATTGCCGCCGGGAGGTGCCGCGCCTCCTGATCGCGCGAGCCAGCCCGGCGACTCGGGGTTCATGTTCGATCGCTTCGGAGTGCGGGTGCCGACCGTAGTCGTCTCTCCTTACATAGCCCCCGGCACGGTGTTTCGGTCGAATTCGGCCGCCCCCTACGATCACACCTCCATCCTGGCAACCTTGCGGGATTGGCTCGGCATCAGCCCGGTCGCGATGTTGCCGAGCGCGCGCATTGCGGCGGCGCCCACGCTGGCGCAGCTGCTCACGCTGTCTGCGCCGCGCACGGAGTTGCCGGTGCTCACAGCGCCGACCGCTCGCTTCGCTGCGACTCCGCTATCGGCGCCGCCCAACGACCTGCAGCGCAGTCTGGTGAGCGGAGCCGCGCGCCGCTACGGGCTTGATCCCGCGACCGCGCTCACCCAAATACAGTCTCGCCAGCATGCGGTGGATTTTTTCAAACGCCGCGCGTCCCGCGCGCTATGACGCTGCGCGCTGACCGGGCTGACTTGTGCAGACGGGCCTTTTTTATTCGTCGTTCCACCGAGGACATCAAGGTCCCGGCGCCGCCTGTATCTTGCCCGCCAGCAATTGCGCATCGGCGGGTCGGTCCATGGCCAGATACAGATCGCGCAGGTACTTGTAGGCTCGCTGCGTGTTCGCGAATTTGGTGCCGCGACTCGACTCGAGATTGTCGACTGCCTGGCGCAATATCGGCTCAGCCTCCGCGTAACGGCGCAGCTGCGTCAGACACAGGCCGATGATTGCGCGGGTGTTGGAAATGCGCCAGTCGCCAGCCGGCAGGGTTTTTGCTCGCATCTCGGCGATTTTTTGTTCGGCCGCGAGTCCATCCGCAGCATTGGGGCCGTGGCAGGCCGCCACGGCGTATAACCCCCAGGCAGTCGAGGTGTAAGTATGGTTCGGGCCGAGGACGCGATCGAGCGACTCGGCCGTCGGGCGCAACAGCTCCGCGGCCTCGGGGTAGCGCTGCAAGTCGACCAGATTCTCGCCCAGTTGGATCTCCGAGGCGAGCGTTTCGGGATGCTCAGGGCCGCGTATACGAACTCCTTGCGCAACGACATCGCGCAGCACCGCCTCCGCCTCCGCCGGCCGACGCAGCTGTGCGAGCGTCAACGCATAGCCGGCCTCCGCCTGAAGCAGCGACGGAGAATCCGTACCGCGATATTGTCGGAGCGTATCGATGGTTTCACGCGCCGACGCCGCCGCATCGACGTAACGGCCTTGCTTGAACAGCGACACAGCGAGATTCTGCATGGGATCTCCCATGTTCTTATGCATCTCCTCGTTTCCGCGACGGTCGATCGCAATCGCCTCTCGGAACATCTTATCGGCCCCCTGGTCGTCGCCCATATCCATGGCGGCCATGCCGGACTCGTTCAAGGCACGGGCGTAATCGATGTCGGCGCCCGGGAGTCCGCGTAGCAACTGAATCGCATCCGCGAGCAACGGCTTGGCTTCGGCATCGCGTTCACTCGCAATGAGAAAATCACTGCGTTGCAGGAGCGCCCGTGCGATTTCCAGCGCACCGCCGTTGTGGGTCTTCAGCAGCGCGAGCTCTCGCTCGTTGCCGGCGAGGGCTTCGGAATAGCGTCCGAGTCCCGAGTTGGTATCGGAGATCAGACCCAGCATGGAAGCCTCGACCAGCGGCTCTTGCCCGAGATTCTGGTCCAGCGTCTTGGTCGCCGAATCCAGGAGCTCCGCTACGGTGACGTCGCGCTTGCCGATGTGCGGATCGGCGGACTTGAGCATATTTTCGAGAAAATCACCGCGCCGCGCCGCCATCTCGCGCGCCTCGTCCGTGCGGCGTTGCTGCAGGAGCAGTACGAATGCACCGACGATCAGACTCAAGCCGAAAAGCGCGATGACACCGACCGCGGCGCGTTTCATGCGGAGGTTTCGCCTCACGCGTTGCGTGGAGCGTTCGATGAAACGATGTACGGAGTCGGGCAGCACGATCTCGGCGGCGCCGAGAGACTTGAAAAGCGTGAGTTTATCGGCGCCCGCGAGCCAGACATCGGAATGGGCGTGACGCTCCCACAGGTGGGTCTCGCGCTGAGCCAATTCCCGAATCTGCAGCAACCCCGCTTCCTGGTTCAGCCAATCGATGAGCGCAGGCAGGGTTTGCAGCAGCGTATCGTGCGCGAACGCGACGACCGCCTGTCCTTCTCGTTGATCCGTCACGCACAGGCGCGTCTCGATGAGGCGCGAAAGGAGCTTGCCCTGAGCTTCATCTCGCGTGATGTCGCCCAGCGGTGCGTAGCGGCGCGTCGCATGGCCGAGCTCATCGACGCTGACCAGGCTCCGGAACAATCGCGGCGCCGCGCGCTGTGCCGCCGGGCCGTCCGCGGACAGCACCGACTCCGCGGTTGTCGCGATGCTGCCGGATAATCCGCCGAGCTCTCGGTACGCGGCGTAGGTGAGCTCCTTTCCGGATCTCTTCTGGTACAGCTCGTTGAGCGTGAACTGGAGTTGCGGAAGGCTGCCCTGCAGGTTGTAGGCGTCTTCGCGCAGCAACTGATCCAGCGGCTTGCCCTCGGGATCCCGGCCGAAGGTGAGCTCGGCGGCGCCGGCGGGCAGTGTAATGACGGCATCCAACGCTGTGCCGGCCAGCGTCGCCAGGTAATACTGTCCCTCGTTGGCTCCGAACACCTGGCGAAGCGCCTCATGGCGCTTTAGGTCCGGCAGCGCGTCCGCGCGCACCGATGCCAGGGTCCACACCCCGTCCTGCTGAAGCGAGACCAGGAACCGTCCGAACGCGTCGATCAAGGAATCGGGCAGATCGAGATGAAATAGCTCTTCGAACTGGTCGACGATCCAGACGAATCGCATCGAGTCCGGCCAAAGCTGGCGGCGGGCCTGCGCGAGCTCTGCCAGAGTGCCGAATTCCTCCGCAAGCGCGCCAGCGAATTCCGGCAACATCGCCCAGCAATTGCGAATCGAGGTTGCAAGCTTCGCCTCGACGGCTCCGGCGCTGAGCCAGCCGGGCCGCCAGATGAGCCGGTGTGCGCTCACGCAGAAAGGCCTTTGCCGAAATACTTCTTTCACCGACTCGGATTGGAAGCGCCACGCCAAAAGCGCGGGTAGGAGCCCCGCCTGCAGAAATGAGCTCTTGCCGCTGCCGCTCGCTCCCTCGACCAGGAGCCCCGGCATTCCTGCCGCTTCTCGGCGCAGGAGCTGTTCGAGGACCTCTCGAACCTCCCGGTCGCGTCCGAAGAAGATCGCGTGATGCTGATACTCGAAATTCTCCAAACCGCGGAAAGGATTGCGCAAATACACCTTCTCCAGGGCGTACCCCAGATGGTGTAGCGCATCATCGAGATGCATCACCGGCACGAGTTCCACGTGCGGCGGTATCGCAGCCGTCGTGCGGCACTGCTCGACCGCCGGTGCGTCCACGGCGGGATAGAAAACGACCGCTCGAGGGGTGGATTCCAGGTCGCGCACTGCCGCCATAATCTTTTCGGGAACGCTTCCTACACTCTGTACGCTGCCCTCCGCGTCCAGCACCCCGGTGGCAGCGATCGCGGCATAGCGTTGCGAGGAGTGAGTCCACTTCGCCGTCAACAAGGCCAGGGCGAATAACAGGTCGGCGCTGCGCCCCATCACGCTCAGATGCTCGCCAGCCACCGCGTATTCCACTATCAGCTGGGAGCGGACGATGCCTTCGCCGACCAGGATGCGATAGGCGAGGCGTCCACCTTCCTTCGCGGACTCGAACAACAAGTCGTTTCGGACCGGACGAAAGTGAACCGAGAGCCCCTGGGGTCCCGGAAACTCTCGTAAGGTGAGCATGCTGAGCGTGGCGGCGCGTGCCTCACCATTCCCGTCGACAAGGAGCAACCGATACAGCATGGAGCTTTATTCCGCGCACCCGGATTATTGCTTTGTTTGACGGCTGATTCTCGCATATGCACCCCGATACCGGCGGGAAATCCAGTTGTGGCATACACACTTTCCACGAATCCGTGAGCGATGTGGTTGGGCTCGAGGTACACTGAACTGCAACCCGGCGGACGGTAAACCGATGCACGAGCTGCCCGTTAGGAGCTGATAGACCATGCACCATAGCGCGCACGATTGTCTCTAAATAAGTCCCAAGGTACTGGCCAGCCAGGCGGTGTATATCTCAAAGCCGGATGACGTGGCTCGCTTGATCGAACGGGTGGCAAAGGCGTCGGCCCGGTGATCCATCCATCCACCCCCGGTCCTTAAAGCCGATAGGTCAATGATCTGCAAGAGGATGGCCTTCCGTTGGATTTGTTGTAAGAACAAGTACGCGTCAAAATGAGCTTCGTTCTTAGACGGAGCAAAGCATGGAAGTCGAAGGTGCAACCCTTTTGTACACATTGTCAGGCCTGATGATCACGTTCGCGGGGTTCTCGGCGCTCTTGTTGACCCTACGACCGGCCACTGGAGCGAGGTTGTCGCTGCTTGACAGATATCTCGCAAAAACGGTCATGACGTACATTTTCGTGTTGACGGCGGGTGCGCTACTGCCGGCGCTATTGGCGCTCTACGGGATTGAGGAAAAGTGGATTTGGCGAGGCTCTGCTGTGATTTTCGCACTACCGATGCTGTCTCTTCAGGTTACCTATCCGCGCCGACGCCGCAAGGTGGTCGGCAAAGGACCGCCGCCCGCAATATTCGCGGTCCTCGTGGTACTCGGCTCCGCGGCGACACTGGCGATGCTTGGCTGCGTTCTAGGAGGCCTCCGATACAGCGCCGCGGCCTACATCACGGCGTTGACGGTCGACTTTTTTACGGTCGTTTTCGGCTTCGTGATCGCGCTCGATGTCATCATGCAACAACCCATGGATGTGCCGGAGCGGCTGGCGCCGCATTAGGGAACGTTAGAATTACGTTTCTCCGCATCTGACACGATGCGGCAGGCAAGATTGATCGCACCTTCGAGGGTCCCGAGATTGCCAACGTAGTTTTCCATGGCTTGCTCGGAACGACGGCGCAGGGGTGCGGACTTGATCAAACCGTGCTTGGCGAGCGCGGCGATGTCCTCGCGGTCTTGGCTGGAGAAGCGACTGATCTTGCTAACCGCGAGGTCGAGCGCGGAGAGTAGTCGGACGTCGAGGATGGAGGCATCGAGGCTCTTGAGCGTTAGCGGGACAGAGTCGTCGTGAGCATCCTGATGCATGAGGGCAAAGGTGTCGTTGTATTGGCGGTCGAAGTAGAGCAGTCGAGCGGCTCCGTCGGGATCCCGGTAGGTGACCTCCAGGTCACCGGGTAGCGCGATGCGTCTGGAAAACACTGCGTCGACATCGTTGGACATTCGCTCGCCGGTATAAAAATGCATGGCTGCACCACCTGCCACATACATTTTGATGGGCAAGCTTCGCTTCGGTAATACGCGGAGCGGCGCGGCGATACGCTGAACGAGCTCGGTGAATGCGGCGAGATATTCCGGCCGCGTCGCGCTGTTAGGCCGCATGCCTGGTCTGCACTGCCAGCATAGGTAGAAAGCGCGAGGGACGCAGAGGACTGCGTTTTAACCAATGGGCAAAGACGGGGACTTCTGTGGCGCCGGGATGCAAGACCTCGGCAAGGGCGAGCAGGCCGCGGCGATCCGCATCAGCGTTGCTGGCAAGCATGACGGCGAGGCCGGCCATAAAGAAGGCGGGGCCGGCGGCGGCCCACACGCCCGGGTCGAGCTGCCGGGATGCACAGAGCACCAACAGTTGACGTTCGTAATCACGCGATAACTCGCTGGGAAAATGACCGTCGGAAGTGGTCGCGGGTTGAGCTGCGACTGTGACGGACAATTTGGCGCCTGCGGCATGGGCGAGTGCCATTAGCGTGGATAAATCGCACGAACTGCGTCGACGCAGTCGGGAAAGCGTTTCTTTGCTGAAACCCGCTGCCGATGCCCAGGATGCATCGTTAAGCCCTTTGTTGCGGGCGGCGACAGTTAGCGAATCCATCAGCTCTTTGAGTTCGTCAGTTGATCTAAGCATCAACCATAGTGTACATAAGTTGATGCAAAGATCAACAATCTGGATGCCTGACGCCAGATCGCGGATTCAAACTACGGGGTCGATCACAACCGCACTCGAGTTGACGGGGGAGCGACGATACGGAATCGTTGAGGAATTAAGTATCTAGAACCCTGGCCGTCTAGTCTTGATACTCGTCTTGCAATATTTGGATGACGCGAGCAAGGCGGCCAAGCAGCGCGCCTCTATTCTCGCGCCATGATGTACCGCGAATCCTTTTGCGACCAGGTTCCCTCCACGGGCGTCGCTTCGCATTTGTAGTCGGCCGCGACGTTGGTCGCAGCCACCTTGAGTGCATTCCTGCATTGCTCCAGGTTCGGATAGGCGGCTACGGTCTGAGTGCCGCCTGTGTGTAGCTGAGCCACCAGAATGAACAGCATGGACTTCATGGAACACCTCCAGAAAAAGCGTTGCCAAACCTCAGCTATGGCCTGGGGACGAGCGCGGAAGGAACACAAGGGGAGGGCCGGATCTCCGTCGCGATTTTGGACATATGGAGCCGCCAGCCGACGCCGGGCGCAGCGTTGAATGGGATGGATGCAAGCCTTCGTTGAGTCAATGGACCGCTACCACTTCGCTGCATTCGGCACCGCCTTAGTTCGCGACAAAGAATGATCCTTGATCGATCTTCATGCGATCCTCGCTTCAGGGCAACGCGTCCGCTGCGAATTCATGGCACCACTCTCAACTCACAAAGCGTTATGTCACCACCGTGGAAGAATTGGCCAAATCAGCCCCCTGCGAAATGGAAAGCGTAAAGCGCACTTTTCCTATAGCGATGCCGTCGTGCAGATACTCGCGTGCACTCCAGGTCGAGCACTCTCGCGATGCCGTTGCATAGCCCACCGCCCATCTCTGGAGTCGGCATCGAACGTGTTCGCTCCCGTGGATGGCAACTGGCTATGCGGCACCGGGGCCGCGCGCCAGTTCGAACCCTTCGTCGATCCAGCCCGTAATTCCACCGGCCATGATTTTGACAGGGTAGCCAAGCCGCGCCAGTCTGGCTGCACCTCTTGCGGCGCCATTGCAATGCGGACCCGCACAATAGGTGACAAACAGGGTTTCGGGGGGGTACTCCCTCAATTTTGATGCGACAAGTTTTCCATGTGGAAGATTTATGGCGCCGGGCGCATGGCCTTCCTCGTAGAAAGCGCGGCCGCGAACGTCCAATAGAACGAATCCAGGGTCGCCGCTTTGCATCGCCTCGTGCGTGTCCCAGCAATCGGTCTCGAAGGTCAGTTCTGATTCGAAATGCTGAATGGCGACCTCTGACGGCGCAGCCGGTACGAGTGTTACAGAATTGGTCATGGCCGATGTCCTTCTGAGTTTCCGGCCACCATTGTTCCGAACTAAACCAACGCGCACAATTGGCGAAGTTGCCATCTATCGATCAAATCATGCCAAACCCAACCGTCAGATCTGGAGGCTTCAATCCGCTGGTCGTCGCGCTGGCCTACGATGGGTTGTGCGCGTTCGAGTTCTCTTGTACGGCCGAAGTCTTCGGCTTGCCTCGCCCCGAAATGGGCCCCGGCTGGTATCGTTTCGAAACCTGCTCGGTGAACGGCCGTCAGGTGAGGGGGCAGTACGGCCTGACCATGGACGTTGACGGAGATATGAAACGGCTCGCCTCTGCAGGCACTATCATGGTTCCGGGATGGCGGGGTGTCGACACACCCGTACCCCTGCAGATCATCGAGGCGCTTCGAAAGGCTTACAGCCGCGGCGCGCGGTTGCTCTCCATATGCTCAGGGTCTTTCGTACTCGCAGCAACGGGCTTGCTCGACGGCAGGCGCGCAACGACCCACTGGCGCTACGCCGAGGCGTTGCAGCGTTGCTTCCCACGAATTCAAGTAGACCCGGCTGTGTTGTATGTGGATGAAGGCCAGATCCTAACCTCCGCCGGGAGCGCGGCGGGGCTCGACCTATGTCTACATTTGATCCGCCGCGACTACGGCCCCGCAGCCGCCAACCAAGTGGCGCGCAGACTGGTCATTCCGCCCCACCGTGATGGCGGCCAGGCACAATTTCTGGAAAGACCGGTTGATGCGTGCGAGCGCGGGTCCTTAGCCGCACTGATGGACAAGTTGCGTAGCCGACTGCACAAACCACTGAGCATCGCCAACCTGGCGAGACTCGCAGCGATGAGCGAGCGCACCTTTATGCGACGTTTTCGCGCTGCCACCGGAATGACACCCGGAGAATGGATCACTCGCGCCCGTGTTGACCGGGCTCGCGAACTCCTGGAAAGCTCAGCGCTGCCCATGGATCAAGTTGCAATGCGCGCGGGCCTCGGAACGTCGGCCACCCTGCGCCACCACTTTCGTCGGAAAGTGGGCGTAAGTCCCGCCGAATATCGCAAGCGATTTTCGCGATCAGCCCGGCGACCCTCCCAGAAACGGTCATTGGTGAAGGGCAGCTGAACCCCGATGCCTGACCCACCGCCGCGTAGCGCCAAGCGGTTGCGCGCCGCACACTTCCAGCTTTCGATTGTTCCCCGTGCCGCAATTACCTGAGTGAAGAATTCGCCTCCGCCCCCTGGGGAAGCCGCATGGCTTTGCGCAATTGGTTCAGCAAAATTCGCGCAGGATGCGTGGGTGCGAGTTCTCGGTCGATGACGGCGCCCGAGCTGTCAACGAGCGAGCGAGCCTCGACGCGCTGGCCGAGCGCGAGCAAACTCTCGGCCAACTCGACCTTGACCGCGGCGATCGACGGACCATTCGGGACGTATTTGCCCGAAGAGTAGCCATCGAGAGCAATTCGATACAAATCCACGGCCTCGTGATGGCGCTGCTCACTGGCAAGCAGCATCGCCTTGCCTTCATAGGCCATATTCAAGCTGACGCTTTGGGGCGGCCGATTAATCGACCGAAAGAAGGCAAGTGCCGCATCGTAGCTCGCTTCGGCGGGTGCCGGCTTGCCCATCTGACGGTAGCAATCGCCAATCCACACCAGGCGCAGCCCCTTGAATGTAAGGGCGGCTCGAGAGTCCCCGGGCATTTCCGGCTTCAGGAGCTCCATCGCGCGCTCGGTGTCGCCCGTGAGCGCAAGCCGATTACCCCACTTCAATGCCGCGGCGGCCGCTTCCCATGGCGTGGGTCCGCCCATTCGCTGCGAAATCTCATAGGCTTCCCGCTGCGCAGCCTCCGCATTGCGATAGTCACCGTCCAGCACGAGCACCTCACTGAGGCCCCCGAGGGCACCTATATAATGGACCGTATTCAGATTTCCTTGGCTGCGATAGTCTTGGACAGACTGACTGAACCACTGGATGGACTCGTGCAGTTTGTTCTGATGGTAAAGAGCGTCCGCAAGGCTCAGTTCCGCGTTGATGGTCTTATCGCTGGAGTGTCCGACCAAGGAGGCATAACCATTGACTACTTTTCTCCAAGCGTCCTCGGCCACATCAGCCTCGTTCAAATTGTTTGCGACCTCCGCATAGTCATCGAGAGCGTCGAAGTAGCGCAAATCGGCTGTACCAAAACCGTCGCGCACGAGTTCAAGGCGTTTGGCGGCGAGGTCGATGGCATCATTGGGACGCGAACCCTCTGCATAAACGATGGACAGTTGGCCGAGAGTGTCCGCAGACTGCAGGGTATCCTGGCCGCGGGAATCTTTGAGCAATATCCGCGCCTTTTCGAGCGCAGCTTGTGCCTCTGTCGGTTGCTTCGTCAATCGCTCCGCGAATCCCAATTGATACCAAAGCCCGGCCAACTGAACAGGGTTTTGGGGGCGCTGGCCCTCATAAACAGGCAGAGCACTGCGTAACAGGACGATGGCTTCATTGCTTCGACCGGCCAAGGCGTAGGCCGCGCCGAGTTGATATTGGAGTTGCGCGAGCATCAGCGGGTCACCATCATGCTGGGCGCTGCGGATCCTCAAGGCTTCCTCGAGGTTTTGACGACATTGATCGGACCTTCCGATCTTGCAGTCCAGGGCACCCACTGCGGCGAGAATGCGCTCGCGCAACAACGGCTGGTTGCCGAGTACCGCAGCAATCTGTCGCTGCCCCTCGTCGACCAGGGTGCGTGCGTCAATGGCTTTTCCACCAGTTCGGTCGGGACTGGCGAGATCAAATAACGACACCAGGTAGTTGGTGACCTGATCCGAGGTCGCCGCCTCGTGAAATGCTATATCACGCTGCACGGCCGCGATCCTGGCCTCGTAGATCGTTGCGGCGAGGCCTCCGGTCAGGGTCAGGAGCAGGGTGCTCACGACCGCAATCGTGACCCAGTGGCGCTTCGCAAACTTGGTGGCACGATAGGCGACGCTCTCGGGCTGAGCAAGCACGACCTCGCCGCGCAGAAATCGCGATATGTCCTCGGCGAACGCATTAGCGGTCGCGTAGCGCTCGCCCGGCGATTTCTTCAACGCCTTCATTGAGATCGTATCGAGTTCGCCCTTGAGCGCGCTCGCCAGCTTCCTTGGACTCGTGGAGCGCGCTTCAGCTGCGTTCTCGCTCACCGCGACCCGGCTAGGTGCCACAGGATCTGCATTGAGAATGGCGTCTTCGAGTGCGCTGCGCGATCCACGTTTGAGCCGGTACGGTCGCATCCCCGTCAGCATCTCGTAGAACATGACACCGAGAGAGTAGACATCTGCGGCCGTCGTGATCGCAGCCCCGGCGATCTGTTCCGGCGCGGCGTAGTCGGGCGTCAAGGCTCTGCCGGCGACCTGCGTGAGCTCCGTTTCCATCGCCTTACCGTCGCTCAGCAGCTTGGCAATCCCGAAATCGAGCAGGCGCACCTGACCCTCTTCGGTCACCAAGATATTGGAGGGTTTGAGATCGCGATGGATGACGAGATTGGCGTGCGCGTACTGCACCGCGCTCAACACCTGCCCAAAAAGCTCCAGACGCTCGCGGAGTGTGAGGCGTCGTTCATCGCAGTAGCTGGTCAACGGCGTGCCGGCCACATACTCGAGCGCGAGGTAGGGCTGACCATGCCGCGTAAACCCCGCATCGTACAGCCGTGCAATATTGGGGTGGGCCAAGCTCGCCAGGATTTCGCGTTCCCGAGCGAAACGCGGTTCCAGATCCCTGCGGGAGCGCATCAGCAGCGGCAGCTTGAGCGCCACGTCGCGCTTGAACGCTCCGTCCGCGCGCCGAGCCAGCCATACTTCGGCCATGCCACCGGCACCGAGAGGTCGAACCAGCTCATAGGGGCCCAGTCGCTCCCCGGGCTGCAGGCCCCCGGCTCCGACAAGGGCGGCGTTGTCATCGGCACCGAGCGAGGGAAGTGTGGTGAGCTTCAAATAATCCGATCGCTCGATCGCGGCGGGGCTCAGGGCCTCGCGCAGTACTTGGGTCAGGTTTTGATATTCGGGAGCCAATGCTTCCAGCCATCGGCAGCGATCTGCTTCATTCAGCGGTAGCGCTTCGTCGAGCAGCCGGCTGAGCGCCGCCATGTCAGAAATCGACAGTGCCAGCGGCTTCTCGGCTGGCGAATCAATCCGCAACCCGGTCCGCTCGCTCATCGAAGCGCAGCCGCCAGGATCAGCCGCGCCTTCTCCCAGTCGCGCTGAACGGTCCGTTCGGTCACGCCCAGCGTTTCGGCAATCTCCATCTCGCTGTAACCGCCGAAGTAGCGCATCTGCGCCACTTGTGCGAGACGAGGATCGGCTTGCTCCAAAGCCTCCAGCGCCTGATGGACGTGCAGGATCACTTCTTCGTCCTGTGGAATGGACGCCGCGATACTGGTCGACAAGGTGAGCGGCGCCTGATCGCCACCCCGCTTGCCCGCCAATCGTTCGCGGGCGCTGGTCACGATGACGGAACGCATGACCTGGGCGGCGTATGCGAAAAACGCCCGCCGGTCCTCGGCACGCAGCTGCGTTGTTCCCAAGAATCGCAAGTATGCTTCGTGCACGATGGACGTCGTATCGAGCAGCGTGTTACGACCGCCCCGTCGTAAGCGGCCCTGTGCCAGCCGGTGAAGTTCACCGTAGGCAATCGCGAATAAAGAATCGCGCGCCTCACTATCGCCGGCTTGCATTCGCCCCAACAGCGCGGTGATCTCACTCATCGGGCCGTAGTATTTTCATTTGTCTTGTTGGCTGCGCGGCATAGTAGCTCATTGGCAATTCCGATGCCATGCAGCGGCCTCAATCGGAGCGGCTCCCGTGCGCCTGATGCACCGGTGCTTTACCACCACCAACCAGAAGCCGCTTTGTGCCGCGCAACATTCATCCATCCCGATGTCGGTTTCCGGTTGCTCACCGCGTCTTGGTAATAGAGCGACCACGTTGAATGCGATTCGTGCTTTCTGCGAGGCCGCTCCGATCGAATATCAATCAAAGGAGTATCTCAACATGAAATGCAACCGACAAGGTTCTCGATACAAGCTGAGCGCGATTAGCTTGGTGTCCGCAGTGGGTCTCACCTTAGGCTGTGCGAGCGCCGATGCGCTCACTATCACGGGCGGCGTTGGCCTCATTGGCGGAGTAGGAATCACCGGAATCGGCAATCAATGTGTGCAGGTGGGTGGCGTTGACAGCACTGGGCCTGGAGCCGTCACCGGATGGTCGTGCAATAACAATCTGAACCAGGTCTGGGTAATTACCAACGGACAGATTCAGAGAATCAACAATGGAGCTGCCGAGTGTCTGACCGCCGGCGCGAAGGCCGGAGACGGTGCCGTCCTTGAGAATTGCAGCACCAGCACCTCCCAACGGTGGACGCTGAACACGAAAGGTGAACTCGTCAATGAGCAGAGCGGCCTGTGTCTCGACTGGGCCCTGGCGTATACGGAGCTTGGCAAGCAGCTCGACGTTGAGCCCTGCAACGGCAGCGCGCAGCAGCAGTTTTGGCCGCGGTAGCCGCGGCAGTCAGGCAATCATGTCGTGGGACATGGATGGAGCGGACCCGGCGGTCCGCTCCATCTCGATGCGCGATCGCTATCGGAATTTCGAGCGCCTGCCATTCACCGGTTCCTTAAGCCGAATGCAGTAGGGGCGGAGGCCGGCGATGTTCGGCACCCAGCGTGCTCTCGTAGGCATAGGCCAACTGCAACAGGTTGAATTCTTGGCGGTTGGGCCCCACGAGCTGGATGCCGATGGGGAGTCCTTGATCGCTGAATCCGGCCGGCACCGCGAGCGCCGGGGAGCCGCACAGGGTGATGAGCAGCACCGCCTTCATCCACTCGTGATAGGTCTCCATCTTTCGACCCCCGATCTCTTGGGGCCAGTGTTGGCTGACGTCGAAGGGAAATACTTGCGCCGTCGGGGCGATGAAGTAATCGTAGCGCTCGAAGAAGCGCCGCACCGCCTGGGTCCACTCGTTACGCACCACGGACGCGGCCGTGATGTCGTAGGCTGATTGTTTGAGCCCCGTTTCTATTTCGTACACCGCCTCGGGCTTGAGCAGCGCGCGTTTCGCCGGGTCCTGGTAGTAGGCCAAGAGCGGGCCGCCGTTTTGCCAGGCGCGGAGCCGGATCACGGCCTGCCATAGGGCGTCCAGATCAAACTCCGGAATCGCCTCTTCGACTGTGCAACCCAGGGACTCGAAACTGCGCGCGGCCTTTTGGCATATCGCGAGCACCTTGGGATCGCAAGGTGTATGGCCATTAAAATCGCCCACCCAAGCGATGCGCGCACCATTGAAGCTGCGGCCCAATCGGCGCTGAAAGGCGCTGCCATCGCCATCCAGCGAGAGGGGCACCCGGGCGTCGTAGCCGGCTTGGACGGAGAGCAGCAGCGCAAGGTCGCAGACGTTCCGCGCCATCGGACCGGTGACGCTCATGGTCGGTAGCCAGGTATCGCGCGAGTCGTAGGGTATGCGCCCGATGCTGGTGCGAAACCCCAGAACGTTGTTCCACCCGGCTGGATTGCGCAGGCTCCCGCCGTAATCCGATCCATCCGCTACGGGCAGCATTCGCAGCGCCAGAGACACGGCGGCACCGCCGCTCGAGCCGCCGGCGGATTTCGTGGGGTCATAGGCATTGCGCGTGATGCCATAGACCGGATTGTAGGTATGCGAACCCAATCCAAATTCCGGTGCGTTGGTTTTACCGATGAAAATCGCACCGGCCTTGCGCAGCCTCTCGACCATCAAGGAGTCGGCCGCGGGCACGAAGTCCTTGAGAATGGGGGAGCCCTGGGTGGTGCGGATGCCTTTGACCGCTTGCAGATCTTTCACGGCATGGGGGAAGCCGTGCAGAGGCCCCATGTATTGTCCGTGCGCCAGTTGGTCGTCGCGCTCGCGCGCCTGTGTGAGCAACGCGTCTCGATCTTGGAGCGCAACTATGGCGTTGACCTGAGGATTGAGAGCCGCGACGTGATCCAGATAGGCCGTCATGACTTCGACGCAGGAGAGCGTGCGCCTATGGATCGCCGTGGCGAGCGCCGTCGCGTCCAGCGCGACGATGTCGTTGAGCTGCGTCGCACCCCGCGTCGGCCGGGGCATTGCCTGGACCGCAGTGGCCATGGTGGCGCCCGCCGCCAAACCTAGGGCCGTGCGGCGGCTGATCGAGCCGCTTTTTGAATTGTTGCCCGAGTACAAATACCACCTCTTGGTTGCCCAAGGTTCGATAAAGCGATCGTTACTTCCATTATTCATCTTCGTCGACCAAATCGCAGGTCTCATTTACGCTGTGCCCGAAGGGTGACCCACTCGAATTGGGCGTGCCAGGCTTGTGCCGTCATCGGCCTGAAGAGGCGTGGCGATGCAAGTAATTGATTAATATCTCCCTTGAACCATTTTTTGACCGCCCGTCGCCTGGGGTTTGCCAGGAGTGCCAACTTCATGACCATCGCCTTCGAGTCACCCGATCAGCCTGAAGTGATCGCCCTCATTGCTGAGCTGGACGCTTACCACGACGCCCTATACCCACCGGAAAGCAGGCACTACTTGGACTTGGCTTCGTTGAAGCAACCGAATGTCGTGTTTGCCGTTGCCCGGGATGACACGGGCCGGGCGATCGGATGTGGTGCAGTTGTCCTCCATCCTGAAGTTGGCGAACTCAAACGCATGTACGTCAGTCCTCGCGGCCGAGGGCACGGCGTCGCCAAACGCCTTCTGGCTCTGCTCGAGTCGCAAGCCATCGGCGCCGGATGTAAATGGCTTAGGCTCGAAACGGGGCCGTACCAACCTGAGGCGCTTGCTCTGTATGCCGCAGCCGGTTATGAGCGCCGAGGACCATTTGGCGAATACACGAACGACCCACTGAGTGTGTTCATGCAGAAGCACATTGCCGCCTGAGACGAGAGGACTTTCGAAGTATCTTATAACTGACACATTTGTGCGGGACGATTCTCGGCATTGCGCGACGAAGAGGAGGGATATGAGCACGCTACCGTTCGAGCACGACGAGATCGTGCGTCGCATCAGCCGCGATCTGGCTGACGGCTACGATGAAGAATTGGAGATGGAGATCGAAGACCGACACCCGTTGCCAGGCGTGTCGCCGCCCACGGATGCGGGCGCGGAGAGGGACTATCGGCAAGCTTACTTCCAGCAGTTGTTTCGGCTCCAGGCCGAACTCGTGAAGCTGCAGGATTGGGTGGTCTCGTCGGGGCAAAAGGTCTTGATCCTGTTCGAAGGACGGGATGCCGCCGGCAAGGGCGGTGCGATCAAGCGCATCAGTCAAAAGCTCAATCCGCGGGTTTGTCGCGTGGTGGCGCTGCCTGCTCCCAATGATCGTGAGCGCACGCAATGGTACTTCCAGCGATATGTGCCGCACCTTCCGGCAGCCGGCGAGATTGTTCTGTTCGACCGCAGTTGGTACAACCGTGCTGGGGTTGAAAAGGTGATGGGCTTCTGTACACCGGAGGAGTACGAGGAGTTCTTCCGCTCCGTGCCGGAGTTCGAACGCATGCTCGTTCGCTCGGGCATCAAGTTACTCAAGTACTGGTTCTCGATCACGGACGAGGAGCAGTACTTGCGGTTTCTCGGACGCATTCACGACCCGCTGAAGCAATGGAAACTGAGCCCGATGGACCTGGAATCACGCCGCCGCTGGGAGGCTTACACCAAGGCGAAGGAAATCATGCTCGAGCGCTCACACATTCCCGAGGCGCGGTGGTGGGTCGTGCATGCGGTCGACAAGAAGCGCGCGCGTCTGAACTTCATCGATCATCTGTTGAAGCAGTTCTCCTATTCAGTCACGCCGAGGCCGCCCATCCTGCTGCCGCAACGGGAGCATCACGAACACTACTCTCGACAGGCGGTGCCGGCCGATATGCTCGTGCCGGAGGTGTATTGAATCGGCTAGACGCTGGACTTGCGGCTTCGCCGACTCCGTCATCCCTTCCTCACGGGCGCGATCGGCTCATCGGTGGCACGCACCAGTCGGGGACCCTGGGGACCGAATACCGCCCGCGGTTCCGGAAATACCGCCAGGCACAGCGGGTATAAAATCGCGGGCAGCACCAGCGCGGCGAGCAATGACAAATCCAGATCCGCGCCGCTCATGCGGGCGAGCGGCCCCACATAGTGATCGGGGATATCGACCATCGACAGAGCGAGCAGTGCCGAGATGATCCAAGCCACCATGCCGGCCACGTTCCAGCCGCCCTTGAACCAGTAAGCACCCCCGCTCTCTCCGCGATTGAAGACCTGCATGGCCTCCGGCAGGTAGTACCCGCGACGGATCACATAGCCGATCATCATGATCACCATCCAGGGGGTCGTGGTCACGACGATCAGGGATACGAAGGTCGTGATCGAGGAGATCAACGTGAAGTAGAAGCGGCCGATGAAGATGAGCGCGCAGGAGATGAGCCCAATGAACAGGGTGGCCCGCGGGCGGCTCAGGCGAGGGAATACGCTCGAGAAGTCCAGGCCCGTGCCGTAGAGCGACGTCGTGCCCGTCGACATGCCGCTCAGCACCGCAAGTAGAAACAGCGGCGCAAAGAACCAGCCCGGCGACACGGCGAGTAGTCCGCCGGCGTAGTCGGCCCGCTCCAAATAAGCGGGCGCTTGCCGCATCATGATCGAGGCGGTGAGCGCGCCAAAAGAGAAGGGCAGGAGGGTCAATAACTGGGCAAGCACCGTCGCACTGATCAGTCGCCCCTTGTGCGTGCGGCGGGGCAGGTAGCGCGACCAATCGCCAAGAAAAGCGCCGAAGGAAATCGGATTGGACAGCGCGATCAAGCTCGCGCTCACGAATACCGGCCAGAATGCCGGGGAGCCCCATACGAGATGCGACCCCGCGAATTTCGAGTCGAAGGCGGGCCAGAACGCCTTGAGGCCGATCACGAAGAGCAACGAGCTCGCGACGACCGCCACCTTGTTGACGAACAGCATCACGCCATAGCCATAGATGCAGACGATCAGGACGCTCGCCGCGAATACTCCGTAGGCGAGCGCGAACAGCTTTTCCGATTCTTGCACCCGAAACAAGGCATGGGCTGCGCCGACCACCGCGTCGCCGCTCGACCAGACGCTGATCGAGAAGAACGCGATGGCGGTCAGCAAGCTCAGGAACGACCCCACGATGCGCCCGACGACCCCGAAGTGGGCACCCGAGGAGACTGCATTGTTGGTGCCGTTCATGGGGCCGAAAACGGCCATCGGCCCCAGGATCAGCGCGCCGATGCTCACCCCGGCCGCGTTGGCCGCCATCGCTTGCCAGAACGACAGACCCAGCATGATGGGAAAGGCGCCGAGCACCGCCGTGGCGAGAGAATTACCTCCCCCCCAGCAAACCCGTAGGAAATCGGCGATCGAGGAGGTTCGGTCCGCTTCGGGAATCGACTCGATGCCGTGCCGCTCGAATCCCGCGGGCAGGTTCGCATCGGCTTCTTCCGAGAAAGTCTCGTTGTGCTGAATGAGGGGGTCGTCGGGGCCCACGAAGTGCCTGCAGTTGGTGCGCGTGAAGTAGAGCCTGCCATACCCGCGAGATCCGCGCGCCTAGATTTATCGAGCTCATGCCGCAGCAGCGCATCCTCAAGCAGTCCCGCGCTCCGGGTGTCGCCATAAGCCAACAGCATCACGCACTGTCCCACGCCGTTGTCAACGTGATCGAAGGTTCGACGTTGTCCACCTGCAGTAGGGGATGACGATCCGGTTCGTCCCCAGGGATGTCGCGGAATGAAAGCGAATCGCTTTGCGATGAGTGCACCAACTGCAGTTGGCATTGAACCAACGCCTCGCGCTGAACCCATTGCGATGGACATACACGCGGGATCGACAGTAGCCGTGCTGGCGCTGTCGACGCTCGGATTGGCCGCATGCGGCGGCGGCGGTGGCAGTTCGTCTCCGTCCGCGCCGTTGACGCCGTCCACGCCCAGCGGGGTCACGGCGACACCCGGGAATAACCAGGTCGCCCTGGTCTGGTCGGCCAGCACGGGCGCGACCGGATACTCGATCGCCCGCGCCACGAACAGCGCCGGGCCCTATGCGTCGATCGGCGAATCAAGCTCGACGTCGTTCACCGATACCAGCGCCGCGAATGGCACGGCCTATTACTATGTCGTGTCGGCTTCGAATGCGATGGGCTCGAGTGCCAATTCAGCGGCCGTCGCGGCGACCCCCGTGGCCCTGTCGCGCATCCAGTCAGCGCGCTTCTTGGCGCAGGCCGCCTTTGGCGGTTCCGACACCGACATCCAGAATCTGCAATACCAGCCGCAGGGCATCCAGGGCTGGCTCGCGCAGCAATTCGCGATGCCGGTCAATCCGTCCGGCCAGTTGTCGAATGTCGCCTGGATGAAGGCCAACGGCCTGATCTCGGTGGAGTTCGATACGACGGGCGTGCAAAGCTCGTTGTGGCGGAAGCTCATCTCGAGCCCGGATGTGCTGCGGCAGCGCATGATGCTGGCGCTCACGGATCTGTTCGTGATCAACACCGGGGCGATCACACTCGCCTATCGGGGTGCTGCAGCGGCGTACTATCTGGATCAACTCGAAGCCAACATATTCGGCAACTTCCAGGAATTGCTGCTGGCCGTGTCGCACACGCCGGCGATGGGCGAGTATCTGAGCTTTTTGGGCAGCGTCAAGGCCAATCCGGTCACGGGCACGAGTCCCGATGAGAATTACGCACGCGAGATCATGCAACTATTCTCGATCGGCGTCGTGCAACTCAATCTCAACGGCACGCCGATCGCGAATCCGAGTGACCCGGGCGTGGCGCTTGCCACATACAGTCAGACGGACGTGCTCAACATGGCGAAGGTGTTCACGGGCTGGCAGTTGGATAGCGCCGCGACGGCTTATCTCGGTGCCTCGGCGGCCACCGACATGATCAATAACCCTGCAGGATTCGACACGACCGAAAAAACCGTGCTCGGTCAGACGATCGCCGCGGGCTTGGACGGTGAACAGACGCTGGAGGCGGCGATCGGCATCCTGATGGCGCATCCGAACATGGCGCCGTTCATCTCGCGGCAGTTCATTCAGCGCCTCGTGACCAGCAATCCGTCCCCCGACTACGTCTCTCGCGTAGCCACGGTCTTCAAGTCCACGCAAGGCGACATGAAATCGGTCATCACGGCGATTCTGACGGATACCGAAGCCACGTCCGATGTGTTGTTGTCGAACTCCCTGGCCGGCAAGCTGCGTGAACCCGTGGTGCGATTCATTCAATGGGCGCGCACATTTCAATTGAATTTTTCGCCGACCGCTGCGACTCAATGGGCCGCCATCGGCGACTTGTCCAACCCGTCGGGCAGGCTGGCCGAGAGTCCGCTGCAGTCGCCCAATGTATTTTTCTTCTTTCAACCCGGGTACATCCCGCCGCATACCGCGCTGCAGACCAACGGCATCACCGCACCGGAGTTCGCCCTCACGAACGAGAGTTCGGTCGCCGGCTACATGAATTTCATCGAGAATCTCATCGCCAACGGCATCGGCGGAGTGCCGGGAAACTACAGCGCACTGCAGCCCCTGGTGAACCAGGGCGGCGATTCCGCGGCGTTGCTCGCAGAGCTGAATGTGCTGATCGCCGCCGGGCAGCTCTCGGCGGCGACCTTGAGCTTGATGCAGGGCGCACTCGACACGATCGATGTGACCACCATGGGCACGGACGCGCGCCTCTTCGCCGCGCTCACCCTCGTCATGTGCACCCCGGAATATTTGGTTCAGAAGTAAGGACACCGCCGTGACCAAACCCGCATCGCGACGCGAATTCTTGAAGATGGCAGCGGCACTGTCCGCCACTCGCTTTGCGCCGCCGCTCGCATTGAATCTCGCCGCGCTCGGCGAGAGCGCCGCGGCGACGGCCACGGATTACAAGGCACTCGTCTGCGTGTTCATGATCGGCGGCAACGACAACTTCAACACCCTCGTCCCGTACGATGCGGCGAACTACGCCATTTACAACCAACAACGCCCGGCCATCGCGACGGCCTTGAGCGCCTTGACGCCGACGCTGCTGACCCCCGCCACCGCGCTCCCCGGCGGCGAACAATTCGCCTTGGCGCCGGCATTGAGCCCGCTGCTGCCGCTCTTCAACGGCGGACAAATGGCGCTGATGCTGAACATCGGGACGCTGATCGAGCCGATTGCCTCGGCCGCAGCCTATGCCAGCGCGCCCGCCACGAGCCTGCCGCCTCAATTGTTCTCGCATCTCGATCAGCGGGCGTTCTATCAAGCCGAAGGGCCGGTGGGTAACACGTCGGGCTGGGGTGGCAGGATTGCCGACTTATTTGCCGCGGGCAACGGCAATTCCCTGTTCACCTGCATCTCGCCGGCCGGGGACAGCTTGTTCCTCACCGGACTCAGCACCGAAACGTACTCGATCTCGCCGACGGGCGGCGCGATTCCGATCAAAAGCATCGTCTCGCCGCTGTTCGGCTCCTCGGCCTGCCAGAGCGTGATGAAAACCCTGACCACGGCGCAGCGGACCGATGCCGGCGGAAACCTCGCCAATCTGTTCGAAGCCACGTATGCCGATGTCGTGAGCCGCTCCTTGACGGGGCAGCAGGTTCTCGGCACCGTGCTGCCGGCGACGACCGTCACGACGTTCCCGACGACCACCAAAACGAATCTCTCGGCGCAATTGTCGATGGTGGCGCGGGTCATTGCCGCGCGCAACGCCTCCGGCATCGGTGCGACGCGACAGGTGTTCATGGTCGGTGCCGGTAATTTCGACACCCATAATGCGGTCGTCACCGTGCAGCCGCCGCTGCTTTCCGATGTCGCCGTCTCGATGGCGGCGTTCTACGCAGAGATGAACGCACTCGGCGTGCAGAACAACGTCACGAGTTTCACCGTCTCCGACTTCGGACGCACCCTCAATTCCGATGGCGACGGCTCCGATCACGGCTGGGGCAGCGTTCACTGCGTCGTCGGCGGAGCGGTCAACGGCAAAAATTTCTATGGAACGGCCCCCGTGCTGCCCCCCAGCTTGACCACCCCAGGCCCGCTCGACGTCGGCCGGGGCCGCTTCGTTCCGACCATGGCGGTGGATCAATTCGGCGCGACCTTGGGCTCGTGGTTCGGCGTGAGCAACGCGAACTTGTTGACGATCTTTCCGAACCTCTCCAATTTCGATGCCAGCACCCGCAATCTGGGTTTCATGCAAGCGCCCACCAGCGGGTAATGCGTCTCGCTCCAGACAGAGATTCCGCCCATGCGCTCACGCCGCCCGCCGGATCCATCCAGCGAAGCGGCGATGAGCGCCTTGGATTGCCCCTTCGAGTCAGTAGGGCGTCGGTGCCGTGCTCGAGGCGGCGGTGATGGCGCCGAACACGCCATCGATTTGATCGGCGAAGCCGGCGGTATAGAACAGAGTCGTGGCGGGCTTGTCGGAGTCTCCATTACCAAACACCAGAGACCACAAGCCCGGGAATGCCAGCGGCTGGCCCTTTGAGTTTTGCAAGGAGCCCACGGAGGTCGCCAGGGCCGCGCCTTGCGGCTTGAAGATGTTGATCGTACCGTCGCCAAAATTGCCGATTAACACATCGCCCGCGAGCGAGCCAAAGCCGGTGGGTGCCATAGCGATTCCCCAGGGCGCATTGAGCACGCCGCCGGAGGCAAAGCGGCTGACCAGGTTGCCGCTGAAGTCGAAGATATCGACGTAACCGAGTCCCGCGCCCGTGACCTCATCGTGCTTGGCCGAATCCTGCATGGCGAAGGTCACGTACAGCTGGCCACCGAGGGCCGAGATGCCGAAGGGAACGAACCCGGCGGGGAGCGAGGAGTCCACGAACTTGCCCTGCATGGCCGCCGGTTTTGAAAAGCTCGTGTCGAAGACGTCGACCTTGTTGTTGTGCAAGTCGGTTGCGTAGAGATACGAGGCGCCCGAAACGGCACCGAGCGCGAGACCCTTGTAGACGGCGTGTTCGGACCCGTTGGCGACCCCATCGTCATAGGCCGTGACCGCCGTTGCGCCGCTGTCCTGCGCCCAGGCTGCAAGCGTACCTCCCTCGCCTACGAACATGAACAATGCCGATTCCTGACCCTTGGCGGTTGTGACCAGGAATCCGCCGCTGCCGTTGAACACTTGTCCGGTGGGATTGGACGGCACGCCGGCAGCCGAGGCCGGAATGGTCACGCCGACGTCCGGTGAGCCCGTGACTGCTTGAGTCTCGATCTGGCCCGTGCCCGTGTACAGCGTGGATACATTGCTGTTGTTGTCAGCGATCCAAAACGGCGCGCCCTTCGCCACCGCGATGCCCCACGGATTTTGCAAATTGGCATCGATCACGGTCGTCGTGGCGACGACTTCCTGCTTGTCGACCACCAGTGCCGTGTCCGTAAAGGCGCCCGTGGTGCTTTGTCCCGCAGGCGTGCTGTTCGCGACGCTGCTGTCACCCATCCCGCCTCCTCCGCCACAAGCGCTGATACCGGCGCATACGATGCCGATCGCACTTAAGCTCAACAGGTGTTTCATAGATTTGCCGTGCACTCTCATGGGAATTCTCCGTATCGCCGAAAAAAATGGGGTAGCGGGCGTTAGTCGCGCAACGGCAATCAATGGTTTTACGGAACGCGAGGAATGTGCGGCATCGAACCCCGGGAGGGTCCGACGTTACTTAAAGATATTTCCCAAGCGCGGCGCAGCTAGCCGCGCGTGGCGCAGATGAGTCCTAGCGCGATCCGCAGGCGGGACGCTGCAGCAACTGAGATATGGCCACGCAGGCGTTCGGGGCGCCGGAGAGGGTTTCGCCCGGCGCGCCGGCCGTGGTGCTCGTCAGCAGGCGCGCCGCATCTTTGGCGGTCAAGTGCGGCCGCTCTGCCCGCAGCAGAGCGATCAAGCCGGATATTTCCGCTGTCGCGAGCGAGCTGCCCGAATAGAAATCGTAATGACCATCCGGCGCCAGAGAAATAATGTCACGGCCGGGCGCCCGCAAGACTCCGACGGTGGTATGGCCGCTCTCGACGGCATCGACGGCGACGACGCCGTCGATGTTGGTGGGAAAGCTGTCGCGTCTTCCGTCTGCGGGGACCGCACCGACGACGATGATGCCCGCGGCGACCGCGCGCTCGACCAATCGTGTGAGCAGCGGGTCCGTCGGCCCGGCGAGACTTAGGTTGATGATGTCGACGTGCGCTTCCACCGCCGCCGACAATGCCTGTGCGAGCGTGAAGGAGTTGCAGTCGGCCTGGATTCCAGCCGCCGAGGCGCGCCAACAGGCCTTGAAGAGCAGCAATCGGACGTCGGGTGCAATTCCAACGATGCCGACGCCATTGTCCGGTATGGCGGCGATCACACCGGCCACTGCCGTGCCATGCGCATCCTCGCTAAACGCTCTGGCATCATTGTCGACGAAATTTCGCGTCGTCAGGTGCGGCGGAAAATCCGGATGATCGACCGCGACCCCGGAATCGATGATGGCGATGCGCACGTTGGCGCCGCGACTCAAGGCGTGCGCCTCGGCGACGGCCATTTGCGCCAGATTGTGCTGCAGCGTGGAGTAGGGGTCGTTATAGGGCGTCGTCAGCGTTTCGAAGGACTGCAGCGGTTGCGCGGACTCGACCCGCGCGTCGCGCGTCAGGCGTTTGAGCAGCACCTCCGATGCCATATCGGCGGGCAGCGCATACACGAGGCAATGAACGCCGAGCAGCGCAATCGGCCAGCTCGATATCTCGTGCAGATGATAGTCGGCAGCCAGTGCGCCCGCGGTGCGGCGCGCCATGCTGCCGGCCGCATACGGCCCCATCGCATCGTAGCCGCCGGGCGTCGAGGCCGCGCGCGACAGCGTCGAGGCGCGTGGATTGCGCACCGTGACGACGACATAGTGGGCGGGCATGGCGCGCGCGGCGGGCGGAAGTTCGGCGCTCGCCCGCAGTGCCGGCCCCGTCGAGCAGCCGGCCACCGACAGACCCACGAGAAATCCAAGGGCTGCAAATCTCACGGCCAATGAGCCGCGTCATTCACGGCCGGTTCCGCGAAAAGGACCCGACTGTCGCCGCGCAGCTTGGCCACCATCGGATTCAGTTGCGCCGCGTCGGTGAGGGGGTCGCTGGATGCCAGCGTGTACGCCCCGGCGCTGGTGGGTCCGTTCACGATCAAAAGGTGATGCGCCGTCAGCAGCGCGCTCAGATCGGCAAGTGTCATGAGGGGCGTGAATACCACGCGGATGTGGGGGCCGCTCACCGGCGGCACGTCCGTGGACAAGGTGCGGTACCCAGGGATCGCGGGGCCCTGGGAGGCGTGTCGCAGGGAAACGCCCAGCCAACCCAGGGCGACCGCCTGCACCACGACCGCCGCAGTCAACCATTGCAGAGTGCCGGCGCGACGCGCGCCGCGAGACGCAGGCACCAGCGCCGGCCGGCTCTGAACGATATCTTGAACCGGTACATCACGGGCGAGCTCGTCGATGCGCGACAGGGTTTTCGCCAGGCCCGCTTGGGGGGCGTATTCGATGGGCCCGTCGGTCTTGAGCAGGGTGTGAACCGCTGCCTCCTGAGCCACGTCGTTGCGGCAAATCGCACAGCGTTGCAGATGGCTCGCGACCCGTTCCGTGTCCGCGGGCGATAGCCGGCCGTTCACGTACCAGGGAAGCAGCCGCGCCGCCTCCTCATTACATCGCGCCCCCTGGAAATCGAGGGTCACGACGGGCTCCCCGATTCGCCGGCGTGTTGCTGGAGAATGGCCCGTAATTTGCGCCGCGCATTGAACATCCGGGTCTTCACCGTATTGACTGGGCATTCCATGATGTCGGCAATCTCTTCGCAGGAGTGATCCAAATAATAAGTCAATTCCAGCACTAGGCGTTGCTCCAGGGGCAGTTGCGCCAGCGCGAAATCGAGCATCTGCCGCTTCGCGAGAGCATCGCCCAGATCGGCCTCGACGGCTTCGCCCTCCAACGCTTCGAGGGCCATGACGCGTTGGTGCACGGCGGCACGGCGGATCACATTGAGGGCGCGACGGTACGCGATGCCCATGATCCATGTCGATACCTGCGAGGCGCCGCGGAAATCGGCGGCGCGTTGCCACACGATCCACAACGTGTCGTTGATGATCTCTTCGGCGTCCTCGTAACGGTGCGTGACGCGCATCAAAAAGCGGGCCAGGCGCTGATGATAGTGTAAGTACAACTCGCGGAAGGCGTCCCGATCGCCGACGCTGATGCGCTCGAGGAGCGCGCGCTCGCGCTCGTTGCTGCCGCGCGGCAGGTTCGCCAAGGTTCCCCGCATCTCACCGATGTCCAAGATTCACTCCGTACGCTGATTCGATCGAGACGTGTGCCAACAGGTAAGTAACGCGACAGCGGTTCTCGGTTCATGGCCCATTCAAAATCTCACCACCGCCGAGAATGCCCATACGCCGTTCGCGCTGGCATCTTCATACAGGCGTGCAGCGGTGGTATCACAGAAAAAGCGACGCAGGTCCAGGGTCAGGCGACGATATCCGTAGGCGATGCCAGCGTCGCCGGCCCAGTATCCGACGTGAAACAAATCGTGTAAATCGTAGTAGCCACCGCTTGCCGAGACCCACAGGCCGGCACGCAGCGGCCATCGCCCCGTGGCCTCGTACGCGAGGGTGGCGCGCTTATGCGCGAAACCCAGGTCTGTGTACGCGCTCGAGTTGGGTTGATACGAAATCGTGGCGGCCAACAGATCCACATAGGTGACGCCCACGGCGATCTCATCGTGATCGTAGTGCGAGGGTCGCGGGTCACGGAGATAGGCATAGTGCGTGTAGGTGCCGCGAACCACGAAATCGTCGCCCAGTTCGTGATTGATGCCGGTGTATAGGTCAAGCTCCTCCGATGACGCGCCGCCCGGATAGGGGTCGACGTTCGAGCCCCAGACCCCCGCGAACCATCCGTCCGCATGCTGGTAGTTGGCGCCGAGCTGGAGTGCACTGCCACCGTAGGTTTGTGAAATACCGCGGTATATATAGTCGGTGGTGGCACCCAGCGTCGCGCTCCACGACTCGGCCGCGCGAACGCCGCGGGGCCCCACGGCCCACGCAAAGATCACCAAAATCAAAGCCGCGACCAACCGACCGGTGGGCGTCGACGCGATCCGGCGTGGCAGTAGCGCATTCAGCCGATGCATTGCCTCTTCAGTATAGGCGCGTCCCGTCGGCGACGAGGAATTTGAAATATTTCTCGCATCCATCGAACC
Source organism: Steroidobacteraceae bacterium (assembly GCA_050012215.1). Taxonomy (GTDB): domain Bacteria; phylum Pseudomonadota; class Gammaproteobacteria; order Steroidobacterales; family Steroidobacteraceae; genus Bog-1198. Next base: position 63,383 of record JBEKHO010000034.1, read on the forward strand.
TTCCGCCAAACCGCCGGTACCTACACGGCAAAGACGGCGTCAGCGGCGCCGGGCACGCACGACCAAAACACGGGGAACTCTCATGAAAAGCGACGTCGTCAAGAAAATTTCGCGGGCCCGGATTGCGTTTGCATTGGGTCTTGGGCTGCTGAGTGCGTCGGGAGCGGCGCTGGCCGGCGAGGACGCATTCCTGCCCCGCGAGGTCAACTCCTCCACGATTCCGTCGAGCGGTGACCTCAATCCTTACGGGGTGGCTTTCGTGCCGCGCGGGTTTCCAGAGGATGGATTGCTCGCCGCCGGCGACGTGCTCGTCAGCAACTTCAACGACGGCGCCAATGTGCAGGGCACCGGCACGTCGATCGTGCAGTTTCGCCCTCACGGCAGCCTCGCACCGCCGGGAGCCGCCGCAACTTTCTTTACCAGCAAGCTCCCCGGCTTGTCGACCGCGCTCGGCGTGCTGCGGGGCGGCTACGTGCTGGTCGGAAATGTTCCGACCACCGACGGTACCTTCGGCACCATCGGCCAAGGCGCCTTGCAAGTGATCAACCGTCATGGAGTCCGGGTGGCCTCCTGGACCGACCCTTCGTTGCTGGATGGACCCTGGGATCTTGCGATCGACGATCAGGATTCCGAAGCGCATGTGTTCGTGTCCAACGTGTTGAACGGCACGGTGACACGGCTCGATGTCAGCGTACGGTCGAGCGGGCTCATGCTGCAGCACAAGACCAAGATCGCCGGCGGGTATACGCATGTACCCAATGCGGCGGCGGTGGTGCTCGGCCCGACCGGGCTCGCCTTCGACCGGAATTCAGATACGCTGTATGTGGCCTCTACCGCTGACAATAAGATCTATGCGGTGGCGAATGCCGCGCACCGCACGACCGCGGCTGACAGAGGCAATGTCGTCTTTTCGAACGAGCATCTGCGCGGCCCGCTGTCCCTGAGATTTGCGCCCAATGGCAACCTCCTCGCGGCAAACGGGGATGCTGTGAATGCCGATGTCCTTCATCCGAGCGAAATGCTCGAGTTCACCACTTCGGGCCAATTCGTGCGTGAATTCGACGTGGACGCGAGTCAAGGGGGGGCATTCGGCATGGACGTGACCCGTAACGAGCATGACGGAGTCGACTTCGCAGTCATCGACGATGTCACCAACAATCTATCGGTCATACGCTTGCCGCTCTAAAGGAGACGAGGCCAGCGGGCCTCGTCCCCATGTCAGGATTGTCGGACCCTCTTCAGGGTCCGACCTGCGTGCAGCCGGACAGCGTCAGTGCATACAGGTGGTTGTCGAATTCCCTTTGTATCTCATAATAATGTCCGTTCCAGAACTGGTTGGCTTTCCCCCCGTCGTAGGTGTTGACGCCATAGTTATAAGCGCACAGATCGGCCACCTCATTGCCCTGGGCGGTGAACCAGGCGGAACTTTCCGGATCGGTGATGGCCTCCGACACTTCATGCGATAAGCCCGTGGACTCGGTGTCCGCGTCGACATTGTCGTTCGGCGAATTCGAGGTGCCCGAGCAGCCGGCTGGATAAGCGTACGGCAAGTTCCCGTAAACGACCGGCACGCCATTCAACGTCGTATGGCTGTGATATGCGCAATAGCCCGATCCCGGCGTACTGCAACTCTTGCCCCCCGCATCCATGCACGAGCCCAAGCCTTTGGCCGTGAACAGCAGGTACATGCGGTTCAATCCCGCCGTCCACCCTTTCACCTTCAAGACTTTCAGCAGTTCGGTTTGCAGCTGCGCATCGTCCAGGCAGTTACCCGGAAAAGCCGGCATTTTGCAAACGGACTTAGGATACGGGTCGGTGTCCACGTAGGTCCCGCCGAGGCTGCCGGTGCTCGTCACCTCGGAGGGCAGGCCGGACACATACGTATGGGTGCCGGAGACGGTTTCGTAGTACTCCGTGGTGATCGCTGAGATGTCGTGCCCCACATAGTCGGCGGCCAGGTGGTTCAGGATGGTCTGGTAGCCGGAGACCATCGTCGCGGGCTCACCGTTCGGCAATTTGCTCGGCAACCAGTAGATCGTGAACAGCGTTATTTTCGTCATGACCGGGCCACCGTGATAGAGCAGCGGACCGTGGTCGGTGGACGCGGCCGGCGGCACCGCGCCTTTCTGGGGAAATACGTGGGCGGTATGGCCCAGTTCATCGGTCACGTCGAGCGGCGAGGAGGGTCTCACCGAACCGACCGGAGTCTGATACGCGTCCTCCTCGGGCAGCACGCTTGGCATTGACTGCGCTGCGCTCGACTCGCCAACCGCCTCGGGCGTCTGGCCGAAAGACGGTGCCATGAGCACCCACGCCATGGTTATCCCACTTGCACTTGCCCATTTGATTGCGTGCGACATTGGTAGTCCCCAGATTTGTTGTTGGTAGCGAGCAGGCGTTGTCTTTATCAGAGAAAGTAAAAATCCGCAAGGATCCCCCACTTGGCGATGTTACGATAGCGTCCGATGACATATTCACGTGGCGCACCGGAACCTTCACGAAAAGTGCTGGCGCGAATCGCCGCAATCATGCTGGTCTGCGCACTGTTCCGCGCCCCCATGGCATTCGCTGACCCACCCTGGCACTTTGCCGTCTCGGGCGACTCGCGCAACTGCGGGGATGTCGTCATGCCATCGATTGCGGCGGGTGCACGTGCCGATCACGCGGCCTTTTACTGGCACTTGGGTGATTTACGCGCCATCTACGACTTCGATGAAGATTTTCGAGTGCTCCATCCAAATGCCAACATCGCCGACTATTTGAATACGGCATGGCTCGAGGTCGAACGCAACCAGATCGAATCGTTTGGCGTGATGCCTTTTTTCCTCGGCATCGGCAATCACGAAACAATTCCGCCGAAGAGCCGGGATGAATACGTGGCGACCTTCGCTGATTGGCTGAACGCACCGGCGATCCGCGAGCAGCGACTGAGAGATGACGCGCACGATCACAAAGTTCGCACGTACTATCACTGGATTCATGATGGGATCGATTTCATCAGTCTCGACAATGCGAGCACGCATCAGTTCGACGCGCCTCAGCTCAAATGGCTGGCGACGGTCTTGCGGAACGATCAGCATGACCCAGCCATTCGGGCGCTGGTCGTGGGTATGCACGAGGCTCTGCCGGAAAGCCTCGCGCGCGACCACAGCATGAGCGACGCGCCCACCGCGGAGGCGACGGGATTGCAGGTCTACAGCGAGCTGCTCGACGTGCAGAAGACCAAGCCCGTCTACGTGCTTGCCTCTCACTCGCACTTTGTCATGCAGGGGATCTTCGACACCCCTTACTGGCACGAGCACGGCGGCGTGCTGCCCGGGTGGATCATCGGTACCGCGGGCGCGGTCCGGTATCCCTTGCCGGGCGATGCATCGCAGTCGCCGTTTGCCCGAACCCGCGTTTACGGCTACTTATTGGGTACGGTCAATGGAAGCCATACCAAAGATCCCATCCGTTTCGAATTCCGGGAAGTGACGGAAGACGCGGTCCCTGCCGACATCGCCGAGCGCTATGGTACCGAGTTCTTGCGGCGCTGCTATCAGGAAAACAGCCACGATTGACGACACACGCTCAGCGATCCTCGGGCCAGCTTGTCGCGACCGGTTTCGCGCGACTGATGGCTGAAGCCTCAAGATCAATGCCATCCACGCCGGGTTTTCCGACCACGGTGTACGGTTGGCCGACGGTCAAGATCGCAATGCGCTGGCTCGCAGCGGCCGTCGAATCGTCGATACGAACGGTCGCGCCGCCGCGTCGCAATAGCGTGAGCACCGTGCCGTCAACGGACACGAGCGTGCCTGAGACGCGCAGCGAGCTCGCGTCGGGCAGCGATGCCGCGGCGGGTAGCGATGCCGCGGTGACTCGGGACGCGGGTGCGCTCGCTGCCTCGGGCGCGTTCGGGCCGAAGATCATCAGGCTCTGGTACGACGCGACGTACACCTTGCCATTGGCGACGACGGGCACGACGTTGGCGTTTCCGCCAAGATTCGGCCACGCGCCGGCGGGCGCCGAATACAGTTGCGGCAAGGCGCCGCTGACCGGGGTGGCCGAGAAGGCGTACAGCATGAGACCGGTGCTGGAGCTTGGCCTCGCTACGGCCCAGATGATGGCGCTTCCCGCACGCTCGCCGCGGGACGAGATGACCGTGAAGAATCCAGGATCTTGCACCGAGCTTTGCACGTAGCTGGTGGCTTCTGCCGTCAGGTGCGGGGTGGGCGAGGTCTGGACCTGCCAGGTTTGCAGCGCATTTCCCGCGCTCGTCACCAGCCGACTGATGCCGTCCGATCCCTGGAAATACGATGTTCCGCACCAGCAGCCTGCCGAGAGCTGATGCATGTCGAGTATCGATGGCAAATTGCTGCTATCCAACAGCCAGAGCCTCGCGTCCTTCGAGACGATCGCTGCCAAGCTTGCGCCGACCCGGCCGCTCGGCATGAGCATGACGCCCGCCGCGCCCAAATCCGCATCGGCGATGTCCATCGCAAATACGTTGCTGGGCGTGAACACGCCCTCACGAGCTGACAGGTTGGAATTCATGCTGACGACGCTTTCCTGGATGTTCGTGACGCCGTCGTAGGTCGATTGCGAGGGGCACGCCTCGGGATTGACGTAGAAATTGCAGTCGGAATTGCCGGTGGAGAAATAGATCGTGCCCCCAGTCCCGGCGAGGCCAAAGCCGGACATCCATACCGAGCTCAGGAAGAAGTCGGTCGGCGAGGTCGCTTGCGTGTCGTTCAACTCGGCGTGGGCGAGCGGTTTGAGCGTCTGGTCGTTCCACCCGAGCACCCAGCCGCGAGAATGGCTGGCTGAGAAGTCGCAGAAGCTGCCGAATCCGGCATAGATGACGCCGTTCATGTGCAACAAACCGGGGCGCTGGCGTTGATAGGTGGCGTCGAACGTGAAACTCGTGCCGTCGGTGAGCGTCTGCGAGGCCGCGACCGTCACCGGTGCCACCTCATCCGCGAGTGTGGTCAGGTTGAGCGCGTGCAGCTGATAGGTCGGCGGCATGCCGTTCACGTACGACATGACGATGAGTCGCCCGCGGATCGGCTCGATCACCGGAGTGCTGGTGATGCCGACGTTCGGCCCGTTGTTGCCACAACCGAGCGGCCACGGGACCGGCGGTCCGAGGTTCCGCTCGAGCAGAACGGCGCCGCTATCGGCGTCGATCGCATACACGGTGTTGCCCTCGGAAACGACGTAGACTACGTCGTGCACACCGCCCGCGATGTGTTGTGCAGGCATGAGCAGCGGCTGCGCATCGACCTGATCATCGATGGCAACATTCTGCAGCACGCCGAAACTCGATGGAAAGTGCGACGCGCTCAGCGTCTGCTCCTCGTGGTTCCATCCGGTCCGCAGCGTGTCGTAGTGATGAGTCAGTACCGGGATCGATTCCGCCGACAGCGATCCGGCGCTCGCCACGCCGATCAATGCCGCTAAAAGATGCGAAAGCGTGGCTGGCCGCATGAGCTACTCCTGGTAGATCGACGACGATGATAAGAGGGGGTGGACGCCAGTCGCGCAAACATGCCGAGCGGTGCCGCAGCCAACCGCGATGAGAATATCGTTACTGTCCATCCTGGACTCCCCCGGCATCTATTTTTGCTTGTGTTCGTCCGGCGCAGATGTTACTGCAAAGCGCATCAGGCACCGATATCTTTTTACATAAATCGATCGGCAGGTACCGAGAGCGTCCGCCGTTCCCATGCAAGGCATCGCTAGACACCGATGCCTTCACCTGCCCTCAGCCGTCTGGCGCGCATAGCGGTAACGATCGCGGCGCTGGCCGTGACGATCTCCGTCGGCGTTGCGGCAAGCGCGGATTCAGGCGACGAGAACGCCCGAATCGCCGACTGGCGCGCCAAGCGCCTGGCGTCGCTCACCAGCGAAACGGGCTGGTTGACGCCCATCGCGCTATATTGGCTGAAGGACGGCGAGAACAGCTTCGGCCGGGCGTCGGACCGCGCGTTCTCGCTGAATGATGCCGCCCTCGCGCCCGACACGGGTGCGTTCGTTCTGACGGATGGCCGTGTCCGCTATGTCGCGCACGGCTCGACGGCGATGACCTATCTCGGCAAGCCCGTCACGAGCCTCGATCTCGTCGCGGACGTGAATGAGAAGCCTACTGAGATGATCGCAGGCCCGCTGCATTTCAAGCTGATCGAACGGGCCGGACATCTGGGCATCCGCGTGCGCGATAGCGTCAGCCCCAACCGATTGCAGTTCAAGGGCCTTGAGTATTTTCCGGCCCGGGCTGACTGGCATATCCAGGCGCACTTCGAGCCCTACGTGCCCGAGCACCACATCCCGATCGTCAATATCCTGGGTATGCAAGAGGACATGACCTCACCGGGGGCCATCGTATTCGAGCGCGACGGGCGCACCTGGCGATTGGATGCGATTCTGGAGGCGCCGGGGGATAAAGAGCTGTTCGTGATGTTCTCGGATGCGACCAGCGGCAAGCAAACTTACGGTGCCGGCCGCTTCCTGTATGTCGCACTGCCCGCTGCGGACCGCATCGAGGTCGACTTCAACGAAGCCTTCAATCCGCCGTGTGCCTTCACGGACTTCGCCACCTGTCCGCTGCCGCCGCAGCAGAATCAGCTCACTTTAGTAGTCGATGCGGGCGAGCTCAAATACGAGCGGGTGCATTAGCCCCCCGATCAGCCACTACTGCTGGTCTCGCGCAATGTCCTCGTGCCAGCTGCGGGTACGCACCACGGACCCGTCGCGCAGCAACTCGCGCGTGTAGTCGTAGTGAAACGTCGTCGCATCACTCGTGAAGCGCAGATGTCCGCGGTACGTCAGCACGCGATCGGCGAGTTTCTCGACGCTCTCGCCGTCACCCTCGGCGGCGGCATCCGCCGGATGGGCATCGTCGACGTGGTAGACGAGCTGTTCGTGGTGATCATAAGAGCCCCACGGAAATTGTAGAGCCGAGGTCCCGCGCCAGGTAACGGTGCTCCGTCCGGTGGCCTCGTCGCGCTCCAAACTCCAGGTGCCTGGCCACGCGTAGTCTCCGGTCGTCGAGATGTCCGACGGCTTCTCGATCGGTTCGGGCTGCGCAAAAGGCGGCGGCGATTGGCCGTGCACCGGTACGGTGGGCAGCGCGATCGAGGATCCTTCCCGGCCACCGAGCCGCAGCGTCGTCGTCATGGAATAAGGAGTCGGCCAGAGCATCGGCCATTGCGCGTTCGCCACGGCGATACGAATACGATGGCCGTGCGTCCACACCCAGGAACTCAAGTACAAATCGAGGTCCAGGCGGTATTCGGTACCCGGCACCAGCGGTTCGGGCCGATCGGTCGATTGACGCTGAGCGCCGTTCAGGCCGGCGCCGGTGATGGCGGTCACGCGGCCATCCTCCGCGACATCCTCGAGACGCACGAACCAGTCGGCCAGCGGCGCATCCACCGAGGCGAACAAGCGAACGTGCGCACGTCCGAGCATCGCCACGTCCTCCTCGAGCGGCGCACTGTCATAGGTGAGGCTGTAGGCATCGACCGGCCGCTGATCACCCAGCAACTCACCCCACCAGAAGCCGGCCTCGACGCCCGCCGAGGGCACGTAGCGCAGGTGATCGGTGGCGGCGGCGGCCGGGGCCTGAGTGAGTTGATGATTCGGGGCCAGAAACCAGGAGACCGACTTGAGTCCGGCCGGTGGCCAAGACTCGGCGCGCCACTCACCCGGCACATCTTGGGGCTCGGCCCCCGGCGGATGGCCATGCTGCTGATAGAACACCACCTTCGGGTCGTGTTCGACTCCGTTATCGATGCCCTTCAGCCAATGATCGAACCAACGCACGGCTTGATCGCGCCACTCGACCCGCGGCCCGTAGACGCTCTCGTTCGGGAAATCGTGATTCCAAGGACCTACCCACGCATGGACGGGCGCCGGCACCCGCTCCAGCATGCGCACAATGCTGTTTCGGTAGCCGTCCTGCAGGCCTCCGATCAGGAAGCAGGGTATTTGAATGTCCTCCAATCGCCGAATGGGGGCGCGCCAGAAGGCTCCGTTTCGCTGATGTCGAAAGTAATCCAGTGACCAGGGTGTCGAGTCCATGCGCTTCGCGAGCGTGTCCTCGTCGAGGGGGAAACTTGGCGCTCCGCTCCGGCCCTGATCGAGGTCCATGGATACCTCGAATTCATCGACGTGCATGATGCCATCCATGTAGTGAACATCTTCCGTGAATAGCGCCTCCGTAGCGGCGACGGCGAGGATCGCCTTTAGTGCCGGTGGTCGGCGCATGGCCAACTGGATCGAGTTGAAGCCTCCCCAGGAGATGCCCAGCATGCCGACTTTGCCGTTCGACCAGGGCTGTCGCGCGAGCCACGCGATGACCCGCTCGCCGTCTTGCTGCTCTCGCGCCGAGTATTCGCGCGGCGGTTGCACGCCGCCGCTGTTGCCAAAGCCTCGAATGTCCACTCGGGCGCCGACATAACCATGCCGTGCGAAGTACGCATGGTGGCCGTAGTCGCTCACCGCGTCGTCATCGTCTTTGCGATAAGGCAGGTACTCGAGCAGCACAGGGACGCGCTTCCCCGGCTCGAGGTCCGCAGGCATATACAGCGTTGCCGCCAATCGCACGCCATCCGGCATGGGGATGGAGGTGCGTACCAGACGCACGCCGTGATCAGCGGCTTGTGCGGCGATCGCGACCAGCAGGAGCAGTGCGGCGGCGGGGGTTCTCATCGACGTAATGCCCTCGTGTGCAGAATGATCTGCGCGGGGTTGCCCCTTCACGAAGCGGTCGGCAGAATTCCGCGCGGCCCCACCGCGCTCGCAGCTACATCCCTACGACTAGGGACAAGTCGCGGAGATCATCTTGACCGCCGTCACCTTCATCGTGTGGGTCTGACCCTTCCCGGGAACGGCAACGCCGGTGATCTGGACCTTGTGTCCGAGGTGCGGGGTCAGGTTCGCGGTCGTCTCCGCGATCACGACCACCTTCGGCCCTTGCTCCAGATCGGTGAGCTTGAACGTGCCGGCATCGTCGCCCTTCGCCAGACACCCGGTCATGCTGTGCTCTTGAGGCATATCTTGGGCTTGCGCGCGATCTGCGACACCAAACGCAAAGGCTAACGACAACACCGCGAGGCTGATTGAAGCTTTCATAAACCCCCCTTGCTGAACTGCAATGGCCAATTTTGGAATCTTTGGAAATGGTACGCCGCTTGCCGTGACTAGATCAAACTTCAGGTTTGAAGCGCTCATATATCTGGGCACGCCGCTCCTTGAGCTTTCCCCATGCCTGCGCAACAATCTCCAGCACCGCGTCACAAGGAATGCCGACGCTTGATGTCCACTTATTTTCTCCGCACCAAGCGCGTCTCACGGGGCAACGGCGCTCGTGCTCACGGCGGTCCCCGGATGCCTGCGGTTCAGCGGCGCTAAGTCTGGGTGGCTCGACCAATCTTGCGAATCCCAAACGGTCAGTTGATTTTCTCGGCGACGGACCTCGTCAATTTTCTCGGATGCCGGCACGCCTCATACCTCGATCGCCGCCATCTCGATGATCCGATTCCGCTCGGCCCCGAAGACCCGCTGCTCGCGCTGCTGCGTCTGCCAGGCGCTGAGGTTCATGTGCGGTCTCCGCTTGTTTATCAATGGAGCGGCTGATGATACGCTCGATCCTCGATGGACAAAGCCGGGCGCCAATGTCCGCATTATCAGGAGCTGAATCGTGGTTCGCAGGGATGAAATTCGACCGGGCGAGCAAGCGGTCGAATTTCCTGACGCAACTGATGCCGCCCTCCTATACATTGGGAAGATCCGCACACCCTGGACTACCCGGATGGAGTGCCCGCGCCAGGGGCGTTGGGATGGACCGGAGTGCCGCATTGAAATCTTCCCGCTGTGGCGGGATGCACTTAGGGGCGTCGAGGACTATGCACAGTTCGAAGTGCTGTACTGGTTGCACCGCTCCCGCCGTGATCTGGTCCTGCAAAGCCCGCGCTGCGACGGCCAAACGCGCGGCACGTTTTCGTTGCGCACGCCGGTGCGGCCCAATCCCATCGGAACATCGATTGTGAAGCTCATCGGCATCGAGCAATCCATGCTGATCGTGCGCGGCTTGGATTGCCTCGACGGGACGCCGCTGATCGATCTCAAACCGGACCGTAGCGCGTTTACACCGCTCGCGCCTGCCACGCCCGGTGACCTGGAAGTGGATGCGTAGCGCGCAAGGAAGGCTTGGGATGGAGCAACCCATCAAGACCATCGCCGTCGTACCTAGCGCCCGGGGCTCGGCCGTTCAGAAGATCTTTCGCGATTTGATCGAACGCTGGAAATCGACCGCCCGCATTGCCGGCGTGGTCGAGGAAGGCCATGAACTGGCGGATCGTTTCTGTGGCGCCGGACGGTTGCGCAGCATTACCGATGGGAGCTGCTATCCGATTTTTCAAGATTTGGGACCTGGCTCGAAAGCCTGTCATCTCGATGCGTCGGGAGCGATGGCGGCAAGCGACGCGGTGCAACGAAACATTACGGCCGGTTGCGATTTGGTGTTGCTCAGCAAATTTGGAAGGTTGGAGGCGGCGCGAGGAGGCTTGGTCCCCGCTTTCATCGCGGCAACGGAGACAGGCGTGCCGATCCTGACCTCGGTCTCAGCGAAGTTCGAAGACGCGTGGGCGCAATTCGCGGCACCGATGTACGTGGTATTGCCAGCGGATTCCGCTACGATCGATGAATGGTGGCGTGCCGCGAGGTCGGGAGATAAGGTTGGCTGTAGTTAGCCTGCTTGGAGCAGGTGAATTCCAAACAGCCTCTCCGAATCCTCCCAGAACCCGGCGCAGCTCCAGCCGGCGTCGGCTGCGATCGAGAGGAACCGCTCCTTCCCGTATTTGTAGCTGATGCCGGTCTGGATTGTCTCGCCCGCGTCAAAGTGAATCGAGCGCCCGCCGATTCGAGTGCTCTGCTCGATGCGGCTTTCGAGGTAGATCTCCACGCGTTCTTCCCGAGAATTCCACAGCGCCTGGTGTCCGAAACAGCGCTGATCCAGATTACCGTCGGCCAAGCGGTTGATATGCGACAGCATGTTGAGGTTGAAGGCTTTACTCACACCGGTGGGATCGGCGTAGGCCGGTAATACGCGTCTCGGGTCCCTGCACTGGTCAGTGCCGATCACGAAGGCGGGGCGGGCAGCCCCCGTCAGTGCGTGGCGCACGTTCTCCAGAAAGCGGACAACGGCGTCGGGGGCGTATTGACCGATGGTGCTGCCCGGCAGGAAGCCGACGGCTTGGACTTCACGGAGCGTGCCTGGCATCGCCAAGGGCTGCAAAAAATCCGCGACCATGGTTTCCACGCGGATCTGGGGGTGAGTCACCCGCATGCGCGCGCGGATCGGGCCGAGCACGCTGGGATCGATGTCGATGGCAACGTAGGCGGAAAAACCACTGTCGACGGCCTCGAGGAGCGAGACCGCCTTCTTCTCGTCGCTGGCACCGAACTCCACCAAGGCCCGCCCGCAGCCGCCCTCGAAAGGCAGGGCGGCGACGATGTCGGCCGCGCGCCCGCCGAGCAGCTTTGTCTCGGTTCGAGTCAAATAGTACTCCGGGAGCTCGGTGATTCGTTGGAATAGCTGCGAACCGGTCGCGTCGTATAACAGCTTCGACGGCAGCGCCTTCTTCTCACCGGCGAGTCCCAGGAGAATCTCGTGCACCAAGCGGGCTCGGATCTGCGAATCATCGACGGCAGTTTGGGGGACGTCGCTCATAGCCATGTCGAAATGTACTACGCACCTTGAACGTGTGCGAGGCGAACGGCATCAGCGCCATCGCCCTTGCGAGGCGTGCGGTGGCGCGGCGGATCGCTTATGCTGAGCGCCAATTCAGGCGAGCAGAAGGGAAAGGGCATGCAAGGACGAGCACGAACGGCGCTGGGTATTGTCGCGATGATGCTGGCGGGGTGTGGAGGCGGTTTGGGTGCCGGGAGCACGGGAACTCCTGGATCCGGTACCGCCTATTCGTTTGTTGCGCCGGCTTCGGGCGTGATCCGCATGTATGCGGAGGTGGTGGTCGACAACTCGGCCAACACCATCAATATCGGCTACAGCGATACGACCGCCACTGTCAATGCAAACGGCTCGTATGTGGCCGATGTACAAAGTACGACGGGCGACTCCACCATCGTCAACGGCACCAATTATGCGGTGACGGATGAGAACGAGAGCTACGACGACAGTGGGCAAGAGGTGAGCTATACCTTTACCACCTCGACCGGAACGCTCGTTTCGTGCACCTACGACCCTCACGCGAACGGCCCCGATTTTCCGGTACAGGTGGGACAGACCTGGCAGATCGAATACACGCTAGCGTGCAACGATGGATCGACGACCGTGAGCTATCTGCAAAAAGGCTCTGTCGTCGACGTTGAGTCTTTGACGGTCCCGGCGGGCACATTCACGGCGCTCAAATTTCAAAGCACCGTGAGTTGGACCAATGCGGACGGCACGGTGCGCAATGAGACCACCACCAATTGGCGCGACACGAAGACGCTGTACACGTTGAAGCAGCAGATCGCCATCGCGGTGAGCGGCACCGTGCCGGCCAATGGCTATCCGGTCAGTCGGACAATCGAGCTCCAAAGCATTTCCTGAACGCGGCGGCGCCTGAAGTACGAGCCGTCGTCAATGAACCCGGCTGCTGTTTCGACCAGAGATCAGTGTCCCCACTCGATGATGACCCGTGAGATTCGCGACAGCGGCAGCACCTGGCCCACCCCGCCGAGCCGGATCGCCTCCTTGGGCATGCCGAAAACCACGCAAGATGCCTCGTCCTGGGCGATGGTCGGCGAACCGGCGTGTTGCATTTCGAGCAGCCCTCTCGCCCCGTCATCGCCCATTCCCGTCATGATGATACCGGACGCGTTCGGCCCCGCACACTTGGCCACCGATCGAAACAACACATCGACCGACGGTTTATGGCGGTTGACCAAGGGGCCGTCGCTCACGTCAGCATAGTAGTACGCGCCGCTCCGCCGCAGCATCAAATGCTTGCCGCCCGGCGCAATCAAGACATGGCCCGGCAGCAATCGCTCCCCGTGCACGGCCTCGGAGACGCCCACCTCGCAAAGTTTATCCAGACGCGCGGCGAACGCCGCCGTGAACTGCTCGGGCATGTGCTGGACGACCGCAACGCCCGGACAATCACGCGGCAGCTCGGTCAGAACCCGCTCGAGGGCCTGCGTGCCGCCGGTCGAAGTACCGATGGCGACGATCCGCTCCGTGGTCTGCTTCATGGAGCCGCTCGAGGGCGGCGTCGTCACCGCGTCGGCGGTCAATTTGGCCACCCCGTTGACCCGTGGATCCGGGCGTACCGAGGAGCCGCTCGGTGGACGCGCCGCAGGATTCAATCGGGCTACATTCGCCAAGGACGCCACTTTCACCGCGTTGATCAAGTCGGCGGAGGAGTCCTCCAAGAACCGCTTCAAATCGAGCTTCGGCTTGGTGACGATGCACACCGCACCCGCTGCGAGCGCATCCAACGTGCTGGCCGTGCCCTTTTCGGTGAGCGTCGAGCAAATCACCACCGGCGTCGGGTGTTCGTCCATGATCTTGCGCAGAAAGGTCAGGCCGTCCATGCGGGGCATTTCGACGTCGAGCACGATCACGTCCGGCCACTCGGTTTTCATCCGCGCCATGGCGAATATCGGGTCCGCGACCGCGGCTAGTACGGTGATGGAGGGGTCTCTCGCGAGCTGGGTCGAGAGCACCTGCCGCACGACCGCGGAATCATCGACGATGAGGACACTGGTCTTTTTCATCGTCATGCCGGCACGCCATCGCTGACGGCCGCCCCGCGCCGTACCCAGACATCGCCGCTCCATACATCGAAGGAGACCTGGCGGCTCCCGTGGCCGCCTACGTCGCGCGCCGCGAGGGTGAAGCCGTGCTCCGCGAGCATTTGTTGGCCGGCGGCAATGTTCCGGCAGCCGATGCTCGCGCAGGTGGCGCGCGCGCGATCGGTGCAGGCCTGGTCGCGGCACTTGGATGTGGCCAACTGCTCTGGAAACATATTGCCACCGCCGAACAGTTTGACCTGGTACTCCTGCGCTCGGGTTTGCGAGCGCCGCATCGAGGCCTCGAACAATTCCATGACGTCATCCGCGTAAACGCCGGGCAATCCGCTCGCCGGGGCGCGGGCTATGCCGCGCGTCGGCAGCAAATAGTGGCAGATGCCGCCCAACCGCTTGATCGGATGCCAGAGCGTGATGGCGATGCAGGTCCCGAGCACCGTCTGCACGCGCAGCCGTTCCGAGCCGAAGTAGAAATCTCCCAGTTGCAGAAACCGGTGCGCCACCGGCGCGCGGGTCACGGCGCGGCCTTTCTGTAAATCGAGGATTGCAGCATCTCGAGCTTGTGCGACACGCCACTGAGTGAATCGCTGTGCCCGATGATCAGGTAGCCGCCCGGCGCCAGACACGGGGTCAAGCGCTCGATGATGCGTGCCTTGGTGTCGGTATCGAAGTAGATCATCACGTTGCGCAGCAGGATGACCTCGAATTGACCGAGGGTCGGCAGAGTTTCGTTGAGATTCACATGCCGAAAGTCGACCCGGTTCTTCAAAGAACCGTCGATCATCAGTTTGCCATCCTGCGGCCCGATGCCCTTCAGGCAAAACCGCTGCAGATACGCGGGCGGAATGTGCTTGGCGCGCGTCCCCTCGTATAGCCCGATGCGTGCCGTGTCGAGCACGCGGGTGCTGATGTCCGTGCCCAACACCCGCCAATTCGAGTGCCGCAGCTCCGCCGCCAGCATCATGGCTATGCTGTACGGCTCCTCGCCGCTGGAGCACGCAGCGCTCCAGATGCGCAGAGCCGCCGTGCTTTTGTATTGCGGCAGCACCACCGTGCGCAGAAACTCGAAATGCTTCGGCTCGCGAAAGAAATAGGTCTCGTTGGTCGTGAGCAGATCGAGCGACACCTGTAATTCGTTGCCCGATCGGCTGTCATTCAGCCAGTTGAGGTACTGCCGGAAGCTGTTGAATTTGTAGTGATGCAGGCGCTTGCCCCAGCGGCTGACCACCAGCATTTTCTTGGACGCTGACAAATTGATGCCGGCGAGACGCATCGCGAGCGCGCGTACCTCCGCGAACTCCGCATCGGTGAGCGGGACCGGCTTCATCAGGGGGGGACGAGCTTGGAAACCGCTTCAACCAGCGCCTCTGCCTGGAAGGGCTTGATGAGCCACGCCTTTGCGCCCAATTCCCGCCCCTGGCTTTTCTTGTCCTCTCCGGCCTCGGTGGTCAGCATGATGACGGGGGTGAATTTGTAGTCGGGATGCGCCTTGATGGCCGCCAGGAGCTCGATGCCGTCCATGCGTGGCATGTTCACGTCGCTGATGATCAGGTGCAGTTTGCCGGTGAGCTTGCTGACGCCGTCCGCTCCGTCCGTCGCTTCGACGACTTCGTAGCCCGCTTTGGCGAGCGCCATGCCGCACAGTTTCCGCGCGGCAACCGAATCGTCAACGATCAAAATCCGCTTTGACATCACCTTGCTCCTCGATTCATGAACGCGATGCGCTCGTCTGCGCCCCGGGGACCGCCCTCGAGCGATCCGGCGATGGCTTCCATTTCGGTCACGGACAACACGTTGTCCACGTTTAGAATGATGACAAACTTGCCGCGCACCTTGCCCATGCCCTCGATGAAATCGGTGCGCACCGAAGCCCCGAAGCTCGGCGCGGGCTCAATATCCGAATCCGGTATCTCGAGCACTTCGTTGACCGCATCGACCAGCACTCCGAGCACCTGGGTGCCTTCCGCGCCGCTCGTCTCGACGATCACGATGCAGGTCTTCTTGCTGACCGCGGTCGGCTCCCGTCCAAACCGGGCGCACAGATCGATCACGGGAACCACCGCACCGCGCAGATTCACGATGCCCCGAATGAAGCTCGGCATCATCGGCACATCCGTGGGGGGCTCGTATTCGAGGATCTCCTTGATTCCCAGAATGCCCACCGCGAACATCTCGCGCCCGAGCATGAAGGTCAGGTATTGGTTCTGATCGCGCTCGGGCGCGCCGCTTGCCGCTTCGGACACTCTTTCTGACTTTGCCACGGTGATCTCTCTAGAAGCGCACGAAATGCTTGTCGTCCGGCGCAGCGCCGCGATCATGGCCATTCAGCTTGCCATGGCCATTCAGCTTGCCGTTGGTGTAGCCCGTTTCGGTCGGAGCGGCTTCCTCGGCCGCCAGCGCCTCCTCCGGTCCGTTGTGCGGCGCGCGCAGCGCGATCGAATGACCCGTCTTGGATCGATTACCCGATTTGATGGGTTGCACCGCGGCCCGGTGATGCTGAGCACCGCCGATCACCTTGAAGAAGGCCATGCTCTGCTGCAGCTGCTGCGCCTGGCCGCTCATTTCCTCCGAGGTCGCCGCCAGCTCCTCGCTGGCGGAGGCATTTTGCTGCGTCAACTGCGACAGCTGATTCATCGCCACATTGATCTGACCCACCCCGGAGTACTGCTCCTGGCTCGCCGCGGCGATCTCTTCCACGAGATCCGCGGTCTTCTTGATCGAGGGCACGATGGCCTCGAGCAACTTGCCCGCCCGTTCGGCGAGCTCCACCGAGGAGCCGGCCACTTCGCTGATCTCCTGCGCCGCGACCTGTGAGCGTTCCGCGAGCTTGCGTACCTCGGCCGCAACCACGGCAAAGCCCTTGCCATGCTCTCCGGCACGCGCCGCTTCGATGGCTGCGTTCAGCGCCAACAGATTGGTCTGGTACGCAATGTCGTCGATGATCGAGATTTTCTTCGCGATCTGCTTCATGGCATCCACGGTCTTGCCAACCGCATCGCCCCCATCTCCCGCCTCGCCCGACGCCTTGGTCGCCATTTGATTGGTAACCTTCGCATTCTCGGTGTTCTGCGCAATCGAGGCGGTCATCTGTTCGACGGATGCCGAGGTCTCCTCGACGCTCGCCGACTGCTCGGTCGCGCCCTGCGAGAGCGATTGCGCGGTCGCGGACACCTCCTCGCTCGCGGAAGAAAGATTGTCCGTGGCAGAACGCACGTCCCCGATCACCTGAGAGAGCTTCCCGACCATCTCGCTCATCGCGCCGAGCAGCTGACCCACCTCATCCTTGGAGTTCGAGTCGATGCGGACCGTGAGGTCGCCTTCGGCGAGCCGCTGCGCCACATCAAGCGCCTGTCCCATCGGGCGGGTGATGGCGCGAGTGATCCAGATGGCAAGGCCGACCCC
>JBEKHO010000035.1:0-51203 GCA_050012215.1 Steroidobacteraceae bacterium
AGTGCCCGTTGTTGTTGCACATCTCGACGGCCTTGGCGAAGCCGCCGGTGGTGTCGCCGCCCGTTCCCGGAGCGCTGATCGACTCGGTGCGGGCGTCGTTCTGCACGTCCCACGCCGACCAATCGAGCACGGGCTTCAGGGCGATGGTGCGATAAGGGGTTGCGGCCGAAGGTGGCGCGAATCGAAACAGCGTGGCATCGTCCATGCGCGGCGGATCGACGATCTTGCCCGGATTGAAAAGTCCCCGCGGATCGAGCTCGTGCTTGATGCCGCGAAACGCCTCGTTCAGCGCATCGCCGAATTGCCACCTGATCCATTCGCCCCGACAGATGCCGTCGCCGTGCTCGCCGCTGTAGGCGCCCCGAAATCGCCGCACCAGCGCCGCAGCCTCCTCGGCGATGGCGCGCATCCGTCGCGCACCTCCCTCGATACCATCGCGGCGCATGTCCAGGATCGGCCGCACGTGCAGAGTCCCCACGGAGGCGTGCGCATACCAGGTTCCATGGGTGCCATGCCGCGCGAAAACCTCGGTGAGCGCGTCGGTATAGTCGGCCAGGTGCTCGAGCGGCACTGCGCAATCCTCGATGAAGCTCACCGGTTTACCGTCGCCCTTCAGGCTCATCATGATGTTCAGGCCGGCTTTACGCACCTCCCAGAGGTTGCTCTGCGCGTGCGGATCGGTGAGGCTCACGACGCTTCCCGGATGTCCGAGGTCGGCCATGAGTGCGACCAGCAAGCTGAGTTTCGAGCGCAGCGCGGGGAGATCCTCGCCGCTGAACTCGACCAGCAAGATGGCGGCGGGCCGCCCGATCAAGGCTGCCTCAAGTTTCGGCCGATAGTGCGGATTCTCGAGACCGAGATCGATCATGATCCGATCGACCAATTCGACGGCGGAGGGGCCGAGTTTGACCAAGTGCTGGGCGGCCTCCATGGAGGCGCGAAAGCTCGGGAAATTGACCACGCCCAAGACGCGGTGCGGTGGCCGCGGGGCGAGTTTCAGGGTGAGCGTGCGGGTATAGGCAAGGCTTCCCTCGGAACCGATCAACAGGTGAGCCAGATTGACCTGACCATCGCGGGTGTAGGGGCGTTCGCTCTGATTGTCGAAGATGTCGAGGTTGTACCCGCCCACGCGGCGCATCACCTTGGGCCAGCGCTCGACGATGTCGCGCCGGTGACGCTGCGCCAGTTGCCGCACGAAATCAGCGAGCGCCGCCGCGCGGCCGGTGAGCGTGGTGAGCGGGCCGAAATCGGCGCGGGTGCCATCCGCGAGCCACACACCGACGCCGAGCACGTTGTGCACCATGTTGCCATAGGCGATGGAGCGCGAGCCGCAGGAGTTGTTGCCCGCCATGCCGCCCAAGGTGGCTTGCGCGCCGGTCGACACGTCCACCGGGAAGCACAGGCCGTGCGGCGCCAGCCTTGCATTCAAATGATCGAGAACCAGTCCAGGCTCGACGATCGCAATCCGCTTCGCTGCGTCGATGTCGAGCACGCGCCTCACGTGCTTGCTGTTGTCGATCACCAGCCCGGCGCCGATGGTCTGGCCGCACTGGCTGGTGCCCGCGCCGCGCGGGACCACGGGCACGCGCAGATCACGCGCGATGTCGAGCGCCAAGCCGACATCGCCATCGTCAGCCGGGACGAATACGCCCGCCGGCATGACCTGATAGATCGACGCATCGGTCGCATAGCGCCCGCGGGCGGCCGGGTCGAACAGCGCCTCCCCCCGGGTCTCCCGCCGCAGCCGACGCTCCAACGCCGCAACGGTATCCGGCGCCAGCGGCTCAGGCCCGCCCGCCGCTGATACCCCCCGACTCAAGGGATCATCCACTGCGCCACATATTGCTGAAGCACGACGATCACGCCGAGCAGCAGCGTCAGCACGATGCTGTGAATGAAGGTACGTGCGAGCACCCGGCCTTCCTGGCCGTGCAGGCCCGTGACCGAGATGCCGGTGGCAATGTTTTGCGGAGAGATCATTTTCCCCATCACGCCGCCGGATGAATTGGTCGCCGCGATCAGCACCGGATTCAAGCCGAGCTGTCCTGCCGCGACCACCTGGAGCTTGCCGAATAATGCGTTGCCGGAGGTATCGCTGCCGGAGAGGAAGACGGCGACCCATCCGAGGAACGCGGACAGCATCGGGAAGAAAATGCCCGCCGAGGCGACGCCGAGGCCGAGCGTGTAATTCATGCCCGAATAGTTCATGAGATAGGCAAGCCCGACGATCAATGCGACGGTCAGGATTGCAAATCGGCTCTGCCGCCAGGTCGTCGCCACGGCGCCCAAGAACCGGCGCGGGCCCACGCCCACCCAGGTGGCCGTGATCGCGCACGCCAGCAGGATCGCCGTTCCGGTGCCGAGCGGCTGGAATGCCCAGTTGGCCGCGTAGGGCTTTTTGTAGAGCGTGATGAATACCGCATTGTGCAAGCCCGGCCAATGGATGGTCTGTTGTCCGATGGTGGCGATTTTGAGGCGGGTCCAGGCGATCACCACCACCGAGACGACCACCCAGGGAATCCAACCCTGCCACCCCGGGACCGACCTCGAGGCAGGGGTCGCGGCCGGCCGATGGACGGCGAACGCGGGATCCACGGCCGGCGTCCAGACCCTGAGGAAGGCGAGCGTCACGATCAGCGACACGAGCGCCGCAAGCACGTCGGTGAGCGAATAGTCGAGATAGTTCGACGAGATGAACTGCGCGAGGGCGAAGCTCGTGCCGGCGATCAGCAGCAAAGGCCATACCGCGCGCACCGAGCGAAAGCCTCCGTACAGGCTCATCACGTAGAACGGCAGGATGGCGGCGATGAACGGAAGCTGCCGGCCGACCATCGCACCCAACTTCACCGCGGGCAGATCCGTCACCTGTCCGAGCACGGTGATCGGCGTGCCCAACGCGCCGAAGGCGACCGGCGCGGTGTTGAAGATGAGCGTGAACGTCAGGGCCTCGAGCGCCGGCATACCGATGAGAATCAACAGAGCGCTGGTGATCGCCACCGGCGTTCCGAATCCGGAGATCCCCTCCAGAAGACAGCCGAAGCAAAAACCGATCACCACGAGCACGACGCGCCGATCGTTTGGGAGATGCTCCAGCAGCCAATCGCGGAACGCATCGAACCGTCCCGAGATCACCGCGATGTTGTAGAGCAGGAGCGCAGCGAAGACTATCCACATCACCGGCCACAACGCGAACACGGCGCCTGCGGCGATGCTGTCGAAAGCGAGGCCAACCGGGAATTTCCAGAACCCGATCGCGATTGCGAGCCCCACCGCGAGTCCGGCCAGCGAGGCCTGCCACGCAGGCCGCCGCAGCACGCCGAGCGCGACCAGCACGGTCACAATGGGCAGTGCCGCCACCAGAAAAGACGGAATCAATCCGCCGCCCACGGGCGTCAATAACTGGTCGAACATCATCGTTCCCCCGGCAGTGAACTTTACGCCGAAGTCCCCAGTTTCCGGCACACACGGGAGTTTGTCCAAGGGGCGGGTGTCGGATCGCGGGCTGTCGGATCGAGTGATATCCTGACGCAATGAAGCGACTCCGTGTGCGCAGGCTGGTTTGGGTCATCGCCGGGACCGCCGCCCTCACTTCATTTGCGGTATTTGCCGCGGCTGAGCCCAAACGCTCGCTCGAGGTCGAGGACTTCGACAGGCTGGCAGCGGTCGATGGCGTGGTGTGCTCGCGCGACGGCCGCGAGATCGCCTACACGGTCGAGCAATCCGATTCGGACTTGGATGAGCGCAAGACCACTGTCTGGATGGTCGACTTCGACGGCCAGCACGACCGTCGGCTGACTGAGCCCGCGGAATCGGCCTCGAACCCGAAATTTAGTCCCGACGGCCGATACCTGTCGTTCCTGGCGGCGCGCGCAAGCGACACCAAGCCGCAGATCCTTCTGCTCGATCTGCGCGGCGGGGAGCCTTCCGCCGTGACCGGCGTAGGCGGGGAAATCGCCGACTATGACTGGTCGCCGGATGGCCACACTCTGGTGATGTCCATGTCGGGGGAGGAGGGCAGCGCCAAGACGCCGCCGCCGATCGTCATCGATCGACTGCACTTCAAGGAAGACCGAACCGGGTACCTGACCGCCACGGAGCGCAAGGGGCTCTACCTCGTGGACGTGACGACGCGGCAACTCACGCCGCTCACGACGGACCTGGATGACACGCTGCCCGCCTATTCGCCCGACGGCAAGACTGTGGCGTTCTTGAGCACGCGCGATGCGGATCCGGACCGCACCGGCAAACTCGGGCTGTATCTCGTCGACTTGGCCGCACCGGGTACACCGCGCAAACTCGTGGAGTTCTTCGCCCCGAACAAGCCGGCGCTCGCGTGGACGCCGGATGGCGCACGGATCGTCTATACGTCGGGTCTCGAGCCGCGGCTCAATGCCTACATTCAGGATCGGCTGAACGTGATCAACGTCGCCGACGGCACGACGCGCTCGCTCACCGACCGGTTGGATCGCGCGGTGGCCTTTCCTGCGGTGTCGGCCAAGGGCGAAGCGGTGAACCTCATTCTGGAGGACGACGGCGCCGAGATCCCGATCACGGTGCGCCTCGATACGGGACAAACGGAACGAGCCATCGGCGGCAAGATGTCCGCGACCAGCCTATGCGCCGGGGGAGGTCATGTGGCGGTGGTCGCATCGACCGACAGCTCGGCGCCCGAAGTCCATGCACTCGAGAACGGCGCGCTGCGCAAGCTGACCGCGCACAACGACGCCCTGCTTGCGCAGATCTCCTTGGGCTCGGTCGAGGATATCTCCTTCCCGAGCCGCGACGGCACCCCCATACACGGAATGATGGTGAAGCCCGCCGACTACCGCTCTGGTCGCCTGTACCCCACGATCCTGTGGATTCACGGAGGACCCAACGGGCAGGACTCCCATGGATTGCCCGTCGACACCTATCCGCTCGAGCTCGAGCGCCAATGGTTCGCGGCCCACGGATACGTGGTGCTGGCGGTCAATTATCGCGGAAGCAGCGGACGGGGCAGTGCATTCGCCAGTGCCATCGTCGCGGATTGGGGCCACAAGGAAGTGGCGGATCTGCTCGGCGCCGTCGACTACGCGGTGCGCGAGAAGATCGCCGACCCGCATCGGCTGGGCGTGGGTGGGTGGAGTTACGGCGGCATTCTCACGGATTACCTGATCGCCTCCGACACCCGCTTCAAGGCCGCGATTGCCGGGGCGGGCAGCGGCAACCAGCTCTCGACCTATGGCAGCGACGAATACGTCATGCAATACAACGCGGAGCTCGGGCCACCCTGGGCGTCCACGGATCGATGGCTCAAGGTCTCATACCCGTTCTTTCACGCCGGGCGCATCAAGACCCCGACCCTGTTCTTAGGCGGCGACAAGGACTTCAATGTGCCCGTGGCGGGAGGGGAACAGATGTACGAAGCCCTTCGCACGTTGGGTGTGCCCACTGAACTCATCATCTATCCGGGCCAGTATCACCTGCTCACCCGGCCGAGCTATATCAAGGACCGTATCCGGCGCTATCTCGACTGGTTCGATCGATACCTAGCCGTACCGCGGAGCTGAGACACCGCGCCGGGCCCGCTCCGGGCCCTGCGAATTGGCTCACAAATCCCACCCAAGCGGCGCGCTCCCGCGCCCAATTGTGGCAGTGCAATGCAAGAATTGTGATTCATCACCGCCCAGTTTTGGTGCTGATCCCCGACCCTTAGCAAGATCGCGGTAAACCATCAGGGATCTTGTCCTTGCGGTGAATCCGCGCGGCAGAATTTCAAGGGCGAGATCCATGACCCCGGCGGCAAATATCGCGGTCGCGAACGTTGCGGCCAAACGAGACTCGAACCTGAAATCGGCGCCGCCCCGCGCGACCCAGCTGTGTCTGGTGGTTCATGACGATCTCGAATTGCGGCTGCGCCTCGCGAGCCTCGTGCGTCGCGCCGTCCCGACGCTCGAGGCCGACTCCTTGTCGATCTCAGGACTCGATAATCTGTCCGTCGAGCAGTTGCGTTCTTATCGCGCGGTGCTCTTGATCGGCGAGTTCATGAAGCAGAGCAGCTCGGATCCCGTCGCGGTCGTGTCGAGGCTCCATGCCCGGGCCCCCGTCGTGCCGGTCCTGGTGTTCGCGCGCCATGGCGACGAGCGATCCGCCGCCCGCGCCATGAAAGCGGGTGCGGCTGACTATTGGCCCATTCATTCGGTCGATGTGGCGGAGCTGGCCGCCTCGCTCCAGACGTTGCTCGGGACGGGAGGGTCGCCCGAGCTGCAAAGTCCGGCGAAGCCTTCGGCGAGCGCCACGGCAACTCCCTCCGAGTCGGCCGGCTTTCCCGACGTTCCCGGATACCGGCTGCTCAAGAAGATCGCGCATTCCTCGTCGGCCACGGTCTATCTCGCGCGCAACAGCGATCTGGCGCAAATGGTCGCGCTCAAGGTCCAAACCATCCGCGGCCTGCCGAGTGTATCGGAGGAGGACCAGCAGCGATTCGCGCGCGAATGCGAGATTCTGTCCAGTTTGAATCATCGCTCGATCGCCGACGTGATCGACTTCGGCATCACCCCCGATTATCTGTATCTCGCGCTCGAGTACTTTCCCTGCGGCAGCATGCGCGAGCGCTTGAAGAATCCCGTGAGCGAGTCCGATGCGCTCAATTACGCGCGGCAGATAGGCGGCGCGCTGCAGGTGGTCCATGGCGCCGGCATCATTCACCGCGATCTGAAGCCATCGAACATCATGCTCACGACCGACAATCGGGTGGTGCTGATCGACTTCGGTTCAGCTCGCGCCCAGCTCGTCAGCCAGGATCTGTCTCGTTCCGATCTGATGACGGGCACACCGTACTATGTTTGTCCGGAGCAGATCAGCGGTCAGGATCCGGACCAACGGGGTGATTTGTACAGCCTGGGGGTCATTTTCTACGAGATGCTCGCCGGCAGATTACCGTTCACCGGCAACACGCTCTCCGACATCTTCGACGGCCATCGCGAAGGGGTCGTGCCGCCGCTGCCGGCGACGCGGTCCCGTTTCGAGCCGCTGATCCAGCGCTTGCTTGCCAAGAATCCCCAGGAGCGCTTTGCGACGGCGCAAGGCTTTCTCGAGGCGCTCGAGATGATTGCGCCCGCGAGACCGGCGTAGGAGCGCTCGAAATGGGCAAGGCAGCCGCGAGGCAGGACACGGGAGCCGGGGATGCCAGGCCGGCGACGGGCACCGCACTGAAGCGGGCGAAGATCGCGGCTTTCCTGGTCACCGGCGATGTGGAGCTGTGGCCCCAGGTGGGCGCGCACCTTCCGGCCAAGTTGAGCTTTCGGCAAATCGATTCCGTCGGTGAATTGTTGAGCGACGTGCCTTCGGACACGCCGGCGGTGGTTCTCTGGGATGCGCGCGGGTGCGCGGAAAAAAGCGCCGAGCTGTCGAGAATTTTAGCCCATTCCGCGCGCTTTGCGATGCTGGTGCTGGACGACGATGACTCGGCGTGGGCGTCGGCGATTGGGCACGGGCAAATCGTCGCATTCGTGGCGGTGCCCGTCGACCAGAGCCGCCTGATCGGGGCTTTGGGGGGCGCTTACGAAGAGGTCAATGCGCGCGTCGCGCTGTTGGGCTTGCAGTCGGGGGCACCGGGTCGCACGGGCGGCGGCCGGCGCCTCCCCAGGATGGTCATCGCGGCGGCAGCCGTGGGCGTCGCCATCGCGACCGCGATCTTCCTGGCGCGTCATCGCGCGGGAGATGAGAACTCGGTGACATCGCAGCCCGCAGCGCGGAGTCTGCCATCAACGGCCGAAGGGGCGTTGCAAGCGGTGCACCCGGAGACCGCGGACTCCGCGCCGGTCGCGCCCTCGTCTCCCAACGAGGAAAACGTCGACGCGCTCATTGGACAGGCGCAGCGGGCGATGCGCGATCGGCACTTCATCGATCCGGCGGAGGGCAGCGCCCTGGCGCTTTATAGAAGCGCTCTGGCGCTCGATCCCTCGAGCGGGGAAGCGCACCAGGGCCTGCAGCGCCTGGCGGAGGTCCTGCTCGCCCGCGTGCAATCGGCGCTCGATGAGCGTCAATTCGATGCCGCGCTGCAGGCGCTCGAGAATGCCCGAAGCATCGATCCCTCCGACAAGCGGCTGCCGGCGTTCGATGAGCGAATCGCAAAAATGCGCGCTGAGCTCGGCCCGGCTGAAATCCTGGCGGCCATCAACGCGCAGAACTTCGACCGCGCCGCTCAACTCATCGATCAGGCGGCCCGAACCAGGTCCGTGGGCGAGCCGAAGCTCAATCAATTGCGCGAGGAGCTGCGCAGGCACCGCGCCGACTCCGACGACACCCGGCTCGTCGCCTTGATAGACGCGCGCATGCAGCAAGATCAATTGGCCGATCCGCCGAATGACAGTGCCGTCTACTACCTGAGCCAGGCGCGCAAGGCCGGCATCACGTCGGCGGCACTGCAAGCGCAATTTCGCGAACTATCGCGGCGATTGATGCTGGCGGCGCGCACTGACATCGCCCAGCAGCACCTCGAGGATGCAGATCGGTTCGCCACCGATTTGCGCAACATCGGCGTGCCCCTCTCCCAGGTCGCCGGATTGCAGCACGATATCGGCGTGGCTCGTGCGCAGCATCCGACCGTCGCGGTGCCGGAACAGCCGCACTATGTCGATCTTGTGCGGACACGCCTGGCGCAAGGCAGCGTGATCGAGCCGCAGAGCGACAGCGCGCTGCACTACCTGAACCAGCTCAAAGCGACGGACCCGCAGAATGTTTCGATCGCACCGTTATCCAACGCCGTCCAGGCGCAGATACTGGCGCAGGCGCGTGAAGCGCTCGAGGCCTCGCTTCCCGGTCAGACCGAAGCACTCCTGCAGATCGCGGCCTCGTTGGGACCGTCGTCGGAGGCGGACGCGCTTCGCGACCGCCTGCGCGGGCCGGCGGCGAGCACGAAACCCAAGGAGGTCGCGGAGGCCTCGCTGACGCGCTCGCGTGCGCTGCAAATCGACTATCCGTCGAGTGCGCTTTCCAAACAGACGGAAGGCGAGGTCGAAGTGGGCTACATCGTGACATCCAAGGGCGCGGTCTCGGACCTTGAGGTGCTCAGCGCGACACCCCCCGGCGTGTTCGAGAAAGCCGCCACCAATGCGGTATCGAGACTGCGTTACAAGCCCGTCATCGACGCCGGCCGGCCGGTCGCCGTCTCGACCAAAATGCTCGTGAAATTCCGGCTCGCCAAATGATTGGAGTAGCGTGATGAATCTGCGTTTGCCGAGACCGCTGTTACAGAAATTGTCGCCGGAGCGACTGGCAGTGCTGGTGGTCGTCCTCGGCTTGAGCTTCGGTGCGGTGGTGCTGGTGCCCGGCGTCAAGCTCGCGAGCGAGCTGGTCGAGACCTCGGCAGCGTTGAAATGGGTGGGTGAGCAGCAGCGGTATACGACGGTCATCCGCGCTTCGCTGGAAACGATGCGGGATCGCTTGACCGACCGCGGGTACATTCAAGAGTCGCTCGATCAGCTGAATGACGCTACGCGCAGGCTCGACGAGGCGGTGACCTCGATGACGGCTTCGCGCGACGCAGGCTGGTTCTCGGTGGGGCGATTACTGGGCGGTGCACGTGGGTCCACCGCCGGCCTTCACGGCCAACCCCTGGCACAGGCGTGGACGAAGGAGAAGGCGGCGCTCGATCCGGTGACCGCGTTTGCCGGATTGCCTTACGCGGATAGCGAATCGTCGGGCAGCGTACTGAACGCGCAGGGACGGGAATTGGAGCGCAATCTGACGGCCGCGATCCGCACCAGCCGCCACTTGTTGCCGGAACTCGACGCGCAGTTAGGTGCGGTGGGCAGCGAGCTGCAGGCGGGCAATGGGCGCGCGGCGAAGCGGCTGCAGCTCGTGATGCTCCTGGGCGTGCTGATTGCCGTCGGACTGGTGGCGCTCATCATGTTGCTGCTCAATGCGCGCCGCCAACAGGACGCCAAGCTGCGCGAGGCGCGACAGCAGACCGCCGACATTCTCCGCACCGTGAAGGAAGGTCTGTTCCTGCTCGATGAGAATCTGGTCATCGGAAGCGAGTATTCGAGCGCCCTGGAAACCTTGTTCCAGCGAAAAGATCTCGCGGGGCTCGGGTTCGATGCCCTGCTCGAGGGCATCGTCTCGGAGAAAACGCTGACCACGGCGCTGAAGTTCGTCAAGGTGCTCTGGGCCGAGCGTACCAACGAGAAACTGGTCAAATCCATCAACCCGCTGGGCGAGGTGGAGATTCACCTGGCAAGCGGGCAGGGGAAGTTGGACACCCGGTATCTCGATTTCGAGTTTCATCGGGTCCGCGTCGACGGCAGGATCACCCACGTTCTGGTGTCCGTGTCCGACGTGAGTTCCCGGGTGGAACTGGCCCGGGAGCTGCAGAGCTCTCAGCAGCAGGCCCAGGCCCAGGTCGATACGCTGCTCGGCATCCTGCAGATCGATCCCACGCATCTCGCTTCCTTCCTCAGCGACTCGAATGCAGCGATGAAGATGATCAATGCCGTGCTCAAGGAGCCGGCGCGCGAAGAGGGTGCTTTTCGCAAGAAACTCGACACGCTCTTCAGGCAGGCGCACTCCGTCAAGGGAGAGGCGGCGGCACTCGGCCTGTCGTCGATCGAAAGCCGCGCTCATTCGTTCGAGGACGACCTGAAGAGGCTCAAGGAAAAGAACGATTTGTCCGGTAACGATTTTCTGCCGCTGGTCATCAAGCTCGATGACCTGCTGACCCATCTGCAATCGGTCAGCGATCTGGTGTCGCGGCTGTCGAAATTCCAGATACCGCGCGCGGAGGCGCCGATCTCCCACGGCGGGGATCCCCGGCCGCAGCGCGAGCAGCCGGCCGGCGCCGGTGCCGCGGCGCCCGATTTGGAGGCGACGGGTCCGCTCGGTTCCGACGGCGGCCTCGGATCGGCGTTGCAGCAGCTCTGCGACCGCGTAGCCGCCGATTTCGACAAGGAGGCCAAGGTGCAATGCCGCGGATTGGACCAGATACCCGACGATTACCGCCGTATCGTCAAGGACATTGCGATCCAAGCCGTCCGCAACGCCGTCGTTCATGGGATCGAACGGGCGCCCGAGCGGGCCGCGGCCGGAAAGCCGGCGCAGGGCGTGGTGCGGGTGGATTTCAAGCGTACCAGCGACGGCAGCTATAAATTGAGCGTCGAGGACGACGGTCAGGGCCTCGCCACCGAACGCATCAAAGAGGCGGCCGTGCAGAAGGGATTCATCACGGCGGATCAGATGGAGACCTTGGATGCGAAGCAGACGCTCGCACTGCTGTTCCAGCCCGGATTCTCGACCTTGGAAAATGCCACGAAGGATGCCGGACGCGGCGTCGGGATGAACCTCATGGCTGATCATATGCGCCAGATCGGCGGCCGCGTCGGCGTCGCGACCGCACCCGGCAAATTTACGCGGGTGACCATGACGTTGCCGCCGCCGCCGAAACCGCAAGACGATACGGTGGCTGCCTAACATGGATACCAGCGCGGCAAACGGCTCGCTGAAGCTGATGATCGTCGATGATTCCAATATCATTCGCCGCCGGATCGAACGCTCCCAGCAAATCGACCGGCTCGAAGTGGTCGGTTCCGCGGGCAATGGCCGGGAAGCGGTCGACCTGTTCCGCCGCACTCGGCCCGACGTGGTGACCATGGATCTGACCATGCCGCTGATGGACGGCATCGAATGCGTGGAGCAGCTCGTGGCGATCAACCCGCGGGTCCTGATCCTGGTCGTTTCGGCGCTCGCGGACAAGGCCACCGCAGTCGAAGCCATCGAAAAAGGCGCAAATGGATTTTTGTGCAAGCCGTTCACCGATCGACAACTCAACGATGCACTGGAAGAGTTGTTGCGGGAGGCCTGATGCTCAAGGAAGCGGAAATTCGCACATTCGTCGACGGAACGACGCATTATTTCGCAACATCGGGTCAGCAGGCGGCCACGGTGGGCTCGCCGTATTTGGTCACGGACGGTCGCCCGGGCACTTACGAGTACACCGGCGTGATCGGAATTTCCGGCGCGCGCAAAGGGATCGTTTATTTTACCGCGCCGCGCGGCATGCTCACCGTGCTGCTGATGAGGATGCAGGAGACCGACTGCAGCGAGGAGACCATCCTCGATCTGGTTGGCGAGGTTGCCAATACGATTTCGGGCAATGCGCGGCGCGACTTCGGCAAGAGCTTCGTGATTTCGGTGCCGACCGTCATCGCACGCGATCCGGACAAGGTCGCCGCACCGCATTCGCGCTCCTACGTGATCCCGATCAACTGGCGGGCTCATTCGGCCAAACTCGTGGTTTGCCTGGAGTAGATGCCGTCCGGCCCGCTGGGCTATGATAGGTCCATGGGGACGACGGACGATGCGAATGCGCTCTGGCAGAAGGATAAGGATCACTTTCTGCATCCCTGGACGCATTTTGATACCTTCAAGCGAGAGGGCTCGCTGGTCATCCGCGAAGCCGACGGCGCATACATCACGGATGCATCGGGTCGACGCTACCTCGACGGCATCGGCGGGCTCTGGTGTGTGAACATCGGCTATGGCCGCGATTCCATGGCGCGGGTCGTGGCCGATCAGATTCGCAAACTGAGTTATTCGAACACCTTTGTCGATTGCACCAACGAACCGGCGGCCGAGCTTGCAGCCAAACTGGCGCGCCTGGCGCCGGGCGCGCTCAACCACGTGGCTTATTCAGTGTCAGGGTCCTGCGCCAACGATACGGCCGTTCGTCTCGCTCATTTCTACCATTCGCGGCGCGGAGAGCCCGGACGACGCACGATTCTTTCGCGCTTCAACTCCTATCACGGGTCGACCTATCTCGGCATGACGCTCGGCAACCGCGAAGGCGACCGGTCACCGCATTTCAGGTATATCGACGAACTGGTCCATCACCTCTCGGCGCCCTATGCCTATCGCCGTCCGGCCGGCATGAGCGAGGCAGCCTTCACGGATGGACTGGTGGCTGAGCTCGAGGAGACCATCGAGCGTCTTGGCGCGGGCACCATAGCCGCCTTCATCGCGGAGCCCATCCAGGGAGCGGGCGGTGTCGTACCGCCGCCGCCAGGGTATCTGCCGCGCATGCGCGAGATCGTGGCGAGGCACGGCATTCTGTTCATCGCGGACGAGGTGGTCACTGCATTCGGCCGGATCGGGCACTGGTTTGCATCCCGGGATGAGTACGGCATCGAGCCGGACATCCTGGTGTGCGCCAAGGGCCTCACCTCCGGTTATCTGCCGTTGGGCGCGACTCTGTATTCCGACGCCGTGCACGAGGCGATCTCCGCACCGGATAACGATGCTTGGTTCACGCATGGATTCACCTACTCGGGGCACCCGGTGTGCTGCGCGGCCGCGCTGGAGAACATCAGAATCATCGAGGACGAAGGACTGCTCGCTCACGCCCGCACCACCGGGGACTACTTCGAGTCCCGGCTGAAGGAGCTGTTGGCCCTTCCCATCGTGGGCGATGTGCGTGGGCGCCGGCTGATGATGTGCGTCGAATACGTGGCGGACAAGGCGACGCGCGAGCCGTTTCCGGAGGCCGCGAATATCTCCCGGCGCATCGCGCAGCGTTGCGAAGCCAAAGGGCTTCTGGTTCGCCCACTCGGTCACCTCGACATCATGTCTCCACCGCTCATCTGGACGACGCGGGAGTGCGACATTCTGGTGGACACCCTGGGCGAGGCGATCGGCGAGGTGACGAGCGAGCTCAAGGCTGAAGGATTTTTGAAGTGATCGATAAGTTATGGAAGACTCGGAACATCGCGACTGTCGTGGCCTGCCGCTCCGGCTGACCGCCGCCGCATTTGTCTTGGCACTAGGCGTGGCGCAGCCTCTGCGAGCGGCGCAGGCGACGACGCCCGTCGAGGTGTACGGACGGCTCCCGTCGCCGATAGAACACCTCGAGGCGACGGTTGCCTTTCTGAGGACGAACAACCCGCCGGATTGAGACAAGGCCGCCTCAGGCCGCCTCAGGCCGCCGCCGCCGACTCCGACGAGAATTCCACCGTCTTCGCGGCGGCATCGATGGTGTTGAGCAGCACCGGCCGACGCCATACCCGTTTGATGTATTCGAGCACTTTGAACGAGCGTTCCGCGTCGAGCCCGCGTCCGTCGAGCTGGGCATCGTGCTTCAGGACGAGCGTGCCGTCGTTGCGGACCTCCGTCACCGATACCCGGGGTGCGCCGAAATTGTACTTATCGATGAGCAGGCTCTCGTGCAGCTCATCGATGTCCGCGGCGACCACCTTGATGGGGCCGTTCTGACGTCGCTGATAACGAAACAGCCCCATTTCCGTCGCGACCTCGCGGGTCAGGTGATTGCGTAAAAAGCTGAAATCATCGTCCTCGCGCATGATGCGCCGCGCCGCTTCGACGCCGGATTTCTCGATGATCTCCTCCCAGAGCGTGAACCCCAGATGGTAGGGGTTGATGGAAAGCGATACCTGCTCCCCGGTCGCGACCGGACGCACCACGTCCGAATGGCATTTGATGGCGTCGAGATAGATTTCCTCGGGAATGAAGTCCGCCTCCCGCAGGAGGCGCGCGTGCCAGTACGACGCCCAGCCTTCATTCATGATCTGCGTCGCGAACACCGGATAAAAATAGAACGATTCCTCGCGCACGGCAAGGAAGATGTCGCGCTCCCAGCTCTCCATGTCGGGTGCATAGGTGGCGATGAACCACAGCAGGTCGCGCTCGGGATGAGGGGGGATGGGCGCGCGGGGCTTTCTCGTGGGCGATGAAGCCTCGGCCGCGCTGTCCAACGTGTCGTAGCGCGAGCGGAACGCATCGTCGCGGCGCTCCACCGCCGCAGGCCCGTACTCCGGGTAATGCTCGCGGCGCAACGGCTGATCGAGATCGACGTATTGCTCGAGCGAGAGCGCAGCGTCCAGAACCTGTTCCACGGCGTTGAAGCCGTGGGTCTCGATATCGCGCTCGATCTGGCGGGCATGTGCTGCTGCATGCTCGATGATCTGTGCGTTGCCCTGATCCTGGCAGCGTCGGAATTGCATGTTGTTCTTGGAGAAATCGGCGTGTCCCAAGACGTGCGCGGTCACCAGCACATTGTCGGCAAGGCCGTTGCTCGCCGCGAGGTAGGCGTGTCCCGGATTGCCGGGAAAAACCACCTCGAACAGGCGCGAATAGCCCATGTGCCGCTGCAATAGCTGATAGATGTAGCGCGCCCCGAAGGACCAGTGCGGCATCCGCACCGGCAATCCGTAAACAGCGATCTCGGTCATGAAGCTGTCCGGAACCGCCTCGAAGATGACCGGCGACCAATCGAGCCCCAGCCGCCGGGCGAGATCCTCGATTTTCGGGACGTGTCCGCGCCAATCGGGCTTCATGGCGCCCCCCCGATTGCTTCCTCGCCTGCCCCCGCATGGGCTTCGGCGCTGAAGAAATGGCGCACCGCCGGTGCGACATCGTCCGGACCGGCGATGGAGCAGCGGCTGCAGGGAAGACCCTCGTCGATGGCGGATTGAAACAATGAGCTGATTTCGCTCAGAGAGCTGCGTATGCCGGTCGAGATCTCCAAGTATCCCGCGTATCTTGCGACTTGTGCGATCGCATCGAGCGCGGTGTCGGCCGCGGCCCGGTCGTCCGAGGCGTTATCGCCGTCGGATGCATAAAACAGGTATACGTTGCAGCTCGATGGATCAAAGCGCTGCTCCATGATCTCGTGAACCTTCGCGAGCCCCACGGAGGCGACCGTGCCGCCGGTGCCGGTGACCTTGAAAAAATCCGCCTCATTGAATTCCCACGCCTCGGTCGTATGCGCCACGAACACGATGTCGAGCGCCTTGTACTCGCGCTTGAGTCCGGCCGCCACCCAGAAGAAAAACGTCTTCGCCAGCTGGCGGTCGCGGTCGGACATGCTGCCCGAGACATCGAGGAGGAAGAAGACCGCCGCACGCAGCGCCGGCTGGCGCCGCCGCGCCAGCTGCCGGTATCTCAAGTCCTCGTCGGTGAAGGCCGGGGAAGTGGAGTCATGGGCGCGGCGCTTGACCGATTCCTTGAGCGAGCGGCGGCGATCGAGCCTCGAGCGGGCGCCGCGCCGGTCCCAGCCCTCGCGCTTCCACTCGGCTTCCTCTGTGGCGCCTGCGC
Source organism: Steroidobacteraceae bacterium (assembly GCA_050012215.1). GTDB lineage: Bacteria > Pseudomonadota > Gammaproteobacteria > Steroidobacterales > Steroidobacteraceae > Bog-1198. Next base: position 16,084 of record JBEKHO010000035.1, read on the forward strand.
GTGGCTTGAGGTTCGGGAGTTTCAGATCGTCCCACAGCCAGTCGACGATGTCGTCGACCTTGAATTCGAGCATGAGCTCGATACCGCCTCGATCCTTGCCGCCAGCGCCCTTCTGGCCGGACCCGCCGCTGGGGTTGGATTGGCCGAGCACGTCGCCGGGCTTGGCATTGCCCTGTCCGACGCCCTGTCCGTCGCCGTTCGAGAGGAGCCGAAAGCGGTAGTGCTCGAGCATACGAACCGGCACCCGCACCGTGCGAGCGCTGTCGTTGATTACATCCGCGCCCGCCACGATCTGCGGCAGGTGTGCCCGCACCGCTTCCCGAATCTTTTCGTTATGCCTCAGCCAATCCCGCGCTCCGCGCGAGAACAGTTCATACCAGCCGTTGAGTGTCTGCGACCCGTTTCCTGGCGAGTCGGCGCTCATCGGGTCTCCTTGTGCAACTTGCCGGTCATGCAGCCACCACCTATTCCTGAGACAAGAGAGTGGTCACGTAGTTCAGGGCCTCTTGTGCACTGTGCTCGTCGTATCCATACTCGCTTACGAGGCGCTCCTGCACCACGGATATCTTTTTGCGCGCTTCGTCGTCCGGCCGCGTGGTGGAGGTCACGAGGCGAAGCACGTCGCGGCGCTCCTCGAACAGGTATTGTTCGATGGCCTCGCGCACCCGCGCATGGCTCGCCAGACGGAACTTCTCTCCCGCCTTGAAGGCGACCATCGCTTTGCGGATCACCTCCTGGCGGAAGGATTGCTTGCCGGATTCGGAGACCTTGATCTTCTCCTCGACCGAGCGCATGAATCGCTCGTCCGGAGCGCGATTCTCGCCGGTCATCGGGTCGGTGACCTTGCGCTGATCCAGTGAAGCCTCGATCTCGTCCAGGTATTTCTCGAGCAGCTGCTGTGCCTCGTCCTGGAAAGATGCGAACAGCGCACGATGCACGTCTTCCTTGACCCAGCGGTTGTAGAACTCCTTGCGAGCCGTCACCAGGTGGTCGAACCAGAGCTTCTTCTGCTTGGCATCGATGCGCGCGTCGCTCTCGATGGCGTCCTTGAGCGCGAGCAGCAGTTCCATGCTGGTCAAGCTGTGAGAATTGCCCCGGGTGATGGCCGTCGACAGTGCATTGATCACGAAGCGCGGGCTGATGCCCGCGAGTCCTTCGTCCGGGGACTCGTTGCGCAGTCGGGCCGCTTCGGTGTCGGAGAACCCTTCCACTGCCTCGCCGGCAAACAGTCTGACTTTTTTGGGCAAATCGAGTCCTTCGCGCTCGGGCTTGGACTGCCGGGTAAGAATGGCGAACACGGCGGCCAGATGCAGCACGTGGGGGTCCAGATGGGTGTTGCGGAATGCCGGCGCACTATAGACCAGTTTCTTGTAGATGCGCGCCTCGTCCTTATAGGACAGCGCGTAGGGCACCTTGATGATGACCATGCGGTCGAGCAGGGCCTCGTTCTCCTTCTCTTGAAGGAAGCGATTGAATTCCGCGAGGTTGGTATGCGCCAGGATGGTTTCATCCAGGTAGATGAGCGGAAATCTGGCCACCTTGACGTTCTTTTCCTGCGTCATGGTGAGGAGCAGGTACAGAAACTCGCGCTTGACCTTCAAGATCTCGATCATTTCCAAAACGCCGCGGCTTGCCGCATAGACCGCCCCGGACCAGGACCAGGCGCGCGGGTCCCCTTCGTCGCCCACGTGGGCGACCTTGGACAGGTCCACCGACCCGACCAGATCGGCGATATCGGCGGTGGAGGGATCATGCGGTGCGTACGTGCCGATTCCGCAACGCGCGGCCTCGGACAGGAAGATTCTCTCCACCGGAATGCGCAGATAGTCGCCCTCGCACTGCCGGTCGATGTAGTCGCGGGCCCAGGGAGAAATCTCTCCGCTGATGCTGACTCCAAAGGCGTTGCGGAACTCTGAGCGCAGGCTGGTCGGGATGACGTTCAGAGGCGATTCGCGCAGCGGAGAGCCCTTGATGGCATACAGCGCCCCCTCGTCCGTGCGGCTGTATTCCTCGAGGCCCCGTTTGAGCAGAATGGCCAGCGTCGATTTCCCGCCGGAAGGAGGTCCCAGCAGCAACAAGAGCCGTCTCCCCACGTCGGATCCCGCGGCAGCGGCCTTGAAGTAATCCACCACCCGACGCAGCGGCTCATCCACGCCGAACAGCTCGCGTTTGAAAAGCTCGCGGGCTTTCAGGACGTCATCACCCTCGGCATCGCGGCCGTGCCAGAGAAGCATGTCCCAGATGTATTCGTGACTCGTGCGTGTGAAGGCCGCTGGGCGCGTCGGCAGGACGTGGGTCAAGAAGTCGCCGAGACTTCCCTCCCAGCGCTGCGCGCGATGTTCCTTGCTGAATCGGTTCAGCGAATCCAAGAAATCCGCAGGACTGGACTCTTCTTTTAGCTGTGACACTCCCATCGTCAACCTCCGCTCGGGATTTGGACTGGGCACAAGCCGGCATCGATGCTCGGCTTAAGTAAAAGACAACTCGTCCAAGTTGAACGTGATCGCGTTCAACTCTGTACGAATGTTTTATGTTAGATCGGTCACAGCTTCAAGTTGTTTCATTGAGACGCTTCTCATCGTCCGATGCGCGGCAGGCATGGCCTGATGCGCGGCGAGCATGGGTTCATCGCAAAGCAACAACGGCGCGGCGCCGAAACGGTGCGCAGCAAGAAGCGGATGCACGCGATGCGTGCGTCTCAAGTTGCGGAAGCCGTGGCCTTCTGTGCGACTCGCACGAAGTCGGGGCCCTTCGCCTGAGCATCGTCGATGAGATGCAGCGTGCGCCCGAAGAAACTATCGTGCGCGCCGGCGCGGCCGATGTAAAGAACTCCCGTGTGTATGAACTCCTTGGTGAACAGGTCGAGGACCCTCGGCATCGCGTCGGTCTCGAGCGCATCGATCGCCTCGATGATGATCAACCAGGCGGGTGCGTGCAGCAATGCGCGCGCGAACGCCAGGCTTTGCCGGTCACTGTCGCTCAGTATGGTCTCCCAGCGGCGCGATTCATCCAGCAGTGGCGCGAGCCGCTCGAGACCAAGCCGCTCGAGTGCCTTGATGCAGGCCTCGGTCTCGAACGCCGCAATGGACGAGGGGTACGCGAGAACTTCGCGCAAGGTGCCGGGCGGAAGGTACGACATGCGCGGCAGATAGAGTGCGGTCTCGCCGGCGTGCCGGCCGATCCGTCCCGCGCCCCACGGCCAGAGCCCCGCGAGCGCCCGGAACAACAGGGTCCGTCCTCTTCCGCTCTCGCCCACGATGAGCACGCGCTCGCCGGTTTTCACCTCGACATGCGATTCGTCCAGCCGCGCGTCGCCCGCCGGTGACGAAACCTCGAGCCGATCGATGACGATCTTCCCCGGCTCCCCCTCGGCGTACTCGATCCGGCTCTCCACCTCGTGCATGTCATCGCAGGCGAGCAGGGCCCGGCGGAAACTCGCCACCCGCAACAGCGTAGCGCGCCAGTCGGCGAGCGTCGAGAAGTTGTCGACGAACCAGCGCAGCGAGGATTGAACCTGGATGAAGGCGCCAGATGCCATCATCAGACCGCCGAAGGACAGTTCGCCGGCGAAGTACAGCGGCGCGGCGACGAGGATCGGCGCGACCAGCGTGAACCATCCGTAGCCGGCCGTCACCCAGGTCAGATTCGTCGTTCCGGTCACCAAAAGACGCATCGCCCGCAGCACGCCTTTGAGATCGAGTTCGATGCGTCGCGCCTCGTCCGGTTCTCCGCCGGCGAGCGTGATCGAGTCGATGTGCTCGTTCACGCGCACCAAAGAGAAGCGCAGATCGGCCTCGCGGGCGTAGCGGTCGGCGTTGCGGCCGATCAGGCTTTTGCCTACCCAGTAACTCAGGAGCGATGCCGAGCCCGAATACACGATCGCGGCCCACACCATATACCCGGGTATCGAAATGGCACGCCCGGCGACGTGGAACACGAAGGAACTCGACAACGACCATAGCACCTTGATGAACGTCGCGAGCAGCAGCGAATCCTGCGCCAAGCCGATACCGAGGTCCGCCGAGAGCTCGGTGAGGTGGCGCGCATCCTCGTGCATGCGTTGATCCGGATTGATGCCGATTTCGCCGCCATTCGCCAGGCGAAACGCGCGCCCGGGCGCCATCCAGTTCTCGACCAGGTCCTGGACCAATCCCTGTCGCAGCTTCAGTTTCAAGGTCTCCCCGAACCAGCGCTGCGCGACGTTCAGCACCAGGAGCGCGCCCGCGATGATCCCGAACACCCCGAGCTGGATCAGGAATTCGTGCAGATTGCGGTGGGAGAGGGCGTCATAGAAGGGCTGGTTCCAGCCATTGAGCCGGATCTGACCGTAGGCGGTGGCAGCGACGACGCAGAATATGCAGGTCGCCAGCACCAGGAGTGCGTTACGCACCGGCGATGCCCAAAGGGCACGGCGCATCATGTCCAATTGAGGCCACAAGCCGGCCTGGGCGAGCTCCTCCAGTTCGGGGGAGGGAGTGCTTACGGGCTTGGTCCGATTTATGATCATGTGTTTACCACTCGGGGAGCGGGACAATTCATCCACTATTATCGATCACGCCGATGCCACGTGCTGCCTCGAAAGTGCGAAAGCCTTGGCAAAAGCCTTGGCTGCAGGTTCGGCGTGAGCCTCCGTCACAGCCTCGGCGCACGCCAGGCCCTGCGTTGGTAGCCGGCGGGGGCGTATGACGCAGGTCGCCGTGAACCACGTGGACCGGTTGATTCGCGAGATGTCGCTCGCCGAAAAGCTGGGTCAGCTCACCATGACGGCGGCCGGTTCCACGGTGACGGGTCCGACCATCGCCGGTGACTCCACCGAAGCCATCCGCGCGGGCACCATCGGGAATCTGCTCAATCTGACCGGCGCGGCCGCGGTTCGCGAGATGCAGCGCTTGGCGGTCGAGGAGTCCCGTCTCGGCATTCCGCTGTTGATCGGATTCGACGTGGTCCATGGATACCGCACCCTCTTTCCCATCCCGCTCGGCGAGGCCGCGGCGTTCGATCCCGACCTCTGGGCGCTGACGGCCCGCGAGGCGGCCAAAGAGGCGGCTGCTGACGGTGTTGCGATGACTTTCGCGCCGATGTTGGACCTGGCGCGCGATCCGCGCTGGGGACGCAGCGCCGAAGGACCCGGCGAAGATCCCTACGTCGGCATGCGACTCGCCGAAGCCAAGGTGCGCGGTTTCCAAGGCGGCGATCTGTCGGACGGCGGCGCGCTCGCGGCCTGCGCGAAGCACTACTGTGCCTACGGCGCCGTCACGGCGGGGCGCGATTATGCATCGGTCGACATCTCCGAGCGTACGTTGCGCGAAGTGTACCTGCCGCCGTTCAGCGCGGCGGTGGCGGCAGGCGTGGTGTCCGTCATGCCGGCGTTTACGGATCTGGCCGGTATTCCCATGACGGCGAATGCCGCCTTGCTGAAGGGCTGGTTGCGGCGCCGGCTCGGATTCAACGGCGTCATCGTCAGCGACTACAATGCGGTCGCCGAGCTCATCAATCACGGCATCGCAGCCGATCTCGCGCAGGCTGCTGCGCTCGCACTGAAGGCGGGCGTGGACATCGACATGATGGCGAACGCCTACCGTCATGGGTTGCCGATTGCCCTCGATCGGGGCTGGGTGAGCGTTGCCGACATCGACGAGTCGGTGCGCCGCGTGCTGACGCTCAAATGGAAGCTGGGGCTTTTCGATGATCCCTATCGCCGCGGCTCGGTCACGGAGAGTGCGGAAGCGGTGCAGACGCGGCGGCGGTTTGCCCGTGCCGTGGCCGCTCGCTCGCTGGTGATGCTGAAGAACGAGCGCGATGTGCTGCCGTTTCCGAGCGCCATCCGGGTTGCCGTCGTCGGTCCCCTGGCTGACGCGGCCGCGGACATGCGCGGGCCGTGGTGGGGCGCGACCACCCCGGAAGGCCACGTCACGGTGCTCGCCGGGCTGAGAGCGGCGATGTCCGAGGCGCGCGTTTTCCACGAGGCCGGGGTGGACATCGAAGGGGAGGACATTGCGGGCAGCGCGGCCCGGGCGCTGGATCTTTGCGCTCAGGCGGACGCGATCGTGCTATGTCTCGGCGAGACGGCGACGATGAGCGGCGAAGCGGCGAGCCGCGCGCATCCGCACCTGCCCGGGCGCCAGCGCCAATTCGCGGAGGCCGTATTCGAGCGCGCGCGCGTGTCGCGCAAACCGGTCACAGTGATCCTATTCTCCGGGCGCCCGTTGATCGTGCCCTGGCTGATCGAGCGCGCCGACGCGGTTCTGGCCGCGTGGTTTCTCGGCAGCGAGGCGGGCAATGCGCTCGCCGACGTGATGATCGGCCGAATGAGCCCGGGGGGTCGAACCCCCGTGAGCTGGGCGCGGAGCGTCGGGCAAGTTCCGATCTTCTTCGGCGCGCGGCCGGGCGGCCGCCCGGCCAACCCCAAGGATCCGTACACGAGCAAGTACCTCGATGTCTCCAATGATCCCCTGTTTCCGTTCGGTTTTGGTCTCACCTATGGGCGATTCCGGTTGTCCAATCTCAAGGTGAGCCGCGACAGCGTGACCGAAAACGAGACCGTGGAAGTGCGCGTGGACGTGGCCAACGAGGGGACGCGAGCTGCCGAGGAGACCGTATTCCTGTTCACCCATGACAAGCTGGCGAGCGTCGCGCGTCCGGTGCTGGAGCTCAAAGGGTTCACCAAGATTCGACTGGAGGCCGGCAGTTCGGGCGCCGTCACGCTGCAATTGGCCGCGAGGGACTTGCGCTTTCTCGGCTTGGATCTCGAGCCAGTGTTCGAGCCGGGAGAAGTCGAGATTCTGGTGGGCCCCTGCGCGGACCGCTCACGGCTCTTGTCGGCGACGCTTCACCTGGCTCCAGCCCGATCCTGACCGCAAGCCCAGAGAAAGTTCGATTCGTCGCGGGTTCCCGGGACGATGGGATTCCACGGTGTGGTCTTGGCGTCAGCTTCTTCGGTTTGCTCGTTACCCTGGATGTTATTGGCGGAGTAGTACACCACCAGGAGGTTGCGCGACTGCTGTTTCTTGCAGTCGAACTGCGTCTTTTCGACCGCGCTGAGATACGGGCCACCGTCCGCCGTCTGGGTTTCCGCATATTCGTGCCGCATCCACACGATCACGATCTGTCCGGAGCGCTTGAACTGATGGGTGCTGCTGAAGACGGCCCAGGAACCGTCCGTTGCGACGCTGCGAAACTCCCAGCCTCCGCTCGTCATCGGATCGAGCGTGCGCACCCAGGCCATGGGGTTGGCCTTGCGAGCGGCGCGCTCCTGTGCCAGCCGCTCCTGGCTGGCCTTGGCCTCCGCGTTGGCGCGAGCGCGATCCTCCGCCCAGTTCTTTTCCTGTTCGGGGGTCTGCCCAAAGCCGTTCGAGCCCAGCAGGCCCAACAAAGTGGCGGCAAGAGCCGCCGCTAATAGCCGTGATTGATGATCCATGACAGGAATCTTAACGCGTCGCGGCGCTTTCGGTGAACTCGGCGCGTTCCTCCGGCTCCTGGTCCGACGGCTGCGCCGCCAATCTGGGTCCCCTCGCGGGTGAGCCCGGGGCGCTGAGCATCAAATCGTGCATGGCTTGCGGCATCAGGTCATTGACGCCGAGCACCTGGCCCTCGGCCACGGGGCGCGAGATCAGGTAGCCCTGGAGGTACATTGCCCGGCTCCCGGCAAGGCGCGCGAACTGACTCTCGCGCTCGACTCCTTCTGCCGTGACCTCGATGTCGAGTTCGTCGCAAAGCCGGATGAGCGCGAATGCAATGGCCCTCGACCGCGGGTTCGAATCGATGCCGGCTATCAGGCTTCGATCGAGTTTGATGCGTGACAGAGGCAACTGCTCGAGTGAGGCGAGCGAGGAGTAACCCGTACCGAAATCGTCCAGTGCGATCGCGATGCCGAGCGAGCGCAGGAGCCGCAGCGACTCGATGGTGGAGTTGCCGGTCTGCAGCACCGACTCGGTCAATTCGAGCTCGATGCACGTTGCAGGCAGGGCGAATTCCCGCAGCAGTTCCTGGATGCGCTGGACGAAGCGGTGGTCGATCAACTGGCGCGCCGAGACGTTGATCGCCACTTTGACCCCGGGCCATCGTCCACGATGCCAGTCCGACGCCGCCCGCAGCGCGTTACGCAACACCCAATCACCGAGTTCGACAATGAGTCCGGACTCCTCGGTGACGGCAAGAAATTCATCGGGCGGGGCCAGGCGGCCGTCCGGCATGCGCCAGCGCACGAGCGCTTCGACCAGCCCCACTTCCAAAGTGGCCATGCTCACCTCGGGCTGGTATACGAGCTCGAACTCGTCATGCTCGAGGGCATGGCGGACGCCTTGTTCAGTGGTGAACTTGCGGGTGGCGGTCTCCCGAAGCTCCGGGGTGAACATCGCCAGCTGATTGCGGCCGAGTGCCTTGGCGCGGAAGAGGGCCGCATCGGCGGCGCTCAACAATCCCTCGGCGCGGTGCTCGTGATCGGGATACAAGCTCGCACCGATGCTGACGCTCACGGTGATCTCGCGACCCTCCACGACGAGCGGCCGGCGGAAGGCATCCACGAGCTTCAAACCCGCCGCTTCGGCATCCTGAGGGGAGAACACTTCCTCGTGGACCACGGTGAACTCATCGCCGCCCAGGCGAGCGGCAAAACCGAAGCCGGCGGCCGTTTCCTCGAGGCGTTGTGCCACGCTGATCAATGCGCGGTCGCCGAATATGTGACCCATGCCGTCGTTGAGGTTCTTGAAGTTGTCCAGGTCGATGAAGAACACCGCCACCCCGCACTCGATGTCCCGCGACCGCTGCATGGATTGGTCGAGCAGGACGAAAAATCGACGGCGGTTTGCGAGCAGCGTCAGCGAGTCACGCTCGGCGAGGTGCTGAAGCTGTCGGGTGCGTTGTTCCACCTGGGATTCCAGATGCCGACGGTAATCGTGCGTGATGTCGCGGGCCGCCTCGAGCTGCGAGGCCATGCGGTTGAACGCGGCGGCCAGCGAGTCCAGTTCTTTCATTCCGCCACGGGGTACGCGAGTGGCGATGTCGCCCTGTGCGAGTCCGCGGGTGGCATCGAGCATGCGCCTCACGGGTATCAGGATGCTGCGCACGGTCCATATCGAGATCACGGCCAGGAGCGCGAGAACGCCCGCGGTGATGCCTGCCACGGTGGATCGTCGGCCCCGGTCGGGCACTGTGTCCATGGTCGTTGTGGTGGTGGTGGCCGCCGCGACGACAGGCGATGACCTAAGTATAGAGGCCGGCGGCGTGACGATCGCGTTCGGCCCCGTTCGAGGGCTGCCGGAAGCCCCGCCGGCCGCGGCGCGGGCACTCGACGTGAGCGCCACCAGGCGCGCGCGGGAGGATGCGAGCAATCGTTGCTGATCGAGCATTCGAGCCGTCGCGGCGCGGACCTCCTCCCGCAGTGCAGCCATCCGCTCGATGTCCTCGCGTGTTTGCAGGATCCAAGCGGCGCCTTCGGATTTCGCCAGGCTGCGCTCGCTGGCGTCGTACGCCTGCCTCAGGGACAGCTCGCCTTCGGTTACTTTCGGAAACCCAGACGAACTGTTCTCAGGGCCGCCCGCTGCGCCGATTCGATGGCGTAGTTCGTCGAGCCTTGCATGCAGAGTCAGCAGAGACTCGCGCGCAACAACTCGTCCGAAAATTTTCCAGCCGGTATTGATGGAGGCCGTAACTCTGCCGTCCAGGTCGTCCAGACGCGCGAGATAATCCATGGCGGCGAAGCGCCGGAGAACAGCCGCCGCCAGGTAGTCGGCGCCGGCTTGCCGGTATGCGATGAGCGCTGCGTCGACCTCGGCCACCAGTGGGGGGCGAGGGAGCAACCGCCGAAAATCCTTCGCGGCAGCGTCGAGCTCTTTGACGCTCGCATCCACTTCGGCCGTCGACTCGGCAGAATCGGAGGTCGCACGTACCTCGGTGGAGCTCTGAAAGCGATCGACGGCACTGACGAACCGGCCGATCGCAGGCTCGGACGCGGTGTGCCCGGCCTGATCGCCTCCGATTGGATTTGCCGACCCCGGGAGCTGGGCCGGAATGGTTACTGGCCTAAAGGTGTCGGGGAGAGGGGAGTACTGGCTTCGATCGAGACGCGTCGAACGAACCACCTGTACGCCGCGCTCCATGACAACATTCGCCGCGACGGCGAGAATCGCCACTGCCGCAAAGGCAACGGCGAGTCGAGCCGAGATGCCGAGTGACAAACCTCGATAAAGGCGAACTCTGAGGCGGCGCCCGATACGTAGAGTGGCCACCTGCAGACGCGACAACCTTTCGCCCTTTCCTGGCAATGCGGGGGGTCATTGTCGCATTGCAGGGCGGTTAATCGAGGTCTGAATGGCTGAAATGTGCGGTCGTTCGCGCTCTCTGCCGTCGCGCTACGGCTTGATGCCGGCCGAGTCGCCGCGGGTGCCCGCGAGTGTCTCACCGGAGTCATCTTCCACGTCCAAACCATCGCTATAAAGACCGTCCGTTTCGCCGTCGAGATGCAGCTCGGTGTCAGGATCGCGCCGCTCTTCGTAGGTGGTGTGGTCTGCCGCGGATTTCTGCTCGGAGCCCGTCAGGGCACCACCGCGGAGCTTGCGCTCGGCGGACGTCGGAGTCCGCGCTTTGTCGTCGTTTGCATTACCCATGGCCTGCTCCTCGTGAGAGATGGAGATGCCGAACGACATCTCGCAAGCGAGAGGATATGCCGCTTCGGCTGGGATGGGACCGGGCGACCCCGGTGTTGCGCCGTAGGTATCGTCTTACGGACCAAGCGGTCCGCAGAGTCGGTCGGCCATCCGGCGGGCGGCGAGCTTGTCCCGGTAGATCGGGGCGGCGGCGCCTGCAATCGACCACAAGATCTCTGCGATCAGGGCATAGGCCAAAAGCACCGTGCCGGCCGCCAGGATGAACATCGGGAAAACCACCCAGCCCAGCACGCAAGTGACGGCAAAAAATAGCCTTTCGGCGAAGGCGGATAAGGCGTTCATTGCAAGCCAATTCCCGTTTATCGCAGGATTGCAACCCGATCATAAAGGCCGCGTTTTACAGGGCCCCGGTACTGGCTCACAAACTCACGCACGAAAGCCTGAATATGTCTGATTACGACGCGGTGGTCGCCGTGGGGGCGCCCGCTGCGCCTCCAGGAACGGTCACTTCGCTGCTAGCCGCGGCTCCCGCGACTGCGGAGGCCGTCTCGTTGCAGGGGACCGCGATCATCGCACACAGGCCGGGGTGGCGATCTGACAGTTCCAACGCGCTGCCATGGAGCTTTGCAACCGCCTGCACCAGGCTTAAGCCCAAGCCGACGCCCGGAGTACCGCGGCTGGCGTCGCCCCGATAGAAGCGCTCGACCACCTTGGTCTTTTCCGCATCCAAAATGCCGGGACCGTTGTCGGTCACCGCGATCTCGGCGAGAGCGTCGGTGCGCCGGCGGATCGTGACCTCGATGAGACCTTCGTCCGGTGCGTATTTCAGCGCATTGTCGATCAGGTTGCCGAGCGCTTGCGCGAGGAGCACCGGATCCCCGGAAACGGCGAGCGGGCCTGGCGAGTGCAAGGTGAGCCGGATGTTCTTGAGTTCCGCGGCGGGAGCGTAGAACTCGACCGCCGCCGCCGCGAGGTCCGCGAGGTCGAGGCTCACGAATCCCGAGCGGCGCAGTCCCGCGTCAATTTCCGCCAGTCTCAAGAGCGCGTCGAATATGCGGATGACCCGGTCCACGTCGGCCACCGCGCCGTCGAGCTCTGCGAACGTCGCATCGGGAGGCGGACGCACCAAAATGAGCTCCTCCAGCCGCGAGCGCAGCTCCGCAAGGGGCGTGCGCAGATCGTGGGCGATCGAGTTCGAGACGTTGCGTACGCCGTGCACGAGCTGCTCGATCTGCTCCAGCATGCCATTGATGGTGCGCGCGAGCGTGTCGAGTTCGTCATCGCTCAGGTTGGTCGGCAGACGGTGCTTCAGGTCGCCATGGATGATGGCGGTGACGGTCTGACCGATGCTGTAGACGCGCGACATGAGCGCGCGGCGCGTGATGAGCCCGATCATCAGGCCCGCAATGGACAGCACCGCGATGGCGGCGGTCAACCCATACCAGAATCGCCGCTCGAGGGGCGCAAACAGCTTGTTGTCGCGCCCGATGAGCAGATAGTAATCGCCGAGATGCGCCACGTGCACCAGGGTGTCCTGCCTCGCGCGGTCGCCGAAGTCGATGTTGATCCGGTAGTTGCCGGTGGCCGCCGGCACGTTGCTCGGCCACAGTCGCAGATTTCCCGACAGCGGGTTCAGCGAGGAGTCGGTCAACAGCAGGATGCGATCCCCCGCGATCTGCATGTTGACGCGCGCATCGATGAAATTCTTGAGCGCCTCGCCGCCGTCGCGGCGGAACACGTCGGTCAAACGCTGGGCATCCGCCTGCAGGATCTCGCTGCGTCCGTCCTGGATCGTCACTTGCCACGCATACCAGAGCGGGGCCGCGAACAGAACCAGCGATACGATGCCGAGGGCAACATATCCGAGCGCGAGCGAGAGTGCAGATGAGCGCATCATGGGGAGGCGGCTAATCGCCGGCCGTCACCATATATCCCGCATTGCGCACCGTGCGCAGCAGCGGACGCTCGAATTCGGCGTCGATCTTCTGCCGCAGCTTGCTGATGTGCACGTCGACCACGTTGGTCTGCGGATCGAAATGATAGTCCCATACGTTCTCGAGGAGCATGGTGCGCGTGACGACCTGATCGGCATGTCGCATCAGGTATTCGAGCAGCTTGAATTCGCGCGGCTGAAGCGTAATCGGGCGATCGCCGCGTGTAACCTTGCGCGTCATCGGATCCATATGCAAGTCGCCGACGGCCAGGGGAATTTCCCGGTTGACTCCCTGGGAGCGGCGATGCAGTGCGTCCAAGCGCGCGAGCAGCTCTCCGAAGGCAAACGGTTTGGTCAGATAATCGTCGCCGCCGCTTCGCAGGCCGCGGATGCGGTCATCGACCTCGGAAAGCGCGCTCAGGATGAGGATCGGCGTGCGTTTGCCCGCCTTACGCAACACCTCGATGATGGCGAGACCGTCGATCTCCCCGGGCAGCATGCGGTCCATGATGATCACATCGTACGGCTCGCTCGCGGCCAGGAACATCCCGTCGCGGCCGTTGACGGCATGATCGGTGGTGTGGCCGGCCTCCTGCAGTCCCTTGACCACGAATTGGCTGACGCGCTCGTTATCCTCGACCAACAAAATCTTCACGTCGACTCTCCCACGGCCGCGCCTCGGTCGGAAGCAGGGACCGCGTGTCCAGACGATGCGGGATCCTTGCGGTGCCGGCCCTTCAGCCACAGGCTGAATTCATCGAGATAGAGATACACCACCGGCGTGGTGAACAGCGTCAGTGCCTGACTCACGATCAGCCCGCCGACCATCGTGTATCCGAGCGGCTGGCGCAGTTCCGATCCGGTTCCCCGACCGAGCGCCAGTGGCAGTGCTCCCAGGAGCGCCGCCATGGTCGTCATCATGATGGGGCGGAACCGCAGCAGACAGGCCTGACGAATCGCGTCATGCGGCGACAGATGCTGCTCGCGCTCGGCCTGGATCGCGAAATCCACCATCATGATGCCGTTCTTCTTGACGATGCCGATCAGGAGAATGATCCCGATCAGGCCCATCACCGAGAGCTCGATGTGAAACAGCAGCAGCACCAGCAGCGCGCCCACGCCGGCCGAGGGTAGTGTCGAGAGAATGGTCAACGGGTGGATATAGCTCTCGTACAACATGCCGAGAATGATATAGACCGCCACCAGCGCCGCCAAAATGAGGTAGGGCTGGGTCTTCAGCGAACTCTGAAAAGCCTGCGCGGTTCCCTGGAACGTCCCCGCGATGGTGGCGGGGAGGTGCATGTCCGCCGAGACTTTGGTGATCGCATCCACCGCATCTCCGAGCGCTGCGCCGGGCGCCAGGTTGAACGACAGCGTCACTGCCGGGAACTGCCCTTGATGGTTGATGGACAGGTAGGTCACGTGCTGGGTGTCGTAGCGGGTCATCGCCGACAGCGGCACCATCTGGCCGGTCAGCGGCGACTTGAGGTACAGCTTCTGCAGCGATGCCGGATCGGTCTGCAGCGAGGGCGTGATCTCGAGGATCACGTGGTAGCTGTTGGCCTGGGTGAAGAACTGCGCGGCCTGGCGCTGGCCAAATGAATCGTAGAGGGCCTGGTCGATGGCCGCCGGCTGGATGCCGAAGCGAGCGGCCTGATCCCGGTCGATGGTGAGCGCGACCATGCCGCTGGTCGTCTGTTGATCGGACGCCACGTCGCGCAGAGCCGGGAGCTTTTGCAGCTTCTCGAGCAGCCGTGGTGCCCAGGCGTTGAGTTCGTCGATGTCCGAGTCCGTCAGCGTGTATTGGTACTGCGTGCGGCTGGTGCGGCCGCCGATATTGAGGTCCTGAGCCGCCTGCATGAAAAGCGTCGCCCCCGCGACCTTCGCAAGCTGCGGGCGCAGCCGGTTGATGATCTGATCCGCATTGGCCTTGCGCTCATCGCGCGGCTTGAGCCCGATGATGACGAAGCCGTTGTTGACCGGGCGGCTGCCGCCGAGACCGGTGCCGTAGCTTTCGACGTCCGGGTCGCGCGCTACGACATCGAGGAGCGCATGCTGCCGGCGCACCATCTCGTCGAAGGAAATATCCTGCGGCGCGTCGGAGACCCCGACGATGATGCCGGTGTCCTGCTGGGGAAAGAACCCTTTCGGAATCACGATGTACAGCGCGACCGTGGTCGCCACCGTGAGCAGGAACACGAACATCGTCGCCCGCTGTCGCGCGAGCACGAAGTCGAGGCCGCGCGTGTAGGCGGCGAGCAGGGCATCGAAGGCGCGCTCGATCGTCATGTAGAAGCGGCCGTGCTTGGCGTGTTTCTCGTCCTTGAGGAACAAAGCGCACATGGTCGGGGAGAGCGTCAAGGCGACGAACGCCGAGACCGCGATGGTCATCGTCATGGTGATGGCGAACTCGCGAAACAGGCGGCCGATGATGCCGCCCATCAGCAGGAGCGGTATGAAAACCGCGACCAGCGATAGGCTGATGGACATGATGGTGAAGCCTATCTCGCCCGCGCCCTTGAGCGTCGCCTCGAGCGGCGACAGACCGTCCTCTATGTGGCGGTAGATGTTCTCCAGCATCACGATGGCATCGTCGACCACGAAGCCGACCGCGATGGTGAGCGCCATGAGCGAGAGGTTGTCGAGGCTGTAATTGAGCACGTACATCATGGCGGCCGTGCCGAGGAGCGCGAGCGGGACGGTGACACCGGGAATGATGGTGGCCCAGGCGGTGCGCAGGAACAGGAATATCACCAGGACCACCAGCGCAATGGTGAGGACGAGCGTGAACTCCACGTCCTGCACTGCGGCCTTGATGGTGGTGGTGCGGTTCGCGACGGTGTCCACCTTGATCGAGGGCGGCACCGAGGCGAGCGCGTGGGGCAGGAGCTGCTCCACCCGTTGTTCCGCGTCGATCACGTTCGCGCCCGGTTGTTTGTAGATCAGCAGCAGGATGCCGCTGCGGCCGTTCTGCCACGCGGTGAGCAGCGTGTTTTCCGGTCCGTCCACGGCGATGCCGATATCGCGGATGCGCACCGGCGAGCCGTTCTTGTAGGCGACCACCACGTCGTTCCAGGGCGCCGCTTTCAGCAGCTGGTCGTTGTCGTAGATCGTGAGCGCACGGGTCGGACCGTTGATCGATCCCTTGGGAGCGTCGACGGTGGCGACGTTGATCACCGTTGCCACATCTTCCAACTGAAGGCCGAGCGCCGCGAGCTTGAGCGGGTCGATCTGCACCCGGATCGCGGGTTTTTGTTGGCCGCCGATCGAGACCTGCGCGATGCCCGGGATTTGGGATATCTGCTGCGCGAGGATGTTCTCCGCGTAATCATCGACGGTGGTGACCGGCAGCACGTCGGAATGCACCGCGAGGATGAGAATGGGGGAGTCGGCGGGATTCACCTTGCGGTAGGTGGGCGGTGTCGGCAGATTTTTCGGAAGCTGTCCGCCCGCGGCATCGATGCCGGTCTGCACATCCTGGGCGGCTGCGTCGATGCTGCGGTTCAAGTCGAACTGCAGGGTGATGAGGCTCTGACCCAGGAGATTGGTCGAGGTCATCTGCGTGAGCCCGGAGATTTCCGCGAATTGGTATTCCAGGGGAGTTGCCACCGTGGCCGCCATGGTTTCCGGACTCGCGCCGGGTAATTGGGCGGAGATCTGGATGGTGGGAAAGTCCACCTGCGGGAGCGGTGCGACCGGGAGCAGCGGATACACCACGAGCCCCACGAGGAAGATTCCGCCCATCAGGAGCGAGGTGGCGATCGGCCGGCGGACGAAGGGTGCGGAGATGTTCACGATGCGATACCGGCCGTTATGATGTCTTGGCAGCGCCCGCAGGTGCGCTCGCAGGGGCAGGCGGAGGGGCTGCGGGGTGCCCGCCCACCGCCGCTTCCGGGGCAGGCGCCGTGGTTTGCACGCGGACACCCGCCTGCAGGCGGTATTGGTTGCTGGTGACGACGCGCTCGCCCGGTGCCAGGCCTTCCTTGATGATGGTCAAGCCGCCGCCGCCCTCCGCGACTCGCAAAGGGCGCACCTCCACGCTGGAATCGGTTTTGACGACGTAGGTGAAAGGCCCGTTCGGGCCGAGCTGCACCGCCGCGTTCGGAATGGTCAACGCATTGCGTTCGGTGCGGACCAAAACCCGCGCGTCGACGTACTGTCCCGGCCAGAGCGTGTTACGGGCGTTGTCGAAGGTCGCCTTCAGTCGAACGGATCCGGTCGACTGATCGATCTGATTGTCGATCAAGCTCAGCGTGCCTTCATCGAGCGTGGCTCCGCCGTCGCGCGAGACGGTCGTGACACTCACGCTGCCGGCGGCGAGCGCCTGGACGACGGCGCCGAGCTCCTCCTCGGGCAGGGTGAACACCACCGAGATGGGCTGCACCTGGGTCACCACGACGATGCCGGTCGAGTTCGCGCCGTGCACGATGTTGCCCGGGTCGACCAGGCGAATGCCGGTGCGGCCGGTGATCGGAGAAGTGATCCGCGTGTACTCGAGCTGCGTACGCGCATTGTCGATAATGGCCTGATCCACCTTGAGCTGTGCGGCCAGTTGATCGACCAGAGCGCGCTGGGTATCGACCGTCTGTTTGCTGGCGAGATCCTGCGGCTGCAACTTCGTGTAGCGCTCGAAGTCGCGTTTTGCATTGGCGAGCTGAGCTTCGTCCTTGCTCTTGGTGGCGACCGCCTGATCGAAGGCGGCCTGGTTCGGGCGCGGATCGATTTGCGCCAGAAGGTCGCCCTTGTGCACGGTCTGACCTTCGGTGAAGGCGACGCGTTGCAGCTCGCCGTCGACGCGGGCGGTCACTGTCACGGTGTAGAAAGCCTGCACCGTACCCAATCCCTGCAGGAAGATGGGCACGTCGTTCCGGAAGGACTGTGCGGTGTCGACGGCGACGGCCGGCACGGACTTCTGAGTGGCGGCGGATGCGGGCTTGTGCAGCACTGCTCGGCCGACGATGAGGAGGACCACCGCGAGGATCGCGATCATCACCCAGGTGCGGCCTTTGCCGTAATGCGAAAGCACTGTCATGGCCTACCCCTGATGCCAACCACCGCCGAGGGCGGTGAACAAATCCACCAACGCCTGCAAGCGCGAGTACTGCACCTGAACCAATGTGTCCTGCGCACTGAAGAGCGCATTTTCCGTGTTGAGCACGGTCAGGATGTTGACGGTGCCCGCGGACATCTGTATCTGGGCGAACTCATAGGCGCGCTTGGCTCTCGCCACTGCCTGCGCCTGACGTTCCTCTTGATCGGCCGTCTGACGCGCCGCCACCAGCGCGCTCTCCACGTTGCTGAATGCGGTCAGCACCGTCTTGTGATACGTGCTGGCGAGCTCCGTGTAACGCGCCTTCGTGTAGGCGAGCTCGCCGCGCAGCGCGCCGCCGTGGAAGATCGGCTGCGTCAGCCCGCCCGAGAGGGCGTAGACGCGATTCGCCGGACTGACGAGCGAGGACAACACGCTGCTTTCATAACCGCCGCTCGCCGTCAGCTCGATCGTGGGAAAGAGCTCGGCGCGGGCCACGGTGATGTCGGCATTCGCGCCGATCAGCTGCTGTTCGGCTGCGGCGATGTCGGGGCGCCGTGCAAGAAGCTTGGAGGGCAGTCCCGACACCACCGGCGGGCTTTTGAGCGTGGTCAAGGTGCCGTCGGTCACGTCGACGGACTCGGGAGTACGGCCGAGCAGCACCGCAAGCGCATAGACCGTCTGCTTGAATTGTCGCTCGAGCGGCGGGATCGCAGCATAGAGCAGCGCGACCACCGTCGCCTGCTGCGCGACATCGAGGCCCGTCGCCGTCCCCACATCCCGCTCGAAGGTCAGCCCGCGCAAGATCTTGTCGCCGTTCTCCAGGTTCTGCCGTGCGACCTGCAGCCGGTCGCGCAGCTCCAAGGCTTGAAAATACGTTGTCGCGACGCTTGAGACCACGGTGAGGGCGACGGTCTGCTGGTCGTAGCGGCTGGCAACGGCGGCAGCCCTGGCTGAATCGCGTGCCGCGCGGTTCTTGCCCCAGAAGTCCAACTCGTAGCTCGCGGTGAGCACGGGGTTGAAGACGTTGTATATCCCCAGGCCTCCGAGCGGCACGCTCGAGCGCTCGCGGGTGGCGGTCGCGCCCAGATCGACCGTGGGCAAGAGCGGTGCGCCGGCGATACGCAGCTGCGCATCGGCCTCCTGCACACGTGCCATCGCAGCGGCGAGGTCGTCGTTGCCCTGCTGCGCTTGGGCGATCAGTTCATCGAGCCGAGGGGAGCCGAAATCATGCCACCAATCGGCCTCCGGCCATACCCCGACGCGCGTGTCCGGCGCGGCATTCGCTCCGTTCGCGACCGGCGCATTCCACTCCGTCGGGAGGGGAATTGGAGGCCTTCGATAGGGGGTGCCCACGCTGCAGGCGGCGAGAGACGCACAGATGAGCCCGCACCAAGCACGGGAGCCCGATTGCCATTGCATGGCCGCCACCCTGAGCCCGGGGCGGTTAAGCGTGCATGGTTGAATTGTTAAAACAGTTTAATGTGCGACGTGGCGCTCACGCCGGCGTGTCGAGGGCGTTACGGATCTTCGCAGCCAATTGCTCGACGGTGAAGGGCTTGGAGAGCAGCGGCGCCCGCCGATCCCAGGCGCCGTCCATCAGGGCTGCACCGCGCGAGTAGCCCGTGGTGAACAACACCTTGATCCCCGGCTGCTTTTCCTTCACGCGCTCGGCAAGCACGCGCCCGCTCATGCCGGGCATGACCACGTCCGTGAATAACAGGTGCGGCGCAATACCGCTCTCGACGAGGCCCAAGGCGTGCTCGGGGCCATCTGCGGCGATGACTGTATAGCCGAGATTGCGCAGCGCCTCCACGCTCATGCTGCGTACTCGCTCCTCATCCTCAACCACCAGCACCAGTTCCTGGTTGTTGCGCGGCGCCGGAACATCCCGTGCGGCGACCGCGGCGGGCGGCAACACGCCCTGATAGCGTGGCAGGAAGATCCGGATCGTGCTGCCAACGCCGAGCCGGGACTCGATGCTCACATGACCTTCGGATTGCCTCACGAAACCGTATACCTGGGAAAGACCCAGGCCCGTCCCCTTGCCCGTGCCCTTGGTGGTGAAGAATGGATCGAAGGCGCGTGCAATGACTTCGGGCGCCATTCCCGTGCCCGAGTCCGCGACTGCGATCATCACGTAATCGCCCGGTTTCGCGTCGATGTTTGCCGCGGCGTACGCCTCATCGAGGGTGACGTTGGCGGTCTCGAGCGTGAGCCGGCCACCCTCGGGCATGGCATCGCGGCTGTTGACGCACAGATTGACGACTGCACTTTCCAGCTGGGAGGCGTCCGTAAAGGTGCTCCAGAGTTCCGGCGCGAGCACGGTCTCCAGACGGATGTTCTCACCGATCGAGCGGGTGAGCAGGTCCGACATGTCCCGCACCAGCGCGTTGGTGTCGAGCGGACGCGGGTCCAGAGGTTGTTGTCTGGAGAATGCCAAAAGGCGCGCCGTCAGCTGGGCACCACGCTGGGCGCCTTCCATGGCATTGGCGATGAAGCGCTCGGCCTTCTCGTGGTCGCTCATCAGGTGGCGTTTGGCGATGTCGAGCGAGCCGACGACGATCGCCAGCATGTTGTTGAAGTCGTGGGCGATCCCGCCGGTCAGCAGGCCGACCGCCTCCATTTTCTGCATCTGGCGGATTTGCGCCTCCGCGGCGGCACGCGATGCGGCTTCGTCCCGCAGGCGCTGGTTGGCCGCTTCGAGCGCCTCGGTGCGCTCGTTTACCCGCAGCTCGAGTTTCGCATTCAAGATCTCCCGCGCTCGCTCACTCAGCGCGAAATCGCGAAAGGTCAGATGCATGACGCCGACCAGCGTCAGTATGACGATGACGGCGAACGCGTATAACCCAAGGCTGAAGAGCAATGGATTGCCCGCTGGGCCGGCAACCCCCGCGCTCGCCGCCGGCGCCGGCACGTAGAAATACCACCTCGCCAGTGCACCGAGCACGGCCGCGATCAATCCGGCTCGCCAGCCGCAGACGAAGCTCGTCACCAGGATGGCGGGTATGAACGCGAGGAAAGGAAAACCGCTGATCTCTCCCGGGAACAGCTGCCGAGCGAGCAGTGCAAGCGCGACGGTCGCCATGGCGAAGGCGCCGCCCGCGGCCAGGTTGTCGCGCAACGTCGCGGTGCGCTGGTAAAAGCGGCGCGCTCTACTGATCAGCATCGGTTCGGCGCTCCGCCTGAAGGGTGCTCACGGGGGCCATCAGCGAGGAGAGGCGCGGCGGCTCGGCATTGCGCACCGAGGCGAATGCGACCACGTGCTCAAAGATGTGCTGCACGTAGCCGCGGGTCTCCGTGTAAGGGATGTTCTCGATCCACACATCGGCGTCGACCGGTTGCGCCGGCAGCCAGCGTGCGACCGAGACCGGGCCCGCATTGTAGGCTGCGAGGCTCAGATCCAGTTGATTGCCGTAGCGATCCAGCAACTCGCGTACATAGGCGGCGCCCAGCGGAACCGCGATCACGGGATCGAACAAGTCGTCGCGGCTGGGAACGGCGAAATGCGAGCGCCTGGCCACTGCGACGGCGGTGGCAGGCTGCATCTGCATGAGTCCGCGGGCGTCCGCGCGCGAGATCGCGTCCTTTCGAAACAGGCTTTCCTGACGAATGATCGCCCATATCCAATCCGGCGGCACCTGGGTCAGCTTGCTCGCATCCGCGATGATCGGTGCGTAGGGTCGGGGATAGCGCAATGCCACGTCGTCCCAGTCGTCCGCCTGAGCGAGCATCGCAATGGTCTCGGCGTACCATCCCCAGCGCGAGGCGAGGTGCGCGGCCTGCACCTTGACGGGCTTGGGGGCGCTCGCCAGCACGGAGCCCCATTCCACGCCGGCCTCGTCCGCCAGGTCGCAATCGAACAGCGCATGCGCACGAATGACAGGCGGTTCCGCGGCGAGCGTCGCTTGAACGTCCGCATCGTCGGGGGAGGGATGCACGTTGAGATTGTAGCTCTGATGAAGACGGTCGGCGGCGAGATAACCATAGTAGTCGCGCATGCCGGCAATTTCGGCGAACAAGGGCGCGGCACTGTCGGTGCCTTTGACCGCCGCGGTCGCGCGGGCCCGCCAGTAACGCCAGCGAGGTTGAGTCGCGAGGCTCTCGGGCATGTCGTTCAGCCAGTCGAGCGCTTTGGCGTAATTCCCGGCCCAGATCGCCGCGCGCAGCCTCCATTCCGCAACCTGAGGATCGTCGGCATGGGCTGGGAGCCGGTCGAATGCCGCCATGGCGGTGCTCTGGCGTGCGTACGCCGCGCCGAGCGCATAGGATCGCCACAGCTTGTCGCGCAGTAGCGGTGTCATGTCCGGGCGCAACAGCAAGGCCGGGAGCAACACCGATGCCGAGGCGCAATCGCTGTTGGCAAGTCGCGTAAAGCCGGCCAGGAGCGCCTCGGGTTCGACGGCAGACGCGGGACTTTCAGCCAAGGTGCTGAGCGCTTGGCGCGGCGAATCCAACAGCTGCAGCCACTGACGCAACGGTGCGGATCGCTCCGCCGGCACCTCGGCAACGAATTCACGCGCGAGCGACGGGTTATCGGCGGCGAGGGCGGCGCGTGCGCGCGCTTCCTGCAGTGCCGGGGTCACCGCACCTTGTGCGTGCAGCCACGCGAACACGGTTGCGCATTCGGCTGGCGGTCGCTGAACCAAATTCCATCGCGCCAGCGCTTCGGCCGCGAGCTTGTCGGTATCGCCGGTAGCCAGGCGCCCTTGGAGTCGATCGCAGATCAGCACCGGGTCGGTCAGGTCCGCGGAGCGCGGCAGGAACACGTCCCAACGCCGGCGCTCGGCGAGGCTCGCGAGCCACTGCCGGCGCAATGGCCGGGCAACCGGTTCACCCTCGCGGACCCGCAAAAAGGCGTCGATTGCGGTGTCGAGGTCTTCATTGGGGGCGAAGGTCAGGTCGCGGCGCAGCCGCGCGGCGATGAGGTAGTCATAGATCGGATAGGCCTTGAGCAGGGCCGAATCAGGTGGCTCCGGCGCAGCGAGGGGCGCCCGGGCTCGTTGCATGGCCGCCATGAATTCGGCGGCGGTGCTCGAGGGGGCGGGGCTGATCGCAACGCCCGAGGACTGCGAAGATGAGGCATTGACCGCCGCGCCGAGACATGCAAGCAGCAGCCAGATGCAACCGAACGGACGTTGCAAGCTCACCGCTTCGCGCGAGGCACGTTAACCCGGGCCGCCCGCGCGCCCGCGCGGGGCCAGTTCAGTGAATTTGAGCTCCTCGCGGCTGCCGACGCTCGACCAATCGCAGTGCAGCCGGTAGCCGTCCGCCGCATGGACTTCGTACCAGCCCCCATCCCCCGCAGGACTTTTTTCCTCCCGCATCGGAGTTGAGCCTGCTCCGCCGTGCCGCGCCAGGAATTCCTGGATTCGCTCCTCGCGATCCGGCGATACGTCGCCTTCGGCATGTGTACTTCGATCATCTTGTTGCATGGCTTACCTCGCGAGGGGTGATCCGCTGTCGAAGTCTGCCCGGGGTCTGACATGGCCAGTCGCGTCGGCGAATTCCTGCATGCGGCCTAGCCGGATACCCGGGGATTTCTTCACGACCCTCATCATAAGCTCGCACGATGCCAATCTACGAGTGCGATCCGTGGCGTTTGCAATACTTTGCCGGCGTGAGCTGCCCGCCCGACGTGCATATCCCTACCGACGATGTGGATGCCTACAAGTTCAATCCCTTCCATCGGTGGATCTACGACAAGCTGCGGGTGGCGCAATCTCAGGGCCTCGAATGTGGGCTGCACCATACGCCGCCCCCGCGCTATCCCGTGTTTTGCAAGCCGGTCACGAACTTGGCTGGAATGGGGGCGGGATCGCGCATCCTGTCCTCCGAGCGCGATTTCCGAACGAGCTGCAAGCCGGGTGATTTTTGGAGCCCATGGATGACCGGCGAACACGTCAGCACGGATTGGGCCGTGGTGCGCGGCGAGGCGGGCTGGTGCCGGCATGCGCCTGAGGTCTGCCATGGCTCGAGATTTCGGGCTGGAGGAACTGCCGCCTCAACCGCGAGCCGCGTTCGGCACGGCGCTTGAAGCGGGCTTGTCCTGTGCCGGATCACTGTGACGGCAGCTTCTCGACCAATCGATCCGCGAGCGAGGCCAGACATTGGCTGAAGGCGCGGGCGATGGCCGCGTAATCCGCTCCCTCGATCGGTGATGAAAATCTCTCGCCGCCGAGCAGATCTGTTTTGAGAGCACGGCCCTCGATTCTCCAGTGCGCTTCCAGTGTCGCCCGGCCCCCTCGATGCGCGGACATGCGCACGATGTCGACCTTGATGCGCACCGGCTCGATGCCGGCCTGATCGAAGCCGCGACCGGCAACGAGCACGTCGGCACGGCGCTGCTCGATGTCGCGCGCCAGCGTCTGAGTAACGAGGTCCGACAGCGGTGCCGCCCAGCGCTCGTGCTCCAATACCAGCACCTGATCGTCCGACGCATCGACGATCATCTGCCGTCGATCCACCAGGGAGGGAATCGAGATGCTGAGAACGACATGAGTGGCGAAACCGGCGGCCGGCGGCCGAGGAGCCTCGGGCATCGTGCTCAAGCCATAGAAATGATCCGGCTGTCCCGCACAGGAGGCGATAACGAACGCGATCATGGCGAGCGCCGGCGCGTACCGCACGCGGTGCGCAGCGAGGAGGGTCTGCAACAAGCGCCGTATTGCGCGTTTCCCGCAGTCGTTCATGGCGGATCCGCCGGCTTGCCCCGGATCAGCGCCTCGGGGTGGCGTTCGAGATAATCGGCCAGCGCGCCGAGAGACTTGGCGGCACGCGACAGCTGCACCAACGTGTCTCCCAAGCCGTTATTCAGCGAGCCGCCTTCGGACATCGCCTCCTTGGCGTTCTTCATGGCTTCTTGCGCCTCCTTCAATGTGGCGGTGACCTGCGGCGCGATGCTGGCGTCGACGTTGCGCAGCAAGCTGTCCGTGCTCTTCAACGTTTGATCGAGCGTTGCCATGGTGGCGATCAGATGGTTGGAGATCTGGTCGAAGGGTACCTTGTCGAGCTTCTTGGCGACGCTTCCGATGGAGTCGGTGATCTCATCGATGCCGCCGGAAGCGGTCGGAAAAATGGGCGGGTGCGCATCCCAGGCGACGGTCTCGCGTGCAACTCCCTTCACCACGTCGACGGCGATGTATTTCTGGCCGGTGAGAAGGTTTCCGTCCTTGAGTGCCGCGCGCATGCCGTGGGCCACCATGCTGTCGATCATGGTATGTCCGCCCACATCGGATAGATCGGTGTTTTTCACGCTCGACGGACGCGCCCGAGCTCGAATTCGCTGCGGAAAGATGTCGACCTCCACCGGGAAGCGCAACTCGCCCGCCACGTGATCGTACTCGACCGAGAGGCGCTTGACCTCTCCGATGTTGATACCGCGCAGGTCGACCGGAGCGCCCACCGACAATCCGCGCAAAGATCCCTGAAAATACATGATGAAAGTCTCCGCGACGGTGTCGGTCTCGCGCAGGGCCCGCTCGCGGTCCGAATACAGCTTGAACTCGGTGTCCACCGCCGCTTCGGCGCTGGCGGTGGAGTCCTTGGGGGATTGAAACGCGATGCCGCCTTCCAGGATGGAGGCAATCGATTCGGTATGCAGTTTCACACCCTCGGAGTCGATCGACATGTCGACGCCGCTCGCCTGCCAAAACTTCGTGTCCTGCGTGACGAATGTATCGTAGGGCGCGTTGATGAATACCTTGACGGTGACGCTCGCGCCGCCCGGGTCGAGCGAGTACGCAACGACTTGTCCCGCCGGCATGTGCCGGTAGAACACCGCCGAGCCGATGTTGAGGGACCCAATGTCGCCTGCGTGCAATATGTACTCGCGCCCCGGGAGTCCGGAGGTCACGATCGGCGGAACCTCGAGACCTATGAAGCGATGTTCGGGCGCGGCTGAGTGTCCGACGTCGACGCCGATGTATGCGCCTGAGACCAGCGTCCCCAAGCCCGAAATGTTCGCACCGGTCACCCTCGGCCGCACCACCCAGAAACGCGTGTCCTGAACCAGGTAGTCGCTGACGTTGCGGTGGATTCTCGCCTCGACGACGACCTCCTTGCGGTCCTTGGAGACATGGATCTCCTTGACCTCGCCGATCTCCACCGCCTTGTAGCTGATCTTGGTCTTGTTCGGCTCCAGATCATCCGCCGTGTGGAAGGTGATCTCGATGCTGGTGCCTTCCGCGAGCTTCTCCCGCACGGCGACGAACGCCCCCGCAATGACCACGATGATCGGCAGGATCCATACATAGGGCAGGCGTACCCGCCGACGGGGATCGGGGACAGCCGACGGAAGCTCCTCTTCAGGCGGCCCCGCGCGATCAGCCACGGGATTCGCCATCCCACAACAAGCGCTCGTCGAATGACTGGGCGGCGAGCATGGTGAGCACGACGACCCCCGCAAAGGCCAGCGCAGCCGGCCGCACTTCGACCGTCGCCAGCGATTGCACCTGCACCAGCGCGACCAGCAGAGACATGGCGAACACGTCGAGCATCGACCAGCGCCCGACGTATTCCACCAAACGAAACAAGCGGCTCCGCTGCTGCGGTTGATGCACGGACTTGCGCGTCACCGCGATCAGAATCTCACCGAGCGCGATCAGTTTCAGGAGCGGCACGACGATGCTTGCAAAAAATACCAGCAGCGCAACAGGCCAGGAGCCCGAATGCGCCAGCGATATGACACCGCTCATGATGGTGTCGTCCTGGTCGCTGAAGAACGTGTGGGTCCGCATGACGGGCAATACATTGGCAGGAATGTACAGTAGCGCGGCGCTGATCACCAAGGCGGTCGTGGTGGCCAGACTGTGCGGTCGGCGCAGGTGCACGGGGGAGTGGCAGCGAGGGCAACGCTGCTCCTCCGCGGCAATGGCGCGCAACGTGGCCCGGCAGCGGGTGCAGACCAGAAGGCCCAGGCTCCGACCGGTGACCGCGGCGCGCTCGCGCAATGAGCTCATCGCCGCCCTCGGCTTATCCATTGCCAAAATTGTTCTGTGGGGGTGACGCTGGCCATCGCGGCCAGCATGAACATGAGGAGGCCGTAGGCGACGAGCGCGATTCGCGGGGCGACCTCTGCCTCCGAGGAGAGCTTGACCAGTGCGACGATCGCCCCGAGCACGAACACCTCGCTCATTCCCCAGGGCCGCAAGGCCGCCAGCACCCGGAACAGGGTTTCCTGCCCCGGAGCGCGGAATCCCAGCCGCACCGGGACGAGCACGTACAAAAAAGCTAAGATCTGGGTCAACGGCACCAGGACGGCGGTGAAGATCACGAGCAGCCCGAGCGTGGCGTAACCCTGATCGTACAAGCCGAGTGCGGCGCCCGTCAGAGTGGCCAAGCGCGTAGTGCCGTTTACCTTGAAAGCGACCAGCGGGTAGGCATTGGCAATGATGAACAGCACCAGGGCGGCAAATGCCAGAGCGAGCGGGGTGTCGACACCGGCCGCATTCGTGCGGTATAGCTCGGCGCGGCAGCGAACGCAGCGTACGCGGGCGGCCGGCACGATTCCGTCGGCGCGATGTGCGAGATCACAGGCATGGCAAACGATTACTGACACGGCGCATCCGGCATGAGGTATCGAAAAGTTAACACTCGAGCCTCTATAAAAGGGTTCGGACATCATGCCTTAATGGTGTAGGACCGCATCCGTCCCGAGGTTCAATTTAGTCGAATGCGCTTGGTTTTGCCCAGAATCTTGGTGGTGGTGTTGGCGGTGGCCGGTTTCGTCCCAGGCGCGCGCGCGGCCGACCCGCAACCGTATAAAGTGGAGCTCGTTTCCACGGGCAACGGGGCGATGGATTCGACGCTGCACGCAACTTCGGACCTTGTGTCCCTGCGCACTTCCGCGCCGGTGAGTCCCTATGGCCTCATCGCGCGGGCGCGCAGCGACATCGACCGTCTGAAGACGGTCTTGGAGAGCTACGGCTACTACCAGTCGGGCGTCAACGTTCAGATCGACGGTGCCGCGCTCAATACGCCCGGCCTCGCCGATCAGCTCATGGGGTTGCCGAAGAAGCAGGACGCGAAGATCCAGGTGAAGTTCACCTTGGGCCCCCTGTATCACGTGCGCCACATCACCATCGACGGCGATTTGCCGGCATCCGCCCAGGATACTCTGCCCCTGAAAAGCGGCGACCCGGCGGTGGCCGCCGCGGTGTTGGCGGCAGGCGCGAAGCTCTCCTCGGTGCTGGGCGAACAAGGATACGCATTCGCCAAGGTAGATGCGCCGGTGGCCTACGAGGACAACACGGATCCGGTGCTCGATGTGACCCTCCATGTCGAAGCGGGCACCAAAATGCGCATCGGTGAAATCAACTTCCGCGGCCTGAAGCGGGTCCATGAGAAGCTCGTGCGCCGCAGACTCCTGATTCACACGGGCGATCAATACAACTCGAGCATCATCGAGCGGGCGCGAGCCGATCTGGTGACCCTCGGCGTATTTGCCGCCGTCAGCGTCGAGGTGGGTTCGAAAGCCGATGACACGGGCGGCGTGCCGATCACCTTCAGGATGCGCGAGCGGCTGCGTCATTTGATCAACGTCACCGCGGCCTATTCCACCGATCTCGGCGGCAGCGGCGGCGTCACGTGGGGCGACCGCAACGTGTTCGGCAACGCCGAGCAGCTGACCGTGACCACATCGCTCCTGAATGCCGGTGGAAGCTCCACCAACGGCCTCGGCTATGACGCCACCATCAAGTATCTGCTGCCGGATTTCGGTCACCGCGACCAGTCCCTGCAATTCTCCCTGGGCGCCATCAAGCAATACCTGGACGCGTACGACCAGACCGCCACCACCGCGGGCGTGACGCTCACCCGCAAGCTCGACAAGCAGTGGACCGTGAGCGCGGGCGTCGCGACGGTGAACGAGAAGATCATTGAGGTCGTGGGGCTCATATGTAGTCCGCCGCCGTTTCCAAAACGATGTGACCCTCCGGATGAGAACGGGACGGTGCTAGACAAGCCGACGTATTACTACACACTTATCCAGCTGCCGATCGCCATCACCTTCGATTCGACCGACCTGGCCTCGCCACTGGATGACCCCACTCACGGCATGCGCGATTCGTTGAGCATCACCCCGACGCACTCCCTAGGCGCAAGCAGCGCAACCTTCCTCATCGATCAGATCAAGCTCGCAACCTACTTCGATCTCGACAAGTTGTTGCCGTTGAGCCCCGGGCGCAGCGTCCTCGCAGCTCGGCTGGTCGTCGGCCTGGCGCAGGGCGCCGGCGAATACAGCCTCCCGCCCGACCAGAGATTCTACGGAGGCGGCAGCGCCAGCATTCGCGGCTACGCCTACCAGGCGGTCGGGCCTAACTTTCCATTTACAGACTATCCGGTGGGCGGAACCGCCCTGGTTGCGGGCGGCGCCGAGTTCCGTCAGCGATTCGGGCAGAATTTCGGTGCCGCATTCTTCGTCGATGGAGGCCAGGTGAGCAACAAGCTGACTGTCACGCCTGCCAATGTCTTCGTCGGCGTCGGCGCGGGTGTGCGTTATTACACGGCCATCGGTCCCATCCGTCTGGATTTGGCCGTACCAACCAAGCACACAGCCATCGAAAACCAGAGTTTCCAGGTTTACATCGGACTCGGACAGGCCTTCTGATGGCGCGCAAACCGCTCAAGGTCGCGGCGTGGGTGCTGGGTTCCGTGGCGGGACTGCTTGCGCTTTTGACGGTTGCGGTGCTGGTGATCGGCAACACCGATGCAGGTCGGGCCCTGATCGAGCGTATCACCGCGCGGCTGACGGGGGGCATGGTGAATCTCTCGGGGCTCGGCGGCTCCTTCCCGGCGCAGCTCACGCTTCGCAAGCTCGAGCTCACCGATAAGCAGGGGGTTTGGCTGACGGCTGATGGGATCGCGCTCACCTGGACGCCGCTCGCGCTCCTCGAGCGGCGCATCTCCGTTGACAGCCTAGAGGTCGCACATCTGGATATGGAGCGCACGCCACATTCCGAGGGCAGCGGGGGGAGCGCCTCCGTCCCGCACATCGAAGTTCGGCGCTTTGTCCTCGAGGACGTACGCCTCGGCGCCGAGCTCGCCGGCCGGGCGGCGCGGGTGTCGCTGCGCGGGGGCATGGATTTGCGGTCACTCGAAAGTGCGCTCGCCGACGTGACTGCGCGCCGCATCGACGGTGATGGCGACTATGTCATGCATTTGCGATTCGACTCGAAGCGCATGGACGGCACGTTGGCCGTGCACGAGCCCGCGAGCGGTCCATTGGAGAACATCTTGAAGCTCCCGGGTCTCGGTGCGCTCGATGCGAATCTCAGCATCAGCGGGCCCCACGAGGCAGAACTCATCGATCTGAAACTGACGGCGGGCCAGCTGCATGCGGCCGTGGCCGGCCGCATCGACCTGCACCAGGGGTCGATGGACTTGAATTATTCCCTCGATGCGCCCGCCGTGGCGCCGCGGCCCGACCTCACGTGGCAGCGGCTCTCGCTGACGGGTCAATGGCATGGGACGCTCAAGGATCCGACGGCCGACGGGCATTTACAGGCGGATGGTCTGACCCTCCCCGGCGATGCGGCGATTGCGGCGCTCCGTGCCGACCTCGCGGCAGGCCGGGGCACCATTTCGCTGCGGGGCGCCATCGACGGGCTGCGCATCCCCGGTCCTCAGGCCGCACTCTTTGAGAAGGATCCGGTCAGGATTTCCGCCTCGATGCGAGTCGCCGACGATACCCGCCCGCTCACGGTGGAGGCGACGCACCGGCTGCTGTCGGTCAAGGCTCAGGCGATCACTGCCGGGCGTCCGAGCGTCGCGCTTGTTGTGCAGGTGCCGGACGTTGCACCTTTTGCTCAATTGGCGGGCGAGGATGTGCGCGGCGATGCGAACATCAAGGCGCAGATCGATTTCCGTGAATCCGACATCGGCGTCACACTGGACTCGGCCGCGGGCCTTTCGGGAGGGTCGGCTCCGTGGATCCACATGCTCGGCAACCGTGTGGTCCTCAAGGTGTCGGGCGCGATGTCGGACAAGACATTCACGCTCGATCGTGCCGAAATCGACGCTCCCTCGCTGACTCTCACGGCGAGCGGCACGGCGGCGCGGCCGACCTCGAACGGTGCCGGCGCAAATCCGCCGAAGACACCCTTGGCCGCCGCCGACGCCTATGTCCAGGACATCAAGGCGCGGTGGGATCTGAAGGTGTCGGATCTCGGCATCCTGCGGCCGGAACTTGCGGGCTCGATGCAAGCGTCGGGCGCCTTGGACGGCGCGCCGTCGTCCTTCAACGGCGATGCCGAAATGAAAAGCACGCTGTCGATTCGCGGATCTGCGCCGGGCGCGGTAGCGGTCGAGCTCCACGCTCGAGGACTGCCGTCGATGCCGAGCGCGAGCGTCGATGTGCGGGGAAACGTCGACGGTTCTCCGCTCACGCTGTCCGCCTCCCTGCAGCGTAACGGCCGCAAGGGTTTTGAAGGCTCGATCCGACGCGGCGACTGGAAGAGCGCGCGCGCTGACGGCGAGATGTCCATGTCTTCGAGCATCGACGATGCGCGGGGGCATGTGCACCTCGAGGTCGGACAACTCGCGGACCTCGACCGACTGCTGGGCATCCCGCTTCAGGGAGCCTTGGACGGTGCCGTGGATTTCACGCCCCGGGCGGGCCATACCCGCGCCAAATTCCAATTGGATGCGAAAGAGCTATCGGCGGGCCGCTTCTCGGGAACGATTCACCTGGCGGGCGAAGGCGATACGGCTTCCGTCGCGGCCCAGCTGCACGTGCAGTCGCCGAATCTCGCGGGCTTCCCCGCGGAACTGTCGGCCACGGCGGTCGTGAACCTCGACACGCATCGGGTGCGCATGGATCAAGCCACGGTGGACTACCGTGGACAGAAGGTCGGCTTGCTGTCGGCGGCGCGCATTTCCTATGCGGATGGGCTCAAGGTCGATGAGCTCAAATTGGGCGCGCAGGATGCGATTCTGCAGATCGAAGGCGAGGTGCTGCCGACGCTCGATGCCCACGCCTCCCTGCAGCACATCAATCCCAAGCTCATCGGCGTCTTTGTGCCGGATTTGATCTCGGAGGGTTCGATTGAGGGGAACGCCCGCCTGCAGGGCTCGTTGTCCGCGCCTACCGGCCGCGTCAGCCTGAATGCCCACGACATTCGATTCGCGAGCGACGAAGCGCTCGGCCTGCCGGCGCTAAATCTGACCGCGAATGCGGACCTTGCGGGCGACACGGCGTCGCTCGATGTTCGGTTGAGCGCCGGCAAAGCCTCGCTTTTCACCATGACGGGTAAGACGCCTCTGGACGCCGCCGGCGAGTACGACCTCAAGTTGAACGGCAAGCTCGATCTGTCCGTCGCCAATCCGCTGTTCGAGGCGCGCGGCATGCACGTGGGCGGAGATCTGGCGGTGGACGCGAACGTGGCCGGGAAGCTCGACACGCCACAGATCACCGGAGCCGTCAAACTCGCATCCGGAAATTTCCGGGATTACGTGCGCGGAATTAACCTGACCGCGATCACCGCCGAAGTCGACGGCAGCGAAGGAACTTTGCAGATCAAGACATTCAAGGCCACGGCCGCGGCGGGCTCGGTGAGCATGAGCGGCAGCATCGGCGCGCTGCAGCCGAAGATTCCGCTCGACCTGCAATTGACCGCGACCAAGGCACAATTGGTGACGAGCGCCCTGGTGACCGCCAACGTCAATGCGGACCTCAGCGTCAAGGGGACGGCGCTCGAGCGGCTCGCCGTCGCGGGCACGATCCACGTCAATCGTGCCGTGATCGGGATACCGGATTCACTGCCGCCGGATGTCGCGGTGCTCGATGTGCGGCGGCGTGGCAAGCACGCGCAAGTAGCTGCCGCGAAGCGGCTGGAAGTTGGACTCGACGTCTCGGTCGATGCGCCCCGGGAGATTCTGGTGCAGGGACGGGGGCTCGATGCGGAACTCGGCGGAAGTCTGCGCATTCGCGGGACCACCGATGCACCGCTGGTCAGCGGCCCGGGATTCGATCTGATGCGCGGCACGTTCTCGCTCGCCGGCTCGACGCTGACTTTCGACAATACCAGCCGGGTAAGCTTCGATGGAGCGGGCCTCAAGAAGAGCAATCTCGATCCGACGCTCGATTTCACGGCGACCAGCACGGTTCAGAACACCACGGTCAAATTGCAGATATCCGGGTATGCGGACGCGCCGAAGTTCGATTTCTCGAGCACCACGGGGCTGGCCCAGGACGAGATCATGGCGCTGCTCCTGTTTGGACAGCCGGCCGCGCAGCTGACGGCGCTGCAGGTCGCGCAGGTGGGTGCGGCGCTCGCGACCTTGAGCGGGGTCGGCGGCAGCGGCAGCAACCCGCTCACCAAGGTGCAGAAGGCGCTAGGGCTCGATCGGCTGAACGTGGGCACGAACACCGTTCCCACCGCAACCGGGGGTACGGAGACTCAAGGTGCGGCCATTCAGGCGGGCCGCTATATCTTCAAGCGGGTCTATGTCGAGGGCAAGCAGACCACCACGGGGACGAGCCAGGTGCAGGTGCAAGTGGATCTTACCAAGCATCTGAAGCTGCAAACACGGCTCGGCAACGGCACTGCGATTCAGGGCACCACGCCGGACAACGATCCGGGGAGCAGTATCGGGCTGTTGTATCAGATCGAATATTGAGGACTGCCGCGCCCGCTCTGACTCAAGACCCGCCTTGTTTCTCCTTGATGGCATCCAAAATGGCGTGCGGATCGGTGGGCTTGGTCATCTCTTCCATGGGCTCGCGCGCATGCTCGGGCGCAGCTCCGTGTAAATCTTTCACTCCGCGGTGCATCTGATCGACCAATTCGAGCATTTTCGTCACTTTCTGCTCGGCCAGAAGATTGATCTGCAGATCGAGATGCGAGCGATGCTCGGCCATCTGCGCCATCCGGTTCTGCCGGATCAGGACCGCTACGGTCAACAGCAGCGCGTTCGAGCTCACGATGCCCTGAAGCCACGAAAATGGCGGGGGATCGACGTGACGCCAGCCGTGGTGCGCACCCCAAGCGTTGACCGAAATCCAGACGAGAATGAAGGCGACGCTGAATATGAAATACGCGGGACTTCCGAAGATGGCGCTGATGCGCTCGATGACCCGCTGCGCGACCGGCACCGGCTGCGCGCGATCGTCGAACTTCGTCAGAAGTTCCAGGTTTTCCTTGGTGGGTGATGGTAGATCCATTCCACTTCCGACAGCGCGAAGGTCAACTGGTTCGCGCTCCAGCCGCGTATCGATCCGCTAGGCACGGACCGTGAGGCTATATTCTCGCAACGAGGCCATCTGCTCGCCCCACCAGAGGCCGATCATGCGGTTGAACGCAGCGCCCTCCAGGCCGTGCCGTGCCGGATGATCCGGGCGTAGGGCCGACCATCCTCGATGCGTGACGCTCACCAGCGTGCCCAGGGCGGTCTCGGAGAAACGCACTGCAACGTCGGTGTATTCCCCGGTGGTGAAATTCGAATTGCGCCAGGAGAATTCCAGTCGATGAGGCGGATCCCAGATGCGGACTCGGCCGACCTCGAAAACGCAAGGACCTTCCTTTCCGTCGACCGACTCAAACAGGCGGCCGCCCACATGCGGCTCCAATCGAATGAAGCCGCTGCGCGGACCGGCGTGGCGAAACTTGATCCCACGCCGCCACCAGCGATCGATATCACGGGTGAAGATCTCGAAGGCGACCGCTGGGGGTACGGCGACCGACACGCTGACTCGCGCGGTATCGTCCATCAAGGTTTACCACGACGGGATCGGTGAATGGTCTCCGCGTAAGTTTTGAAAGCGTGCAGCTGCCGGCGCCAAAGCTCCTCCACTTGCGCTAGCCAGTCCTGGAGCGGCTCGAATGCACCCGGATGCACGTGGTACACGCTGACCCGTGCGTCGTTCTCGACTCCGTCCTCGACGATCAGACCGGCCTTTCGCAGAACTTTCAGGTGACGGCTCAATGCCTGGGGGCTCATCGAGACGCACTCGGCCAGCTCGCCGGCGCGGCGCGGCTTGTGCAGAAGCGTGCGGATCATTTCCCGGCGAGTCGCGTCGGACAGCGCGGAGAACGATGCGTCGAGGTCGGCGGGCGTCGAGCGTTGCATGGGATGGGGGCGGGGCGGTGGCCGCGGTCAAACGGCCGGGGCGTTGCGCACGCGCTGCGTGACCCACCACAGGTGGCCTTCGGGGTCGAGTGCGGCGTAGCTACGGTCTGTCCAGTAATCCTGGCCGTAGTCATGGGTGGCCGGCTCTTCGACGATGCGCGCGCCGCGCGTTCGGGCGTGAGCGCAGTGCGCATCGGCATCGTCGACGTAGAACATGAGGCTTTGCGTGTTGGCGCCGTCGAGCGAGCGGGGGCTTCGAAAAATTTGCCGCCACTTCCGGGGTGAGCCCTCAGTTTCCTGGGCGATCATCAGCAGCCCGTCGCCGTACTCGAGCTCGCAGTGCTCGATGCGGCCATTTTCCCCCTCTACTTTCAAGCGGATCTCGAAGCGGAAAGCGTCGCAGAGCCAGGCGATGGCTGCAGCGGCATCCTGATAGACGACGGCGCTGGAAAAGCGGGGCCAGCCGGAAGGTGTCGGTTTCATGGGC
>JBEKHO010000036.1:0-80692 GCA_050012215.1 Steroidobacteraceae bacterium
CTTCTATCGCCCCCAAGCGACCTTGTTTGCCGGTAAAGCTGACGGTAAGATGGCTGCGACCCCAGAAAAAGTCTCGCGCTTTCAGATGGTTATAGGTGCAGGAGACAATTGAGTGGGAGTGACCAGACCAGGGCGCTTCCCCAGCGTGGCACGGTCGGCTGATGATGAGAACCCTGAGTTTCAGGGCAAAACTGGCAAAAACTCATCTCTATCCATAGCGTGCAGATTGCGCCGGAGTCGCTTCTGCTACGTATTTCAC
Source organism: Steroidobacteraceae bacterium (assembly GCA_050012215.1). Lineage (GTDB taxonomy): Bacteria > Pseudomonadota > Gammaproteobacteria > Steroidobacterales > Steroidobacteraceae > Bog-1198. Next base: position 260 of record JBEKHO010000036.1, read on the forward strand.
GATTCGATCCCGGTCTCCCGTAGCGTTTGCCTGACCAGCAAGGCCGAATGGAGGGTCAAGATGTTGTGCTGGATTGTCTCCAGCGAGCCGGGGAGACACCAAACTCTCGCTTGAATGCGCGACCGAATGCGGCGATGGACCCGAAGCCGGCGTCGCTTGCGACTTTCTTCATGCCGCGATCGGACGATGCAAGAGCGTCAGCTGCGAGGTGAAGTCGCCACTGCGAAAGGTATTGCATCGGTGCGTGGCCCATGATGCGGATAAACCGCTCGGCGAGTGTAGAACGTGACGTGCCGCTGCCCGCGGCGAGGTCCTCGAGCGTCCATGGCCGGCCCGGTTCGCCGTGTATCAGCGCCAGAGCAGTGCTGACATACCGATCCTTGAGACCGGCCAGCCAACCGCTTGACGGCTCGTGAAGCGAGTCCAAATGCGAACGGACCGCCTCGACGAACAGCAATTCGGACAGTTTGCATAGCACTGCTTGCATACCTGGCTTTGCCGCTCGGTCGGGGCGCGAGTTCGTATCCCTTACCGCGCCGGAAAGCAGCATGGCGGCGCTGTCGACTCCCACCCGAAACTTTAGTGCACGCGGCAGCTGCATGATTAGGCGCTCGGAAAGTGCGCGGTCGCAGGTAAAGAATCCGCAGATGAGTTTCGTCTTGCCTCCGCCACCACCATACCTCACCCGTGAAATTTCGTCGGCGCGCGTCAGGGCTATCAGCCCTTGCGTTGTGATTGGTTCGGGTTCGAGCTCCGCGTCGCTGGCGAGCCGGTGTACGTCGCCATGCGGAAAGCAGACGACCTCGGGCGCCTCAACGACGAGCGCCGGTTCCGCTCCCACCCGGACCGTACAGGCCCCTTCGAAGATGAGATGGTAAGGGATGATCCGACCTGCATGGGGCGCGAGACGCTTGGCGAGGGCGGCGACCGTCGGAGTCTGGACTGACCATGGTGCCAACAGCTCCGCGTCGATGAAGGCGGTGCCGGAAAGCCGAATGCCCCTCAGAATTTCCGATAGTGCATCCATGTGGAATGACGCCCGATCTCCTTCGTGACGGCTGATGCCGCTCGCGAGACGCTCATCAGGTAAATCGATCAAGCCTTTCGGCAAGAGAATCATAACCCAGTGCGACTGCGCCGCGCGCTTCCGATTAGCATGCCTGCAGGTCAATCTCAACGCGCGGTGGGCTCGGAAAACCGGGAGCCGCGCCGCATCGAGCGACCATTGCCACAGGAGACAAAAATGAGCCAATCTCGTGTTTTCGAGATCCAGATCCCGCTACGCCAACGCTACCAGGCCGAACCCAAAGCGGCGCTTGTAATCGATCGTGCGCGCGCCCACGGAGGCGATCCCGACGATCCTTTCCACTCCATCGTGATGCCAATGCCGGAATGTGGCATTGCAGTTCCAGTGGGTGTCCACCGGGCCATCGGCGGCTTGCACGATGCGCCCACGCCCGGTGATCTGCTTTGCGCGGCCCTCGCCGCTTGTCAGGACTCCTCGGTGCGCATGGTGGCGAACATGCTCGGCATCACGCTTGAGTCCCTTGAGGTGGAAGTCACCGGGGACGTCGATGTCCGGGGAACGCTAGCGATAAGTGCGGAGGTGCCGGTGGGTTTCCGGGCGATCCGATGTGCGGTCCGGCTCAAGGCGAGGGAGGGCACAGAGCCTCGGCTGCTGGAAAAGCTCCGGATCGCGTCGGAGCGAAGCTGTGTCGTGCAGCAAACGCTCCTTCGTCCCCCGCGCGTTGAAACAACGTTCGACATAACCGCGGACGGCTCAGAAGCAGCAGGGTGTCTGCAGGTCGCGGCCGAACGGAAGGCGTAAGCATCCCTGGCACGGTCCAGATGACGACCATTGGCCTGTGAGGCTGCAAACACGAAGTGATTTGAATCTTTCGATGAAGCAGCCTCCGCATTTGACGGATTTGGAGCCACCTGCTTCATGCTGGTGGGATAATCACGAACGATGCCGGCCTACTTGTGGCAGCCGGTACAGAATGGGGGGTCAAATGAATACTGTAGATCGCGTGAAATTCCTACGTATTGCGCTAGTCGCGGTCGGTCTCATATTTCTGGCCGGCGTATATCCGCTCACGATCGTATGGCCAGCGGGCTGGTCCTGGCATGCCACTGGACAATCCTTGTACCTGCAAATGATTCTTGGGATTTACGCGACACTGGGAGTATTTCTACTTATTGCATCGCGCGACCCACTCGCCAACCGGAGCCTGATCTGGTTTACCGTATGGTCGAGCATCGTGCACGGCGGAATTATGGCCGCGCAATCAATCGCATATCCAGAACATCTTGGACATCTGTTGGGGGACGTCCCGGCGCTCTTAATCGTCGCCATTGTTCTGGCGTTGCTCATGCCGCGGCGCGAACCTTGATAAACGTCTCGCTCATCGGCGCGCTGGATAGTGGCACTGCTGTTCTTCATGAGCCAGGCGGGTCGGTGTGACCGGAGGTAAAGAACGCGCTGTTCGGGCTTTCCGATCATGGGCATTTTGCGGATGCCGGGAATCGGTCGAGAATAGACGCTGATGGAGCGCAGTCTTGGACCTCCATTGACAGCGCGAGCTGCGGCTACCGATCCATTGAGCGCTACTCTCGACCCGCGGCTGCCAATGCACATACGCGGCTGCCAATGCACATAGACCCATTCGGCATCTATCGCCGTCTATCGCGTTCAAGCGAAGTTGATTGTCGGTAAATCTGACGGTAAATTGTGGTGGACCGAAAAAATATATCCGCTGAAACAAGAAGTTAAGTGGCTCGGAGACGATCGAGTGGGAGTGAAGGGTACAGGTTAACCTTGAAAAAGCGGTTTTAAAAACCGAGATTTCAAGGTAACATTCAAGGGTGATCGATCGCCCATTCCATCTCCGGACCGTCTCGCGGCTCCTCGGCCGATTTCCGGTCGTCGGCCTGTTGGGTGCGCGACAGGTCGGCAAGACGACGCTCGCTGCCGCCATTGCGCGCAACTCCAAGGTCGATGTCACGCGTTTCGATCTCGAGGATCCGGCGGCGGTCGCGCGCCTGGCCGACCCCATGCTGGCGTTGGGCGGCCTCCGGGGGTTGGTGATACTCGATGAGGTGCAGAATCGTCCGGAACTGTTCCCGAGCCTAAGGGTGCTTGCGGACCGGCGTCCAGTGCGAGCGCGGTTCCTCGTACTGGGAAGCGCCTCGCCGCAGTTACTGCGCCAGAGTTCCGAATCGCTGGCTGGCCGCATTGCCTACCATCTCCTGCCGGGGCTGGGCCTTGCGGAGGTACCGAACAAGCAGTGGAACAGGCTGTGGCTGCGGGGCGGTTTCCCGCGCGCCTTCCTGGTGCGCTCGGAAGCCGCATGTTTCGAGTGGTTGGAACAGTTTCTGCGTACGTTTTTGGATCGAGAGCTGCCTCAATTCGGTATCTCCGCCGGTGCCCAGGCCATGCGCCGCTTCTGGTCCATGCTAGCGCACGACCATGGGCAGGTGTGGAATGCCTCGGAGATCGGGCGCTCCATGGGGCTCTCGGATACTACGGTGCGGAGCTACCTGGACAAAATGACGGATGCATACGTGATGCGCCAGCTGCAACCGTGGCACGAGAACCTCGGTAAGCGTCAGGTCAAGGCGCCGAAGATTTATGTTCGCGATACTGGCCTGCTACATGCTCTGCTCGACATCCGGAACGGGCGCCAGCTGGAGATGCATTCCAAAGTGGGTGCCTCCTGGGAGGGTTTCGTCATCGACCAAGTTATTCAGGCGTTGGATGCCGCGCCGCACGAGTGCTTTTTCTGGCGCACCCATGCCGGTGCGGAGCTGGACCTGCTAGTAGTACGTGGTGCGCGACGGATTGGCGTCGAGGTGAAACGGACGACGGCGCCCGCGCTCACGCCATCGATGAGATCGGCCATGGCGGACCTAAAACTCGGCCAGTTGTATGTGGTGCATGCGGGGGAGGCGACTTTCCCATTGGCGAAAAAAGTACTTGCCGTTGCATTCGCTGACGTCTTGAAGGTGGTCGGGACCTTGAAGTAGGGTACCACTCGGCACGGCATATCAAAGGGGTGTACACAGGAAGGCTAGGCTGCCTGCCGCAAGCCAGTCATTGATGTTTCCAAGTACCGTGTCAGTTAGCGACGTTCGTAGTAATGGTGGATTGAGCACTGTGGAATCAACAATACGCAGATTCGTCTGTTCGGCAGGCATCGCGATTCTACTCGCCGGATGTGCTTATGACGGTATGTACACGCGCTTTCTAATTCCGCGTATAGCCGTCACCCAGGATCAGGCGGCAGTTTCGGACATCATGTACGACGTTCTCAAGCCATTTGGATTCTCGCAGATGCGTTCACCGGCGCCGGGTCGGTTCACTTATGCAGGCACGGACCAGCGGACGAGAAATGTAACTGTTGTACTTGACACTCCGGGATCGATGGATCCAAGGAACCCGAGAGTCGATCTAAGTATCCTCGTCCTCGATTCAAGCGGGTCGGACTCCGAAATTGCCAAACGTGTGCGAGAGGCGATTCAGGATCGCTTCACCGCAACATATAAGTTGAACCTGAATTTCCATATACATCGACATTGGCCAGTGGAACTTGGGCCATGAGCGGCAGTTAACCTAATCGATGGCTCATATCCGTCGATTAACGGGTGGAGCGCGCTGGCGGCCGCATCCGCACTATCGAACGCTCGTGATCAACCTTTCGGCATCTATCGCCGTCTATCGCCCGCAAGCGGAAGTTTTTGGCGGTAGATCTGACGGTAAATCTGTCGTACCTTGACAGGAAGTCTCGTAATTGCAGGTGTTTATACATGCCGGAGACAATTGAGTGGGAGTGAGCAGGGCGCTTCCCCATGATGACATGGTCGGCCGCAGCAGTGAACCATGAGTTCATGGGCAAAACTGGCGAAAACTCACTCTACTCGCCGCGCGCCGAACAGTTCGTTTGTGCGGTTTGTCGAAAGGTCTTGCTAGTATGGATTGCCGAAAGCGCGTAAACGCGAGCGAACAGAGTTCGCGCCAGGCGATTTTTTGGTTGGAATACCGCAGATTTTCAAGAACGGGAATTTCCAGTGAATCTACGACAAATCGCTGTCTTGTTATCTGTGTTTGCGCTGGGCAGCGCTAGCACTTACGGTCTGCCTACGACGGATCAGAAGGATACCGCCTACGTTGGCGCAACCATCTATGATGGCACGGGTATCGCTGGTCGCCCTGACATGGTCATTGTCACACGGGCCGGTCGCATCGCAGCCATACTTCCGGCCTCCGGCTATCGCGCGCGGAAGGGTACCGAAGTCATCCTGGTGCCCGGCAAGTTTTTGATTCCGGGGTTGATCAACAGCCACGTTCATCTGGCGACTCTTGCGAATCCTTCAGCCGCTAGAGCGTACCTACTTCGTGAACTATACAGCGGTGTAACGGCAGTCAGGGACATGGCCGGTGACGCCCGACTGCTTGGCGAACTCAAGCGCGAAGCGGAATTCGACGAGATCCAATCGCCGGATATTTATTACGCCGCCGTTATGGCCGGACCACAGTTCTTCACGGATCCGCGCACGCACCAGGCGGCCCGTGGGCGCGTGCCGGGAGAGGTTCCATGGATGCAGGCGGTGACGACTGAGACCAATGTGCCCCTCGCTGTGGCGCAAGCTCGCGGCACGGGCGCGACCGCGATTAAGGTTTACGCGGATGTTTCCGGGCCGCTTCTCAGTGCGATCACTGCGGAAGCACACCGACAAAATATGCTGGTCTGGGCTCATGCAGCAGTGTTTCCGGCTCGCCCAAGCGAAGTCGCGGATGCGGGGGTCGACGTGATGAGTCATGCCTGTATGCTCGGCTATGAGGTATCAGACCCAATTCCGCCGGCGGCGATGCACCCGCCGGTGCCAGTGAACGCGCAAATCCTGGAACAGCCTAACGCGCGGCTCGACGCCTTGTTTTTGGATATGAAGCAACGCGGCACGATATTGGATGCCACGTTGTACGTGTATTTTTCAGACGATTCGGGAGTCGACTGCAAATATTCGCTGGCTGCAAAGTTAGCCGGCGAAGCCTATCGCGCCGGAGTATCCCTATCCACGGGCACCGACGATGAACCTGGCGATAGCAAGGACAACTACAGCGCCTTGGCCCAGGAACTCATCCTCCTGGTCAAAGACGTCAGATTGACGCCCTCAGATGCCATTCACGCGGCAACGATCAACGGCGCGCGAACGATCGGGCGTGAAAAAGACATGGGTTCAATCGAGGTGGGCAAAATTGCCAACTTCGTCGTTCTCGACAAGGATCCGCTGAGTGACATTCGCAATGTCCGTAATGTTTACATGACGGTCAAGAATGGCGTTGGCTACAAACGCAGCTTATATCAGCACACCGCGATGCAACCGAATCGTCCATGACCGCGGCTTCCGCGGCGAACCTTCAAGTCAGTGTTATCCCCCAACCTTTGGGCCCTCTCGGTGCCGTTTCCGACGCCGAGGCAAGCGGTTGATGGACGCCGCATTAAGCCATCCGAACCGAGCGTCGGACCCGCAGTGCGCGGGCAGCTTCAGTTCGTTGACGATGTAGCCACAAGTGGCTACAATGCACGGGATGAAAACCGTCGGCGTCCGTGACCTCAAGAACAAGCTGAGCGAATACCTCCGCCGAGTGCGGCTGGGAGAGAGCGTCCTGGTGACCGATCGGGGAGAAGTCGTGGCCGAGCTTCAGCCACCCGGGCAAAGGCAAGGCGATCCGTCGGTGCCGGCGGGACTTCAATCACTGGTAAAACGGGGCCTCCTCACCTTGGGTGCTCCGGCTGGGACTGACCTGTATCCCGTGCTGGCGCGCAAGTTGGACGGACGCCGTCAGAGCGTCGCCCAATTGCTCGACGACGAGCGCGGCACTCGGTGAATCTCTACGCGGAGTCGAGTGCTGTGCTGGCATGGCTCCTTGACGAGCAGACCGCACCGGCGGTGCGCCGCCTGCTCGGCGAGGCCGAAGTCATCGTCGCTTCCGACCTGACGCTGATCGAGTGTGATCGGGTATTACTGCGGGCGGTGGCGCTCAAGGAACTGACGGAAGCGGAAGCCGCCGACAGACGCGCGCACCTCATCGCGGCTGCTGCTCATTGGCATGTTCTGCGAATCGCGGCCGAGATCGTCGATCGCGCGCGTCAGCCGTTTCCCGGTGACCCAATTCGCACACTCGATGCCATCCACCTCGCATCGCTCCTCGTCGCACGTTCCGCGGTTGTCGGCCTCAGACTGCTGAGTCTCGATGAGCGCGTGCGCCAAGCTGCGAAAGGGTTGGGTATTGCCGTCGAGCCTGCCTGAGCACGGCTTCAGTGAGCCTACGAGCGGATCGGCCGAGCTGTGTCGTTGCGAAAGTAGCGATGAATATGAATGCGGTTTCGGCATCTATCGCTGTCTATCGCCCGCAAGCGAAATGTTTTGGCGGTAGATCTGACGGTAAGTTTGGCGTCCCCTCAGCAGAAGTCTCGTTATTTCAAGTGCTTATCAGTGCCGGAGACAATTGAGTGGGAGTGACCAGGGCGCTTCCCCAGCATGCCACAGTCAGCCGCGGTTGCTAACCCGGAGTTTCGGGGCAATTGTGGCAATAACTCTGAGTCGGTGTGGAACGTTGACCGGATTTCCCAAGTCCCCGCTTTCGCGAATCAATAAGTTGCGGCGTCGCCAGGAGTCCAACCATGCGCCTGTCCATAATTCTGGCCTATGGATGAGGTCTATGCCAAAACGTGAAGCAGCCTAAACAGCGGTGGAGGTTAGCGCGTTCCAAGCGGCCAGAGAGTCCATATAGTCCCTCCAATGAGCAATTCTCCGATTCTCAATCTTGATGATTGAGCAGAAACGATTGTTGTACTCGACGCCAGTCGCGAGGATCGTCCCATGCACCTCGTACTCAATCACGATAACCTGACCATTGTCAGAGGAATATTTGATCAAATGATCCGCGGCGTGAAGTTCAATGTGCTTTCCGTACCCATGGAAGCTCTCCATCAAGTCGGCTCGACCCTCAATGACTCGCGGCCAGCCAGGGAAGTTATAGCGGACCTCATAGGCGATGTCGTCGGCGACACAGTCGAAGAAATGTTCACCGTCGATGAGATCCCCCAACGCGCCTCGCACCAGATCGAAGTAGGGACGGACCGGCTTGTAGATTGCATACTTCTTGTTCGACATGATCTGTTTCCTTGTGTTACGGGCGTTGGAGACGTCGTTCTCTGGCGCTGAGAAGAGGGAGATGGAGTCTTCTATCTCCATGCTGCGGCGGTCTTGGCAGAGAATTCCTCGAAGCGCGTCGGCGCTGTGCCGGTCGCTACGAGCACATCGTCATTGGGTCGCGAGCCGCGGCCGGCCGCCACCGTTTCGGTCAGGGCGCGAAGCACCGCACCGTACTCTGCAGGTACGCCGGCCTGGATCATCGCGTTAATCCACCCCTCGCGATCGATGTCTCGATACGTAATCGTGCGACCTACGGCAGTAGAAATATGCTGTGACGCCTGCTCGAAGGTCAGCGCCTCAGGCCCTGTCGGGGCATACGCACGGCCTGCGTGTCGCGCCGGATTGAGGAGCGTCGCCACGGCGACCGAGGCGATGTCCTCGGCACTTACAAAGGCTTCGGCACCTGTCCCGCACGGCACCACGATCTCGTCGTTCACCGGCCTCAGGAAGTTTTCGCTGAAGTTCTGCATGAACCACGCCGGACGCAGGATCGAGTGCGAGAGTGCCTTCCGCGAGGCGAGGTCAAGCTCCACGGCCCGCAGCGCCACTTCGGGTGGTACGTGTTCCACGCCGTAGGCACTGAGGTAGGTGACGTGTCGGACGCCGACCTGCTCAGCCTTGTCAAGGAACCGCGAAACGACCCCGGCGAAGTCGACGCGCAGGGCTGGAGAGATGAGGTAGACAGCCGAGACGCCGTTCAGCGTCGGCCCAAACGTCGCTAGGTCGCTCCAATCAAAATGGACGTCGGCGCCGCTACGAGCCGCCCTGCGGACGGCGGCTCCGCTGGCGGCGAGCCTTTCGGCGACCCGGGACCCTGTTTTGCCCGTGGCACCGGTTACGAGGATGCGATTGTTGCTTGCTTCGGTCATGTTGCAGCTCCTGGCTGGTTCGTGGTGATGCAACTCTAGGCCTAGTCGGTGAGCGGATGAATGGCTATTACGCTCGATTTTTTATGTGATACGCTCATTATATGGACGTATTGCAGGAGCACTTGGTCAGGGCGCGCGCATCGGGGGGCGTATTCGCCCGCTCGATCGCTGTCGCGCCCTGGGGGCTGCGACTTCCAGGCACGATTCAGCTCGCCGTCCACGCGGTGATCCAGGGCCACGCGTACCTGTGGACGGACGGCGATGAGAATGTCCTCGAGCTCAAGCCAGGCGATCTTGCGCTCGTTCGCGGGGGCCCGGATCACTTCATCGCGCATGAGCCAGGCGCGCGCTGCGTGTTGCCCGAGGACTTCCGGACTCAGCACTCTGCGGACGAGGCTAGCAAGGATGGGCGGGCGGCCGTGTTCCTCTGCGGGGCCTATCGCTTCGCCGGAGATATTGGTGCTGGTCTTGTCGGCGCTTTACCGCCCGTGCTCTCGATCCCCTCTCGGATGGATAATCCGATCCACGGCGTGGTTGCGCTGCTCTCACGTGAACTTGAGCATGTCAAACCCGGTCGTCAGACTGTCCTCGACAGATTGCTGGACGTTCTCGTGGTGCTCGGACTTCGAACCGGTATGGAGGGCAGCGCAAACGCACCTGCATGGTTTCGAGCTGCCTCGGATTCACGGCTGTCGCGTTCCTTGCAGGCTATACACGGGGACGCAGCCAAGCCGTGGACTGTTGACGAACTGGCAAGGCTCAGCAACATGTCCCGCGCGAATTTCGCGCGTGTATTCCAGGACGCTCTTGGCGAGACGCCGATGAGGTACCTCACGAACTGGCGAATGACGGTTGCGCGCGATCTCTTGCGAACTCAGGAAGGTTCCCTGACAGAAGTCGCTGAGCGGGTCGGATACTCGTCTCTGTACACGTTCGCTACAGCATTTCGCCGACATCACGGACAGCCTCCTGGCAAGTGGCGACAGAGCGGGCTATCCGTGTCCGAAGGCACGATCACCCACTGACTGAGCGCGGTCGGGCGAAGCGGCAGCCGGCCGGTCGGAACATCAGCGCCGCTTTAGATCGAGATGAGCCCCCATAGGGGTAAGCGTGTGGCCCTGGCCCCTTGAACTGGCCCAAGTCATGCGCGTTTGGCGATAAGCCGGATTTCCAGCAGCGTCCCCTCGGTGATCAATTCTGTAACGCCGATCGCGGTCCAGGCGGGGTACGGCGTTCTCACAAATTCGTCTTTTACGTTGATGAACGCGCTCAGGTGTTTTCTCAGTCCCACATGATAGGTAGTCATTTCGACCATGTGGCCGAAGTGAAGACCCGCAGTCTCAAGGTGCATCGCCACAAACTTGAATGTATCCCGAAATTGCGTTTCCGGATCATTAAAGAGAGGAGAAGACACGATTCGCGCTTTAAAGCACGCTAAGAGCTACCGAATTCGTCAATTTCGCGAGCAGACTAAGACTAATGCTTGATTCGGCTAAATCGGTTAGTTGACACCGTTGGCTGCTATCAGGCAGGTCAGTGCCCAAAGCGGTCTATAGCGACTGACTGCTTCCATGAAGTCAAAACACGCGACCAGCCGATCTGCATTGCGGGCATCAAGCCCACTACTGTGCAAAATCGCGTTCGCGGAGCCAGCGAGCCAAGACGCCGGCAGCACTGCGCAACGGCGCGGCGCTTTGTGCTGACTTAGCCAATGTCATTGCACCAGAGTAGACGGCGACGATAAATGCCGCAGCCTCCATTCGCTTCGCGCGGTCGAGGCGAGCACCGCCGCCCGTCTCGCCAATTCGCTGTGCGAGGATTGACTGCCATTCGCTAAAGATTTCATTAATGGCACCGCGAAGTTCCGGTTCAGAAAGCGACAGCTCGAGAGCCAGATTATTGAGGGGACACCCGGCAACGGATTCGCGGGCCGCTAGCCCAGCAGCGATGGCCTTAAAAACCGCGGTAACGCCCTTTCCCAAAGAAGTCGCGCGCCGAACCGGCTCTATCCATGTATCCCGAACCGCCGGCGCGACCCGATCACGAATGACCGCGAGCGCAAGCTGCTTCTTGGTAGGAAAGTGATGATGCAGGGCACCACCCGAGGCGCTGGCCGCCTGCATGACGTCCTTAATTGACGTTGCATGGTAGCCATTCACCTGAAACAGACCCGCGGCGACATCCAGTACACGGGATCGAAAGCCTTCGGGGTCGTTTTGCCGTGTTCGATTGGTTGCGGGTTTCATATGACGAGTGTTCTTTCCTTTCGACTCATGTTGACGCACGGCGAGGTCGTGGACAATACTAGCAGAAACCGGACGCCCGGTCTGTTATTGACGGGCCATGGTGTCGTTCTCGCCGGATGGCGGTAAGTCCTGGGAAACCAATTGGGAGATGGATTTCGTTCGCGAACGCTAAGCGTGTGCCGCCGGACCCGAGCGGACAGGGATCTGCAGTAGGACCTGACCTGAGCGAATCGTGGCCTGAGAGTGGCGGCTTTATGGCGACCAAAATAGGTTGGTGAACGTTTCAAAATGGCCGCTATGCAAATCTTTGCATAGCGGCCATGAGCCGTCACTGGCCGAGCAGAACTGCCCTCCACATAGCTGACGTCCGTGCAAGCAGAACAGGGCTCCGGTGTCGAGCAGGCTTGCGACCGTGCTGGCACCGCCGACCAGATAGATATGCCTCCCGGTGCTCGGGCTCGGGCACGACTGGCGTCATGACTTGGCTCAGAGCATTTACGAATTCAGCTTCGGCGAGGCAGAACCTCAGAAGTTATAAGATTATGAAAAACAATGAAGTAGGGATAAATGTAGATCAAAAAAGACATTTCTGATACAAAAATGTCGATTGGAGGAAACATGAGTGTGCATAAATGTGTATTAAAGGGTATATTTAATGGCCGTAATGTTCCCTATAGTCTACAGGTGATCCGTGACTCGGTATCTTCGAACCAGCAATGCCCAAATCCTCGACCGCAAGCGCACGGAGCTGCAGGCGGCTGCAGCGGCGCTGCGCCAGCGTCCTGTGAAGGGTTGGGTCCATGCCCTGCGATCAGCACTCGGCATGAGCGTGACCGTGCTTGCTCGGCGCCTCGGCGTCAGCCACTCCACCGTGCTGTCCTATGAAAAAGCCGAGCTAACCGGGCGGATCCAAATCGACACCCTACAACGCGTTGCGGACGCGCTGGATGCCGAACTCATCATCGCCCTAGTTCCGCGCCAGCCGATCATCGACACGCTGCGCGCGCGCGCGAGAGAGATTGCCCAGCAGGAAATGAGCGCGACCGTTCAGAGCATGCGACTCGAGAATCAGGAAGTGACAGCAAGTGAGACTAAGGAGCAATTCGACATTCTCGTAGAGAATCTCGTGCGCGAGCCGAAGAAGCTGTGGCGCTGACCGATCCCCATGCGCCCGGCGCAACACCGCTCACGCCGGTGCAGCTGCGTGGGCTGAGGCTTCCCCTGACCACGCACGGCGAACTGAACGCCGCCGAGCAGGAGAATATTCTGCGCGCGCGTCTATGGGCGCGCGGCGCGCGCTCCATCGCCATGCCGAACATGCTCGCGCGACAATTCGTCGAGCGACTGCATTTGCGCATGTACGGCGATGTGTGGAAATGGGCAGGCACCCAGCGTCAGGTCGACACCAATATCGGCGTACCGTTTCCCCACATCGGCGTAGCCCTGCGCGAGCTCTTCGATGATGCCCGCTATTGGCTCGACCACCGGACATACGAGCCCATGGAATTCGCTGTTCGCTTACACCACAGACTTGTGTTCATTCATCCCTTTCCCAATGGCAACGGACGCCTGAGCCGCTTCTACGCGGATCTCGCGCTCACTCGCCACTTCGGGCTCAATCGCCTCACATGGGGAGGCGGTGAACTGGATGGTCGGGATCCGCGGCGGCAGGACTACATCGCCGCGCTACAAGCGGCGGACGATCACGACTAATCGCGGATCGGGATCAACGAATCGCAACGCTGGAAGCGCAAGCCCTCCGCCTGAGGGCGGTCACGATGCGCATGGTCGTCGTTGCGACGTCGTGTCGCGCGATCAATCGGCGGATTGCCAATCTTTGCGAAGCGCGTGGCCTTCCCGTCAACGTCGTCGATGATTGGCGCGTTGCCGGCGTCTATGGAATCGCAACGTTGAATGCCGCGCTGAAGCGCGCAGCCAAGGCCTCGAGATTCTTATCGAGGGTCCACAGCAAAATGTCCGGGGTGAGAAGGGCGGACGCAAGCAGCGAGATATCGACTGCACCGCATCCCAAATCGTGAAGTCGCTCCTGCTCAATCAGTTCGAGCGTCTCTTCGGTTGTCGCGATAACGGATTGCCGTAGCGTCTTTAGATCGCCGAGGGTGCGCACACGCGGGGCCGGTGGAGTCCCACAAGCAAGTTCGAGCACGATCAGCGGATGACACAGCACCTGATCCGTCGCGAGCAGCGACTGAAGTATGCCGTTTGGCTTGCGAAAATGTGCAACCCACACTGAAGAGTCCGCAAGTACGGCCGCCATGTTCCTCAGCCCTATGGCCTCCGGCGTGGAATACTCTTCATCTTCGGCGAACTGCCGCCGAGGGCGGAGAGGCGCTTCGCTGCCTGCACGCGAACGAATACCCTCATCGCTTCGCGAAACAGGTCGGATTTGTCCATTCCGGGATCGGCCAAGTCGAGCGCTCGCCGGTAGAGTTCATCATCGACGGTTATGGTGGTTCTCACCGGAAATCCTCTCGCGCATCAATATTGATGCACTTTAGCATCAATTAGTGCATAAGAAGCATGGCATTTCTGCGGTGACTGTCTCGATATACGTGGCGTGGCGCCCGTGACCCGCGATTACAGGTTTTCGATCGCCTTGCTCAAGCTCTCCCCATCATCCGGCACCATGCGTCGAATGAGTTTTCCGTGTGCATCGGCGATCAGGACAGTAGGGACATCCGCAACTCGGAAGGCACGAAATAACGCGCCCGACTCATCGAGGGTGAGCGGAATACCTATTTTGTAGTCGTCCCGATACTTGCGCAGATCCTCCGCGCTCGCCCAAAGGCCGGAGGCAATCCCGATCCATCGCACACGCTGATCCTGTGCCAATTGGCCGACCTGTTCCCGGGTGCGCCGGCAACTGGCAGAAATCGCGGGCCGCGTTGTCGCCAGATACGATTCACACCACGGCGAAAGGAATACCAGCACCGTCGGTCGCGGCATTGCCGCCATCCGAAAGACAAACGGCTTTCCATCAAGCGTCTTCACCGATTGGGCAGGCAGGCGATCGCCCAAGTCAATGGCGGGCTTCGCTGCCGGGGCTCGCGCGGACGCGGTCGCCTCAGGGATTCCCGGCTGCCGCGCAGCCGCGAGCGCTGCGTCCAGCCGAGCATCCGCCAAGTGCCCGACGTATTGAATGCGTCCATCACGTCCGATGACGATGTGCTGGGGCGTCACGCGCAGATTGAATGCGGCACCCAGCCGACCATCATTCAGAACGATCGGCATGGTGATCCCCAGGGCACGCCGATACTTGCGGATCTCCTCCACGGAATCATTGAAGCCCGCGTTGACCGCTATGACCGCGAGATCCGGGCCCGCGGTCTCATAGGTGTGCTCGAAATGAGGCATTTGCTCACGACAGGGGACGCACCAGGTGGCCCAGAACTTCAGATACACCGCCTTCTTGCCGTAGAGAGCGCCCAGATCGATCGTGTCGCCGTCAATCGTCTTGACGATCATCTGGGGCGCTGCAGAGCCGACCAGCCCTTTGCCTGCCGCTTCCGCGCGATCCTGGCCCGTGGTCTCGCCCGCTAGTGCCTGCCCGAATAACCAGACGCCGACGAGTGCGGCAAGCCCCATCCCCCGCAGGGTCTTCACGGAGACTCCTTCGGAACAACCACCCGCGAGGCGGCCTTGCCCTTGTTCTTCACCATGAAGACGAGAATCTTTGCAGGCTCGGTCTGACTCGCGTTTGCGGACACCCGGTGCACGTCATGGGGTCCTTCGTAGAACGTCGCGCCGGGTCCTATGGTGACGGGCGCACTCCCGTCGACCTGCATGGTCATCGCGCCCTGCAGAACATACACAAATACCTGCGCATCATGGCGATGTGGGAGCGAGGCGCCGCCCGGTAGGTACGTTACCGTTATCATCAGCGCTTCTTTGCCCGGAAGTCCATCCAGGTCTCTAGCCATCAACTGGACTACCGCCGGTCCCGCGGGCGGGGCGGCATCGCCCGCTCGTGCGTCACCGGCGAATACGAGATGCCCCGTCACCACCATGACGCCGGCAGTCAAAGCGCAATCCCGCCTGATCCTCATCACTCCCCTCCGGTGCAGCGTTACGGTTGGGCTAAGCTTAAAAAGCTCGGCTTGCGATGGCAATCAGCTTTGACCTCATTGCACTAAAAATAGGCTTGCGGTACATACGTAATCCTAGTCAAGTGTCGAGAGAGCTCATGTCCCGCACAATCGTACGAAGCGCCGAGGCCCCGCCGTCGCCGCCCACCTACAGCCAGGCGGTCAAAGCTGACGTCAGCTCCTTGGAGAAGATCGCGAGTGCCACCGTCATTCTGTTGGAGGAGGAGGATTTTGCCGGGATGAACGAGGAGTGGCTGAAGTGGTTTCCGAACGATCCGCCCGCACGCCAGGGGGCGAAGCTGCCGGTTCGCGTGCCGGGCTTGAAAGTCTCGATCGCCGTTATCGCTGAGGCCTGACTCGAAGTGCTCGCGAGCGCAGGGGCGGGGCGGCCCCTCCGGGGTTGTGCCTTGAGCTCTCCCAGCAGAGAATGTGGGGAAGCAACTGTATGAAGCGTCCCTCGTCACGCCCTGTTTCTCTGGGCTTTGGAATCACTCCAAGGAAAACATCAACCGATCCGGATCCGTCCGGGCAACATCCTGTCCCGCAACGCAAGGCCAAAGTTCTGATCGTGGACCAGGACCCTTCTCTGCGCCGCATCATGACGGCTCATTTAAGCGGCGCCGACTATGAGGTGAACGCCGCGGAAAGCGCACAGGCCGCGCTGGATGCCTGTGTGCGGTCCCGGCCCAACCTCGTCATCACCGAGCTGCGCCTGGAGGACATGCATGGACTGGCGCTGTTGAAGGAACTCAAGGTCCGCTGGCCGCAGATCACGGTGATTATACTGACTTCCCACGCGACCATCCCGGAGGCTGTGCAGGCGACCCAGGGAGGTGCGTTCAGTTTCCTGATCAAGCCGGTGGGTAAACAGGAGTTGCTGGGACACGTCGAACGGGCGACCGCGGCGTCGACGTTCGCGCTGTCGCCGGGAGACTTGGGCGAACAGATCGTATCGCGCAGCCGGCTCATGGAGGACCGGCTGGCCCTCGCGAATCGAGCGGCCGCGAGCACGATGCCACTGCTGTTGACCGGCGCCAATGGAACCGGAAAAGAGCTGCTGGCGCGTGCTATTCACGCAGCCAGCACGCGGCGAGATAAATCATTCGTCAGTTTTTCCTGCGAGGGCCGCACCGATGACGGTCTGGAGGCTGAATTGTTCGGCGAAGAGAGGCGCGACGGCGACTCGGCGGCCAATATGCAAGTCGGAGCGTTCCAGCGTGCGCGAAACGGTACGCTGCTGCTCGACGAAGTGGATGAATTGCCGGCCACGATGCAGCTGTCGCTGCTGCGAGTCCTTCGCAGGGATCTCGGTCCGACGGTCCCACAGCCCATCCGAGACGCCTCTGAAGCGGACGTGCGCCTGATTTGCACAACGTCCCGTGATCTCTCGGCCGCCGTGGAAGCGGGTCAGTTCTTGCGGCGCCTCTTCGATCGGATCAGCATTTTGTCGATCGAGATGCCGCCGCTTGGCCGACGGCGCGAAGACATCCCGCTTCTCGTGTCGCATTTCCTGGAGCAGGCCAAAGAGCCCGGCGGCCAGGAGAAAATCTACACACCGGACGCGATCGAATTGCTCGCGACGACCGACTGGCCGGGCAACGTGACCCAGTTGTTCGATCTCGTGAAGCAAAATGTGGCGCTCTCCCACGGCAAGGTGATGACCAAGGAGTTTGTGGAGCAGTCGATGCCCGAAGGCCGGGGAACGATACCCACGTATGACGAGGCGCGCGAGGCGTTCGCGCGCGCATATCTCGTGGATAATTTGCAGCGCACCGGCGGGAATGTGACCCAAGCGGCGCGTATCGCCAAACGAACCCGGACCGACTTCTACAAGTTGCTCGCCAGATATCGACTGCAGCCCGAGGACTACAAGCCCCCGTCACGCAGGCGCCGCGGACGCTAGCACGTGCACTTGTCCAGGGGCCTCCAGCCTAATCTGGGTCGTGCGGGGAATCAGAAGGGCCGGGAGGTGATACCTCTTTAACCATGGCGACTATGCTCGCGAGGACGTTGCCGCCCACCCTGAGGTAACAGTCTTCGATTTGCCGGCGGTCGAACTGCCGGCCGGTCGTGATGCCCTTGACCTGAATCTCGACGTTCGAGCTTTCGGGGATAGAATTCGCGAGGCCAGTGGCGGCGTCCGTGATGGTTCCAAACAGACCATGTTGAGCCAAGAGGCTCCTTATCTCGTGCCTGATCTTCTTCACCCCGGTGTCGTATCGCTCGCGATATTGACTGTCTTCCATACTTTCCAAAGCTTCCGTGAGTGATATGTTAAATGGAGCCTCGATCGGCTTCCGTTCGGTAACGAACAGATCCGTTGCGTCGAGTTGCGGTCGATCTTCGGGGATAGGGAGCTTGTGGGTTCAATCGCCGCCTTCTGGGCCTGCGCCTGGCTACGGGGCGCGCCGCTCGATGACTTCACTTATCACCCCTTCGTGCGGGGGCGTCAAGTGAACCGCTGGAGGCCGCCGGAAAGCGCATTGACCCTGCGTGAGCCATCCCGTAGGCTCGGGAAAATACGGCCGATTTCGGGCACAGGGACCTTCTCAATTGCGACAGTTCCCTGTGGAGATGGTTGTCGGTGCGATCTCGATGAAAACTCAACGATCGCCGCAATATGTCAAAGAACTGATGCGCGAGCGGACGGGGGCGGCCCGACAGCGGCGGAAGTCAGCCCGGTTTGACCGCGCCGTTCGGGGTCAGATGGTCGATTGCCTGCGGCAATGCCTGAGACAGCTTCTGCGCCAGATCTTGGGGATTCAAGCCGAATTTTGCGGCCAGGTTGGAGATGACTTCCGGGCCGAAGGCCGCATGCACCTGATCCGGAGTGATCGGCGCATTGGTGCCCGTGCCGACCCAAGATTTCACGGTACTGCCCAAGCCCTGTTGCTCCATTTGCGCGACGATGCCCTGTACCCCGCCGTGACTGGTGATAAAGCCGTTGACGACGGTTGCCATTTCGGCACCGACCGCTCCCCCCAATACGCCGTCCAATAGTCCCATGGTGGTGATCTCCTCTAGGGTGGGTGTTAAAGGCTGGAAACTGGTGGAGAGTAGCCTTCCGAGACGATCATCGGCAAATATTACATTCGGGCCAAGCAAACCGCGTGGCCAGGGGGCGGCGCCCGGATCTCGCGACGTGGGCGGTTCGCCGACGCCCGATGGCGGCGCCGTCGCATTGCAGGTTGGGCGAGGCGTTTATATTCTCCTGGCAGGATGGCCCGGGACGATATCAAGAACGCATAAAGGAGATATACATGCCATACGCGTCCGATCCCGCCGGCTTGCGCCCGCGGCATTCCCTGCTGGCACCTGCGCTTGCCGCTGTACTGGTGACTGTGCTGTGCGGCTGTCACCGAAACCAGGCGAAGATTGCGACTCAGGCCGATGTCGCTGCGGCGCAAGATGAGGCAAGAAAGGAAGTCGAGCAGGCGCATGTCGAGGCACGCAAGGATGTGAAAAATGCCGTCAAAGAGACCGGCGGGGAAGCGACCAATGTTGCCGCTGCACGAGTCACCGGTGCGTTCGATATCGCCATGGCCCAAGCGGACGGGGACCATAAGATCGCGATCATGAAGTGTATGACCCTGGACGTCGCCTCGCAGCAGCCCTGTAAGCAACAAGCAGACGCCCAATTCCAGGCCGCCACCGCCCAAGCAAAGGCCGCGCGAGTCGCCAGCGCCAACCGCGGGTAACCACGCCCCCGCGGCAACCCTCCGCTGCAGCCCGCGCCGTAAATCGGGAGACTGCGGCGACGCGTTCTTGCCTCTAGAATGCTTGGAGTCATAGTGCGGGTGGACGTGATGCATCAACAAGAGCTGAGCTCAGCGCAATTCGGTTCCCGGGCGGACGCCTACCTCGCGAGTTCGGTGCACTCGAGAGGCGCGGACCTTCAACGGCTGGAATCATTGGCCGCGACGATCCGGCCGTCGCATGTTTTGGACCTGGGCTGCGGAGCGGGACACGCGAGTTTCGCAGTGGCACAGGGCGGTGCGAGTCGGGTCACGGCCTTCGATCTGTCTGCGCAAATGCTGGCGGTCGTGGCACGCGAGGCCACCGCGCGGGGACACGGCAGGCTCGAAACGCGGTCGGGTTCGGCGGAGTCTCTGCCTTTCGCCGACGCAAGCTTCGAGATCATCGTGACCCGATATTCGGCCCATCATTGGGCCCATGTGCCCCGCGCGTTGGCGGAGTGTGCTCGTGTACTCAAGCCGGGCGGCCGATTGGTGGTCATCGACGTGGTCGCGCCGGAAGATCAGATGCTCGACACGCCGCTGCAGGTGATCGAGTTCCTGCGCGATGCGTCCCATGTGCGTAATTATCGGGTTTCGGAATGGGCCGCAATGTTGTGCGCCGCCGGCTTCGTGACGCCATCGGTCGACTCGTGGAAGTTGTCTCTGGAGTTTCGCAGTTGGGTGGCGCGCATCGGTACATCGGTCGCTCGAATCGCAGCTCTCGAAGCCGTGTTCGCCGACTTGAGCGATGAGGCCCGTCGTTACCTCAACGTGGGTGGCGAACTGTCGTTCGACATCGAAGCGGCGTGGATCGAGACGACGGCTGCCTAGGCGCTGCCGCAGCCCGCGGCCCGGTGTATAAAGGTTCATGTTCGAAGGGTTCGATCGCAAGACGCTCGACGTACGAGGTGTCCGCATCGCGTGCGCCATCGGTGGCTCTGGACCGCCGGTGCTTTTGCTGCATGGCTATCCGCAAAGCATGGCGATGTGGGCGCGTGTAGCGCCACAGCTCGCGCGGCGCTACACGGTCGTATGCGCGGACTTGCGCGGCTACGGGGATTCCGCAAAGCCCCCCTGCGCACCGGACCGGTCGAACTATTCGTTTCGTGCCTTCGCCGACGACCAGATCAGCGCGATGCGGCTTCTCGGGTTCGATCGCTTTCATGTGGTCGGGCATGACCGGGGAGGGCGCACGGGGCATCGCATGGCGTTGGATCATCCCGACGCAGTGCGGTCGCTGACGCTCATGGATATCGTGCCGACGTTCACCTTGTTCATGAATACCAATCGCAAAGTGGCGCACGCCTACTGGCACTGGTATTTCCTGGCTCAGCCTGAGCCTTTTCCAGAACGCTTGATCGGTGCCGATCCCGATTATTTCTACGAGACCAGCTTGATAGGCTGGGGCGCAACGAAGATCGGCGACTTCGCGGCCGACATGCTCGCGGAGTACCGGCGATGCTGGCGACAGCCGGAGATGATCCACGGCTCCTGCTCGGACTACCGAGCCGCCGCCACCATCGATCTGGAGCACGACGGCTCCGACATCGAACGCAAGGTCTCATGTCCGACACTGGTGTTGTACGGGGCCGCGGGGGTGATGGCCGCGCTCTACGACATCCCCGCGGAGTGGCGCAGCCGTTGCACCCAGATGATGCATGCATCGATCGCCGGAGGGCATTTCTTCGTGGACCAGTTCCCAGAGGAGACGGTGCGCATCGTCGGCGAGTTTCTGAATGCACAGTCGTGAGCAGCGGACGATGAGCAGAGTATTGGTGACCGGCGGATCAGGATTCATCGGCAGCCATTGCATCGCGAAGTTGCTCGTCGCCGGCCACGAGGTGCGAGCCACGCTGCGAGACCCCAGCCGCGAGGCTGACGTTCGCGCGGCGCTCCGGACGGCGGCGGTCGATCCCGTCGACAGATTGTCGTTCGCCAGGGCGGATCTCGAGCTCGATGCCGGCTGGACGGCGGCCGCGGCAGGATGCGAGTACGTGCTGCATGTTGCCTCGCCGTTTCCTGCGGCTCAGCCATCTCACGAGGATGAATTGATCGTCCCCGCACGCGAAGGAACGCTGCGCGTGCTGCGTGCCGCTCTGAGCGCGGGCGTGAAGCGCGTGGTGCTCACTTCCTCGTTCGCGGCGATAGGTTACGGGCAACCGCCGAGATCAGTTGCGTTCGACGAGAGGGATTGGACCGTGCCGGCCGCCGGCGTCTCCGCCTATGTGAAATCGAAAACGCTGGCGGAGCGGGCGGCGTGGGACTTCATTGCCGCAGGGGGCGCTGCTCTCGAGCTTTCGGTGGTCAATCCCGTCGCCGTGTTCGGCCCCGTCCTTGGACCCGACTACTCCACCTCGATTCACCTCCTGAAGCGCATGCTGGATGGCGGTATGCCAGGCAACCCGCAGCTCTACTTCGGCGTCGTGGACGTGCGGGACGTCGCTGACCTGCATGTGCTCGCGATGATCCGGCCGGCCGCGCGAGGCGAGCGCTTCCTGGCCGTGGCAGGCGATTTCATGTCGCTGCGGGACATCGCCAAAGTGTTGAAAAGGCGCATGGGCACGTTGGGCAGCCGGGTCGGCACGGGGCAGCTGCCCAATTGGGTGCTTCGCGCGGCCGCCTGGTTCAACCCGTTGGCCCGTGAAATACTGCCCGAGCTGGGCAAGAGGAAAAGCGCCTCGAACGCGAAGGCAAAGCGGCTGCTCGGCTGGGAGCCTCGGTCGAACGAGGAGGCCATCGTCGCCGGCGCTGAGAGCCTGGTCAAATTGGGAGTATGGGAAGCCCAGCTGCGCCGTTGAGTGGGCGGACGTGCAGTGGAGCTACAATACGCGCATGACATCGATCGATGCAGTGATTGAACAGCGGCGCCGTGATCTGGGTGGCTTTCAGGTCGGACGGGTACTGCCCGCATCGCAAAGACGGATGATCGGGCCGTTCATTTTCTTCGATCACATGGGACCCGTGGAATTTGCGCCGGGCATCCCCCGGTCGGTCGACGTGCGGCCTCACCCGCATATCGGTCTGTCGACGGTGACGTATCTGTTCGCGGGCGAGATCATGCATCGCGACAGCTTGCGTTCGGAACAGCCGATCCGTCCGGGGGAAGTCAATTGGATGACGGCCGGCAGCGGCATCACGCACTCGGAGCGCTTCGAGCGAGCGCGGGCCCAGGGCGACCTGCTGCACGGTATCCAAGCCTGGGTTGCGTTGCCGAAGGAGCAGGAGGAGACCGTGCCCGGTTTCGCGCATCATGGGGCCGGCGATCTGCCCACCTATGAGGGGGAGGGGCTCTGGGCGCGGCTGGTGGCTGGCGCGGCTTTCGGAGCGCATGCGCCGGTAAGGACGTTTTCCCCTCTTTTCTACGTACATTGGCGCCTGGATTCCGGAGCACGGGCGCAAATCCCGGCGGAGTATCCGGAACGAGCGGCATACGTTGCCGCGGGTTCGGTCGAGGTCGAGGGTCGTCGATTCGACGAGGGGCAAATGCTGGTATTCGTCCCGGGAAAGCCCGTCCTGCTCACCGCGCTCGAACCCGCCGTAGTGATGCTGCTCGGCGGCGAGCCGGTCGGCACGCGGTTCATCGAGTGGAATTTCGTGTCATCGTCGAAGGAACGCATTGAACAGGCGAAGGACGATTGGCGTGCGGGTCGCATGGAGCTGCCGCAGCTCGATGACGGGGAGTTCATTCCGCTTCCGGCGGAGCCGGCTTCGGGCGCGGCGCAGCCGCTGTGATCGAACCGCCATGATCGAAATCGAACGGGTTCAAACGGGGGTGCGCATGGAGAGGCGTCTGTTGAAGGTGTTGAAGGGACTCGCGGAACTGAAGGACTTGTCGCTCGGCGACCTTTTGGAAGGTATCGTGCTGCATGCGTTCGAAGGCCGGGCGCCGTTCTCGGCGGAGACGCTTGCGCAGATCTCTGAACTCAACAAAATCTACGGCATGGCATTGCGCGCCGGCGACAGTCACCGACTAAAAGAGAAATAGGGCTGGCCCATGGAAACCCCGCTGACACCGCTGGACTTCGTGCGCCGCGCCGGTAAGTTGCATGGCGGCCGCCTCGCGGTCGTGGACGGCGATGTGCGATTCACGTACGCGCAGTTTCACGATCGATGCGATCGATGGACGGCAGCGCTCGCCCAACTCGGTGTCGGCAAAGGCGATCGGGTCGCGACCATCTGCCCCAACACGCATCAGCATCTGGAACAGTTCTACGCCATCCCGCAGCTCGGCGCCGTCATCGTGCCGATGAACTATCGCTTGACCGCGGACGACTTCGTATACATGGCGACCCACAGCGCCGCGAAGGTGATCTGTGTGCACTCGGACTATCTCGACTTGATCGATGGCGTCCGCGCGCGTATGCCGACCGTCGAGCACTTCGTCGCGCTCGAGGGCGCGAAGAGCAGCTGGCTGACTTACGAGATGCTGCTGAAGGAGCGTGCGGCCGCCATCGACCTGAACGAGATCGTGGAGACCGATCTGCTCGCCATCAATTACACCAGCGGTACCACGTCGCGCCCGAAAGGCGTCATGATCACGCATCGAAATGCCTGGATGAACTCCGTCGGCACGCTGACGCACTGGCCGATGACTCCGGCGGACCGCTATCTTTGGACGCTGCCGATGTTCCACGCGAATGGTTGGACGTTCACGTGGACCGTGACGGCCGCCGGGGGCACGCATATCTGCCTGCGCCGGGTCGACGCCGCAAACATCTATGAGCACGTCAACCGGGAACGGGTAACCCATCTGTGCGCGGCGCCCACCGTGCTCATCGCCATAGCGAACGGGCCGGACGAATTGCGCTCGCAATTGCGCCGCGGCGTGAAGGTGTTCACGGCCGGCGCCCCGCCGGCCGCCGCGACCATCGAACGGTTGGAGACGGAACTGGGATGGGAGGTTACGCATGTTTACGGCCTCACCGAGACCGCACCGTTCATATCGATCTGCGAGCCCTTGCCGGAGCATGCGCAACTCTCCAGCGCCGATCGTGCGACACTCAAGGCCCGTCAGGGAGTCGAGCTCATCACCTCGGGCGAATTGAGGGTGGTCGACGAAAACATGCTGGATGTACCGCACGATGGCTCGACGCTGGGAGAGATCGTTGCCCGTGGCAATGTGGTGATGCGCGGTTACTACAATGATGCCGACGCGACGGCGGCGGCCTTTCGCGGAGGGTGGTTTCACAGCGGCGATGCGGCGGTGGTGCATCCCGACGGCTATGTCGAGATCCGGGATAGGTTCAAGGATGTGATCATCAGCGGCGGGGAGAATATCTCCTCGATCGAAGTGGAAGGCGTGCTGCTGCGGCATCGCGCCATACTCGAGACGGCAGTGGTCGGGATGCCCCACGAGAAGTGGGGTGAAACACCTCATGCGTTCGTGGTCCTGCGTCCGGGCGCAGTGGCCACGGAGACGGAGCTACGCGAATTCGCGCGCGGTGCGCTGGCTCATTTCAAAGTGCCGACGGCTTTTCACTTCGTGGCGGAATTACCAAAAACCGCCACCGGAAAGATCCAGAAGTTCGTATTGCGCGGGAGGGCTTCTGCGATAGTTCGGCAATGAGCAGTGAGGCGCCGCGCAGGCGCTTGCCCTCTGGCCGAGCGCTTCGCTTCTGACCCTCCCTCAGCTTCCGCCCGGCTTGACGGCTTTCAGATGGCCGGGGCGAAGTTCGCCGCGTTTCACCACGACCACGAGCTGGCGCCAGTCCTCGACGAAGTGGCGTGCGCGCTCCTCGCCGATGCGGCTCACCACGAGCGAATTCAGCGGGCCTTCCAGCGCCGCGAGTTCTTGTTGGGCGAGATCGAGATACCACGCGTGGCGGTCGCGTATTTGCACATCGACGAAGCCGGCGGCGGCGAGGGCGGCAGCGCTCTGCTCGAGGGTGACCATGTTGTACGCGATGCCCTCCAATCGGAAGAACTCCATCATTTCGGGCGAGTAGCTTCCCGTGCCGCCGCGCAGCCAGTCGCTTGCGATGAATCTTCCGCCGGGACGCAATACGCGAAGAACGTCGGCATAGATCCCGGGCTTGTCCGGAATTTGAACCATCGAGTCCTTGGAAAACACCACATCGAAGGCCGCCCCGTCGAACGGCAGCGTGCCGCCGTTCACCTTCACGCCGCGAATCCGCTTCGACAGCCCGGCGCGCTCGACGCGCCGCTGCATTGCGGCGATCAGGGAAGGATCGATGTCAACGCCGACCACCGTGCGCGCACCGAACCGGGTGACGAGCAGCTCGTCGATGGCGCCGAGACCGCAACCGATATCCAAGACATCGCAGCCCTGGATATCGCTGCCTTCAAAAAGCCGTTCCAGCTCATCGCAACCTCCGGGCGAGAGGAATCCATCGCCCCACAGGAGCTGCAGTAGTTCGAGCATCGCGGGGTCGTATTCGCCGGGCTCGCTCAACTGGCCAACCTTCGCCGTATCGCTGCCGCTCATGATCCTTCCAGCTCCGTCAACAAAGCTTTGGCGCCATATACTTGATCGAGCGCCTCGCGAATGATGGCTGGATGGACGGCGATCGCACGGTTGTTTGCGCGGTCGAACCAGTAGGACCCGGCAATCGAGTCGATGTTGCCGTCGAACATGAGGCCGACGATATCGCCGCGCGCGTCGATCAGCGGACTTCCCGAATTGCCCCCGACGATGTCGTTGCTGGTCGAGATGCAAAACGGCGTGCGCATGTCCAGGCGATCCCTGACCTTCATCCAGCTGTCCGGAATCTTGAAGGGCGAGGAGCCCGTGGCGCGCTGAAAGGCGCGGTCGAGATACGTGAAGGGCTCCACCGCCACGCCGTTCTGCGTCCAGCCCGTCACCGTTCCGTAATTCAAGCGCAGCGTGAAGGTTGCGTCGGGATATATCCGGGTGCCGAAGGCCTTGAAGCGTGCGCCGGCAATGCGCGCCGACGAGGCGGCGGTCGGCGCCTCGACTTCGTCGTCGAACTTCCGGCGCAGCGCCCGGGAATCGCGGTCGACGGATCTGGCCAGCTCGATCATCGGATCGCGCGATTGGTCAACCGCGGCCTTGCCACCCTGCCACAACTGCATGCGGACTGCGGGATCGTCGAGCTTCGATTCCGCCACCACCCGGGTGGCGAGAGTCTCGGGCGATTCCTTGACGAGCAGGTTGCGCACCAAGGGATAATCCGGACCCAGCCATTCGCGCATTCGCTGCAGCGAAAACGACAAGGTCAGCGTCTCGACTTCCGCATAAATGGGCACGCGAGCGGAGAGCTGCTGCTCGATCCGCGGCAGCATCGAGTCGGTGAATTCCCGAAGCCGCTCGGTGTTTGGCTTCGCGCGCTCATCCGCTCCGCGCACCAAAAGGCGCGCGTAACGGAACAGGATGCTGTTGAAGCCGGCACTGCCCTCAATGAAGGTATAGGGGAGATACATCGCGCGTTCGCGCATCGACGCCGCCTCGATCTGTTGCCACGGGTCTGGCCCGGGCAAGTTCGACAGAGTTCGTAAAGTCGTCTCCTCCGCCCTCTTTCGGGTGATGAGCGCGTCGTCGTGCAGCGCATCGAGAAGTTTGCGGCGCACCTTGATGCCGTTTTCCAGGTTGTTCAACGGAGCCTCGACCAGTTCCATGTCCGACTGATTGGAACGGCCGTATTGAATGTAGCCGCCGCGAAGTTCCGATGTGCGCAGGAGCGTGGTCGGCAGCGAGACATCGCGCTCGAATTCGAGCTGAGCAGGCGTCTCGAGTCTCGAGGTGCTCCCGGGATGCCCCGATACGAACACCAGTTCGCCGGAACGGGGCCCGGAGAAGTCTATTTTCAAATAATCCGGGGTCTTCGCGGGCTTGCCGCGCTCGTACGCGCGCAGGATGGCGAAATCGAGAGACCAGCGCGGAAATTGGAAGTTATCGGGATCCCCGCCAAATGCCGCGATATCGGTTTCCGGCGTAAACACGAGCCGCACGTCGTCGTAGCGTTTGTATTTGTAGAGGAAATATTGCCCTCCCTCGTACAGGGTCACGGCCTGGCATTTGAGCCTGCCCGAACTCGAGCGCGCGCTCGATTGCTCGCAGGACTGTTCGAGGGCGGTCAGCGTGCGCTTGCGCGCATCGTTGGCGGCCTCGTCGGAGAATCCCGCGACGGCCTTGGTGACGGTCGCTGTCACGTTTTCCGTCGACACGAGGACGTCCGCCACCTGTGTCTGGCACCGGCGCTCGTCCTTGAGCGTCGCCGCGGAGAATCCGTTCTCCAGGAGGCTGTTCTGCTTGGAGGAGAGCTCGCCGAGACACGATTCCACGCAGTGATGATTGGTGAGAAACAATCCCTGCGGCGATACGAAGGAGGCCGTGCAGTTGGTCAGCCGGATCGTGGAGAGCCGCACATGATCCAGCCACGCCGGGGTCACATCGACGTCGTACGTCTTCTTTACGGCCTCGGACGGAAAGTTGTCGAAGGTCCACATGCCCTCGTCCGCCCAGACCCACGCCGGCGCGAGCGCCGCGATTCCCAGCAGTAACCAAAATGTGCGCATGACTTCTTTTCGTGAGCCGCCTGAATCCCCCGAGCCGAAACGGGATTTTATAACTAGTGCGGGCGGGGTGTCGGATTCCGTTACAATTGTGCGCTTTGACGCCACCCAGGGCACCTCGAATCAGTTGAACCTAGATACCCGTGCCAGGCCTGTCCCGGCACCCCAGCATCGCGCCTTCGCCGCGTTCGCCAAGGGCGACTTCCGCATCTACCTGATAGCGGCCACGGGCGCGATGATGGCGGACAACATCGAGCACGTCATCTCCTACAAGGTGATGTTCGATCGATTCCATTCCCCTGCGCTCGGCGGGTTCGCGGTCATCTCTCACTGGGTTCCATTCCTGCTATTCGCCGGCGTCAGCGGCGGATTGGCCGATCGCTTCGATATCCGCAGGCTCATCCAGCTCGGGATGCTGATGTACATCGCCGTGTCCGTGAGCTGGGGCGTCATGTTCCTGACGAATACGGTGACCCTTGGCCGGGCCATGCTGCTGCTCGTCATTCATGGTCTCGCGGGAGTGATCTGGGTCCCCGCCTCTCAGGTGCTGATCCATCAGCTGGTGGGACTGGACCAGCTGGCGAGCGCGGTTCGGCTGAACGCTACGGGGAGGTACTTGGGCTTTTTGGTCGGCCCCGTGCTTGGAGCGGGGTTGCTGCTGTCCCTCGGGCCGGCCTACGGCATTTTTGCCAATGCCCTGATTTACACGCCTCTGCTGGTGTGGCTCATCAAGGCGCCCTACGGTCGCAAGGTACCCGGACGCAAGCCTCCCGCTGCGGCAATCGGCAGTTTCGCCGACGTGTGGTCGACCATGCGGGTGGTGGCGCGTAATCCGGTGCTGCTTTCCATGACCGTCTTGGTCGGTGCCGCATCCTTCTTCGTCGGCAACGCCTACCAGGCGCAGATGCCCGGATTCGCCGCCGATCTAGGTCACGAGCGTGCGGACTTCACCTATAGCATGTTGCTGGCGGCCGACGCCGCCGGGGGGCTGATCGGCGGGGTGATCTTGGAGACCCGGGCATGGCTCGCGCCGCGGGCGCGGACCGCGTTCGTCTTGGCGCTCATCTGGTGTCTCGCACTCATCGGCTTTGCGCGCGCGGACGGCTACGTGCTTGCCCTGGGCTTGCTGTTCGTGGCGGGGTTCGTCGAGTTGGCGTTCAATTCCATGGCGCAGGCCCTGGTGCAGCTGCACGCCCCCGGCGAGATACGCGGCCGGGTGATCGGCGTATTCTCCATGTCGGCCTCCGGATTACGGATGTTCAGCGGGCTGTCGGTGGGGCTTCTGGGAGCACGCCTGGGCATCCATAATTCGCTGGCGATGAGCGCCGCCGCATTGTTCATTCTTTACTCCATTTTGTTCGTTGCCCGCTACCTGCGGTCGAGTTGAGAGATGACTGCCGGGAAAGGGTCTACGGATGAGGATTATGTGCGCAGGGCGCTCGTGCTCGCGCAACGGGCGCAGGATTCGAACGAGGTGCCGGTGGGCGCGCTGGTGGTCATTCGGGGAAAAGTGGTCGGCGAGGGATGGAATCAACCGATCGGCACTCATGATCCGACAGCGCACGCGGAGATCGTTGCGCTGCGCGCCGCGGCGGCTCACGCCGGAAACTATCGGCTGGAGTCCGCCACGATGTACGTCACGCTGGAACCGTGCGCGATGTGCGTGGGCGCTGCCATCCATGCCCGGGTAGCGCGGCTGGTATTCGGAGCCTGGGACCTCAAGGCCGGCGCGTGCGGAAGCGTAATCGACCTGACGCGTGAGCCGCGGCTCAATCATCACCTGGACGTCTTCGGCGGAGTCTGCGCCGAAGAGTGCCGCGAGATCTTGCGGCGATTCTTCGAGACGCGGCGGCCTATTTCACGGGGGAAAGGCGCGGGCGCCTGATGGCGTCGATCAGCGACCTGTTCGCTGCAGCTCAGTTGAGCGTCGGCGTGCCCGTGCGGCCGGAGCCGGCGCCGCTGCCCACCCACTCGAGCAGGTCGACGTAGTTGCGGATATTGTCCACGTAGCGCACGGGTTCGGACCCGCGCGCATACCCGTTCGAGGTCTGCGTGTACCAGTATTCCTGTGCGAGCAGCGGCAAGAATTCGCGCACGTCTTCCCAGGAGTCCGGATCCTTGCCCGCGCGCTGCGTGAGAACCCGCGCGTCCTCGAGATGACCATAGCCGATGTTATAAGCGGCCAGAGCGAACCAAGTGCGGTCGGGCTCCGGCACGTGAGAGGGGATCTTCTCGTAAATCTGTCTGAAGTAGCGGGCGCCGCCGAAGATGCTCTGACGCGCGTCCGCGGGATTGGCTACCTTGACCGCGTTGGCCGACTCCAGCGTCAATTGCATCAACCCCAAGGCCCCCGACGATGAGGCGGCACTCGGATTCCATTTGGACTCCTGGTAGCCGATTGCCGCGAGCAGCCGCCAATCCTGGCTGCTTTGTTCCGCGGCCTCTTCAAACCAGCGCTGGTAAAGCGGCAGACGGTCCTGAAAGTGCCGCATGAATATCGGAGCCTCGGCGAACTCGGCGTTCTCGGAACGGTCGTAATAGCGGCTCAGGATCGCGGCCAAGTCGCCGCTTCTGTGCAGGCTCGCAAAATAAGTGCCCATGTGGCGCACGAACTCCGGATAACGGTCGCTCGTCGCCCAGGCCAATGATTGGCTGCCGGGGAAATCGAACGCGATGCGCAATTCCGGATGCGCGGCGTGCGCGAAGGCAAATTCTGTGGAGTCCGCGATCGTGTAATCGATGGTGCCGCTCGCCACATCCTCGAGCAGCGCCTGCGAGTTGGCGGTGGAGTCCTCGACCCACACCAGATCCGGCAAGGAATCTCTGGCCGCGGACAGCGCCTTGGCATGCGAGCTGCCGGCGGCGATTTCCAGGTCCCCGTTGCCGATCTCCGAGAGCGAGCCAGGGCGGACCGAGCCGCGCCGGTAGATCAGATGTTCGCGCACCCGCTGATAGGTCGGTCCGAACTCGATGCCCTCAATGGGCTTCACCGGAATCTTGAGTCCGGCTGCGGCCAGATGCGCGCGTCCCGAGTTCAATGCGGCGTACATGTCCTCGTAGCTCTTCACCGGCGTGATCTTGAGCTTCACGCCGAGCTCATCCGCGAAACGCCGCGCAAGGGCGTATTCAGGCCCCTGCGGCGCATCATCGGACCCAAGGTAATAGGAGAGCGGGCCGGAGCGCGTGACCACGCGCAATTCCCCGAGCGACTTGACCTGATCGATCAAGCTCGGGAGAGGGGAGCAAGTGCTGAGGAGAATCACGGCCGAAGCCGCGAGACCCAGCCTTAACCAGCGATGCCGACTCTTTGGAATGCTGATGGTACGCACGGTCGTAAGCTGCTTTAGATTCCCGTGTGGCGGGGCGGCTCCGTTCCGGAAGCATGCCCTTTGCCGATGCGATAGAATAGCCGTTTATTGGCCTTTAGGGGCTCTTGACAAACGCTTTTGTACCCGAGCCGCTTAGTGGGTCACATCGGGGCCCGCGCTTAAGTTAACGGGCATAAGGCGGCTTGGGTTAACGACAGAAAGATATAAATAACGCGCGAGTTTTTGAGTTAACGGAGAGGTACCGAAGTGGTCATAACGGCGCCGACTCGAAATCGGATGGTCGGGTAATTCCGGCACGTGGGTTCGAATCCCACCCTCTCCGCCACTTAATTTTAGAATCCAAAAATGCAGCGCGTGCGTCGGGTGTCTTCTCCATCGCTTTTTTGATCGCGTGAATGTCCGCTTCCGTTGCGCCTTCGAGCCACGCGGCATACATACGCAGCATCACCTCAACGCTATGTCCGTGCTGCTTCGCGACCCAGAGCAGATTCTTTCCCAGCATGAGCTGCCAGGTCACCGAGGAATGCCGCGCGTGGTAGGGTCCGCGCCTTCGAATATTGAGCGCCTTGATGCTCTCGCTCCAGCGCCAACGGGTGATTTCCGGGTCGCTGATCGGCCTTCCGTCTTCGAGAAAGAACAGGTGCTCGTGGCGGATTTTGCCGGCCGCGACGTATTCTTGGCGGAGCGCCAAGTGGCGTTTAAGGACTTCGAGCGCACTGCAAGACGCGAAAGCAGTTCGCGCGGGGTACCTCAGGATCATCGACGAATCCAGGGAGGACTACTTGTACCAAACTCCCAATCTCGACTCGGCGGGCGGTCCTCGCGAGTGGTGCATAACATACGGATTCTGAAGAGATATTTTTCCCTCCGAGTAAGCAGTTTCCAACCAGGGCTAGCTCGCTTTGATGGCCAGCACCCGGAGCGGTATCCTGTGCGTATGAGCGCACTAGCTATTGAGAATATGTCCTGGGACGAAAAACTTCGGGCCATGGAAGAGCTATGGGAATCGCTGAGCCGGGACGAAGCCCGGCTCGAATCTCCGCCTTGGCATCAGGACGCGTTACGCGAGACCCTCGCGCGTCACGATGCCGGCAAGGAGCAGCCCATCGACTGGGACGTCGCAAAACGCGAACTGCGAAAGCGCGCTGAGTGAAAGTCAAGATCTTGCCGACGGCGCTCGAGGATTTGGACCGCGGGCGGCGATTCTATGCTCGGCAAGGAAGCAGCCTCGGCGATTATTTTCTTGACGCGCTGTTTTCCGATATCGACTCGCTGGAGCTCTACGCGGGCGTTCACATGAAGGTGTTCGATTTCCATCGGCTGCTCGCTAAACGCTTTCCTTACGCCGTGTACTACAAGGTCGACGGCGAGACATGCATCGTTTTTCGGGTGCTCGACTGCAGACAAGAGCCGGATAAAACGACGGAAGCGCTGAGGTAAGGAGCGCAAGGATAGACCTACTGCCAAATCTACTGCCAAAAGCGGGGAGGCGAGGGGATTTCAGGGGGCGCGGGACCCCAAGTTTTCAGTAACTTACTGATTTCTATTTGCGTCTACGTGGGTTCGAATCCCACCCTCTCCGCCACTCATTTTGCGAATCGTTTCCGAGACTTGAGTCACTCGGGCATGCCCTACTGGCAGACTACTTCCAAATTCCGGGGACTTTGGGGGACGAATCACGATCAATCGCGCGCGATTCATCCGTGCAATCTCGACGAAATTTGTGGCGCGAACATCGGGAATCGCGATGCGTGTAGCGGGTCTTTTTTCCATCGCTTGTTTGATGGCGTGAATGTCGGCTTCCGTCGCCCCCTCCAGCCACGCGGCGTACATGCGCAGCATCACCTCGACGCTGTGACCGTGCTGCTTCGCAACCCAGAGCAGGTTCGTTCCCAGCATTAGCTGCCAGGTCACCGAGGAATGTCGCGCCTGATAGGGCCGCGCCGGCAAATATCGAGCGCCTTGATGCTCTCGCTCCAGCGCCAGCGGGTGATCTCTGGGTCGCTGATCGGGCGGCCGTCTTCGAGGAAGAAGAGGTGCTCGTGCCGAATTTTGCCGGCCGCGACGTACTCAGCGCGGAGAGTACTCAGCGCTGCCGAGATCGCTGATGACTGATCTGGAGGCTGGCCCGGTCATCCCGGGTTCGGTTGGTGTCCGCAAGCTTCGCTGGGCGCCGCCGGGTCGCGGCAAACGGGGCGGTTATCGCGTGATCTATTACGTCCGTCGGGTACACGGCGTGATGTTGATGCTAACGATGTATCCGAAGAGCGTTGCCGACAACATCCCTGCGCGCGTGCTCCGGCAGATCCGGAAGGAAGTGCAAGATGGCTAAGACGAAGAGAAACGTGGGTCGTGAGATCCTGGATGGGCTACGCGAAACGTCCCTGATGTTGCGAAGATTAGGGTGCTGCGCGCACGTTGCTACTCGTGGCCGACAAGAATCCGCGGGCGCTGCTCGACGTTGCGTAGGCTGCGGGCTGGCACTGCCGCCGGACTCCAGGGGGTCGGCCCGACTTCAAGGCTGCCGGCCCAGTACCTGTCATCGATGGTACTGAAGAGACTGCCGCGAAGCGGTCGCTCGCGCATTGGGCCAACCCAGGGGGAGCCAAATTGATGACGTATACTACTTCCCCATCGTCTCCGCGAGCCCCTATTTGCCAGCTCGTTCGCCGTCCGCGGTCAGCGTGAAATAACCGACCTTGTCATTCGAAGGAGATCCGTACCACATCCGTCCTTGCCCATCGGGAAAAAATTCTCGAATACTGTTTTCAGAATGCGGGAACGGATATTCAATCGTCTTGCCGGTTTTTGGATCAAATCGACCAATGACATCCATGTTGTACGATGAATACCAGATGTGATTTTCCGCGTCGATACCAAGACCATAGGGAGTCGGCTCTGGACCCGGTAGCGCATATTCCGTGAAAGTCTCTGTCCTTGGGTCAAACCGCCCGAGTTTTCCCGCATTAAATTCGCCAAACCAAACGATCCCGTCGGCATCGATCTGCATGCGTCGTGGAAACGATTCTGGTGTCGGTGGGGACCATTGGGATACTTTCAGGGTTTTCCAATCCACCATGCCGATCTGGTGCGTGTCAGGCCGTGTAAACCAGATGTTGCCGTTCTTGTCTTCCTTCACGTCGTAAGTGGATTTCAGGTCGTCGAAGCGGGTGAATTTTCGGGTCTTGCGATCGAGTCTCGTCAACGGGTTACCCGAGGCCCAGACGTTGCCGTCCGGATCGAAGCGCAGCGTATGCTTGGATCCCGCGCTGTAGCCGAGCTTGCCCGGTAGGTAAGCATCCTGGAACTCCGCGATCTTGCGCGTGTGCGGGTCCCATTTCCCGATCTTGTTCGAGCCCTGCTCCGTGAGCCATACCGTGCCGTCCGCTGCAGGTACGGCCGCGTGAACAGCGGCAGTGCCGACGTTCGGGACCGGATAGTCCTGCATCTCGCCGGTCTTCGGATCTAGCCGCGTGATCTTATTGGCGACGCCAAAATTGGGGATCCAGAAATATCCCTCCTTGTCCGGCGCCGCGCTGAACGGCATGCGGCTAGGCGAAGGCATATTGTATTCGGTGTAGGTGATATTCAATGCCTTGTCGTCGACCAGCCGCAGCGTTTCCTGGTATCCGGGCGCCTCGTTGGCGTATCTCGGCAGCACGGATGTTTCGCCGTACAGGCTCGTCAGGTAGCTCGCCACCTGATCCGCTTCGTTGTCGTCAAGCCGATCCGCCAGACCGAATTTCATCGCAACTTGCATGAAAAGAACACGGCTCCGCCAACCGTCATAGTTATGCGGCGTCGAGGCCATCCGCGTCTGGAACCCGTGACATGTGAAACAGGTCGAGAACAGTTTGTCTTTCGCCGGCGAAGCCGGCCAGAGCATCCGGGCCTGGTGAATGGACAGCTCATTCCATTGCACCGGGCTCCTCCGCAGTGACATGTCGAAAGAAGAGGACTGGTCCGACGCGAGCTTCACGTCAGTCACGGAGTCGCTGCCGTAACCGGTGATCCTCGTCATCAACTTATATTCACCGGCTGGCAGATTCTCCAGGCGGTAATGCCCGTTGGCGCCCGACAACACCATCATCGTAACGCTTGTTTTTTTGTTCTGGGCCTGCACGAATACACCCTTCAGCGGTGAGCCGTCGGAGTCTTTGACGGTTCCGCTGAGCGTCGCAGCTTCGCTGACTGTGCTCGCGCATGCCACCAGTACTAACGTGATCAGGAATGAGTCGAGGGGCTTCATAATGTTGTAATTCCCGGCTTTATCGGTACGACAGCAGCCTATCACGGTAGTCAGCTACGCAGAATCAATCTGCCCGTACAGCGCCCTATTAGGCGCATGAGCGCCCCCCAACGCATACCCCATTATCACAACAGCCGCCCAGCGGCGACGGCGTTACCGGTTCACTTGTCCTGCCCGGCGCAACAGCTAATCGCAGGGACACGATTCTTCACTAGCGGCCGAGCGGAGCATGACTTTCGGACCGGGATCGGTTCGAGTTGATATCGCAAACGATGGGAATATTCGTCCCGTAACTTTGATCGAAACGTTACCCGCGGGCCAAATGCCATGCAACTGCAGGGTTTGGCTATTTGGGATACAGGTGGAACTCAAGTCGATCGATTTTTCTTAAAACTGTTGGGTGATGTGGAAGCGGAGTGAAGGGATCGTGTGTTCTCGGATGGTGGCAAAAGTTATATCGATGCCAACGTTGGCGGAGAGATTGGATTGCACTGGACTATTAGGCAATTGGTCTCAAGGAAACTCAGGATTACATGTCGGCTTCAGCAGAACGCGTTCCAAAAATTACCGATCATGGGGGCCAGCAATGCGAGACGAATCTGAAATCGCAGCGGCAAAGCGATCATTTGTGTTTCCGCGGTGCCTGCAATCTCTGACTCGCCCGCCGGAGGATGATCGCAGAGGTGCGCCTGGCTCACAGGCGATACTTGCAGGGAATGCGGCGGCGGCGTAGTGTTCAGCGCTCCGTGCTGCCGGGCAAGTCCGCTGCTCGGTACAACTCGAAATAAACTCAATAACGAATAAACTGGGGAGACTCATTCATGACACATATGACCCGGGCGATCTTCGCCGCCGGCGCACTACTCTCACTCACTACGCTTGCTACGATGGCCTACGCAGACGGCACTGACTACAACGACGGGCCGGTCCAGACTGTCTCGTTCATCCGCACTGTCGACGGGCATTTCGACGAATACATGCACTGGCTCGCGACCACTTACAAGAAACAGCAGGAAGCTGCCAAGGCGGCCGGCCTGATCACGCGCTATGAGGTGCTGGTCGCTCAGCCGCACACCCCGCAGGATGCCGACATCATCCTTGTCGTTGAGTACAAGAACTGGGCGGCGCTCGATCATCTCGGCGGGAAGCTTGATCAGGTGAGCGCCAAGGTTGAAGGCTCGGTCGAGAAGGCGAATCAGTCCGAGGCCGATCGCGCCAAGATTCGCACTGTGCTGGGTTCGGACACCGTGCAGGTGGCGGAGCTGAAATAAGAGGATCAATACCGGCGGGCGCCGCTACAGGCGACCGCCGGACCCTCCGGCACACGGAGGCACTGGCCGGGTCACCGAGGAATGCCGCGCGTGGCATACGGCAATGCCGTATGATTAGCCGATGTTCAGCTTCATTGAGGCGCGCCTCTTCACGAAGCTTGTTCTCGATTGCATGACGGATGACGAGTACTCGGCGCTGCAGAGATCGCTGATGACTGATCCGGAGGTTGGCTCAGTTGTCCCGGGCTCGGGGGGTGTCCGCAAGCTTCGCTGGGCGGCGCCGGGTCGCGCCAAACAGGGCGGTTATCGCGTGATCTATTACGTCCGTCGGGTACACGGCGTGATCTGGATGCTAGCGATGTATCCGAAGAGCGTTGCCGACAACATCCCTGCGCACGTACTCCGGCAGATCCGGAAGGAAGTGGAAGATGGCTAAGACGAAGAGAAACGTGGGTCGTGAGATCCTGGATGGGGTCCGCGAAATCAAGCGTGGCGAGTACGGTCGTGTGATTAACGTGCCTGATGTTGCGAAGATTCGAGAAAAGACTGAACTCTCCCAGTCGCGCTTTGCGTCCTTGCTCGGCGTGTCTGTGCGTACCTTGCAGGATTGGGAACAGAGGCGGCGGGCACCGTCGGGTGCTGCGCGCACGTTGCTGCTCGTGGCCGATAAGAATCCGCGAGCGCTGCTCGATGTTGCTTAGGGCGAGCGCCGGCACTGTCGCCGGACCAGTTTGGGTCGGCGGGCGCGGTTAACTTCATGGGGCGGCTGCCGGCCACGACCGGTCACTGACAGCACCGAACGGATTGCCTATAAGCAGTCGATCGGCGGTTAGGATAGTCTCACCCGACCTGCCGCCAATCGTCGAACGCTACACCCAACTTTTCGACAAGGAACGAAAATGCCCATAGCTCGTAACCCAGGAAGAGTCGCCGGACTATGGTATCTGCTGCTTATAATCGTCGGCCCACTGCGTCTCATCTACATACCCAGCAAACTGTTCGTGCAGGGTAATGCGGCCGCCACGGTCAACAATATCGCCGCCCACGAGTTTCTTTTTCGTATGGGTATCGCCAGCGAACTGGCCGGGGCGGTTATCCTAGTCTTTCTCACACTTGCCTTTTACCGGTTGTTCGTTGCGGTTGACCGCACCCTCGCCACTCTCGTGGTGATCCTCGGAGGCGTGATGCCAGCCGTCATTTACTTCGTTGGCGTTGTGGACGACTTTGGCACACTGATGGTCGTGAGGCGCGCGGATTTCTTATCCGTATTCGACGAGCCTCAGCGCGACGCCTTGGCAATGCTATTTCTGAAGCTGCGGGACGCTCAAAACACCGCAGCCGAAGTTTTATGGGGAGCATGGCTCGTCCCCTTGGCCGTGCTTGTGTACAAGTCGCGCTTAGTGCCGCGGTTTCTGGGCGTTTGGCTCGCGATCGGCGGTGCCGCCTACTTGGCGTTGAGTATGACCGGGACACTATGGCCACAGTATCAGGGGACGGTATTTGCGATCTCACAACCCGCTACCTTCTGCGAGATAGCATTGACCCTATGGCTGGTGATGAAGGGCAGCAAGCCGCGAGATCTGGGCGCGAGCGAATCGCCAGCAAGAGTGCCGAAGAGCTGACGTTCACCACGGGCTGGTTCGGGCCACGCGTTTTTGCGCTTCCATGCACGCGTACCCTAACGATTGTCCGGTTGGAGGAGATCTGCAGCGCGTTGGATATCGGGCTTCCCGAGATTTTGCGGCTCACCGGTGAACAAATGGGTGACTCACCGGAGGTATTAAGTCTCGAACAGGAGCGTGCACTCGCTGAGGATCCACATCTCTTTGCTTGCTTCTACCTTCTGGCGAACGGACGCTCTGGGCGAGACGTGGCACGCGAGGTCGGTACTGATGAAAGGACTGTGCGACGATGGATGGCCCGACTCGATGATTTGCATCTCATTGAGATGCGTCCAAAACTTCGCGCCAAGACCCGGGTAGCGTCTGTTGTCGCATGGCGGACAGATGGACCATTGAGGCGTACTTATGAAAGCCGAATTCGACGAGAATTCCTCGATGCGGCTTTCGACCGCCCCGGCGAATCGTTGCAGTTTCTATCTGCCGAACTCGCTACGGCTTCCTACAAAGTCTTGTTGCGAAAATTGGAGCGTTTGGCCGCAGAATTCCGCGACCTTGCGGATCTTGATCGCTCCCTCCCCGCGCGCGAGAAGCAGAGTGTGGCGGCCGTGCTGGCAGCCAGATCTTGGGTCTTTTCAATGTTTACGAAAGACAAAAAAAGGTTGCGGGATGAATCATCGGTTAACGATTAAGGTACGCCTCCCCAGTCGCGCAATGCGGTAATCGCCCCGTAGCGCTCGGCTTTCCCGTAGTACCGATCGTCTGCGGTCACCAGCACCGCGTCTTCGTGCTCAAGCGCGACTGCGTGATACAGGGTGTCGAACAGATGATGATTGGTCTCGATAGCAAGGCGGGTTGCCCGCCGGATGACGTTCGGGTCATCGGTCGTCGGAAGCTCCAGCGCGGCGAGCATTTCGACATCGCGGACTGCCGTCTGTGGGGCGAGGCGGGCAGCGACCGTCGCCACTTCGGCCAACCAATGCACGGGCTGCAAGACCTCCAGTCCCCCACTTACGACCGACTCGATGAGGGCCAATGCCTTCTCGGTGTCAGGTTCGCGGGCGGGATCCTCAAGCAGCCATTTTAGGACCACGCTCGCATCGATCACTACGATCACGGTCGATTAGCTGCCCGTGCCCTGCGTACTTCCTCGCTGCTGAAGGACGGCCGACTGCCACGCGCGCTGCTCAATTGGCGGAACAGTCGCTCACGTCTAATTTGAAGATGCCGCTCGCGCACGGCCCGTCGCATCAGTTCCGCGATGATGGAGCTCTTGTTCTGATCGCCGAAGGTCTTGTCAAATTCCGCTTTCACTTCATCCGGTACACTGAAATTGACGGTTGCCATTGCCGACCTCATTGTTGAAATCTTCAACAACGCAACTATACGCCGGTCGCATGCGACGTCAATGGCCACTGCGCGCCGATTTGTCGAGTTTTCCAGAGTTCACGGCCAGCGGGTAGCGCGCCTCCAGCGCCACGATGTCACCGCTGCCGCGAACTAGGAACCTACGTGCGGCTACGCTGGACTTATCTAGGGTGCACGAGCGCATCGATCAAAGCCTGCGCCTCACCCTCCACCTTGATCAGTGCGCGGCTTTGCTCATCGAGGAAGCCTTCCGCAACCGCATGGTCCGTGAACCGCAGCAGATGATCGAAGTAACCTCCGCAATTCAACACGCCGATCGGCTTTACATGAAGTCCCAGTTGCGCCGCCGTCCAGACTTCGGACAGCTCATCGAGCGTCCCGGCTCCTCCCGGCAAAGCAACGAACGCATCGGACAACTCCATCATGCGGGTCTTGCGCTCCGAAAGCGTCCGCGTGATCTCGAGACGCGTGAGTCCGGCGTGCGCGACCTCTTTGTCGACGAGACTCTGCGGGATCACGCCGATGCATCTCCCGCCCGCTGCGAGAACCGTGTCGGCGAGCATCCCCATGAGTCCGACGCTCGCGCCGCCGTATACGAGCTCGATCCGATTGGCGACCAGCGCCCGGGCGAATTCGCGCGCCGACTTTGCGTACGTGCTACCTACACCGCTTCCGGCGCCGCAAAAGACGCAGACCGATCGGATGTTCACGGACCAATCCACGCGAAGCTCACGGCTCGATGCCGAGTTCGCGGGCAACCGCGTTCGTATGCTCGCCGAGACGCGGAGCGGTCCTGTCGAGACAAAGCTGCGAGGCAGAGAATCGTACCGGCGTTCTGAGGCCGGAAAGCTTGCCGCCGGCGATCTCGGGGCGGTCGAAGTCAACGCGCATGCCGCGCGCCAGGACCTGCGGATCGGCGAACACGTCCGCGATCGTGTTGATCGGGCCGGCGGGCACGCCCAAGGCGGCAAGTTTCGTGAGCAGCTCATCGCGCTTCCAGGCCATCAGCTCCTGGCGCAGCATCGGAATCAGAGCGCCACGGTTTCGAACCCGCAATTCATTGGTGACATAGCGGCCATCCATCGCGATGTCGGGACGCGCGAGGAGGGAACATAGCTTGGCGAATTGCGAATTGCTTCCGACCGCCACCATCACATGCCCGTCGCTCGTCGGGAAGGTCTGGTAGGGGACGATGTTCGGGTGCGCGTTGCCGATGCGGTGCGGTGCGGTGCCGGACACGAAATAGTTCAGCGCCTGGTTCGCGAGCACGCCGACCATCACGTCGAAGAGCGCCATGTCGATCTGCTGTCCCTCTCCGGTCCGCTCGCGTGCTGCGAGAGCCGCTTGGATGGCGACTACTCCGTACACGCCGGTCAGGATGTCTGCGAGGGCCACGCCGATTTTCTGCGGCTCCCCGTCGGGATCGCCGGTGATGTCCATCATGCCGCTCATTGCTTGAATCATCGCGTCGTATCCCGCACGCGCGGCGTAGGGACCGTCCTGGCCGAAGCCGGTGACGGAGCAATAGATCAGGCGCGGATTTCGCGCCTTGACCGACGCGTAGTCGAGCCCGAACCTACCGAGCGTCCCGGTCTTGAAATTTTCGATCACGACGTCCGACCGCTCGATGAGCCGCCCTACG
The DNA here is from genome assembly GCA_050012215.1 of Steroidobacteraceae bacterium. Lineage (GTDB taxonomy): Bacteria > Pseudomonadota > Gammaproteobacteria > Steroidobacterales > Steroidobacteraceae > Bog-1198. The sequence continues at coordinate 41,409 of JBEKHO010000036.1, forward strand.
AAATCGAGGTCCCGTGCCGACCGAAAGTCGGCAATCACCGACCGTTTGCCCCGATTGCAGCAATGAAAATAGGCGGCATCCGCCTGAGTGCCGTCGATTCCATGCACAAACGGCGGGCCCCAGCGGCGCGTTTCGTCGCCCTCGGGAGACTCGACCTTGACGACATCGGCGCCGAGGTCGGCGAGCGTCTGACCCATCCAAGGTCCCGCCAATATGCGTGCGAGTTCCACCACGCGAATGCCGGTGAGGGGGGCGGCTGCGCGATCGTTCATGCGAATGTTTGCGTGGTTCGCAAATCGGCCACTACTTCATAACTTCGAACATCGGGGCGAATTCTACCGGACAAGTGCGCATTCGGGTCAGTGCGGTACCGTCGCGGGTACCAATCGGATTCGGGTAATTTCCGCGGGAACGCCGAATCGATTCGGCGGGCCCCAGTAGCCCGTTCCGCGGCTCACGTAGACCCATAAATTTTTCACGCGATGCAATCCAGCAGTAAACGGCTGAAAGAAGCGCACGAATAGATTCCAGGGCCAGAACTGGCCGCCGTGCGTATGGCCGGAGATCTGCACGTCGTAGCCGGCATTGGCGGCGGCCTGTGCGGAACCCGGTTGGTGGGCAAGCAATATTCTCGCGCCGGCATCGGCGGGAGCGCCTTGAAGGGCGGCGGCTGGATCGCTTCGCTGCGCGGGGTCGTAGTGATGGGCGGCGAAATCATTGACCCCCGCCAGCACGAGCGAGGCACCATCGTGATCGAGTACGACGTGCTGATTCTTGAGCACGGTCAAGCCCAATCGGCGGATTTCTTGGGTCCAGGCGGCCTCGCCGGAATAATACTCGTGGTTTCCCGTCACGAAGTACACGCCGTGACGCGCCGATAGTTTCGACAAAGGTGCGGTATGCGCGGCGAGCTCAAGCACGGAGCCGTCCACCAGATCTCCGGTCACCGCGATGAGGTCGGCCTGCAGGCCGTTCACCCGCCCAACCAGCCGCTCGACAAAATCTCGGCGAATCGTGGGGCCGACGTGCACGTCGCTGATCTGGGTGATCGAAAATCCGTGCAGTGCCCGCGGCAGCCGGGCGACCGGGATATCAACGTCCACGATGCGCGGTCGGCGCGCGATCACGAATCCCACCGCGGTGACCGCGACGGTGGTCAGCAGCGCGCCGAGCGCAGAAGGTCCGAGCAGCGTTTGATATCGCGAGGCAGTCACCGCGAAGCGAGCGCCAAGCAGGAGCAGGTCGCGCAGAAGCGTGGTCACGAGCAACGTGGAGAAAAAGCCGAGTGCGATGAGTGCGATCCACCCAGGTGCGCCGCTTCGGCGGATCGATTGCGGCACGAAAATGCCGGCGGCCAGGAGCAGCGCCACCGCCGCGGCCGTGCCCGCGGCGCCCAGCGCAAGCGGCGGTAACAATCGGCAACCGACATAGGCCAGTAAAGCGAGAATGATCCACAAGGGGCGAAACAGACGGCGACGCGGGGGCATTGCCCGGTGTGATGGGGGTGAACGTCACCTATTCAAGAGGTTGCCGAGGCTGTCGGCCGGCCAGAGGCATGCGCAGTGCTTCCATGCCCTTGAATTCCACGAACTGGGTGGTCGTGGCCCACAAATAGTCTCCATAGAGGAAAGGCTCGAACGAGCCGGGAGGATCCATCGGGAGCGGGCGGATTTCGGCATCCGCGCGGGCCTCGTAGAAAAACGGGATCGACAGCCTTTCTCGTCCCGTGCCGATGACGCGATGTTCGGTTGCCTTGATGCGACCGGCGCTCCAGCGTTCCAGCACCTTGCCGAAGTTGACGGCGAGCGTGCCCTCCACGGGCGGGACGTCGATCCACTCTCCGTTGCGGTGCCGCGCCTGCAAGCCCCTAACCCCGTCCTGCGCGAGCAGGGTGAGAAAACCCGAATCCACATGCGGAGCACCCGTCACGTAATGTCGACGTTCCCGGTGCATAACCCAGACGCTCGGATCGATCACCGCCGCGTCGTCCGCATCCTCGCGCAACGGGTAGCGAAGCAACCGCAACGTCGACAGGCCGCGATCGAAGGCATCGTCGAAGAACCGCTCCTGCAAGGCGAGGCTTCGCGCGATCGAACGCATGAGGGCCTGACTGATTCGAAGCATGCCGAGATAGTAATTTGCCGCCGTGGCTCTCCAGCCCGGCAATGCCGCCTCTGAGGGCAACGGCGTCGCTTCGCGCAAAGGATCGCCGTCGCAAATCACCGAGCGGCCGTACGCCACGTCGGGTCCGAGGTCGATGCCTTCCTTACTGGTGAGAAAGCCGCGTTGCCTGGGGAACCAACCGCGGTACACATTATGGTGCGAGGGGTCGAATTTTTGCCGCCATAGGCGCCGGATCTCGTCTTCCTGCAGATCGAACAGGCGAAGCAGTTCCGAGCGTGCGGTGCGATTCACGGGCAGGCCTGCGGGAAAGCAGCCCGCCACGAAGAATCCGACGCCGGCGGCGGCTTCCACGATGGCGCGGTCGGCGCGGTCGCGCGCCGGCGATGCCTCACAAAACAAGGGTGCCACATCGACCGACGGGATCGAGGCCGGCAAGCAGGCGGACGATGAGTGGGTCACGTGCATCGACAGGTCGCCTCCGCGGCGCGCATCATTCGGTCCCAGTGCCCGTATAATCGCACGTTTTGCAACTGGCGATGCCATGGGCCCCTACGTCGACTCGATAACTCCCGATGAGAAGATGCCTGCCTCGACCAGTGTCGTGGTGATCGGCGGCGGCATCATCGGCACGTCCGCGGCACTTGCGCTCGCGGCCCGCGGTATTCCGGTGGTGCTGTGTGAGAAGGCACACATCGCTTGCGAGCAGTCGAGCCGCAACTGGGGCTGGTGTCGCCAGACCGGCCGCGACGAGCGCGAAATGCCCCTGATCGTCGAGAGTCTCAAGCTGTGGCGCGACATGGATCGGTTGACGGACAGTGCGACGGGTTTTCGGGAATGCGGCGTCGTGTACGTGGGCGAATCGGAGGACGACGAGCGCTCATTTGCCGCCTGGCTCGACATGGCGCGCCCTTACGCCACCGGCGCCCGGATCATCCGCGGACAGGATCTCGGCGCGCTGATGCCGGGTGCGACGAGCACCTTTCATTGCGGGCTGCACGTGCCCTCCGATGGTTGCGCGGAGCCTCAGAAGGCTGCGCCCGCGATCGCCCGCGCGGCGCAGCGCATGGGGGCGGTCATCCTCACACACTGTGCCGTTCGGGGGCTCGAGCGGGCAACAGGCAGGATCAGCGCGGTCGTCACGGAACGGGGACCCATCGCCTGCGATACGGTCATACTCGCGGCGGGCGCGTGGACGAGTCTGTTTTGTGCAAGCCTCGGCGTGCGGCTTCCGCAGTTGAAGGTGCTGTCTTCGGTGTTGCGCACAGGTCCGCTGACTGGTGGCCCCGATGTCTGTACTTACCTGAACGATGTCGGCTACCGCAGGCGTCTGGACGGCGGCTACACCATTGCCCGGGGATCCGGCCTGGTGATCCCCTTGGTGCCGGATTCCATGCGATATTTGCACGAATTCTGGCCATCCGTGCGCAAAGAAGGCTCTGCGATCAAGCCCCGTTTGAATGCGCAGACCTGGCGCGAATTGCGCGCGCCGCGGCGCTGGGCGCTCGACCGGCCGAGCCCGTTCGAGACGACGCGCGTGCTGGACCCTGCGCCCAGCAAAGCGATGAATCGCGAGGCGTGGGCAGCCATGCTGCGCCTCTACCCGCAGTTTCGCGACGTGCCCGTGGTTCAGGAATGGGCCGGATACATCGACGCGACGCCGGACGTGATTCCCTACATCAGCCCTGCCGGCACGGTTCCCGGGCTCACCGTCGCCGCCGGCTTCTCCGGACATGGCTTCGGAATCGGACCCGGGGCGGGGCGACTCGCCGCGGACCTCGCCACCGGCCAGACGCCGTCGGTCGACCCATCGCCGTTTCGAGTTTCGCGGTTCAGCGACGGATCGCCCATCGTTCTCGGGCCGGAAATTTAGACGATTTCCCGCCGCTGACCAGCTTGCGCAGTATCAGGGCTTGCGGAATTTCAGCACGAAGTTGTCCGCTTCGCCGATGCCCACGTACTTGGCGCGATCTTTGTCTCCCTGCGACAGCGTCGGCGGCAACGTCCAGACGCCGTCCGGCCAGTTTTTCGTGTCCTTGGGATTCGCGTTGATCTGCGACTTGGCGACCAGCACGAATCCTGCCTTCTTGGCGAGCGCAATGGTGTAATCCTCGCGCACGTAGCCGTCGGCGGCCTTCGGATCCTGCGGCTTGTCGGTTCGGCCGCGGTGCTCCTCGATGCCGAGAATCCCCCCCGACTTGAGCGCCGTGAAGCACGCGGCGAACGCTTGGTCGGCGTACCCGCCATCCATCCAATTGTGGAGATTGCGGAAGGTCAGCACGAGATCGGCCGAACCGGGAGGGGCGATGTCGTAGTGTCCGGCGTCGAGCGTGGTCTCGTGAATCGTGCCGAGACGATCCTTCTCAGCGGTCATCCGTGATCGCCAATGACTGACCGATTTGCTGCCCTCCTCAGTGCCCGTGGATTCGAGCGCCACGTAATACGTGCCGCTCTTGGCGAGATAGGGACCCAGGATCTCGGTCCAATATCCGCCGCCGGGCCAAAGCTCGACCACGGCCATGTCGGGCTTGATGCCGAAGAAGCCCAGCTCCTCCGCCGGATGTCGTACCGGGTCGCGTGCGACGAAATTGGCGGAACGCGCCGGATCGGCGACAACGGCATTCAATGCGGAGTCCGGCGCCGCAGCGGCGGCGGCGCAAGCACCGAGCGCCAGGATGGCGGCCGCAAATCGAATCGATCGGAGTTTGGAGTCATGCATGAAACGATATCCTTCTGGTGGTGCTCATCCGGTTGGGAATCGCTGCGCTACTGTACCAGTGTTCCAGAGGAGCTCAACCGGAAGCCGTGTCCATGCCGAAGGCGCGCAGAATGAAGGCGTAGATGTCGACCACTTGCTCGATGAGCTTCGTTGTGGGGATCCCCTCGCCGTGCCCGGCCCGCGCTTCCACGCGCAGCAGGATGGGATTCCCTTGGGGGTCCGCGTGCTGCATGGCGGCGGCAAACTTGAAACTGTGCGCAGGAAACACGCGGTCGTCGTGGTCGCTCGTCATGATGAGCGTCGCCGGATAGTTCACGCCGTTCTTCACGTTGTGATAAGGGGAGTAGGCGTACAACGCATCGAATTCCGCGGGATTGTCGACCGAGCCGTAATCGGATTCCCAGGCCTTGCCGACGGTGAACTCGCGAAAGCGCAGCATGTCCATGACGCCGACCTGCGGGACGGCGGCGGCCGCGAGATCGGGACGCTGCTCCTCGACCGCGCCGACCAGTAGACCGCCGTTCGATCTGCCGGAGAGCGCGAGCCGCGCCGGATTGGTCCAGTGGGATTTGCTCAAGTACTCCGCGGCGCCGATGAAGTCGTCGAACACATTCTGCTTGCGAGTCTTCATGCCGGCTTCGTGCCAGCTCCGTCCATACTCGCCGCCGCCGCGCAGGTTGGCCACGGCGTACACTCCGCCGAGCTGCAACCACGCGGCGATCATCGGCGAGAATCCCGGCGTCACCGGCGTGTTGAAACCGCCATAGCCATACAAGATTGTGGGGTTGTTGCCCGAGAGCGGCGTTCCATTGCGCGCCGTGATGAACAATGGAACACGCGTCCCATCCTTGCTCGAATAGAACATCTGCTGCGTCTGGAATTCGGAAGGCACGAAATCTTCCAGGTGCGGCGAATGCCAGAGCGTGGCTCTGCCGGTCTTGAAGTCCAGCGAGAAAACCGACGGAGGCGTACCGAAGCTCGAGTAAGTGTAATAAACACGGGTGTCGTCGAGATGGCCGGCAAACCCGGCCGCCGTACCGAGTCCGGGCAGCTCGACCGCCCCCAGCAGCCCGCCCTGGGGCGTATAGCGCTCAACGGCGCTGTGGGCGTCCTTCAATCGATGCACGATGAGCTCGCCGCCCGCGAGGGTCGCGGCATCGAGCGTGTCATCGCCTTCGGCGATGACACGCCGCCAGTTGACCGGTTGGGGATGCTGGAGATCCACGCTCACGATCCGATAGTGCGCGGCGGAGTCATCGGTACGTATGAGGAAGGAGGTCCCCACATTGCCGATCACATCGTAGGTCGCAGTCGGGTTCGGAATGATCGGAACGATGGGTGCGTTCGGCCGGGTCAAGTCCTGAACGGCCACCGCATTGCTCTCGTCCGTTCCCAGGGATGATTGAATCACGAGATAGCGTCCATCGTCGGAAACAGCGGCCCCGATGAACCAATCCGGGTTGTCGTTTCGCGCATAGACGAGGGTGTCTTCCGATTGCGCGGTGCCCAATCGATGGAAAAAAAGCTTCTGATATTCGTTGGCCGATTTGAGCCGCGCGCCCGGCTGGGGTGCATCGTAGGCGGTGTAATAGAAGCCGGAGCCGTCCTTGCGCCAGCTCGCGCCGCCAAACTTCGACCACTGCAGGGTGTCAGGCAGGTCCTTCCCGGTGGCCACGTCGCGCACATGCCAGACCTGCCAGTCGGATCCCGCATCCGAGAGTGAGTACGCGAACAGCCGTCCATCGGCGCTCATCGCGGTTTCGCGTAGTGCGACGGTTCCGTCCTGCGACAGTCTGTTGGGATCGATCAGAACGCGCCCAGCGGCGCTCGGATTCCGCGTGACGAACACCACCGATTGATTCTGCAGTCCGTCGTTGTGCGTATAAAGCCACGTCCGGCCGTAGCGTTCGGGGGCCGACCAACGCTCGAAATTCCATATCCGCCGCAGACGCTCGGCGAGCTCGGCGCGACCCGCAATGGAATCGAGAAAACCGCGGCTCAGCCGGTCCTCGGCCAAGACCCACGCGCGTGTGTCGCTCGAATCGATATCCTCGAGCCAGCGATAGGGATCGGCGACTTGTCTCCCCTGATAGACATCGACGTGTGCGTCGCGGGGAGCCGTCGGGTAGCCGAGCGGCGGCGACGCGCTCACTGAACTTGCGTGCATGCCCACCAGGAAAAGCACGCCGATCGATACGACGAGACCCAAAGTGAGGGCAGAGGGAACCCTAGTGTTCAACAGTGGACCCGGCGGACGCGTTCTTGCGCACCTCGAACGGCACCGTCAACACCGAGCCGTCGGAGAACCGCAGAGCGATCGAGATCCTGCTGCTGGTATCGGCCGGCGTCGTCGGCTGCATGAGCATCAGGTGATAGCCGGTCGACTCGAATTCGAGCGTCTGATGCGGCTCGAGGCTGAGTTCCTTGACCGGCATCATGTCCTCCATGTCGCCGTGAGTGACCGTGCGGTGGATCGAGATGTCCCGGTAAGAGCGGCTCGAGGCCGCCACCAAACTGAGGGTCTTGTCACCCGTATTGGTGAGCGTGAGATACCCGGCCGCCGGCAGCCCGGCCGGAAGCCAGCGGATCCAAGCGGCGAGTACTTGGATCGTAGGCTTTCCTGCGGCGGGCGAATCCGCGACCGCCCGCTCCGCAAGTGACGAAGAGAAGACGATGGAGGCGAGGAGGGCGATCGCTCCCAAGGAGCGCGCTGCGCGTGACCGAAACAGGTCTTTCATGGGCGAACCTTGCCAGAACGCGACCCGCGCCTCAAGCGCGGCTGCCGCTGCGCGCATGGTTCCATCGTAGGCGAATCGCGATTGCATTGACAAAAAAAAGCCGGGCAGGCGCGTTTCGAACGCAGCCTTGCCCGGCAGGTTGGCGGGTCTTTAGAAGCTCGTTTTATAGCCCTCGGGCGCCCTCGAATGGGCCTTCGTGACCGCGGCATCGTCGGAAAGCACGTAGATTGGCATCTCCGACAGCGTCACCTTGAGAAGGCCGTTCGAATACGCCACGGTTTTTGGATTTCCCATCGTGTCGAACATGATGGTTTCACCGGAGGTTCCAGCGGCGGCGACTTGCAGCTCGTACGACTCGCTCGCGTCGAATGACGAGTTGTGCGCCCACAGAGCGGTCATGACGTGCGAGCTGTCGGCCAGCAGGAACGAGTAACCATATCCGCCGGACGGCACATTGGTGAGCGCGCCCAAGCTTCGCGACCCGTCGATCAGCCTGGTGGCCGCCGCAACCGCCATGGCGGTCGGTTTCGGCTGCAGGTTGCCGCCCGCGTAGGCGTTGATGTTCAGGTTGAAATACATGCCGAATCCCACGGGGGAGATGAAGTCAGACGAGTAGAACACGAAGGAGGTGTCTACGCCCTCTCCCAAATCGATGAGGTGGGCTCGCACCACGGCTTCCGCATGCTCGGTGAGCACCGACGAGGTCGGGTAGTTCGCCGCATATTTCGCTCCCATCGGATAGCCTATCCCGGTCTCGGTGACGAACAATTTCGTACCCGCGGGCAGCACGCTTCCCATGACCTTGCGCAGGGCCTGGACCTTTGCCGGCAAATTCCCCGCCTCCGGCGGCAGCGCGGAACTCGCGCCGATGATGTAATAGCCATGGCAGGACACCGCATCCAGATACTTGGTAAATCCAAGGGGCGCCAGACGCTCGAGCCAGCTCGCGCAGATGCCGAGGCTCTGAGTCGCGGGACCGATCACCGCCGCATCCGGATCGGTGGAATGCACGCCTTCCCAAACCGACTTGTAGAACTCGACGAACTGGGCATCGGTGCCCTTCCATGCGTCGGGGGGACCCGGATCCGGTTCCCAACTGGCCTGGTAGTAGTTCTTGTGCTGATTCGGAATGTATTCCTTGTGAATCCGGGCGCTCTCTTCACCGACCAGCGCCGCGTAGCTTTGCAAGTAGCTGTAGGATTTCGGCGGATACGATCCTTGGGTGCTCGGGGACGGGGCGGTGCTCGCCCAGTACGGCAAACCATTCAGGTAGACGATTCGCGCGAGCGTCCCCTCCTTGAGACTGGGGTCGATCGGATAGGTCGCGGGGTTGTATTGCCCCGCGCGTTGCGGCTCGGTCAGCTGCATGGATCGCGATGTCATGATCCAGGAGGTCCCTAGATTCTCGTTCATCGGCTGGAGCTCGGTACCTGCCTCCACACCGTTCGCACCGACCAAGCCCACCCGGCGCGTATCGAGCGAGGCGTTGAATGCGGGCACGAAATCCGCCACGTTGGGCAGTACGCCGAAGGCCGCATAGCCTTCCGGCCGACTGCCCTGTTGCGCCGGAATGACGCCGGATTTGCTCAGCTTGGCCGAGACCGCGAAATAGCCCGAGATCGTGGACGAGCAACTCACGCTCGCCGTGGTCGTGCCTTCGACTACGCTGATCGAGCCCGAGGCGTGCACCTTCCCGGTGTAATCGGCGATCGTCCAGTCGACGACGTCGGAGATTTTCGAGACGGCGTCGAATTTGACGGTGAACTTCGAGCCCCAGGTGAACGTCTGTGTGGGGTCGTTGCCCGCGAACGCGATGCCGAGCGATGAGGAGCCGGGGGCGCCGGTCTTCTCAGTCTTTGCTGCGGTGCCGCAGCTGAAATTTTCGGCAGGCACACTCTTAGTGGTCGACGCTGCGGCCGCTACGTTGGTGTCGGCCCATCCCAGAATGATCAATGCGGCAGAGGCTGCTGCCGCTAAGGTTTTGCGCATCGTTAAGATCCCTCAAGGCGAAGTTGGACGTAGGGAAAATTCCTGATCGACGTGGACGCAATACGCAGCCAGCGATTTGCGGGGTCGGATGTTAGTCATCAATTTCTACCTTGGATAACTGTCGGCAGCAGGAGACGCTGTCGCCGTGCGCAGACATTCCGCCGGGACGACGCTGGGATTCGAGACATCGAGCCGCAGGAGTTGAGTGATCGCGGCTTTCGGTGCGGCGCTAATCGTCCCGTGTTTCGCGCGGTTTGGGGGGCACGGTGCGGCTGGGATCATCGAGCCGGGTGGCCTCGAAGTGGCCGCGGATCTGCTGCATTTCGATATAGCCCGCCGTCCACGTCTTTTCGCAGCACGGCGCGTACAGCCGGATGGGTCGGTCGTTGAGGAGGGCGCCGACGACATCGGGCCGCCGATATTCCACGATGACCTGCTTGCGGCAGATCGGGCAGGTTACGGGGAAGCGGACTAGGTCATCGTGGCCCACGCGTCAGGATGCCGCCGATCGAGACGTGAGACGGAAGCAGAGTGCTCCAGCGCCCAAGACGATGCCGCAAAAGCCGAAAAGTTTGAGCTCGAACATCCCAAGGTGCTCGACTTGGCGCGTTGGCACGAACGCGGTGGCGGTGGCGAGCAACGTGACGCACATTCCGGCGATGCCTGATACCGCGAGCGTCGTGCGGCTGAAGAAGAAGTCGATGTCGCGCCGGCGGAAGACCAGGGCGAGAAGCGAAGCGTACATATATAGATACTGAAGGAGGCTCAGGATCACCGAAAGGTCGAGAATGGTCATGAACGCCTCGTTGAGGCCGGCACCAGCGAAGCTCACCGCGAGCGCGAGCGCGCACAGTCCGCCGCAGAGCAGCAGAGCGATGTGCGGCGAGGCATGGCGCGGGTGAAGCCGGGCGAACACGCGGGGTAGATGACCTTCGAGAGCCGCGACGTACGGTATGCGCGCCGGCGCGGCCAGCCACGCCGCCGCCGCGCCTGCGACCGACAGGGCAAGCAGTCCCGCAATTGCTGGAGTGAGGGAACTCGCGCCTATGCGCCGTGCAAACCCGTCCACCGCTTCCAGCACTCCCTGCACCGGATTCATGCCTTCCGGAGGGACCGCAAGCAGCATGGAGATCGTCAGCAAGATGTCGAGGCTGCCGACCAGGCAGGCACCCGTCAGCAGAGCTCGTGGAAGCGTTCGACGCGGGTCGTGAATCTCGTCGCCGACGTTCGAGGCAATTTCGAGTCCGAGCAGCGAGAAGCATACGAGACTGAACATCGAGATCAGATGCCAGTCGAATCCCGAGGGGCGCCAGACGAGCCTCGAGACAGACACCCCCTCGCGCATGGCCAGCCAGGAAGCTAGCGCGATGAGAATGATGCCGACCGACAGCGTGCCGAGGGCGGCTGCGTTCACGAACAGTTTTTCGGCCGCGAGTCCCCGGATGTTGAGCCAGATGAGCAGCGCCAAGAGGCCGAAGGAGCCGATCTCGATGGCGGTGCCGTGGCTTGCGAGAGTGGCGCCCGAAGCGCCGAACATGAAGGCGGCGAGTCCCGTCGAGGAGACGACCAGGGTCGGGACGTAGACGATGTTCGCCATCCAGTAGCACCAGCCCGACAGGAAACCGTGCATCTCGCCCAAGAGCCTGCTCGGCCACACATAGACGGCGCCTTCTCCCGGGTAGTGGTGGGACAGCTCGATGACCGTGATGGCCTCGGGGATGAAAAACAAGGCGATGGCGAGCGGCCAGAGCCAGAGCACTATCGGCCCGTTCTGCACGAGCGGCGCCATGGTATTCAAGCTGACGAGCCCCGCGACGATCATCAGTACGACGTCGACACGACCCAGCGTGCGCCGCAGATGCGGGGCTTGAGCTGCGGCGCGGCTCAATCCGGTCCGCTCGATTCTTCGCGAACCGCCTTGACGAACCGAGCCGTATATTGCCGCCTATTCGGGTAACGTCCCGGCTTGTACCAGCGCAAATTAACTCCCTGCTGAGTCGCCCGCGCGAGATCGTTGCGATTGAACCCTTGCGTCTAGATTAGCCGATCTTTCCGCAGCCGGAACAACTGGTTCGCAATGCATCGAATTTGCGTTAAAAACTATAAAAAGGAAATGCTTTGATCAATTTAAGTGAATGAATATATTTTCATTAACTCCATTGACAGGGACGCGCGAGGAGCGCCATGCTCCCAGTCCCGCGGCGTCCATTCGCGACACAGGAAGCACTTTCATGATGACGTCTGGTCCACCGATGAGCCGGATGACCCGCGCGGCGCGGCGTGCCGACAGACGCAGCGCGAGGTGCTCGCCGGCGGTGCGACCCGGTTTGTCGGGGGGCTCGTATCGGCCGCTCACCGAGCGCGACATGGCGCGCATCGCCGATACCGCCTTTTCGCTGCTCGCCAATATCGGCATCAGCGATGCGCCAGATGAACTGCGGGACCACTCGATGGCGAAAGGGGCGCATTTGAATGCCCACGGCCGGCTTTGCTTCCCGCGATCGCTCGTCGAGGATGTCATCGCCCACGCTGCGCGCGAGATCGTCTATCACGGACGTGACCCGCAGCGCACGGTCCGATCCGGTGGAAATCGCGTCTATTTCGCGACGGCCGGCGAGGCGGTGCGAATCGTCGAGCCGGGCTCGGGAGCATATCGGCCCTCGACACTGCTGGATCTTTACGACTTCTTCCGGATGGGCGATCACCTCGAGCACATCGACTTCTGCTTCCAGCAGGTCATAGCGAATGACATCTGTGAGGACGCGCGGCTGCACGCAATCAACATTGCCTATGCGGCTGCCGCAGCGACCACCAAGCCTTTCGGCATTTCGTTGGCAGACCCGGCGACGGTCGCCGAAGTCGAGGGACTCTGGGATGCGCTGCTCGGCGCCGCAGGCGCGTTCCGGCGTGCGCCTTTTGCCGCGATTGGTGTCTGCCCCATCGTCTCGCCTTTGCGCTTCGGACCTGATACCTCGGCCGTGCTGTGCGAGGCAGCGCGGCGTGGATTGCCGGTCAGCGCCTGCACCGCGCCGCAGTCGGGCGCCACGGCGCCGGCAGCCCTCGCCGGCGCACTCGCGCAATGCACGGCGGAGGCGCTCGCCATCGTCACGGTGGTCAATTTGATCAATCCGGGTGGCCCGATCGACTTTGGTCCTTGGACCTTCGTCGCGGATCTACGCACGGGCGCGTTCACCGGCGGAGGCGGGGAGGAGGCCATCCTGCAGGCAGCGGCGGGCCAGATCGCACAGTACTTCCAGCTTCCCGGCATCGTGGCCGCAGGCATGACGGACGCCAAGCGACCCGACTATCAGGCCGGCTACGAGAAGGGCATGACCATCGCGCTCGCGGCGCTGTCCGGCAGCAACATGATTGCCGAGTGCGCCGGCATGCTGGGCAGCCTCATGGGGTGCTCGCTCGAGTCGATGGTCATGGACAATGACCTGATCGGAAGCGTCAAGCGGTCGCTGCGAGGCATCGAAGTCAACGACGAGACGCTGTCATACGAGGTCATTGAGCGCACCGTCATCGGGGGCCCCAATCACTATCTCGGCGCCGAGCAGACCCTGTCGCTGATGGAGACCGAGTATCTGTACCCGAAGCTCGGCGATCGGTCGACGCTGGCGGATTGGGAATACCGCGGCGCTCCGGCGCTGATGGACGTTGCGCACGCGCGCGTCCGCGAGATCATGTCGGGCCACTATCCCTGTTACATCGATGCGCAACGCGATCAGGCGCTCCGCGCCCGCTACGACATCCGTCTCCCGGTGGAATTGATGAAGTCGGGGAATCAGCGCTGGCCGCAGATTTGAGAGTTCGCGCGACCGCCCGGGAGGGTGCGGGGATTTGCCGGCTGAGGGATTCGAACCCCCGACCTACGGTTTACAAAACCGTTGCACTACCACTGTGCTAAGCCGGCATAGGCGGTCGGGCCTGACGCCCTTATTGTACCGTGGACATTAAGGCTGTCAGTGCCAGTTGCCGACGGCATTGCGGGCCGCCTGATTGAGGGGGCGGGCAAGCAAGCCGCTCGGCGATGCCTTGATGTCGTACAGGGCGCCATCCGCCATAGGCAGGTAAGTCGCGCTTCCGTAGAGCGCGTCGAACCAGGGCAGCCAGCGATGATAGTCGTGTATCAGTGACCACAGGTCGATCTTGCCCGGGGGATGTAGTTCGTACACCGTGCGCGGTTGAGAGCGCTCATCGTCGATGCCGGAGTAACGTCCGCTGACTCTTTCGAGCCTGAACGCGGTGTCGAAACCGACCAGGTTGGCGGCCGCCGTCCATTTGAGGATGCGGGCATCGATCTGCCATTCGTCTCCGCTCAACGGGAAGTAGGCCACCTCACCATCGGGGTATGTCAGCACGCCGTTGTACTGATGCGGGCCGAGCTTGACGAATTGGATCTCGCCGGCCGGAGCCTCCTCCGTCAAGCGCTGGTAGGTGTGCAGATTGACGGTGATCAGAAACAGAATTGCGGCGGCCAGGAACAGCACCAATGCGGAAGTGCCGTGAAACAAGCCCCCGGACATGTGGCGCAACTGGAATCGGCGAATCGCCGTGATCAGAAACAGGAAGCCCGCGAGCGTGCAGGCCGCGATCAGTGCATTGAGTGTCATGGGTGGCAGCCTAACGGGAACCGGAACCGAACCTCATGGGACTAACAAAACACTTAGCTCGGTCCCGGTGTCTCGTTGCAGACCCATGTAGTTTGCTTTGTTTCCGATGTTTTGCAAGTGCCTGCAGCACGATGTGCGACGCCGATACCGCAATGCGTGGGCTGGATCACTCATTAACCGCCGTTAATGATCCGATCGTCAAGCCGCTCTACGCGCGCGCTTTCGACAGGGTTTCGATCGCGGCGGGCGGCGACATTGCATGCGACTGCACGAAGTCCACCCCGAGCGCGGTCAGCCATTCCTGTTCCGCGGGGGTTTCGGTGCGCTTCGCCACCGTGTGCATACCGAGCACTCGCGCCATCTGGACGACGGCGGTGATCGAAGCCTGTGAGATCTTGTCGGTGCGCATGTTGGCGGTGATTTCCGGCGCGAGCTTGACGTAACGGATGCCCGGCAGGCGCAAAAGGTCGAAGCATTCGGTCTTCAGCGCGAAGTCATCGAGCACCAGCGGACAACCCAGACGGTGCAGCGAGGCAGCGACCTCTGCCACTCGGGACGACAGCTTCACCGCTGTCGCCACATCGACCTCGAACGCGATCATGGCCTTGGGCAGAGAGGACTTCGCGAGGCACAGCCCCACGAATTTGATGAAGTGCTCGTCGTGCAGCGCGGTCGCGGTCAGATTCACCGAAAACATGACGGCATTCGATTGCCACACGTCCGGATGGTGGACGAGCCAGCCCACGAGCTCCGTGATGACGCGCCGGTCGATCATTGAGCCGAGACCGTTGTCGACGGCTGCCTTGAGCATCGCGTGAGGCGCCGCATTGGGCGCATCGTCGCCCTTGGAACGCAGCAACACCTCGTACCGCTTGAGCTGGCTGCCCTTGGTCAGCGGTACCAACCGCTGGACGTGAAGGGCGATGGGGCTGCGCCGCAGAGCGGCGTGCAGGCGATCGATCTCCGGAGAGATCTCGGGCGCGCGCTTGTCCGCCGAGTCCGGCGGAGCCGAGCGCTCGGGTCTCGCGGGCGACGCATCGGCCGCCCGCGCCGACGGGGCGCGAACCACGGGCACGCGTGTGGAGTCTGCGAGCGAAAGCTCCTGCGGGGCGGAGCTCTCTCTCGCGCCGGAAGTTCCAGACGAAGGATGGGCCGGGGGCGCGTCGTGCGGGCGGCTTGCGGGAGCCGCATGTGCGACGGCCCTGGCCCCGCCCGCGGACTGTGGCGGCGCCTTCACGCCGGCAGGGGCCGCGGCGGCCGATGGCTTGGGGCCATGCGGTGCGGCCGCGGTCGACTTGCCGCCCGCGGGAACGGATACCTTGACGCTGGCCGGCGCCGCCGCGGCGAGCGCCCGGACTTTGGCCGTCTGCGAAGTGGCGGATGGTTTGGCGCCGGCGGAAGGCTTGGAACTGGCGGACGGTTTGGCGCTGACAGGCGCCGGAGCAGGAGTCTTGGCGGGTGCCTGGCCCGCGCTCGGCTCTATGTCCGGCCGCATGCCGGCGAAGTCCGTGAGCGCCCTTTGCAACCTTGGCGTCAGGAGCTTGGCGAGACCGCCGGCATCGGCCTTGATGGACCGGGTGTCCATGATCACCATGACCGCGCCCACCAGCGCTCGACGTGCGTTGACGGCGCGCAGCAGCACGGCGGAGCGGGCGTCGCCCAGATCGTAGGCGAGCACCGGCGGGGAATCGCTCCGGGCAAAGGATTCGAGCGCCTCGCGAACCGCATTGTGTTCGTCCGGCCCCATGGAGCTCTCGCTCAGCCAGAGCAGGTCTCCGTTCTCATCGTGCAAAGAAACGGCATGCGCGCGCGCCGGTTCGAAGGCCGCACGCACTTTCTGACAGACGGCATCGAAATCGACGAGCGGACTTTCCGTAGCGCTGAAGGGTTTGCCCTGCTCCATAGTTCCGATAGCCTTAGAATTGAGCTACATATCTACAGGACGGCCCGTCCGGGTGATGTGATGGTTTTCGCCAAACCGTCGCGGAACGTCTCGAGTGTGCGACGGTTCGACAAATCGCCGAGCACGCGACCGGTATGACATATCATCCGGTCAATGAAAACCATGTCTCCGATCCGTGAGAACCGTCAATATCGGTATTACGATTTTGTGATGGCCGCCTATGTGTGCGTCCTGTTGTGCTCGAACCTGATCGGCCCCGCGAAGGAGACCTCCTTCCACGTCCCGGTCATCGGCACGGTGACCTTCCTGGCCGGCGTCCTGTTCTTCCCGATCTCCTATATTTTCGGCGACATCCTCACCGAAGTTTACGGCTATGCGCGCGACAGACGCGTCGTGTGGGCGGGGTTCGGTGCGCTGGCATTCGCCTCCGTCATGGCGGCGGTGATCGTGCATCTGCCAGCGTCGGAGAGCTCGCGCGCGACCCAGCCTGCGGTGGAGGCGATCTTCGGCAACACGCCGCGCATCGTGGTGGCCTCGACCCTCGCCTTTCTATGCGGAACGTTCGTCAACAGCTACGTCCTCGCCAAGATGAAGATCTGGACCCGAGGACGCTGGCTGTGGACCAGGATCGTGGGCTCGACACTGTGCGGTGAGTTCGTCGACTCGCTGATCTTTTACTTCGTCGCGTTTTACGGCCGGATGCCCGGGGACCATCTGGTCGCGATCATGTTCACGCAATATGTCTTGAAAAGCGGCTGGGAGATCCTCGCCACGCCGCTCACCTACCGGGTCGTCGCGTTCCTGAAGAGGGCCGAGCAGGAGGATTACTACGACATCGGGACCGATTTCACACCCTTCTCGCTGAGGACTTGAGCCGCTCAATTGGCCGGTAGTTCGCCACGATTTGCCACCGTGCCTCGAGGGCTCTGCCCGAATCTCCAGGCGAAATAGCTCCAACGGGCGGCGGTCGCCGCCCGACGTGGCGAAGCCTGGCAATCGAGGAGCGGTGTATGAAAACTCAATATTCGAAGGTGGTCTGGACGATAGGATTGATGGGATTGAGCGCGGCGGCATTGGCAGGTGCGCCCGAGCCGAAGCCGTCGCCGCAAGAACCGGCCGGTTTCATCACCGGCGCGGTCATCGGTGGCTTCGCGGCCGGGCCGGTCGGCGCGGTCGTGGGGGCGGGCCTCGGCACCTGGCTCGGCAATCGGGTGCACCGCGCCGGTGAGGCCCGCAAAGCCGAAGCGCAGGTCGCCCTCCTGCAGAACGACAAGTGGCAGCTCGAGGCCGTGACGACCGAGCTCGAGGCCAAGACCGCGCAGCTCGAAACGGCGCGTGGTGAACTGGAGGAGACCAATCGTGCACTGACGGCGCGGCTCGATCAGCTGGCGCACAGCGTGGAGGCAGCGCAGGAGGCCAAGGATGTCGGCGCGCGCGAGGAGGCGGCCAAAGTGCTCGATGGGTTGCAGGGCGACATCTTGTTCCGAACCGGCAGCGCGGACATCCCGGAGGACTCCTCGCACGAAATCGAGACTCTGGCCGGCATGCTCGCCAAGTCCCCGTCTCTGAGCGTGCGACTGGACGGATACGCGGACCCGCGGGGGACGGCAGATGGCAACATGAAGCTGTCCGAGGCACGTGCCAATGCCGTACGGGATCTGTTCCTTGCGGCAGGCGTGCGCGAAGATGCGCTCGAGGTGAACGCTTATGGCGGGAGCCAGAGCACCGCCGAGGACAGCGACGGTTATGCGCTCGAACGGCGTGTGCGGTTGACGCTCAAGGCCGCCCCGGAAACGGTGGTCCAGAGCCTCGACCCGGCAACGAACCCGGTGCCGTCGGCCGCGACGCTGCCGCCGACCGCTGCGGCGCAGACCAGCGGTGACAAGTGAGAAAGCGCGGCTCGGCGCGACGGCGCCGAGCCGCCCTTGTTTCCAGCGGCATCCCGCGCCTACGATAGCGCATGGCCGACCATCCCAAGATCGTGATGCTGGACCGCTATCAAACCGGCGAATCAGCGAATCCCTCGCCCGAGAAGATCTTGGCCGGCATACCCCGCACGCGTGTTTCCAATCAGTTCACCGACGGCACGCAGCAATTCTTCTGCGGCCTGTGGACAAGCACCGCGGGCAAGTGGCGGGTGCGATATACCGAGTACGAGTTCTGCGTGCTGATCGAGGGCCGCGTGCGCCTGGAGTCGGTCAGCGGCGAGAAGCACGAGATGCGGGCCGGCGATGCCTTCGTGGTGCCGGCGGGCTACGAAGGCATCTGGGAAGTCGCCGAGCCCTGCAAGAAGTGGTACGCGATCTTCGAGGCGAAGACCTAGGCCGGCGCACCGCAAGCCCGCTCGGGCGGTGGGTCAGGCCGTCTCTCGAATCGCCTCGGCCAACGTCTCGACGATCTGCGAGATTTGCTTGGACTCGATGATCAGCGGGGGCGACAGCGCCACGATATCTCCGGTGACCCGGATCAAGACGCCCTTCTCGAAGCACTTCAAGAACACCTCGAACGTGCGCGCGCCCGGCTTGCCGGCGCGCGGCTCCAATTCCACCGCGCCGATCAATCCGTAGTTGCGGATGTCGATCACGTGGGGGGCGTTGCGAATCGAGTGCAGCGTCTCCTGCCATTCGTGGCTGAGCGTTGCGGCCCGCGTGAGCAGCCCCTCGCGCTGGTAGATATCGAGGGTCGCGAGTGCCGCGGCACAGGCGACCGGATGTGCCGAATAGGTGTAGCCGTGGAAGAACTCGATCGAATTCTCGGGTCCCTGCATGAATGCATCGTAGATCTTGCGCTGTGCGAACACCGCGCCCATCGGGATCGCCCCGTTGGTCAGACCCTTGGCGGTCGTCATGATGTCGGGGGTGACCTCGAAGACCTGCGACGCGAAGGGTTTCCCGACGCGGCCGAAGCCCGTGATCACCTCGTCGAATATCAACAAGATGTCGTGCTTGTCGCAGATCTCGCGCAGGCGCTTGAGATAACCGACGGGCGGCAGGATCACGCCGGCGGATCCGCCGATGGGCTCGACGATGACGGCTGCGATGGTGGAGGCGTCATGCAGCGCGATCAGGCGCTCCAAGTCGTTGGCGAGATGCATGCCCCAATGCGGCAGGCCGCGCGAGAACGCGTTGTGTCCGAGGTCGAGCGTATGCTGAAGGTGATCCACGCTCGGCAGCATGCTGGATGCGAAAAACTTGCGATTGTTGACCAGGCCGCCGACGGACATTCCGCCGAAGCCGACGCCGTGATAGCCCTTCTCCCGGCCGATGAGCCGGGTTCGATGTCCCTGGCCGCGCGCGCGGTGGTACGCGATGGCGATTTTGAGCGCCGTGTCGACGGACTCGGAGCCGGAGTTGGTGAAGAACACCCGGTCCATCCCCGGGGGTGCGACCGCCGCCAAGCGGTTCGCGAGCTCGAAAGCGATGGGATGGCCCATCTGAAAGGTGGGTGCAAATTCCATGATGCCAAGCTGCTGGGTCACCGCCTCGGTAATCTCCCGGCGGCCGTGACCGGCATTGACACACCAGAGTCCCGCCACGGCGTCGAGCACTTCCCGGCCCTCGGGGGTCCAGTAATGCATGCCCTGCGCGCGCGCCAGCAACCGCGGATGGCCCTTGAACTGGCGGTTGGCGGTGAACGGCATCCAGAAAGCGTCGAGATCGGTCTTTGCGGCAGCAGGAGTGATTCGGGCGTTCATGCAAGTCCTTGTGAGGCAGGGGCGAGGCGGGTGACCTAGAGCCGAATGATAAAGAAATTCAACACAATCATCAATTTTAGCCGCGCATTCGCGGCAAGTGTTTAATATAATGCACAGCATGACCATGGACGTGGGTGCTCATCTCAAGGCTGTCCGGCAGATGTACGGACTCTCGCAGCGAGAGCTCGCCAAACGAGCCGGCGTGACCAACGGACTCATATCGCTGATCGAACAGAATCGGGTGAGCCCGTCGGTCTCCTCGCTCCGCAAAGTGCTCGATGGCATACCGATGGCGTTGGCAGAGTTCTTCACGCTCGACCTCGCCGGCAAGCCCGAGGTGTTTTTCCCGCGTGCCGAGCTCGCGGACATCGGCACGGGCGCCGTGGAGCTGCGGCTGGTGGGAGGGCGCCTGGCCAATCGAAGCATGGCCATCTTGCACGAACGCTATCCGCCGAACGCCGATACCGGCGAAGAGATGCTGGCGCACGCCGGCGAGGAGGGCGGGGTGGTGGTCAAGGGCAAGATCGAGCTCTCGGTGGGTGCTGAATCGCGGATCCTGTCCGCCGGCGACGCGTATTACTTCAAGAGCTCGATTCCACATCGCTTCCGCAATCCCGGGCGCGAGGATTGCGAGATCGTGAGCGCGAGTTCGCCGCCCACGTTCTAGCGCCGCGATTCGAGTGTCGGCGATTTCGCCGGCCGTTCAGGTAGCATAGTCATCATGAGCAAGATAACCGTCGCCGCCACGCAAATGGCGTGCAGCTGGGATCGCGACGCCAACATGGCGCGCGCCGAGAAATTGATCCGCGAGGCGGCCCGACGGGGCGCCAACGTGGTGCTGATCCAGGAGCTTTTCGAAACCCCCTATTTCTGTAAGGACCATGATTCGAAATACTTCGATCTGGCCAAACCGCTGGAGGGTCATCCGGCCGTGGAGCATTTTCGCGGCCTGGCGCGCGAGCTCGACGTGGTGCTTCCCGTGAGCGTGTTCGAGCATGCCAACAACGCGTTTTACAACTCTGTGGTGATCGTGGATGCCGGCGGAGCGGTGCTCGGAAGCTACCGCAAGTCGCACATTCCGGAGGGAACGGGCTACCACGAGAAATTTTATTTCTCGCCGGGCGACTCGGGCTTCAAGGTGTTCGACACCCGGTTCGCGAAGCTCGGCGTCGCCATTTGCTGGGATCAATGGTTTCCTGAGGCGGCGCGGTCCATGGCGCTCATGGGCGCCGAGGTCTTGATGTATCCCACCGCGATCGGCTCGGAACCGCAGGATGCGTCGCTCGACTCCAGTGCGCATTGGCAAAGGACCATGCAGGGCCACGCGGCGGCGAACGTCATGCCGCTGCTCGCATCCAACCGCATCGGCGTGGAGCAGGGTGAGAAATACTCCATGACCTTCTATGGCTCGTCCTTCATTGCCTCCCATACCGGAGAGAAAGTGGCGGAAGCGGATCGCACCAGCGAGACCGTGCTCACCGCCACGTTCGATCTCGACGAAGTTCGACGCTATCGCCAGGCATGGGGCATATTCCGCGACCGGCGTCCCGATCTGTACTACCCGCTCCTGTCGCTCGATGGACGCGCCTGAGGCCGAGGCGGTTCCGCACGATCTGGTTTTTGTCGATCTGGAGACGACAGGGGGAAATGCGGCCTATCACCGCATCACCGAGATCGGCATCGTCCGTGTCCACCGCGATGCGGTGGTCGAGGAATGGAGCACGCTGGTCAATCCCGAATGCGTGATTCCCTCCTACATCGAGAGCTTCACCGGCATCTCCAACGAGATGGTGGAGGGCGCGCCGCGCTTCGCCGATATCGCAAGGATCGTCCTCGAGAAGCTCTGCGCTGCGACCGATCCCGTTGCTTGCGCCGAGCAGCCGGTGTTCGCAGCCCACAACGCGCGCTTCGACTATTCGTTCATGCGGGCGGAATTCCGGCGCGCCGGCATCCCTTTCTCAGCCCCCGTGCTGTGCACGGTCAAACTGTCGCGGCGTCTTTTTCCCGAGCACCCGAGGCATAGCCTCGACGCGGTGATGGAGCGGCACGCGCTCATCTGCAGCGCGCGGCATCGGGCGCTCGGCGATGCGCGGGTGCTCAGCGATTTCTGGTCGATCCTGCGCGCCTCGATTACCGAGGCGGATCTCGCGGCGGCGGCCCGATCCGCGCAAAGCGCGGTGAAACTGCCGCCGCAGCTGCCGGAGGGGCTCGCGGACGAGCTGCCCGAGGGCTGCGGCGTCTACCGCTTCCGTGGGCCTGAAGAGGCGCTTCTGTTCGTCGGCAGGGGCAACTGCCTGCGCAGCGCGGTCCTTGCACATTTCGCGGACGAGCGCGCCGCACGCCGCGAGCACAAGCTCAAGGATGAGGTGCGGAGCATCGAGTGGGTCGAGACCGCCGGCGAGCTTGGCGCTCTGCTGCGCGAGCTGCACGACATCAAGGCCCTCGAGCCGAAGTACAACCGCCGTCCCAACTCGCGTGCCGCGAGCTGTACGCTCAAGGTTTCCGCCGCCTCGGGCGCCGTGCAGATGCTCGCCATCGACGAGACGGAACCGGGCGAGCTCGAGAAGTGCTTCGGCGTATTTCAGTCGCGAAAGGATGCCCGCAAGGCCATGACCGACATCGCGAAGGCGAAGCAGCTGTGCCTCAAGGTGCTCGGCTTGGAGCAGAGCGAGGGATCTTGTCTCGCGCATCAGTTGGGCCATTGCAAGGGAGCGTGCGTCGGCAAGGAGCCCTTGATCCTGCACGCGGTGCGGGTGCAGATGGCCCTCGCGTCCTTGAAATTCAAGGCGTGGCCGTTTCCCGGGCGAGTGGCGCTCATCGAGCGGAGCGCCATGGGTTCGGTCGATTCGCATGTGCTGGATCACTGGGCGTATCTCGGCACCGCGCGTTGCGAGGAGGAGCTGGCCGCGCTCGCGCGCAGCACCGCTCCCTGCGTCTTCGACCCACAGGTTTACAGGATTCTGGTGCGCTACCTTGCGAATCATACGAAGCTCGAATGGCAGGATCTCGAAGTCGGCTCGCATCTCGGCAGCGCCGATGTGTATTGACGGCACCGCGTGAACGATAGCGTCCGTTACTGGATCGCCACGGCGCCGGTGGGCGCATCGTCGGTGCTCGCCGAGGAGCTCGCCGCGTTCGGCGCCGCCGACATCCGCGAGCGCAGCCATGACGTTAAATTCCAGGGCACGCTCGAAGTCGGCTACCGCGCGTGTTTGTGGTCGCGCACCGCCACCCGCGTGCTGTTGAGCCTGGGTTCGGTCGAGGCCGGCACCACCGAGGCCTTGTTCGAGGGCCTCAAGCGTTTCGATTGGCGCGAGCATCTTGGCCCCGGGGCGACGCTGGCCTGCGGCTGCAGCGGCGGCAATGCCGCGATCCGTCACACGATTTATGGCTCGCAATTGCTGAAAGACGCGGTCTGCGACAACCTGCGCGAGTCCACCGGGGAGCGGCCCGTCATCCGGCCCGACCGGCCCGATGTGCTGCTGCATCTGCACGTCGAGGGTCCGACCGCCCTCGTGTCGGTCGACTTCTCCGGTGAGAGCCTGCATCGGCGCGGCTATCGAACCGAGGGCGGGCGCGCGCCGCTGAAGGAAAATGTGGCGGCCGCGGTGCTGCTCAGGGCGGGGTGGGCGCAAATTGCGGCCGGGGGCGGCACGCTGGTCGATCCGATGTGCGGCTCCGGAACTTTTCTCACCGAGGCCGCGCTCATCGCGAGCGACGCCGCTCCCGCACTCGATCGGGACTATTTCGGATTTCTGGGTTGGCGCGGACATGATGCAGACCTCTGGCAGCGTCTGCGTGAAGAAGCCTCGCTGCGCCGCGCGGCGCAACCGCCGAGGCGCTGCATCGTCGGGTCTGACATCGACGCGGACGCCGTGCGTATGGCCATCGCCAACGTGGCGCAGGCTGGGGTCGCGGAGTGGGTGCACATCGAGAAGCGTGCGCTCGAGTCGGTCACGGCGCCCCCCGGTCCTAAGGGCCTGGTGGTGGCGAATCCGCCGTACGGGGAGCGTATCGGCGCGGATTCGGGGCTGCCTCTAGTCTATGCAGAGCTTGGGCGCCTGTTGCGCGAGCGGTTCCAGGGATGGCAGGCGGCGATATTGACCGGTGACCCGCCGCTGGCGCGCCATCTCGGCATCCATGCCAAGCGCACCCACCGGGTATACAACGGCGCCATCGAATGCCGGCTCTTGCGCTTCGATTTGACCGCGGACAGCGCGCGACCCTCGCCGAGCGAAACGCGCGCCAAATGGTCCGCACGACCCGGCGCGCAGATGTTCGCCAACCGCTTGCGCAAGAATCTCGACCGTCTGGAGCCGTGGGCGGCGAAGGAGGGCATCGAATGCTTCCGTCTGTACGACGCCGATATGCCCGAGTACGCGTTCGCCATCGATGTCTACGGGCGGCAACCTCGCCACGTGTACGTGCAGGAATACGCGCCGCCCAAGACCGTCGATCAGGAGAGCGCCCGCGAGCGCCGCCGCGAGGTACTGACCGTCCTGCCCGAATCCCTCGACGTGCCGCTCGAGTGCGTTCACACCCGCGTGCGCAAATCGCAGAAGGGAACCGAGCAGTACCAACGACGATCCGACCGGCACCCGCCGCGCCCGGACCGCCGCCCCCATTCCGGGACGCAGGCCGATGCCGCGGCCGAACCTGAGCGGGTGAGGGTTTCTGAGGGAGGGCTCGAGTTCTGGGTGAATTTTCGTGACTACCTGGATACGGGCTTGTTCCTCGATCACCGCATCACCCGTCAGATGCTGCGGCAATGGGCGCAAGGCGCGGACTTCCTCAATCTATTCTGCTACACGGCCAGTGCCACGGTTTACGCGGCCGCGGGCGGCGCGCGCTCCAGCGTGAGCGTCGATCTGTCGAACACGTATCTCGACTGGGCGCACGACAACCTGATGCTGAACGGTTTCGGCGGACACGAGCACGCGTTGCAGCGCGCCGATTGCCTCGAGTGGGTGGCGAGTCAGGAGGCGGATGGCGCCCGCTTCGATCTGATCTTCGTCGATCCGCCGACGTTCTCGAACTCCAAACGCATGGAGGGAGTGCTGGACGTGCAGCGCGATCACGTCGGGATGATCCGGCGCTCGCTGAATCTCCTGCGGCCGGGAGGCCGCCTGGTGTTCTCGACCAATTACACGCGATTCAAGCTCGATGCGGCTGCGCTGGCGGACGTGGAGGTGGAGGACATCAGCGCCGGCACCATTCCCAAGGACTTCGAGCGCAATCCCCACATCCATCGCTGCTTCGTGATTCGCCCGCGGGGCGCACGGTGATCGCGAGATTCCTGGCGCGCCGGGCGCTCTTATCCCTGGTCACGCTCGCGATCCTGTCGGTGATGGTGTTTCTCGGCGGCCAACTGCTGCCGGGTGATGTGGGGCGCGCGGTGCTCGGCCCCCTGGCCGACGCCCGCGCGGTGGCCTTGTTCAATCATCAGGTGGGCGTCGATCGACCGCTTACCGTCCAGTATTTCGACTGGATCACTCACTTCGTCGTGGGCGACATGGGCCGATCGTTCACTTTCCGCTCGCCTGTCGCGCCATTCATCGCCCAAGCGCTGGTCAATTCCCTGAAGCTTGCGGCTTTGGCGTTCGTGCTGGTGGTGCCGCTCGGTATCGCCGGCGGAGTGTGGGCAGCGCTTCGAGTCGGTCGATGGAGCGATCGTGCTTTGGTGCTTCTCGGCCAGTCCCTGGGTGTCGTTCCGGAATTCATTTCATCGATCGTGCTCATCCTGGTTTTCGGGGTTTGGCTGCATTGGCTGCCGATGTCCGCGGATTGGCCCGAAGGAGCCGGGCCGCTGACGCAGCTGAGATATCTGATCCTGCCCTCGCTGCCGCTCGTGCTGGTGTTCTTCGGTTACATCGCCCGCGTCGCGCGCGCGGGCACGGTCGAGGCGTTGGACGCCGACTACACCCGCACGGCGATCTTGAAGGGCTTGCCGATGTCGACGGTGATGCGCCGGCACGTGTTGCGCAATGCGCTCATGCCGACCATCACGGTGGTGGCGAGTCTGCTCGGGTATCTGGCCGGCGGGCTCGTGGTGATCGAGACACTGTTTCACTATCGCGGGATCGGCGCCCTGATCTATTCCGCCGCCCGTGCCAAGGACTTTCCCATGCTCGAGGCCGGAGTGCTCACCGTGGGCGCCGTCTATGCGATCGCATCGGTGTTCGCGGATCTTTTGTCCGCCGCGCTCAATCCGCGGCTGCGGGCGGCGCGCGCATGAGCGGGGCCGCGGATGTCATCGCGCGCCCCACGGAGCCTGAGGCGGCCCCGAGTCTCGGCCGCGAGCGCTGGCGCGCGGCATGGCGCTCACCCACCCTCATCGCGGGTCTGCTCATCCTGGCATTCTGGATCGTGTGCGCGCTGTTCGGCGCCGGGATCACGCCCCGGGACCCTTACGCGGACGATCTGCTCGCGACGCTCTCACCGCCATCGGCCGCTCATTGGTTCGGCACCGATCAGCTGGGGCGGGACATCTTCTCGCGCGTGATCGTGGGTGCGCGAGACATCCTGATCGTGGCGCCGCTGGCAACGCTGCTCGGCACGGTGCTCGGAACCGCTCTGGGACTCTGCATCGGATATTTCAGGGGCGCGCTCGATGACGTCGTCAGCCGCATCATCGAGGCGCTGCAGGCCCTGCCGCTGGTCATCGTCGCGCTCATGGCGCTGGCGGCTGTCGGCACGTCGAACGTCACGGTGGTCCTGGTGATCGGCTTCGTGTTCACGCCGCTGATCGCGCGCACCGTCCGCTCGGCGGTGCTCAACGAGACCGATCTGGATTACGTCGCGGCGGCACGTCTTCGCGGCGACGGCGCCCTCGCCATCATGTTCATCGAGATACTCCCCAACGTCCTGCCGATCGCGATCGTCGAAATGACGGTGCGCCTGGGCTACGCGATCTTTTTCGTGGCCTCCTTGAGTTTCATCGGCTTCGGCATTCAACCGCCGTCCGCGGATTGGGGCATCGCCATTGCGGAAAACTACAGCTTGATCGGCAGCTACTGGTGGACCGTGCTGTTCGACGCGGGCGCCACCGCGTCGCTGGTGATCGGCGTCAACCTGGTCACGGATGGGCTCGCCGGCGTGCTCGACGCATGATGGGCCGTCAACACGAAAACGGCGATCCGGCGAACGGAGCAAGCGCCGACGCGCTGCGCTTCGACGAGGTCAGTGTGACCTACCGCAGCGGCCGCCGCGAGCGTCGGGTGCTCACCGGCGTGAGCCTCGCAATCCGCCGCGGCGAGGCCTACGGTCTGGTGGGGGAATCGGGCTGCGGCAAATCGACGGCGGCCTTCGCCGCCATCCGTTACCTCGCGCGAAACGGCCGGGTGAGCGGCGGGCGCATCTGGGTCGACGGGCGGGATCTCATGGCGCTGTCTGCAACGGAACTTCGCCGCTTGCGCACGCAGAGCGTATCGATGGTCTACCAGGATCCGGGCAGGGCGCTCAATCCCTCGCTTCGAATCGATCGCCAGATGATGGAAGTGTTCGAAGTTGCGCAAGGCATTTGCGGCGATCAGGCGCTGTCGCGCGCGCGAGAGATGCTCGCGCGCGTCCAGATCGGAAGTCCCGATCGCGTGCTTCGCAATTATCCGCACGAGCTGTCGGGCGGCATGCAGCAGCGGGTGATCATCGCCATGGCGCTGTCGACCAATCCGGCGCTGCTGATTCTCGATGAGCCCACGACGGGGCTCGATGCGACCGTGGAGGCGGAGGTCCTGGATCTCGTCACTCGCTTGCGCGCCGAGTTCAACAACTCCATTCTGTTCATCAGCCACAGTCTCCCCGTGGTCGCGCGGATGTGCGACCGGGTGGGCGTGCTCTATGCGGGCGAGCTCATCGAGGAAGGGCCGGCGAGCCGCGTGTTCCGCGATCCAAAGCATCCCTACACGGTGGGCCTGATGCGTTGCGTTCCGAGGTATGGCCTGCGCAAGAGTCAGGGCCGGCTCGAGACCATCCCGGGCTTCCTGCCCGCTCCCGGGTCGATCACCGACTGCTGCGTTTTCGTCACGCGCTGCGCCAATGCGACGGAGCGCTGTGCCCGCGAGGTCCCCCAGCCGATCGCGCTGGAGGGTCATGTCGCGCGCTGCTTTTATCCGGATCGGGCCTCGCAATTGCCGCGCCAGTCTTCGGGGGCGGCTGCGAACGCGCCGTCCGGGGCGGGTGGCGTGCCCGCGACGCACAGCGCGCCCTTACCGACAGGCGGCGCCGCGGGCGCTGCGCCACCGCTTCTGCGCGCGGATCATCTGTCGAAGACCTATCTGATCTCCGGCAAGCGCTTTCACGCGGTGCATGACGTCACGATCGAGCTTTGGCCCGGCGAGACCCTGGGCTTGGTGGGCGAATCGGGCAGCGGCAAAAGCTCGCTGGCAAAATTACTGCTCGGCCTATCAGTGGCGGATGAGGGCAGCGCCATCCAACTCTGCGGCGCTGCCTTACCGGCGCGTGCCGAGGATCGCACGCGCAGCCAGCTCAAGGCATTGCAGATCATTTTTCAAAACCCAGGGGCGGCGCTGAATCGCTCACAGACCGTGCGCCGGTTGATCGGCCGCTCGCTGCGGCTCGTCGGGCTTTCGGGCGCCGCGCGGGAAGTGCGCTTGCGCGAGATCGCGGCGTCGGTGCGCCTGACCCCCCGCCATCTCGAGGAGAAGCCGCGGCAGCTATCGGGGGGGCTCAAGCAGCGCGTGGGTATCGCGCGGGCGTTTGCCGGTGGCCCCCGGGTCGTGCTGTGCGACGAGCCCACCTCGGCGCTCGACGTATCGGTGCAGTCCGCGATCCTCAATCTGTTGGTGGACCTGCAGGCTGAACAGAAGGTCAGCTATCTGTTCATCTCGCACGACCTGAACGTGGTGCATTACCTGTCCGATCGGATTGCGGTGCTGTATCTCGGTCGCCTGATGGAGATCGGTCCCTCGGAGCAAGTATTCGCGGGCCCTCATCATCCGTATACCGAGGCGCTGCTTTCCGCGAATCCGAGTCTCGAGGCACAGGGTGCGCAGCGCATCCGCTTGAAGGGCGAGCTGCCGAGTGCGTCGAACCTGCCGGCCGGATGCGTTTTTCATACGCGCTGCCCGCGCAAGATCGGCGACATTTGCGAGCGGGAGGAGCCACCGCTTTCGCAGGCGGGCGAGCGGCACGCGATCCGATGTCACATACCCGCCGAGCAACTCGGCCGCAGCGTCCGCGTGCCGACTCAACCCAACGAGCCGACTTAAGCCCGCGAGCTGCCGAGCAATACGACCAGCCGGCTCCAGGCTTTCTCCGCCTGATCGTGATCGTAGACCTGAGAGTCCGGCGGGCACCAGCCGTGCTTCGTGCCCGCATACACCTCGATTTCCGCGGGCAGGTGGGCCGCGGCGAAGGATTTGCGCAGCACGTCTTTGGCTTCGGGTTGTTTCTGATCGTCGTTCTCAGCGATCGCGATCAAGAAGTGCGCCTTCATTTGCGGAATCAACAGATGCGGGCTGTCGGGCGAATCGCTCACTAGACCGCCGCCGTGGAAGGTGGCGCCGGCCCCGACCCGATTCGGAAAAGCCGCGGCCGTACGGAATACGAAAGGGCCCCCCATGCAATAGCCGGTGGTCGCCATTTTTTTGGTCTTGTCGACGCAGGGCTGGGCATCCAGGAACCCGACGAATGCCGTGGCGTCGGTCACCGCGGTTTGGGGGGTCAAAGTACCGGCGAGGGTCATGAGCGCCTTACGCGTCGGAGC
Organism: Steroidobacteraceae bacterium; assembly: GCA_050012215.1. Taxonomy (GTDB): domain Bacteria; phylum Pseudomonadota; class Gammaproteobacteria; order Steroidobacterales; family Steroidobacteraceae; genus Bog-1198. The sequence continues at coordinate 70,913 of JBEKHO010000036.1, forward strand.
GTCGTTGAAGTCGGGATGCTCGGGCGCCGTGGGAGCTCGCTGCGTGCGATAGAACGGGTTGATGACGAGGACGGCATACCCGGACTCGGCGAGGCGTGTCGCCATCTGTTTGAAAGCGGGCCGCAAGCCGAAAATGTCGGGCCAGATGAGCACCGCCGGGAACTTGCCTTTGACGGGGTGCACGAAATACGCATCGGCGACTCCATCCGGCGTCTTGATATCGACTTGGGCTCCCGTCGTCGGAGGGGCATCGCCGAGCGCCGGCAGGGCGGCCGCCAATCCAGCACCCAGCGCCATCGCTCCAAATTGCCGGCGCGTCAGCTCGCTCGAGCGCCGCGCGAATTCATCCAGGTCGTCATGCTCGCACATATCCACTCCGCCGAGGTTTTTGAAGCAGCGACAATTTTGCACTCACCGGCGCGCGGCGGGCAATAGGTGCCGCGCGTCGGTAAATTCCTACCTGCCAGCGTTGCGGCATGCCCTCAGCGGCGCGGCGCGCCCGACGCACGAGCGGCCGCCAGGTTGAGCTGACCCATGGCGGTCGGCCGCACACCACTCACATCCTTGGCGGTCACGGACAGCCAATCATAGAAATACGCGATGATCACCGGCGTCTCGTCCAGCAAGAGCCGTTGGATGCGTCCCGCGGCCGCGCGCTGGGAAGCGGGATCGAGTGCCGCGATGTATTGCGCAGCGAGTCGGTCGTAGTCGGGATTTTTGAAATGCGCCGCGTTGAAGGTGCCGCGGCTGCCGAGACTCGCGGTCAGGATGGTGTTCGGTACGCCGCGATGGGCGTAATCCTCGATGCCCATCTGCGAATCCAACCAGTCGGAGGCGCCGAACACGGCGCGACCGAAATACGCCGACTGATCCTCCACATCGAGCGTCAAATCGATCCCGATCTTGCGGACCGCGTTTTGGATGACCACGGCGTAATCGGGAATTTCCTGAAAGCGCTCCGCGGTGAGCCGGGCCATGAAACCGTTGGGTACGCCCGCCTCCGCGAGCAGTCTCCTGGCGAGATCGAGGTCCTGGTCCCGCTGCGGTACCGTCGGATCGGTGGCGGGGAAGATGGGCGCAAACGGGGAGTCGTTGCCGAGCGCCGAGCGCCCCCGCAACATGCCGCGCACGAGATGTTCGCGGTTGAGGCTGAGCGCGACGGCGCGGCGCACGCGCTTGTCGGCGAATGGCCCGCGGTCGGTGCGCAGGTGAACCTGCTCATGCGCGCTCGATTTCAGGCTCACGATGTTGAGGCGCGGATCAGCCAACAGGGCTTGACTACCCTGAACCGGCACGTGCAGGAGCACGTCGAGCTGGCCGCCCTGCATCGCGAGCACCTGTGCCTGAATGCTGTCGTAGAAGTCGAACAGCACGCGCTCAACGGTCGCCTTGTCGCCCCAATAATCCTCGTTCCGCACGAACGAGGCGTGCGCCTTGGATACGTATTTCTGCAGCCTGAAGGGACCCGTCCCGTTGAATCGGTGCTCGAAATCGCCGGAATAATCGGCCGGCAAGATGATGGCGTTGTAGTTATCCGAAGACACGAGGTAGGGAAAGCTGCCGTTCGGAGCGTCGAGCTCGAATGCGACGGTGTAGTCATCGAGCGCCCGCGTGCCGCCTTTGGAAAGGGTGCCCGCAAAGGCCGAGAGCGCGATCGATCCGTTCGCAGGGTCCGAGAGCCGATCCATGGTGGCGACCACGTCCGCTGCGGTCAGCGTGCGGCCGTCATGAAAGCGGACCCGGCGGCGGATCTTGAAGCTCCAGACGCTCCCGTCGGCGTTAGGCTGCCAGCTTTCCGCCAGCGCCGGCTGCAGCGTGAGATCGGGATCCGAGTTCGCGAGGTACTCGCCCGTTTGGCTCAACAGGCAAACGCCGCCGGTGTCCCCGACGGTCAAGGGATCGATCAGCCCCGCAGGCACGGGCATGCCGACGGTCAGGGTGCGCGCGCCCGGATCGGCGCCGGCCGCGCGGGCCGACCGCGATGCCATCGCGCCGGCGAGCGGTGCCAGGAGCCCGAGGAGCGCGGCGTGCCGGAGGAAGCCGCGACGGTCGATTCTACCGGCGAGGTAATCCTCGATCGCGGCGTTCTGGGCGTCGCTGCCATGCCGGCGCAGCGCCTCGAGGGAGGTCCCTTTCACGCGCTGGTCGAGTCGATGCGCTCACCAGGCGCGAAGATGTTCGCGGTGAGGGCGTCGGCCAATTGTCCGAGCTCCGGGCCGAGAATTCGGTCCTCGACCACCGGCGGTACGTAGGTGCGAATCAGCTCGACGAATTGACCGAGCGGGAGCGGCGGCGTGCGATCGGTGACGAACAGCGCCTGCGATGCCACCACGGCCAGCATGGCGAGTGAAGCGTCCAGACAGAGTGCAGCCCTTGCCTCCTTGCTCCAGGCGATGAACCCCGGGGCCGCGACGTCGTCCTGACCCGATCCCAGGCTGTCGCTGCCCGGGATGAAGGTGCGCTGAGCGGCCGCCCGGGCGAGCTCCACGTATCCGTTCGCCGCCATCGGGATGTAGCCGATATTTCCGCGTCCGTCGCTCTGCCCCGGCTGACGCCCGACCAGCAGCTGATCCGGCAGATGAGAGACCTGGCCGTTCAGCAATTTGCCGCAGTGACGATCCGCCAGCAGGCAGATATCCGCCCAGATTGCCGCGAGATCGTCGAGCGCCGGTGCGGCCATGGCATTGTGATAGCCGCCGGTGCTGAGACAGCGTCCGTATGGATGTTGGCCGTCGGGCGGCAGGTAGACCGGATTGTCGGACACCGAGGAGAGCGAGATCTTGGCGGCGCGCTCGGCGGCGGATACGGCGCGATGCGCGTGGCCCAGAACGCGCGGCACGATCCGATAGCTCACCGGCGCCTGGTAGTTGCGGCGACCGTGGACTTCGCCCAGGTAGGTGCGCAAGGAACGCAGCGCGGCCGCCTCGTCCGCATCGCCCCACAGCGCTTCGAGTGCCGCGTCGTAGTGCTCGAGCGGCGCGCGGAAGGCCTCGATCGACAGCGCGAACGTCTCCAGTGCGATCTGCAACCGGCGCCGCCCCGCGATCGCGGCATCCGCGATCAAGGCAGCCGCGCACGGCGAGCCGTTGATCAGCGATCCGCGCTCCTTCACCTCGAGGTCGAAACGCTTGGAGAGCTCGGCAAACAGGGGATAGAGCGCGAGAATCTCGCCCGCGCCGCCTTGTCCGGCGGCGGCGACCCGCGGCATGGGTCCGCCGTCCAGCATCCCGGCCACCGCCTCGACGATGCGCGGCGTGGTGGCGGAATGTCCCTCGACGAAATTGGCGAGGCGCGCAAATACGATGCCTCGCACGACGCGATCCGGGAGATAGTCTCCGAACGAGGTCGCGGCAGGAAATGGCTTGATGCGTGCGTGCATGTCGCGCTCATCCAGCGTCAGGCGGTGGCTCGCCCGCTCTCCCATGGCGGTGGTCACACCGTAAATGACCACCGACGGGTCCTTGTCGATCAGATCCAGAAACGAGGCGCGGCAGGCGGCAATTCGTTGCATTGCGTCGGCGCCGATGCGCACGCTCTCGCGCTGCCACGCGACCCGGTAGAACGCGGTCAGCGTGATGTCGGCGCGGCTGTTGAGGATGACGGTCAAGCAATCACCATGAACGATTTTAGAATAAGGGGTGCCTAGGATATGTGGTGGAATAGACAAAACGAATAGTATGCCCAATGAATCATCGAGGGACGCGAGCGGTGGTACGAGCGTGAGCGATGGCCAGTCCATACGGCCGTTCCTGGCCAGACTCGAACGCGACGGCTCGTTGCGGCGGATCGACAAGGCGGTCGATCGCTCGTTCGAGCTGTCCGCATTCCTGTCCGCCGCGGACGCCGGACCCGCGCTGATGTTCGAGCGGGTCGTGGGTTGCGAACTTCGCGCCGTGGGCAATCTCCTCGCCGGTCGCGAGCGGATCGCCGCGGCACTCGGAATCGACACGGGCCAGATTCTGCCGCGGCTCGCTGCGGCGATCGCCCAACCGGTCGCGACGATTGTGGTTGACGAGGCACCGGTGCAGGCGTGCGTGATCACGGAGAATCCGCTGGCAACGCTGCCGGTACCGCGATTCTTCGAACGGGAGGAGCGGCCATATGTGACCGCCGGCGCCATCGTCGCCCGAGATCCCGAGAGCGGACGCGGCAATCTCTCCTTTGCGCGCCTCGCGATTCTGGACGGCCGGAGCGCAATGATCGGTATCGCACCCAATCACCACCTGGCGCTGTTCGCGCGGCGTGCGGCCGCCTTGGGCCGCGAGCTCGACATCGGTGTGGTCGTGGGCGCGCATCCGGCGATTCAGCTCGCGGCCTGCCTGTACCTGGGCGTCGGCGACGACGAGCTCGAGTGCGCCGGGCATCTATTGGGAGAGCCGGTCCGCGTCGTCCGCGCGCTGACCATAGATCTCGCGGTGCCCGCGGAAGCCGAATTGGTGCTGGAGGGTCGGATCGATGCGCGACGCACCATCGAAGAGGGACTGGTCTCGGAGTACCATGGCATGTACGAAAATTACGGCAGTGGATATCTCGCCACCTTCAGCGCGCTGACACGGCGGCGAGATGCGATCTTTCAGGTGATCGAGCCGGGCTATCATCGCGAGCACATGTACCTCGGGGCGCTGCCGATCGCCGCGGGACTTCTCGGCGCCGTGCGGGCTGTGGCCCCGAACGTGCTCGATGTCGCGGTCACGGAGGCGGGCGCGGGGCGCACCGACGTGGTGGTGCAGATGGGATCGCCGCGGCCCGGCCAAGCGCGCCGCGTCGTGTTCGCGGTGTTTGCCGCCGTCAGCATCGTCAAGCGAGTGACCGTGGTGGACGAGGACATCGATCCCTGGGATGCGGTGGCGGTCGAGTGGGCCCGCACCAATCGAATGCGGCTCGAGCGCGACCTGTTGTTGATACCGAATGCCGGTGCGGACCGCTCCGAGCCCATGGAGGTCGCAGGATTCGTGACGAAAGCGGGTTTCGATGCGACGGCGAAAGCGGGCGATCGGCTCGAGGGGAACGAGCGCGCCCGGCCGCCTCTCGAGGTGACTCGGGCCGTGAACCGGTGGCTCAAGGACAATATTCCGCCGGCGGAGCGCCGATGGCTGAAATGAGGAGTTGACCATGGGGGATTTCGATCTGGTGGTGACCGGCAACCTGGTGCTCGCGGAACGCATCGTCGAGGACGGCTTCGTGGCCGTGGCCGGCGGAAAAGTCGCGCTGACGGGCCAGGGAGCTGCGCCGGCGGCCCGCGAGACGTTCGATGCGAGCGGTCTATGGGTGCTGCCCGGTGTCATCGACGGCCAAGTGCACGCGGGAAGCCAGGCAAATCAGGAGGGTCTCGGGCACGCCTCGCGCGCCGCGGCGGCAGGCGGGGTGACCACCATGGTGGACATGCCCTACGATGATCCGGAACCGGTATGGCACGGCGAGCTGCTGCGCCACAAGATCCAGGTAGTCGAGCGGGATTGTCACGTCGACGCTGCGCTCTACGCGACGATTTCCGAGGCGCACGGAACTTCGACGATCGCGGGTCTGATCGAGGCCGGTGCGTGCGCGTTCAAGTTTTCCACCTTCGAGGCCGCACCCGGACGCTTTCCCCGGATCGACGAGGACGTACTCTACGATGCGTTTGCGCAGATCGCCCCGTCCGGCCTCGCCTGCGGCGTGCACAATCAGATGCAGGAGCTAACGCGCAAGAACGTCGCGCGGCTCATCGCCGCCGAGGATACCGGCTGGGACGCGTTCGGTCGCGCGCACACCCCGCTCATCGAGCATCTCGCCACCGCGCTGATTTTCGAACTCGGCGCGCTCACCGGGGCGCGGGCGCACGTGGTGCACGCATCCCTGTCGCGGGGCTTCGAGCTCTGCGAGAACTACAAGGCGTTTGGCCACAAGACCAGCATCGAGACCTGCGTGCAGTATCTGATGTTGAACGGTGAAGCCGACATGCAGCGCCTCGGCGCGAAATTGAAGCATTACCCACCCGTCCGTCCGCAGTCGGAGGTGGAGCTTCTGTGGTCGCACATCGCCGCAGGCCATTGCGCCTTCGTGTCCTCCGACCACGTCTCCTGGGGGCTCGAGCGCAAGTCCAATCCCAACATCTTCAAGAATTCCTCGGGCGGCCCAGGACTCGAGACACTGCTGCCGGCGTTCTGGACCGGCTGCGAGGAGCGTGGCATCTCGCCCACCATGGTGGTGAGAATGCTGTGCGACGGACCCGCGCGACATTTCGGACTGCGTCATCGCAAGGGCTCTCTGGAGGTCGGCGCCGATGCGGACATCGTCGTCGCCGAAGCCGGGCGCTTCACCTTCGACGCCTCCAAGAGCTTGTCGGCGGTGCAGTGGAGCTCCTTCGACGGGCGCGAGATGCGGATCCGGGTGGGTGCGACCTTCGTGCGGGGACAGCTCGCCTATGACGGCGAGAAGATCGTCAATCGAGCGGGCCACGGGCGATTCTTGCGGCCGCACGTGGACGGAAGATGATGCGCCGCCTCGATTCGGGCCGGCTCTGGGCCGACCTGATGGCGCTCGGGGCGATCACCGAGTCCGATCGTCCCTACACGCGACGCTCGTTCTCGCCTTTGTTCGACGAGGGACGGGCCTGGCTCACGGAGCGGATGCGCGAGACGGATCTCGTTACCCGCGTCGATGCGGCCGGCAATCTCCTCGGGCGGCGCGGCGGCAAACATCCGGCATGGCCGGCAATCGTGGTGGGATCACATAGCGACTCGGTGCCTTCGGGCGGCCGTTTCGACGGGATGGCCGGCGTGGTCGCAGGCATCGGCATCGCACGCGCCCTCGGCGAGCGCGGCATCGAGCTCGATCACCCGCTGGAAATCATCGACTTTCTCGCCGAGGAGCCGAATGAATTCGGATTGTCGTGCATCGGCAGCCGCGCAATCACCGGGTGCCTCACGGCGGAGCAGTTGAGTCTGACGAGCCCGAAAGGCGAAACGCTGGCGGCGGCCGTGGGGCGTGTCGGCGGCGACCCCGCAAAGTTGCCGATGGCGCCCCGCCGCGACATCGGTGCGGCCTTCGAGCTTCACATCGAGCAGGGTCCCGTGCTCGAGCGCGAGGGCCTCGACATCGGCGTGGTCACCGCGATCGTCGGCATCACACGGCTGGAAATCGAGTTTCAGGGCAGTGCGGGTCATGCCGGCACCACGCCGATGCAGGGGCGCCGCGACCCGCTTATCGCCGCCGCCCACATGGTGGGCTGGGTGCGGCAGACCGCTCTGGAGCTCGCAGGCGCCGGCCGGGGACATTTCGTCGCGACCGTCGGCATCATCGAAGCACTGCCCGGCGGCAGCAACGTCATCCCGCGCAGCGCGCGGATCGTCATCGATGCGCGCAGCGAGGATCGGCGCTCGATGGAGGAGTTTCGCGCAAGGCTGGAGGCCGAGAGCCGCTCCGCGGCGCAGGCGGCCCATGTCGAGTGCTCGAAGCTTGCCTGCCTGTCCGATAATCTCCCCGCCGCGTGCGATGCGCACCTGCAGGCGGTGCTGCGCGACAGCGCGAGGCGCCTCGGTCTTCGTGCGAGATCCCTGGCGAGCGGGGCAGGTCACGACATGGCATTCATCTCTCAGGTCGCGCCGGCGGCGATGGTGTTCATCCCCTGCAAGGATGGGCGCAGCCATACGCCGGAGGAGTGGGCGACCGCGGAGGCGTTGACGGCGGGTGCCGAGGTGTTGTTGGAGGCGATCCTGGAGGTCGACCGGACTACAGCCAGTCCTTGAGCCGGTAGTACAGCATCGCGAGCACCAGGGAGGGACGGCGCAGCAGCGGTCCGCCGGGGAAGTCGCGATGCGGCAGGCGCGCGAACACATCGAATCGCTCCGCGGTGCCTGCCACCGCCTGCGCCACGAGCCGGCCGGCGAGCACCGTCAGGGACATGCCGTGGCCGGAAAAGCCCTGCAGATAGAACACGTTCGGCGACAGCCGCCCGAAGTCCGGCGCCCGGCTCATGGTGATGTCGAGATACCCGCCCCAGGCGTATTCCACGGGTACATTCGAAAGCTCCGGGAAAATGCGCACCATGCGCCGACGCATGGATTCGGCGAGATGCGGGGGTTGGACGGCGCTGTAGCTCACCCGTCCACCGAAGAGCATTCGGTCATCGGCGGAGCGGCGAAAATAATCCAAGATCCAGTTGATGTCGGCGACCGCGGCATCGCTCGGCAACAACGAGCGCGCATGCCCAGCCTCGAGCGGCCGGGTGGCGATGATGTAGGTCCCGACGCCGAGAATGCGCCGGGAGAGTGCCGGTGCGAGCGCGCCGAGATAGGCGTTGCCGCAGAGCACGAGCTGCCGGCAGCGCACCGCGCCGTGAGCAGTGCGCACGAACACGCCGGCGCCTTCTTCGTAGTGTAGCGCCTGAGTCTGCTCGAAAATGACCGCGCCGGCAGACTCCGCCGCACGTGCCACCCCCTGGGTGAACTTCAGCGGATGCAGATGCCCGCTGCGGGTGTCGATAAGGCCGCCGAGATAAAGTGTGCTTCTCACATGAGCCTGCAGCTGCTCTTGGTCGAGCAGGCGCACGGATTCGTACGCATACTCATCGCGCAGCTCGTCGAACCACTCGGAGAGCTCCTGGAGATGACGCGGCTTGGTCGCGACGTGGACGTGATTGGGCCGGTAGTCGCAATCGATGACGTATTCCCGGATCAGGGACTGAGTGAGGTCGAGCGCCTCGACCGACATCTCGAACAGCCGCTTGGCATCCTCGCGACCGACTTGGGCGGTGAGTGCCTTCTGGCTGGTCGCCAGCCCAAAGATGGTCTGGCCTCCGCTGCGGCCCGATGCGCCGTAGCCGACGAAATTCGCCTCCAGCAGAGCGACCTTGAAGCCGCGCTTCGCCAAATGCAGCGCCGCCGAGCATCCGGCGAGCCCGCCGCCGACCACGGCGACATCGGCCTCGTAGGTGCCCGCGAGCGGCGCCCGCGCAGGCTCGAGGCTTGGCGGGCTGGAGGCGTTGTAATAAGAAGGGGCAGGCGGAAGTTTCAGGCGCACGGGACGGGTTTGGGCAAGGGACTGTTTAAGATCTTATGGCTATTGACAGCTTATGACGCCTGTGAGCCTACCCGCTAAATCGACTCCATGGCAACAATGACGCATCGCAACAAACAAGGCTAAGTCCCGGAAATGCCTAAATCTTGGCCTATTTTGAATGGGCCCTCGGGACGAGGTGCCGCGGGTGTGGTGTAATGAGGCTGCTGATAAAGCCTAGCTATCTACCTAGGCGTTTAATTTATTAAACATGTCTCGGTTGCCCGTCATCGGAATTCCTGCCGATCGCCGGCTCTGTGGGAAGCACTATTTCCACTCGGTCGGCGAAAAGTACATCGACGCCATCGCCTCGGGCGCGCGCGCACTGCCGATGCTGGTGCCGTCCTTGGAGCCGGCGCTGGATTCGTCTCAACTCATCGAGGCTTGCGATGGGGTGCTGTTCACGGGCAGCGCCTCGAATGTCGAACCTCATCACTACGGAGGCCCGGCCAGTTCGCCGGGAACACTGCATGATCCTAGTCGGGACGCAACGACGCTTCCGCTGATCCCCAGGGCCATCGCCGCCGGCGTCCCGGTGCTCGCGATTTGCCGGGGCTTTCAAGAAATGAACGTGGCGTACGGCGGTACGCTGCACCAACGGTTGCACGAGGTTGGATTCTCGGACCACCGCGAGGACGAATCTCAACCGCTCGACGTGCAATACGGACCCGCTCATGAGGTCCTGCTGGAGCCTGGAGGGCGGCTTCGCGACATCGCCGGACAGGACCGGCTCGAGGTCAACTC
>JBEKHO010000037.1:0-47329 GCA_050012215.1 Steroidobacteraceae bacterium
GCTTCAAGTTCGACTCCGAGAGTTCGATTCTCGCCAATCCGGCGGACCCCCGCACGGCCAAAGTGTTCGACCAGACGATTCGCGGACACACCGACCAGTTCATCCTGAAGTTCCGCAAACCTAAGTAATGACGTGAATTCGAGGGGGCTCGGTCCGCCATCGGCTTTCACTGGAAGGGCAGCGTTGCGGTCTGGCACCGGAAATCGGCAGAGAGAGATGGGGCAGCCCGGACAGGTGGCCTGGGAGCATATGATGACCATGCAGTCGATTGATTGGAAAAATGAATGGTTTCCGCTCAAGGATGCCACATACTTGAATTTTGCGGCGCATGCGGCGATTCCCCGCGTAGCGCTCAATGCCGTCCAGGCGTCCGTTGCGGCAAAGAGCCGGCCACACATCGTCGATGATCAGTCTTTTTTTTCCGTCGCTCGGAGTTTGCGCCAAACGTTGGCGACCCTGATTGGGGCGAGCCAGGATGACATCGCGCTGACGAGCGGAGCGGGAGCGGGTCTCGCGACTATCGCCTACGCGCTTAATTGGTCTGCCGGTGATGAGGTGATTATTGCAGGCGGCGAATTTCCAGCGCATTACGCGACATGGAAGCCCATGGAGGCGCGCGAGGGCATTAAGGTGCAGATCACGCATCCACAAGGTCAGTTTATACAGTCCGATGACCTGATCGCAGCAATGACGCCCCGGACCCGGGTGATTTCGGTGAGTCACGTGCGATTCGATGATGGATCGATACTCGACGCGTCATCGCTTGCCGCGGCGTGCAAGAAACATGGAACCTTGTTGGTTCTGGACGTAAGTCAATCTTGCGGTGCCATACCGATGGACGTGCGGAGTCTGGGCGCCGATTTTGTCGTCTGCGCGGGCTACAAGTATTTGCTCAGCCCCTTCGGTACGGGTTTTCTGTGGGTGAAGCCGCAGAACGCGGATTTGCTACGGCCGGGGCCGTACAATTGGTTGTCTCAGGACGTGGAGAGCTTCGCGTGCCTCAATTATGTGGATCCTCGTCCTGCTCGAACGCTGAGCCGCTGGGATGCGGCCGAGGCGTCCTCAATTTACAACTTCAACCTCACCGTCATGGAAGCGTCTTTGAAGTTTGTGCTGAATGCGACGCCGACGCTGATCCATGATCACAATCAAGCCCTGATCAGCTATTTTTTCGAGCGACTTCCGGAGGGCTATCGGTTGGCGAGCCCACGGCAGGCCTCGCAGCGCGGTGTATTTGGCTGCATCGAAGTCGGCAGCCGCTGTAATACAGAATCAGTATATCAAACGCTGCGGGACGAGCGGTTTGTCGTTGCGCTGCGTGAGGGTAGAATTCGCGTCGCTCCGCATCTGCTCAATTCGACGCAAGATATAGATCGACTTCTTGTTTCTTTGGCGAAGGCGTGGAAGGGTGTAACACCCGTTGACCATTGACGAGCGATTGAGGGGTCTTGACAGTGTGGCGCAGGTGCCATTCGGCGCGTGCGTCGAAATTGACATGATCGCGGAACTTAGGGCGACACAGGTTGGTGGAAGTATATAGCCCACTGTTAGGGTACCCCAACGAGTTACGCAGAGAGTCTCCACGGCAGTGGCATCCGGGGAAACCCAATGGGCGAGTGTGCGGTCGATCGCGAGGAATACAAGATGCAGGAATATCAGGGCGGATGCCATTGTGGCGCTCTCGGAATAATCTATCGCACCAACATCGATCCCATGTACTGGCGCCTGCGGCACGACGGCTGTTCGTTTTGTCGGCGCCATGGGGTGGTTGGGACATCGGACCCGGCGGGCAATCTCTCCATCGACATCGAAGATCCCTCCAAGGTTCAGTACTATCGTTTCGCACATCGGACCGCGGATTTCTTGATTTGCGGTGAATGCGGTGTGTTCGTCGCGGCAATCACCGACACTGCTCAAGGAAAGCGCGCGGTCATCAACGCACGGGTACTCGATGGCGTCTCGTTAAATTGGGCCTCGGTGGCCGATGTGCACTTTGATGACGAAAGGCCGCCGCAGCGAGCCGCTCGACGATCCCTTCATTGGACTCCCGTGGTGAAGTGAGCAGGGGGGCGTAGCAGCGGGACGTTACGGTGCCGCCAACCGGAACGGATACTACCCGCCCGCTTCCCTTTATCCCGAACCTACGGTGGCATTTTCCCCTGGGAGTTCGAGAAGAGGGGAGAAGAGCTGAAAGTGCGTGTCGAGGGCCAGCTCGTCTTCAATAATGTCGCCCTGCGCCTGGGCGCCGCCCTCAAGGAACTTGGGCTGGCCTACATGCCCGGGGATCTGGTGCAGACGCATGTCAAGGAGGGCCGATTGACACGTGTACTCTCAGACTGGTGTCCACCGTTCCCGGGGTACCACCTTTATTATCCAAGCAGGCGCCAGACTTCACCCGCTTTCACATTGTTGCGCGATGCCCTGCGTCATCCGGACTGATTGGCGGCGCTTCATTCACCGGCTCCATCCAGTCTGTTAATTTGCCGTCGAGCGCCTGGACGACTCGGGGTAAACTGAATGTATCTCGGGGCAAGGTAGTTCCCGGACCCATTCCAAGAATGATCCAAGCCTGGAAACACACGGCGTATTAATCGATAGTCACCGTCTCAGATGCCCAAACTCATTATCCTGACGTGCGCAGTCGCTCTCACGGCGATCCTTGGGCCCGTGCGTTCTCACGCCTCCTGTCTTTCGTTGCCCTCCACCGATCTCAGCACTCTCGAGCAGCGTGCGGATTCAAATCCGGAGAGCGCTGTCTCTGAGGCGGAAAATCGGCTCGCCACCTTGACGAGAGGCCGCGATCCTATGCTCGAGGCCGAGTTCTTTGCGATCATTGCCGCGGCACGGGCGCAACAGGGCCGCGTCGACGAGGCCCACAAGGCCATCGCGTCATCGCGAGAACTACTGGAGCGACTGTCGCCTTCGCCAGACAAGCGTCGCGTAATGGACCAGCTCGCGATGAGCTATGTATTGGGCGCCGAGACGCGTGGCGATCTGCTGGCCGGCGTCAAAGCGATTAACGAAACTCTCGCCCGCGAGCCCGCCAGTTCCGTCGGGTACGTTTGCGCATTGGCGTCGCGCGCGGATCTGCGCGCTGAACTTCTGGAACTCGACCTAGCCGCGGCCGATGGTATCGAGGCTTATGCCACTGCAGAACGGGAGGGCTTCGTCGAGGCGCGCATCCAGGCCGCCTCCAGCCTTGCGACTATCTACCGGCGCAGCGGATTGCTCGAAGAGGCGGAGCGGATGATTGGCGAGGTGATCCACTATGAGCAAGCCGAACGTCGTCCATCACAACTGGCCGCCGCGATGTATTCCCGCGGGCAGATACAGTTAGGTGCCGGCGATTTTCACGAAGCGCAAAAGACGTTCGAAACATCTCGGGAGGTCGCGTTGGGCGCGGGAGATCTGTTTGGCGCCGCATTCACCGATATCGCGCTGTGCCCCGCACTGATAAGCAATGACGAGCTCGATGCAGCCGATCGCGTTTGCACCCAGCATTTGCCGGAATTCACGGCGGCGAAGCGCGACGATCTCGTGACGCTCCTGCTTGGGTATCGCGCGCGCCTCGACCTTGAACGTGGGCGACCGAGCGAGGCGCTCGCGAAACTCGATGAGATTCTCGGGCCACGCGCGAGCGATGTTCTGCCCTCGATCGAACCAGAGCTCTACCATGACCGATCGCGCGCCCAAGGTACCCTGGGTCATTTCACCGAGGCTTACCGGGACCTGGTTTACTCCCTCGATCTGCAACATCACCTTGATGTCACGCAGCGTTCCCGCGCCGCCGCCGTATTGACGGCCGCAGCCGAGGCCCGGAAGATGTTTGCGGGGCGCCGCGCGCTCACACAACGGCTCTGGACGATATCAGCGCTCGCCCTCATCGCCATGCTTTCGTTGATCGCCTACGGCCTGTGGATCAGAGGCCGCCAGGAGCGAAACCTAAGGCGTGAACAAATGGTACTGCGTACCGCGTCGAGCAGCACGCCGGACACCTTGATGTTGATCGACGCGCAACGCGTTATCCGCTTCGCGAATCGTCCGGTGTTACCGGGCGGCCGCGTGCCCACACCTGGCGAGCCACTTCTGGACGCGGTCTCGGCCGAGACGTGGCGGTCATTGCAGCCCGCGCTGACCGAAGTCTTCGAGCACCGGCGCCCCGGTTCGCTGTCGACGAGCCTGATCGATGAAGCAGGCGCGATCCGACAGTTGGAGATTCGTTGCGAACCAGTACTCGAGGGATCGGTGCTCCTTGGCGCCACCATTCGCTGCATCGATGTCACGGAGCTGCGCAGCCTCGAACGGGAGATTCTCGATATCTCAACGCGCGAGCGGCAGCGCTTGTCCAGCGATCTGCATGACGGACTGGGTCAGGAACTGACCGGGATATCGCTGCTGCTGCAGAACTTGGCGACGCGGATGGAACGCGGTATGCCCGGAACAGGACTCCTAGTCAACGAAATCCTCGGTCACGTCAATCGAACCATCACGACGACGCGCGACATCGCCCACGGGTTGTCACCGCTGCAGGTTGAGCAAGGCTCGCTAAGCCGCGCGATCGGTCGTCTCGCAGTTGAAGCTGGCCGCCGGCTGCACTTGGAGATCGCGGCACACTCCGAACCGATGGAGATCGTGGTTCCCGAGGAGACCGCTGATCATCTGTACCGCATCGTATTCGAAGCGATAACAAATGCGGCTCGGCACAGCGCCTGTTCGAGGATCGACATTTTCCTGCAGCTGCGGCAGGGAGAGCTTCACTTGAGGGTCGAGGATAACGGCTCGGGGCTGCCGCCGAACGGCATAGAAACGACGGGATTTGGGCTGAAGACAATGGCATATAGAGCGCGCCTGCTGGGTGGTACGTTTGCACTCGAGCCGGGGGTGGACGGGGGTGCAACACTCAAAGTCAGAGTCCCCCTGGCGATGAGTGTGCCCGTCAGACAATGAGCCGATAATCGAATGTGTTTCATGCATGAAGGGGAAGCCACATGATCTTGGCGGCACCGAGGCGCTAAATCGAACCGCGGCCCGGAGTCCGGAGTCGAAATGGTAAACGAGGGGTCAGTGGCCTACGCGAGGATAGCGCAGTAAATTGACAGAAAAAAAGTCTGTAAGTGATGGATTTTACTGGCTCCCCGGGACGGATTCTAAATCATGCAGAAAAGCACCGGCAATTTCAGGCCTTCACGACAACGAGTTGTTCAGATACCCCCAAACATGCCCCCGCCGAGATGTGGCTGTTACCGGACACTCCCAGCCTTTATGTGATCTGACCCCTCACTTGCCGCTTATCGATAGACCGGCGTGAAGCGCCGCGCAGGGCTGCAGTTTTTGTTGCCGCTCTCGGCGCGCCGTTAGTCGGCGAGTTCGTAACGGACGCTACGACCGGCACCTTGCGTTTGCAATATTCCGCGTTCTACGAGATCGGCGAGGTCGCGCTGCGCTGTGGCGGGGCTGACGTGAGTCAGGTGTGCGTACTTCTTGTTGGTCATTCCGCCGACAAAACCGTTAGGGGCTGCGTCGAGCAAAGCATTCAACGCTTTGCGCTGCCGCTCGCTAAGAGCTGCTTCAGCATGACGCACCCAGAAGCGAGCTTTGTGCAGCACTCGCTCAACCGTGCCGGCACTCTCGCCGCAAGCGGCGACCACCTGCTTGAGGAACCATATCAGCCACTCCGTCGCGTCGAGGTCCCCGCGTGAGAGCGCACCGAGCGCGTCGTAGTACTCGCTCCGAACGGCCATGAAGCGCGTGGAGAGGCTGTATAGCCGCGATGGTCGATTCTCATCCTGCGCCAGAGCCCGATCGAGAAGGGCGCGGCCTACACGTCCGTTACCGTCTTCGAATGGATGAATGAGTTCGAACCAAGCATGTGCCACTCCCGCGCGCAGCAGTCTATCCACGTGCGCGGGCGGCTTATTGAACCAACCCAGAAAGAGCTTGAGTTGCCGTTCGAGGCCGAGTCGCGATGGTGCCTCGTAATGGACACGCTGCCGGTCGATCGGACCGGAGACGATCCGCATGGGCGAGGCTCCGCGCAATGCGCCGACGCGGATCTTGCTTAGACCCGAGCGTCCGGTAGGAAAGAGAGCGGCTTGCCAGCCAGCAAGCGTTTTTTGCGTCAGAGGCTTGTCCAGCCTATGAGTGGCGTCCAGTAGTACATCGACGAGCCCCTCGATGGAACGGGGCGGAGCGGGCAGCCCGGCAGTCGGCAACCCCAGCCGGCGAGCCAATGAGCTGCGCACTGCATTGGGATCGAAGCGTTCGCCTTCGATGGCGCTGGTTGCAACTCCTTCCGAAGTGAGCACTTCTAACTGAGCGTGCAGGTCGGAATTGGGACTAAGTAGCCGGGCCATTCCGCTGAGCTCCCCCTGTGCCCTGCGGGCAGCGGCGAGCGGTTGCGCCAGACGAGCCGAATCCCAGTGAAATTCGGGCCATTCGGGCCGCTGCCAGATCCAAGGCTTGAGGTGCTTAGCTGCCATAATCGCCTCAAAATATGAGGTAATTATACGGCCGAATCACCTCATCAGGCGTGCCCGTATCACGGTGCTGCCAGGACAGGCGGTTCTGCAGGCGTATCCGAGCTGCGGACGGCCCGCGGGCCAGGTTGGGGTCCCGTTCTTGATCTTCGGAACGGGCGCGAGCATCCTCGGATATTCGCTCAGGCGCTCAGCCGAGCGCGTTTGCAACAAAAATCCAAAGCGCTACAACTCAAGGGGGATAACATGAAGAGGATTCTCTCACTCATCGCGCTCACAGCGGTGTTCTTCGCGAGCCATGCCTTCGCCGCAGACCCGGTTCTGGGTACCTGGACGCTTAATGTCGCGAAATCGAAGTTCAGTACCGGCGCAGTGCTGACGGCCGGGACGCGTGTGTATACCGAAGCCAGCGGGCTATACACGCTCGACCAGAAACGGACAGGCGCAGATGGCAAGGAGATGTCGAACCGGGTGCAGTACCGCGACGGCAAGGAGGAGAAGCAGGCGACAGCCGGGCCTGTGGATACGACCCTCGCGAAGAAGATCGATGCGAACACTTGGAACTTTGAACTCAAGAAGGATGGCAAGGTCGTTGGCCATGTCCATCGGGTCGTATCCGCCGACGGCAAAACGCTGACGGTACACAATACGGGTGTGCAGTTGAGCGGCGCTACCGGCGACGAGACGCTGGTGTTCGACAAGCAGTAGGGTCCGAAAGGCCGCGCGCACAGGGACGTGCGCAACCGGCCCAGGGCCGTGAACCTTAGCGGTATCCAGTGCCAGGCGGCCCACAGCGGTGCGCACCATTCCTCCGCTGGGAGTTTCAGTAGAGTTGCGCGCTGACGCTGAGAGCGTGCTCGCCCCAGGGGAAACCCTATCCGCATTCGTAATGGATGCGGTTTCTCGAACCATTGATTTTCGTAAATCGCAGTTGGACTTTCTCGCCCGAGGCATCGCCAGCGCCGAACGTGCGCGGGCACAAGGTGACTACGTACCGACCGATAAGGTGATTGCTGGGCTACGCAAACGGCTTGCGAATGCGAAGCGCTTTCGCAAGTGACTTATAAGGTCCGCCTCACAGGAGACGCCCTGGAGGATCTCGACCGCCCGTACGATGTCTTGCTCAACCGTGACTTGGGTGGGCTGAGCGTGCCCTCCTAGCCATCGAACGAGCGCTGAGCCTCCTCGCTTTCTCACCGTTTTGCTGCAGAAAGGCGCTATTGCAGAAGAGCCCCCGTTGGCGAGAAATACTGATCCCCTTCGGGCACTCGGGATACGTCGCGCTTTTTGAAATCGAAGACAAACACACTGTGACGGTGACAGCGATTCGGCAACAACGCGAAGAGAACTACCATTGATGCGTATTGTCGGCAGAGAAGGACGCCTTAATGTGGGAGCGGCTCTGGGTATCGCTCCAATTACAGCCGTAGAAGTAGAGTCTGCGAGATTAAGTCTCTCCAAATAACATTAATTATATTGCACAATGTCCGGATTTTATTTTCTATTTATGGCTCCGAGGGAGGATTCGAGTTCGCGATGCAAAGGCTGGGAATTCATGCTGTTTCGTGGCGACTCCCCACGCAGGTACGCCCAAACGTGCCCCTCCGATGGTTGACTGCTCCTGGACACCTCTGGCTTTTTCTGGCGGTCGATAACACTGTGGCTGACCCTCGGCGTATCTGATAAAGTATTACCATAGTAAGTAATACTTGATGGAGGCGCAATGCGCGTAACGAGCAAAGGCCAGGTTACTATCCCGATCGGCATTCGGGACAAGCTCGGAATTCAACCGAACACCGAGGTCCGATTTGTGGTTCGAAAGGGGATTGTGGTTCTGGAGAAGGCATCTGGCCGCGGCTCTATTAAACGTCCTAATCGCGGCGAGGCAATCGTGGCTCGGCTTCGGCGGAGCGCTCGGGGGGCTAGCAGAAGTACGATGACCACAGATGAATTGATGACGCTCACGCGAGCTGAGTAGCTAATCCGTGGCCGAACTGATCGTCGATACCAACATCCTGTTGGATCTCTATACGCAGGATGAAGTCTGGGAGGAGCGGTCCGCCGCGGCAATCGCTTCAGCAGCAGATGCCGACGTACTCGTCATCAATCCCATCATCTACGCTGAGCTCTCCGTCGGCATTGAGAAGATCGAGGAGCTAGATGAGTTTTTAGGAGCTGACTTTAGGCGCGATTCGCTTCCGTGGGAGGCAGCTTTCATCGCCGGAAAGGCGTTTCTTGCATATCGCCGGCGTGGCGGGTCGAAGACGGCGCCCTTGCCAGATTTTTATATTGGCGCTCACGCAGCGGTACAGGGGATGAGAATTCTCACACGGGACCCCAAACGCTATACCTCATATTTCCCGACGGTAAAGATCATCGAGCCGTAGATCAGATCGCCACAGGAAAATGTCCACCGCTCAAAGAGTAATGCGCAGCGAGCTGCGGTGCTCGATGGAGCGGTTGTCACCGTTGCAGGTGCCTTTTATGAGGGCTGGGAAAAAAATGAACGGTAAAGTATTGATTTAACTGGCTTCCATGATTCGAAATCCCGCAGAAAACATCGGCAATCTATGGAGTTTCTGATCTCGCTGTGATCTGGATACCACCACCGATACCCCTGCTGAAGGGTGGCTGCGTCCGGACGTTGTAGGATGACAGTACACTCCGATCCAAGCACGTACTCGATCTTGCTCCCTGCGAACACAGGCGCGCAGGCCACACTTCGCGCTATTATTGACGATCTCATGCTGATGTATTACATTGCGTAATACGCTGGAGATTAAATTGTGGCAACGCGCACTGTCAGGTTCGATGAAGAAACAGAAAAGGTCCTGAGCGAAGTGCGCGCGGCGACTGGGTTGCCGATTTCCGAAGTACTCAAGCGAGGTCTTCGGGCTCTCCAGACCCACGTGAAACAAGTCCCGGAACGTACACCCTATGAGGTTTACAGCGAGTTGGATTTGGGCCCCGGAGGCTACGCGATAGCCTCATCCTCGAATACGCAAGAGGGTGTGCGGCTGGCGTTGAAGCGAAAGCACGGCCGATGATTTTGGTCGACACAGGGCCGCTCGTGGCGCTGTTCGATCCTAAGGACCACCACCATGCACGGTGTGTTGCAGTCCTAAGGTCCATACGGGAGCCGCTATGTGCCACAGTGGCGGTGCTCACGGAGGCATTTCATGTGCTTGAGCCACAGAGCGTGGGTTCCGATAGGCTGAGAGAATTCATCGCGAAGGGCGCGATGTCGGTGTGGTTCTTTGATCTGACCGCGTTGACACGGGCATTCGAATTGATGGAATTGTACGCTGGCCGCCCGATGGACCTCGCCGATGCATCTCTCGTCGTTGCCGCAGAAGCTCTCGAGACTCGCAAAATATTTACGCTGGACAGAAATGACTTCGCAACGTACCGAGCTCGTCGCGGGCATCGGCACTACGCTCTTGAAGTATTGGGATGAGCCCTGGCCTTTGCCGCGATTGAGGGAAGCCGTCACGCGGGCCTACCGATCGCAATGGATTGAAGAGCGCTTCACGACTCATGCTCGATAGGATCACCACCGTGCCGAAAGCGCGGTTGGGCACGCGCATCGTAATACTGGATACGGTGCGGTTGAATCGCGCGCTCACGGTATTCCTTGGTCTTGCCAGATGAGAAGCGGCCGCCTGCTTCCGGGCCAACTCCGGCTATTCAGAGTGCCGAATTGCTAGCGCCTAAGCTGCCACTCGGGGATTGGCGAGCATCTGCCATTCGCGCATGGTCTCGTTTGCAAAATCCTCGTAAGCACGGGGTTCGTGGCCTAAGAGCTTTGTCAATATCGCGGTATCATCGTCCTGGGCAACAAAACCGCGCTCGAGATATCCTTGAAACATCATGCGAATATCGAACGCCGCCCACGACGGAGCGTGCTTGCGCATCTGTTCCTCAAAGATATCCAGGTTGTCTCCTGCATATTTGATTTCCTTGCCGAGCACTTTGCTCCAGATCGACGCGGCTTTCGGACCGCTTAGAACGGTGGGGCCATTCACGTTATAGGTCTTACCAAAATGCTTATCGGACATCAGAGAGATTGCGGCGGCTTCCGCAATGTCGCGAATATCGACCGCCGATATTCCGACGAGTCCCAGCGGATTGGGATACACCGACATTTTGGTAAGCAAGTCTTTGAATGACGCATCGTTCTGGAAGAAATAGTTTGGGCGAATAATCGTAAATGGTACGTCAAACTCTCGGATCGCGCTCTCAATGGCGAGCTTTGATGCGAAGTGCGGAACATCCTTGAAATGCTCAAGGCGAAACACCGAGTGGTAGACAACGTGCGACAACTTGAGCTTTTTTGCCAGATCGTAAGCGATGAGCCCTTGCGTCAACTCATCTGGCGTGACAGCGTTGAGAAGATACATTTTGTCAACGCCCTTCATCGCCTTTTCGATGGAGACCGGATCGAGCAGATCACCTACGACCATCTCAACCCCGGGCAAGGATTTCTCGTCGGCTTTGCGCACGAGAACCCGCACGTCGGCATCGCGCTTTTTCAGCTCTTTGACAACCTCGGAACCGACGTGGCCGGTGCCGCCGATGACTAGTATAGTGAATTCTCTCCAGATGAATTGTGGCTGGTGACGCCGCGCCCACGAGACTTAGAATTGCTGTGGGCGGCCGTATGGATCGCATGACAATAGGGATATCTGCTCAGGAGTTCGGTGCTCGAGCGTACATAAGGACGAGATTTCGCTACTCGACCAACGACAGCTTCTGGGCTGGCTTCACCTATGACACCTACTGCGAAGCACCATGCTCAGCTTCTGACATCATTTTTTGTGTAGCAGGTCAAATTGAACAATCGGGCAAGCGGACCTTCGGGACCGGCTGGAACGGGGTCGAGAGTGTGAATTCGCTGGCGATCACTATCGGCTCGGTCACCGTTCAGCAGGTCCGGATTTTACAAATAACGGTTCGGGGTATCGGAGCTGGGGGTGTTGCTCCTCGCGACAGGGCGATACCCGCCAAAATATCCCAGCGATCCATCGCTGGAAAAGCAGGGTGCAGCAGAATCAAACACCTGCATCGGCCGCCAATCGGAGTTTAGGGCGCCGTGATTCCAAACGTGCGCGGCGGTGCGGGCGAGAACTGTAGGCCGTGGGCGATAGACTCTGATCCGAAAGAGTAGTACTGGCTGCCGATCAGGTTGGCACCCCACAGCCGCAGATCATACCGGCGGCTGGGGTTGATCCATCGTACCGATGCGTTGAGCAGGTTCACGACCGGCTGCTTCATGCTCTCGTCCGGGAACCAGTAGAACGAGTTCGTATACGACACATTCGCATTAAGGTCGAAATCGCCGTCGGAGCTCGAATCACATAATCAGCCACGAAATTAGCGCCGTAGTGCGGGGCGCGGATCAGGTCCAACCCGGAGGCATTACAGGTGTACGTCCCGTTGGGTGTGCAGCTTTAGAAATTGCCAAGAATTGCTCTCCACGCCGTACATAATGGCTGAACTTGAGTTTGCGGTAATCGTGCATGAACACCGCTTGCCGTTGGCCCTCCGACACATGTACTTGAGCGGGGCGATGATCGTTCGTGTAGGTGATGCCGTAGAGTGCCTGCACACGCGTGAGATTGGCAACTGGCGTACCCCTCCGGAGTCACCCCGGAAGAACGGACACGATTGATCGCTCAGCTTGTCGCATTCATCGCGCGTCGCTGCGCATCACTGAACGACGCCATCAATCACCTTGGGCGCAGCCGTCACGGTGGGCATGGTGCCCAAGTACTCGGTGTCGGCCGAGCTGCTCGGATCGTGTAGACCACCCGAGGGCAACGTCAGTGGCGTGAGCGCCATGGAGGAGCACTGTGCCGCGCCACTCCCGAGACTCTTGAGAAGGATTGCCCCGTTCAGCGCCTTGACGATCAGCGGCGTGGTCGTCGATCCGGAAAGACTCGGCAAGGTCATCGTCGTCCCGTCGGGAATCGAAAATGCCGATACGTAGCTCGCGCCGCTAGCGTTGCAATTCTCGATGCTGTTGTTGACCGGATTGATGCACGATCCCGGAATCCCCCCGAGGTTGCCGAAGCCGTTGAACTGAAGCAGTATCGGCAACCCCGAATACGATCCGTAGGCGGATCCCGTGGGAACCGTGTAGGCGATGTTTTGCGGCGGATCGAAGGGAACAATGCTCCCCCCCGTCACGAGCCAGAGCGACTGATTCCATTGGTTCGGTCCCGTCTGCCACGTGTAGTAAGTGGCGGGGTTTGCCGGTTCGCACAGATTCCCCGCTTGGGCATCGGGTCCTCCCGCCGGACAATTCGCCGTGGTGAGCGGCGAGTCGACCAGCCAGCCAGTCTGCAGGCCATTCTGCGCGTACTGCGAGCTGGACGGTGGGTTCTCCCAGATCACGGGCGCGTGGGTTGTATCCAGCAATCCGGCGGCAGCGAAGGTATAGGTGACTGTGCTTGCAGCATTCGGGGCACTGAACCATTGTGAGTCCGTGCCATTGGCATAAGGCGTGGTAAGACTCATGCTGGAATATCCTGCGATCTGGCCGGCTGTCGGGCACTGGCTCAAGCAGTAGAGCGTCAACGCCGCAGTACCGGGAATGACCGTGGTTTGGTTGTAATAAAACACCGCATCGCCTGGTGCATGAGGTGAGCCGGTCGGCGGGACATTGATATTGCCGCCGAAGGAATTCGCCCAGCCGGAGATCGGTACTGCGTTAAATGTCGTCGCATTCACCGTCGCAACGGGGCTGAGCGTCGAGGTAAGGCAACCGTTATTGGTGCAGTTCTGGATACCAACGACTGTGAAGCTCCCAAGATTCGAGTTCCACTGCATCACCCAGTTGTTGATACCGGTAACCGAGGCATTGCCGGTGGTCAGTCCAGTGAGGTCGGCACTGTAAGTGAACGGAATACCATCCAGGGCCCCGAGCGTGGTCGAGACTTGCGTCCACTTGGTCAACTTGCCGCCGTTCTTGCTCAGGGAATAGGTACTCGTTTTGCCCGGCCGCTGGTCGGCCACAGTCAATCCGGACACGGGGTTGCCATCGGCAATCGTGAGTCCCTGAAAATTGATCCCCCAGTAGTTGGCAAATCCGTAGTACGAAGATCCCTGATAGGTGGCAAGAACCGGAAATCCTGGATTCACCTGATCCACGCGCGTGCCGTCACTGGCGTTGTACGTTCCATACTGCGAGACCGCGACCGTCGCGTTGGCGCTCGATCGGTCGAAGCACTCATCATGGGTGCCGTCGTTGCGGTGGAAGTCGCTGGGGTTGTACGCGAAGTTGAAGGTTACCGGACTGCCACCGCCGCCATTGCTGCTTCCGACGAACATCGTGCCCGAACCGGACGTCGTAGAACTCGCGGACATGGCCAGAGCGGTGTTGCTGGACTGTTGCCCTGTCTCGAGGAAATCGATCTCGCCTGGCTTGGTGGTATCGATGTAGCCGTTGAATCCGGCATTCCCGCCACTCTTGCCGATGTAGTCCATGCGGAACGAACCGTAGGGAGGCGCTGTGACAGGCGACTGGGTGGCATTCAAGTAGGCGTAAACAGTGGTCTCATTGCTCTGCTCCGTCATTGACAGCCAGACCTTGGCAATCATCGGGTCGCTGTTGGACGTGCGCGTGACATCGACAATGGCGTTCGCATAATTCGTAGCCCCCGCCGAGGCGGCGCTGCTGCCTCCCTTGGCGCTCTGGCACTTGTTCATGTCAACCAAGGCGAGATAGGGCCCGGCATTGACCATGTCGCTTGGATCCATCGACCCGATCACGCAAAGCACCATGTTCAGGCTGCCGATTCCCTGCGCCGTCTCGTCCTGTACATAGAGATTTTGCGGATCGGTGACATACGGGGAGGTCGACGGAGGCGTTGCCTGGGCGGTCATGCTGACCAGAAGCACCGTGGCTAAGGCCGCATCGCGATGAATGAATTTATTCATGGGATTCTTTAATTGGCGGTGACTACGGAAATGGCCTTCGGGGTCGAAATACCCGTAACCGGCGCCGCGGCAGGAGTAGGGGGAGGCGTGACGGAGGAACCGCTGCTGCAGCCGGCGAGAACACCCACGGCGCCCGCAGCCAATACAAGAATGAACCAATTGTTCTTCATACAGATCTCTCCCGAAAACGACCGTTCGGCGACACGAGCCGCGAAAATGCCCGGGCAAGCGCCGAGTGCAATCCGGTAATGGTTGAGCTCTCAACCTCGGCGGGACTTGCTAATCCGCAACTAGCGGCTGAGCGTCAGGAAACTTGAGGGATGTAAACGAAAAATGCGTTTCCGGAATAAGCAGCAGGCCCGCTCAAGCACAGCTGCACGGGAAGGTGAGACGGTTTACGTAGTGTACGTAATGCGCGGCGAGCGCAAATTGAGGCCACGCACTTTGGCAGCGCGTAGCAAAAAGTCTGCGCCAAGACCGGCGAACTTGTCCGCCGCAAAGCCCTCATTCGCGAGTCCCCGGGCGCGACGGACGGCATTCGGCATTAACCATCGGTCGAATTCCTAATCTCGGGGTAAGAAAGCGGTCATTTCGTTGAGAGCAATTCTTGAGGGGCTCATCGAGACCGCCTGGTAAAATCGACCTTTTCGCGCATCGCGAGGACTCTGACTTTCACGATGCGTCGGATCAATGCGCAAGGGACGGGCTTTCCGAATGGGAATTGCAGGTTGCCCTTCGGGCCCGCGTAGGGCCTTACGGCCTTCATGAGACTGTCGTCGCCTCGCACCGGAGGATAAAGGCCAATGTGCTTTTTGAATGCCGCGAAATACACCAACATACCGTTCAATTTGAACGCGGGCATTCGATAGCTGATGGTTTCCTCGGCCGCCGGCGCAGCCGTTTTGACCGTCTGTCGAATCCTCTCGAGAATGGCCTGCACATCGGGCGCAAAGCCCGCAATGTATTCGTCCACCGTTTTGGGAATCGTTTGCGTTGGCATGGGGCCTTCCGGTGAATTGGTCGGTGTTGCTTAGCTCTCCACCATGCGTTTCAGATCGGCCAGGACACTTTCGAACGTCCTGCCGATCATCTTGTCCATGTTGAATATCCTGGGTTGCACCAGAGCTGAGTAGGCTCAGGGCTCAACTTTTGTTCGCCTTCAATGCTCCCGGGGCGCCCGCCAAGCCCTCAATAGTCTGCGGCAAAGCGTCTCGCTATGACAGCCCGCAACGGCCTGCGCCCTGCTTAGTGGAGCATTTGCATGCCCACGCCATACCTCACGACGGGTTACCAGGATATTTGGGTAATATTCAAAAGCATCCCGATATATAAGGCGAGCCAAGATAATGAGCGCAAAGGCAGGCGTCACGATTCAGGTAGGATTCAATGGAAATCGAAATCATTTGAGGACACGGGCAAATGACCGCCATTACGCTGAGTCGCGATCTTAAGAAGGCAGTCCTCTTCGCGGCCATCGCGGCTGTGCCCTTATCGGCCGCCGCACAGAGCATGCGCTACGAGAGAATCGATTATCCGCGGGCGGTCCAGACGCTGATTACCGGTGTCAATGACGATGGTACGATCATCGGCACCTACACCTTGGGCGAATTGCCGCGTGCGCCCAAGGGAACGGCGTGCGTTTCCAACACCGCGATCACTTGCGGCGCCGCGCTGGTCGATGCGTTCATCTACAGGCACAAGACCTTTTCGATGCTCCGAAGTCCGGAAGGCTCGAGTATTCGATTGGTGGCGATCAACAATCATGATCAGATTCTGCTGCAGGACAGCCATGGAAAGGGAAACACGTGGTTTTTGTATGACATCGCCAGGGATCTGTTCACGCCTATTGGCATGGTTGGAAACCTTTCAACTGCCGACGGAATCAAGACCATTCATCTGCACGTCGTCAACGGTCTGAATGACAAGGGTGAAATCCTCGCAGGGGCCAATTCCGGTCGAGTCTTCGGAAAACCGGCACTGGGCGTGCCCGGGTCGCTCACCGCGCCCACCGAGCCCGGCGATTTCACGGCGGTACCGAACTGTGCGGGTGGCAACCTGGACATCAAAGGAATCAATACGCTCGATCAGGTTGTGGGCACCTGTCATCTGGCGCCATCAACAATGGAAACGTCGTGGGTTTTCTTGCGACCCCGATCGCCGGCTCCGGCGGCCAATAGCCAACTCACATCGGTGGAATAAGAGAATTCGCGCGAGAGCGGATACCGTGATCATGTAGTTGTCCCACTTCTAGCTCCCGGCCAACCGGTCGTGGGTGCCGATTTGACTGCTCACTCACCGCTCATCGATACCAGCGTGAGGCCCTTCCGCAGGGCTGCAACTCCCGTTGCCGCCGTCAGCCCTCCAGGACTCGGTCGCTCACGGTTTACCTCCAACCCATAGTTGACCTGTCCGTTTGGTGGCCATCTGCCCGTTTCCGAATAGTTGTCCGAGGGTGTCTAAATGTCCGATGTCTATAGACACATCGGACGTTTCGGACGGTGACGTGCTCCGCAAATGTCAACAGGCGGACACTGTAGAATTCCAGCCTATGACCATTCGGGACTTCATCAAACGACGCACCCGGATCTTTTTTGGGATGGCCATTGCGGGCTGGCTCGTCTGTGCTGGATCGATGATTGTGTCCGAGAATGCGCAATGCAAACCCGGATGCGGCAACGTCCGCCCCGCGCCGCCGACTGGACTTTTCCTCGGGGTGCCGCTTTTCGCGGGCGCGATCCTCGGCATGACGTTTTTCATCAAATGTCCAAGGTGCTCGGCTCGGCTTGGGCAGTTCAGCATGCAAACACCATTCTCGTTCGGCCGCCAAATCAATTTCTGCCCGTACTGCGGAGTTAGTTTCGACGAGCCCTGTCAGAAGCTTTGATGCCACTGTCATAGCATCGACCTGTCGATGGTGTGCCCGCCGAGGCAGGCGGTGAGGATTCAGGCGTTAACCAGGAAGTTCAGTACCTCGTGCCGGCATTGTCGATTGATGCCGTGACGAGGGCGAGGGAGGTCACAGGCTCGCCGTATCGGTCGATGCCACCTAAATCGACCACCCGGGCCTCCATAGGCCAGGGGCGACATCGAGGGTGCGTCCTTGAATCGCTCCCGGCTTACGGTCACGGTCATACCGTTCGGGTCCGGGCGCCGCGGGGTCGCTTGGCGGCCGCGCTTGCGGGTCTACCGACGCCGGTCGATGACTTGGGGAAACAATCGGGATACAAGTGGCTCCGTAGAACCTCAAGAATCGCGCGTAAGTGATTGTCTAATTGGCTCCCCGGGACGGATTCGAAATCGCATGAGAAATGCCCCAAATCCCAAGGGTTTCTTGGAGAGCATTCCGCCGATACCCCCAAAAGTGCCCCCGCGGATGGCCGGCTGTTTCCGGATACTGTTAGCCGATACCGGACGTAGCAGTCGCTGAACCGCGGGCCTGCCCGAGGCTTGGAGCGGTGTATCTGCAATTGGGAAGATTGCCTCGCCGCTAGCCCTTTCTTGAAGGCGAGTGAAGTGATACTGTAGTATCACTTTATGCGCACAGAACTTGTTACCACGTTGAAGCGAAAAGCATCGGAATTGCTGGCGGATATCGAGAAGGACGGGGCTCCGATCCTCATCACCCAGCATGGCCTGCCGGCCGCCTATCTCGTCGATGTTGACGCCTACGACGCTCTACAGCAACGCATCGGCTTGCTCGAGGGCATCGCCCGGGGTGAGAAGGCGGTAGAGGATGGTCGCGTCGTGACCCATGCGCAGGCAAAGCAACGCATGTCACGATGGCTCAAGTAATCTGGGCCGAGCCGGCTTTAAACGACTTAGACGCCATCGCCGATTACATTGCGCTCGATAATCCGACGGCTGCCAGTGAATTGGTCCAGCGAATAGTCAAGCACGTAGATCAGTTGATTGTTCAGCCGGACAGCGGTTCCAAACCTCGCGAATTACGCGGTGGTCGCTACCGTCAAATAGTGGAACCGCCGTGCCGCATATTCTATCGGCGGGACGGTGAGACGGTTTACGTAGTGTACGTAATGCGCGGCGAGCGCAAATTGCGGCCTCGCACCTTATCGGCGCGGGGCAAAAAGTCTGCACCATAGACAGGCGAACTCATCCGCCCATCGAGGTATGGTTCGACTAAGGCGAGTTCCGGGGCGGGGACGCCTGGGATCAGACCATCCTCGTCGGAGCGGCGTCACCACTGGACGGCGCGTTCTTTCTAATTAATCTCCGTTGAGATCGGCCGCACCACGAAATCTCCCGTTGTAGTACACCCAGAGTCATCTTGAAATTTCACCCTCAGGTGATCGCCAACCTTTGCCTGCGTTTTTAGATCCGACAGCATCAAGTGCTTGCCCCCCGGGGCGAGAACGACCCGACCACCGGCGGGTATCGCCAGCGAGTCCAACATTTCCATTCGGCTCAGACCGCCAACCGTACGGGTCTCGTGCAGCATCGCCATGCCTGCCGCCGCGGTGTTGATATTCGTGATGCGCAGCGGCCGCGATCCGTGATTTTCGAGAATCGCATAACCTGCAAGCTCCGTCTGCGCCGGCGTGGGTTCGCGGATCCAGGCGGACTCGATCTTCAGATCACAGGCAAGCGCAGCAGGCGAGGCGCCCAGAAGGGCTGCGAAAGCGACGATGAGAACATTAACGTTTACGTTCATGATATGTTTTTCCCGGTGTGTCGAGGCGTTAATAGTCGCTCCACCCGCTTGCGATGAGTGGAGGCTCTGGCGGAGAGTTTTCGAAGCCAAATGTACGCGCCCGTTACTGACAGAGCGGCGATCACGAATCCCAAGACGCAGACAATGAAACGGTACAATACAGAGTCCCGGAGATCTGCAAAATGCAAGGCACGGAGCCAGAGGCCGACGAAATTTCCACGCGGCTCGTTGCGAGGTATGTCGGCGCTTACGAGGTCGCCGGTGTCTCCATCGAGCCAAAGGGACGTGGCCCAGCCGTGGGCTTCGAGATTTAAGTCGCTGCCGACGGCGTAGGTGTAGACACCAAATTCGGGAATGTACGCCATACCGTACGGGTGCACGATAGTAAATCCTTCGCGTTTCGCTATGCGCGCCATGAGTTCGGCGCCGCGCCGCTCGGCGTCGTTCCAAGTCAGGCGCGGCGTCGCGTTTGGATGAAGCGGGAGACTTTTCAGCATGTCGGGGTCCGATCGATAGGCGAACAATCGAGCTGTTACAGGCTCATACACGGCCGGCAGATTTAACATCACGCTCGACCAGCCGAAGACGAACAATAGCGGCCAGAGCCACAGCCCACCCGCTCGGTGAATGTCGTAGTTCACTCGTATTGCGGTCGCCGGATACTTCACTGACCATGCCGGCTTCCATCGGCGCAGGAAATGCGCGATCGCACGAGGTAGCGTGAGATAGAAGCCCAAAAAGCAATCGATCGTCCAGGCAAGCGCCACGATACCGAGGATCCAAGCTCCAGCCTCGCCGAGCGCCAGATTCATGTGTAGGCGATATAGAAATGGGACGAGATTGATGCGACCCTGCGACAGATCACCATCGAGCCTGCGTCCAAGTTCCTCGCCCGTCCAAGGATCGAGAAACAGATGGTCGAACGCGAGCGCTGCCGGCCCTGCCTTGCTCGGCTCGCCTCGTGGCAGCATGCGCATCACAGCTTGGCGATCATCCACCCAGAAGTAGCCGACACGTGCCTCAGGTGTCAGTTCTTCGGCGCGCTCAGCCAGCATTCCAAGCGGTAGCGTCGGCGCGTCGGATCGGTGCGCAGCGAAGAGCTCTGGTGCGATCAATTCCTCCACCGAGTGCCTAAAAGCAAGCAGGCTCCCAGTCAAACCCTCCAGCAGCAAAAACGCAGCCATCAGGAGACCGGTCCATCGATGGAGCCACACGAAATGCGCGCGCACCATGATGAATACTCAGAACTGAGCGCTGATCTCGCCGATCAGCGTTCGTGGATCGCC
This sequence comes from Steroidobacteraceae bacterium, assembly GCA_050012215.1. Classification (GTDB taxonomy): domain Bacteria; phylum Pseudomonadota; class Gammaproteobacteria; order Steroidobacterales; family Steroidobacteraceae; genus Bog-1198. The sequence continues at coordinate 20,373 of JBEKHO010000037.1, forward strand.
GTATAGGCGCCGGTCGTAAGCATAGACATGGCCGGCATAGGCGTAAGTCGAGCCTACCTGTGGGTCGTTGAGTGAGATGTAATTGAAATAACGCCGGTCCAGCAGATTCGAGGCGTTGAGCTGTACGGTCCAGCGGATGCGGGGCGTCGTGAACCGGTACGACGCCATTGCATTGAGTGTCGCGACGCCGGGGAGTTGCGTGTAATCGCTGGTCTGCGCCGCGGGAACGCCGGTGTAATTGAGCGCCGGCGTGGGCCCCTGGGCATTGACACCTGCGCCAATTCGAATGCCCTCATCGGAGCCGGGCGCTGTGTCGTAGGTGGTCCACAGGTTGCCGATAATCCGGGGAGTCTCCTGCCATGGTGTGCCGGCAGGGTTGCCCGGATCGTTGCTCACCAGAATCCGGGCGTCGATGTCGGAAAAATTGAAGATCAGATTCCATCCACGCACGAGTTCGCCCTGCAGGTCGACCTCGAGTCCCCGGCTTCGCACTCTGCCTGTCACGAGGTCGAACGCCGGGTTGTTGGGATCCGGCGTCGGGATGTTGGTCTTGGTGAGGTCGTAAACGGCGATGGTCGAGGAAAGCCGGCTGTCGGTGGTTGCGAATTTGACACCCAGCTCGTACTGGAGAGCACCGGTCGGCGGGGCGAGGCCGCCTCCGGTGATCGGGGTGCCATTGCTCGGACCCCAATTCTCCGCGTAGTTGGCGTAGAGGCTGACCCATTTCGCCGGCTGCCAGAGCAGCCCCGCGCGCGGCGTGAGCTTGTCGCCGCTGATCGGGCTCGACGAGAGCGATGTGAGCGTCTCGCCCGAGTAATTGGCTTCATAGACGTGCTGGTAGCGCACGCCCGCGAGAAGAAACCAGCCCTCCGGCAGGGCGACCTGATCCTGCAGGTGCAGCCCCCAGCTGACCGTTGGACCCGTGCCCGCATAGGAGGGCAGAGGCGATCCGAATGGCGTGCCCGGATGCACAGGGTTGAACAGACTGATCAACGAATCGACCGTCGGATCGAGGACATAGTTCGGATTGGAATTCGTTAGCACGAACTTCGAGTTGAACCGATACCAATCACCGCCGAGGAGCAGCGTGTGCGTCAGCGGCCCAGTCATGACGTGTCCGGTCAGATCGAGATACGTGGCGTAGGTCTCGTCGTGCGTATTGAAGGGTGCCTCGTCTCGGTACACCGCCGGGGCACTCGCCGGGTTGTTGGGGTCGCTCGGGCCAATCCCATCATAGGTGGTTACTTGCGGTGAGGTTGCGTGCACCAGATTCGCAAGAAATTGTTGCTTGATCGCCCAATTCGGGGCGAGCTGGTACGACCAGAGCAGGCCGCCGAGGTCCGTCTGCTCGCGCATGGTGGAGCGCTCGCCGAAGTTGAGGCTTGGATCGTTGAAGAGGGGCACGAATTGGCCGCTCGGTGCCTGGGTGAGCGGGAAGATCGCGTAGTTGCCATTGAAGCTCGCGTCTTTGTGCTCGTACTCCAGGTTGACCTGGAGCAACTCGCCGACCAGTAACTTGAGCGACGGTGCGACGAACAGATCCCGGTGGAAGCCGAGGTCAACGATCGAATTGCCCGTGTCGTATGAGCCATCGATCCGGTACAGCAAGGTGTGCTCCGCATTAAGGGGTCCGGTCGCGGCCACCGTGGTTCGATACAGATCGTACGACCCGAACTGCTGCCCGATTGTGTACGCGCTCGTCGCCTGCGGCTGCTTCGTCACGATATTGACGACTCCGCCCGGCTCGACGGCCCCGTAAAGGATGGCGGCGGGTCCTTTCAGCACCTCCACGCTTTCGACGTTCGCCAACTGTTGGGTGAACAATTCGGTGTCGCCGCTGACGCTGTCGATACGTACGCCGTTGCGCAAGTGTGAATCCGTCTGGAAGCCCCTAAGCACCACGGCGTCGAACGAGTTGCCGAAGCTGGTGTCGCCACCGGCTGCGAAGGCGATCCCGCTCACGTTGCGCAGGGCCCCATCGATGCGGGTGACTTGCTGATCGAGGAGCACCTGCTGCGGAACCACTTGGATGTCGAGGGGAGTTTCGAGGATTGGTGTGTCGGTTTTTGTACCGGTACTGGCATTGGAGACGGCGTAGTCGCCCTCGACTGTTTCCTTGACGGTCAATTTGGGCAGTTCAGTGGTCGATGGTGGCTCAATCGTATTCGCAGCGAGAGTTGCCATTGAGCTGTAAAGTAGGGCGAGCGCCGAGCAGATTCGAAGTGTCTTCATAGTTTTATTCTCCAAAATGGCATTGCAGGTCGGTCGACGTCATGTCAGTGACGCTCCAGGACGAATGCGAGACTCTGCAGTGCCACGGCACGAACAGGCTGCCCATCGTGCTGCGCCGGCCGACAGCGCCACGACTCCACCGCCATGCGCGCCGCCTCATCGAGGCGAGGGGATCCACTGCTGCTGACGATGCGGACGCTGTCAATGCGCCCGCGCTCGTCCAGTTCCACCCGGAGCCGCACCTCGCCCTGCTCACGCTGACGTTTCGCCTGCGGCGGATAGCGGGGGGCGGTGCGCACCGGGCATTGGATGGCCAACTCCGTGCCCAACGTGCGCGTCACGTCGGGTGGCAAAGAGCGGAGTGTGGGCGCGGGCGAGCTCGCTGTGAGCGGTGCCATGGGTTCATCAGCTGCGGGAAGCTCCATCGCGGGGAGGTGGTCCACCGAAACGGCCGGAGCCGACACGATCAATCGTGCTGGCATCAGGGGCGGCTTTAGCTCGTGCGCAGCCAACGGCTCGCTGAGGAGCCTGACTTCCAGCGCCGACTCATCGTGTCGTGGAAGTCTGGCACTTGCATACCAGAAGCCCGCAAGTATCAAGCCGTGCAGCAGCACGACTGTGGCCAATACGAACACACGTGTACGTGACATCGCCCCTCGCAATGGTCCCAAGGACCGCAATTGCAAAGTCGCAAGGGCGCACATCGAGTGCGCCACAATGGGTTAGATCAACCCGATACGATGCTTAGGCGAAGGAAGGCGGACCGCGAGGCAGGCTGGTCGGCACGATCGTGCCGCGGGGCAGGGATATCTCAGGAGGAAAAGCAGTCGGTGGGATGGCGGCCGGCAACAGCGCTGACGGCGCCGAGCAGGAATGCGTGATCGCGAGAACGGCGGCCGCCGCCGCATACGGGCAGACCCCCATGCCGTCATGCTCCGGCGAGTGATCGCCGTGACCGGAGGGACTGGGTTGGGCGGACATATCCATATCGCCCATATCCATTCCAGGCATGTCCGGCATGTCGTGCGCGGCAATTGGGCCTGCGGCATTCGGCGGCACTGGTGCGTAGCCGCTGCACAGAATGAGTCCGCCCGGGCCGGGCATGAATCCGATCGGTATCAGGGCACGACAAAAGAAGCTGGTTAGCAACAATACTGCGAACCACGGCTTCTCCAGCCAACGATGAGCGATCCGATTTCTCACATCGTTAGCCTACCGCACCGTGGTACCAAAGCCCACGGGCTATCAATGAAGATAATCTGGCTTTGTCGTGCCGACCCTCGACCACACCGCACCCGGTTTCTGCGGGCCAAGTCGAAGTGCTCCAATGCATTCGCGCGGCATACCACGATGAATCGAAATGCAAGATGACGGGTTATTTTTCTAGGACTGAGGAGCAAAGTGAATTAGCAGGATAGTACTATAAATTATTGATTTAACTGGCTCCCCGGGACGGATTCGAACCGCCGACCAACGGATTAACAGTCCGTCGCTCTACCACTGAGCTACCGGGGAATTCGGAAGAGGCGCGGATTGTCGGGAAGCCACGCTGTTAAGTCAAGGAATCGCGCACTCAGGCATGCTCATTGATGACCCGTAATTGAGTGCGGAATATACGGCGCCTCGAGCTGTGCCGTCTCTGCGGCGCTGAGTTCGAGGTCGAGCGCTGCAACGGCATCGTCCAGATGCTGCGGCTTGGTGGCGCCGATGATCGGAGCCGTCACGCCGGGCTTTCGAGTCAACCAGGCGAGCGCGATCTGCGCCCGGGAGACTCCGTGCCCCGACGCGACGGCGGTCACGGCCTCGACCACCTTGCGATCGGCCTCCGACGTGGGCGGGAAAATCTTGTCCCCGTAGATATCGGTTCGGGCCCTGTCCGTCTGAGTGTTCCACTCGCGCGTCAAGCGTCCGCGGGCGAGGGGGCTCCAGGGCAGCACCGCGATGCCTGCATCGGCGCAGAGCGGCAACATTTCGCGCTCCTCCTCGCGGTAGATCAAGTTGTACAAATTCTGCATGCTGACGAAGGGCGCCCACCCGCGCTGGCGGGCGAGGTGCAGGGCTTTGCTGAATTGCCAGACGAACATGGAGGAGGCGCCCAGATAGCGCACCTTGCCCGACTTCACCAAGTCGTGCAGCGCTTCGAGTGTTTCCTCGATCGGCGTGTGAGGATCCCACCGGTGAATTTGATACAGATCGACGTAGTCCGTCCCGAGCCGGCGCAAGCTCGCGTCGATCGCGGTGAAGATGGCTTTGCGCGACAACCCACCTCCGTTCGGCCCGGGGCTCATCGGAAAGAACACCTTGGTGGCGATCACCACCTCGTCGCGGCGGGAATAATCCTTGAGTGCCTGACCGACGATCTCCTCGGAGGTGCCGTCTGAATACGCATTGGCCGTGTCGAAGAAATTGATTCCCAGGTCGATGGCCTTGCGGATCAATGGCCGGCTCTGATTCTCGGGCAGCGTCCACGGGTGATCTCCGCGCTCGGGAACCCCGTAGGTCATGCATCCGAGGCACAGCGGCGAGACTTGAAGGCCGGTGTTGCCGAGATTTTTGTAGTTCATGATAGATCAACAATATTAGGTGGTTGAGCGATAATTCGCATGTAAAATCTATCGAGACGTTTCCGCGGAAACGTCCTGTCTTCTACAGCAGAACCGAGAGCGCATCCGGAGACCGACCGGCAGCGCCCGCTCCCGGCCGGTGGTGCGCTCCCGCGCGCCCTCAGCCCGCCCGCCGTGCCGCCGGAGACGCCAGCGCCCGCTCGATGCGCCGGAGCGCATCCTCGAGCACGTTCATGGACGTGGCGAACGAGATCCGCATATGGCCGGGCGCTCCGAATCCAGAACCCGGCACTACCGCGACGCCGGCCTCGACCAGGAGATACTCCGCGAAGGCGTTGTCGTCCTTGATCCCGAGGTTGCGCATGGCACCGTGCACGTCCGCGAACGCGTAGAAGGTACCCGCGCCTTTTTGGCAGCTGATCCCGGGAATGGCGTTCAGGCCGGCGACGACGAAGTCGTGACGCTCCTTGAACGCCTTGTTCATCTCGGCGACGCAGGCCTGGTCGCTGTTGAGCGCCACGGTGGCGGCACGTTGCGAGATGCTCGAGGCGTTGGACGTGGACTGGCCTTGGATGGTGCTCATCGCCGACACGATGTCCTTGGGTCCTCCGCAGAAGCCGATTCGCCAACCGGTCATCGCATACGCCTTCGAGACGCCGTTGATGGTGACCGTGCGTCCGTAAAGCTGGGGGTTCGCCTGCGCGAAGCTCAACAAGGGCTCGGGTGCCCAGTAAATGTGCTCGTACATCTCGTCCGCGGCAATGATCACCTGCGGATGTTTTTCGAGCACCGCCCCCAGGGCTTTCAACTCCGCCGGCGTGTAGGCCGCTCCGGTGGGATTGCTCGGGCTGTTGATGATGAACAGCTTGGTGCGCGGCGTGATGGCGGCGTCCAATTGCGCCGGCGTGATCTTGTAGCCTTGCTCGGCGCCCCCATTGACGACGACCGGGGCGCCGTCCGCGAGCAACACCATGTCGGGGTAAGACACCCAGTAGGGCGCCGGGATCACGCACTCATCACCCGGATCGAGAAGCGCGGCGCACAAATTGAAACAGGTTTGTTTCGCACCGGAGGACACCAGGATCTGGCTGCGCTCGTAGGTCAGGCCGTTCTCGCGCTTGAATTTCGCGATGATGGCGTCCTTGAGCTCCGCCGTGCCGTCCACCGCGGTGTAGCGCGTGATGCCTGTACGGATCGCTTCGACACCCGCGTCCGCAATATGTAATGGCGTGTCGAAATCCGGTTCCCCGGCGCCCAGGCCGATGATGTCCTTGCCCTCGGCCTTGAGTTTGGCGGCGCGCGCCGTCACGGCGAGGGTGGGGGAGGGCTTTACTTTCTGAACACGCTTGGACAGTAATGAGGTCAACGGAGTGATCCTATGTAAAAAACGCGGCGCCTGAGTGTACGAAAAACAACGCGCTTGCGCCAGGCGCGGCGTGCCTTTAGTCCCATCGTCATGAGAGAATAGGGTCATGAGTTTCGAGTTGTATTCCGATTACAGGCCCGCGGGCGATCAGCCTGAGGCAATCGAAAAACTGATAGACGGTCTCACCTCGGGTCTCGCGCATCAGACTCTGCTGGGCGTGACTGGCTCCGGCAAGACTTTCACCATCGCCAACGTCATTCAGCAGTTGCAGCGCCCCACCTTGGTGCTCGCGCACAACAAGACGCTCGCGGCGCAGCTGTACGGTGAGTTCAAGACGTTCTTTCCGAAGAATGCCGTCGAGTACTTCGTGTCGTACTACGACTATTACCAACCGGAAGCCTACGTGCCGGCCTCGGACACCTTCATCGAGAAGGACGCCTCGATCAACGAGCATATCGAGCAGATGAGGCTGTCGGCGACCAAGGCGCTGCTCGAGCGGCCCGACTCGATCATCGTGGCCACGGTATCGGCTATCTACGGCTTGGGCGACCCCCAGGCGTACCTCAGCATGGTGCTGCACATGTCGCGCGGCGATCTGTTGGAGCAGCGCAAGCTCCTGCGGCGTCTCGCGGACATGCAATACACCCGCAACGAGATCGACCTGCAGCAGGGCACGTACCGCGTGCGCGGCGACGTGATCGATATCTTTCCCGCAGAGTCCGAGCGTGAAGCTCTGCGGGTCGAGTTGTTCGACGATCGCATCGACTCCTTGAGCCTGTTCGACCCGTTGACCGGCGAGGTGCTGCGCAAAGTGCCGCGCCTTACCGTCTATCCGTCGACGCACTACGTGACCCCGCGCGAACGCATTCATGAAGCGGTCGACGAGATCCGCGACGAGTTGCGTACTCGGCTGAACGAGCTCAACGGCGCGAGCAAGCTGGTCGAGGCGCAGCGGCTGCAGCAACGCACGCTGTTCGATCTCGAAATGATGAACGAGGTGGGCTATTGCGCCGGCATCGAGAACTACTCCCGCTATCTGTCCGGCCGTCAAGCCGGCGAGCCGCCGCCATGCTTGTTCGATTATCTACCGAGCAACGCCCTGTTGATCATCGACGAGAGCCATCAGACCATCCCGCAGCTCGGAGCTATGTACAAGGGCGATCGATCGCGCAAGGAAACCTTGGTAGAGTACGGTTTTCGGCTGCCGTCCGCGCTCGACAATCGACCGCTGCGTTTCGAGGAATTCGAGCGCATGGCGCCTCAGACGATTTTCATCTCCGCCACGCCTGGTCCGCACGAGAAGCGCATCTCGGGGCAGATCGTGGAACAGGTGGTCCGCCCGACGGGGCTCGTCGACCCCGTGGTCGAGGTACGTCCGGTTCGCGCTCAAGTTGACGATCTTCTCTCCGAGATACGCCAACGGACGCTCGCGAAGGAGCGGGTGCTGGTCACCACCCTCACGAAGCGCATGGCGGAGGACCTCACCGACTACTTGAACGAGCACGGCGTGAAAGTGCGGTACCTGCATTCGGATATTGAAACCGTCGAACGCTCCGAGATCATCCGCGATCTGAGGCTCGGCAAGTTCGACGTGATCGTCGGTATCAATCTGCTGCGCGAGGGACTGGACATGCCCGAGGTGTCGCTGGTCGCCATTCTCGACGCCGACAAAGAGGGCTTCCTGCGTTCGGAGGGCTCGCTGATCCAGACCATCGGCCGCGCCGCGCGCAATGTGCAAGGCAAGGCGATTTTGTACGCCGATTCGATCACGGGCTCCATCGGTCGCGCCATTGCGGAAACCGATCGCCGCCGCGACAAGCAGATCGAATTCAATGTCGAACATGGCATCACGCCCCGCACCATCGTCAAAGCCGTGGGCGACGTGATGGAGGGCGCACGCGCGGTGCCGGAGCATGGGGTGCGCGATGCAGGCCTGGATTACGCCGCGATGGCGCCGGAGCAGGCGGTGAAGCGCATCAAAAAGCTCGAAGCCGACATGATGAAGCTCGCGCGCAATCTCGAGTTCGAGCAGGCGGCGCGGCTGCGCGATGAGATTCAAAAGTTGCGCCATTCTGCATTCGGCGCACCGAAGACACTGGCAGGATAACTTAGGAGACCTCATGGTCATCGATAGCAGTCAATCACAGGAAAGTGATCTCGACCGGACCGACAGGCTCCCGATACTGACGGGCGTGGTGATTGACGAAGATGTCCCGGATGATGCGGTGCGCCTCGAGTACTCGCCCCCGGGACCCTCGTCTGGAGCTGCGCTCGCTTCGCTCGCGAATCTGCATCTGCCGGCGCCCGATTTCATGCGGCCGGGAGTGGATTTACCGTCGCTTGCTGAAAGCGTTCGCACCGTGGAAGAGCGAATCGCGCGGCAAAACGCGGACTATGAGGCGCTGAACCGACTCTACGAGAAAGCGCGCGATGCGCACCTGGACGCTGGAACTAGGGCGGAGACACTGTCTTCGGAGCTATCCGCAGTTCAGGCGGCTTTGGCGGTCGAGCAGCATCGCACCCGCGAAATGGAACGCGCCCTGGCGCAGAGCACGGCCGCCACCGAGGCCAGCCGCGCTCGGGCCGAGGAGGTATCGCGAGAGGCCGAGCGTTTCCACAGCGAGTCGCGCACCTTGCGGGAAGCCCTGGCTACTCGGGACGCAACCATCGCGCAGGCCCTGCATTCATTGGGGGAACGCGATGCGCAACTGTTCGCGCTGCAACGCGAGCACGCGCAGACCGTTCCGATGCTCGAAGCGCGCTCGCGTGCCGGCGCACAACTGCAGACCGATGTGGATGCCGCCAGGGCGAGCGCCGAGGCGCTGTCGCTGGAACTCAAGAAGAGTCAGGAGACGGTGTCGTCGCTCACCGCGCGAATATCCCGCGACGAGTCGGAACTTGCCGCGGGACGGCGGGATCTGAGCATCGCCAGAGCGCAGGCGAGCTCCCATCTCGAGCTGTTGCGCACCAGAGACTGGCGCGGCGGGTTCAATCAAAACCTCTTCCGTGAATGGGATGACAAAGTGAACGCCGCGCGTTCCGACCACGGTGCGCTGCAGGCCGAATGCGAACGTCTGACACAGTCGGTGACTTCGTTGACCGGGAAACTCGCTGAGCAGGATGCGACAATCGCCCGTGTCCAGGCCGCGACTGCGGCCGACTCGACGGCCCTCTCCAAGATGTCCCATGAGCTGGAAGCGGCTCAGGCAGCGCGCGCCGAGATGGTGTCGAGGATCGATAAGCTCGAAGCGGAGCGTAACGGGCTGCAAAGCGAGCTAGGAGCACGCAATGGCGAGCTTGCCGCCGCCCGCAACGCGAATGCTGCGGAGATTGCCACGGCTCGCAGCATCTACGCCGCCGAATTGGCCGCGGCCCGGAGCGCGCAGGCCGGCGAATTGGCCGCGGCCCGGAACTCGCACGCTGCCGAGCTGCAGCGAGCCCTCGACTCACAAGCCGCCTCGGAGACAAAGCAGAGCGAGCTGTCTGCCCAGCTAGAACAGCTGCGCGCTTTGGAACTCACTCATGAAGAGGAGGTGAGCATCCTGATGGCGCATTTGAAAGAAGCGCGGCGGCCGATCCAATCGATTGAGGCGGACATCAAGCGGCTGAACGACGAAATCGCGCTGAAGACGGCAACCCTCGAACAGCTCACCGAAGAAAACCGCACGCTGCGCTCCTCTTTGGAGCGCACGCGCGGCGCTCTCGAGGAGCGGGAGCTGCTCATCCGGCGGCTGGAGAAGAATGCCAACACCAACGCCAACGTGCTGGGGCGGTTGCAGACCAGCATCGAGAAATTGGGCTCCGCACCGCCTTCGCCTCCGTCGTCAGGGGAATTCCTCGCCGAGTTGATCAGGCTCGACGGCGATACCCGCACGGCGTACCCCCTGGGGCGCCGTACCCGGATCGGCCGAGCCGTCGGTTGCGAGCTGCAAATCGATTCTCAGTCGGTGAGCCGCCACCACGCGATGCTCCTCAAGGGCGCGCGTGAGATCATCATTGAGGATCTCAACAGCACGAATGGCGTCCTGGTGAACGGTCGCAAGGTGACGCGACACATGCTCACCGATGGTGATGTGCTCACCATCGGGGAGACCCAATTTCAGTGCCGGTTGAAGCCCAATCCCCGTTCTTCGGAAGCCCTCGGCGAGCCGGCGGCCAGCATCGCGATGGGTGCCGTCGCCGCTCCGGCCGCAGTCTTACCCCCCTCCGCACCAGCGGCGGTCGAAACGCGGCCGAATTCCGACTCAAAGCCCGCAGAACCGCTTAATCAGGCCCAATCCGCGGACTGAATTTCGCAAGCTATCGCAGGTTGCCCTTTATACGAGCCCCTGAATCCGGTATCTTTCGCGCCCTTCGAGCGCGCTTAGCTCAGCGGTAGAGCATCACCTTGACATGGTGGGGGTCAGTGGTTCGATCCCACTAGCGCGCACCACCCCTTGAGGCCACCCGCCTCGGGTGGTGGATCCGGGCTGCGCCGGTCGTAAGGCGGGGCCGGCGTTTGCCGGATCCGAGCCGCGTGGTACTACTGATGGATCTATGCCCGTAATCACTCTTCCCGACGGTAAACAAAAGGTTTTCGAGCAACCCGTGTCGGTGGCGGACATCGCGGCCAGCATCGGACCGGGCCTTGCGAAAGCCGCACTGGCCGGCAAGGTCAACGGCACCCTGGTCGATACCTCGTCGGTGGTCGATCACGACGCCGCGGTCAGCATCGTCACGGACAAGGATCCTGAAGGGCTGGAGATCATCCGTCATTCGACCGCGCACTTGCTCGCGAACGCGGTGCAGGAGCTGTTCCCGGGTGCGCAGGTCACCATTGGCCCTGTGATCGAGGACGGCTTTTACTACGATTTCGCCTACAAAACGCCGTTTTCGAGCGACGACCTCGCGGCAATCGAGAAGCGCATGGCGGAGATCGCGGCACGGGATGTCAAGGTGCAGCGGCGGGTGCTGCCGCGCGATGCCGCGGTGGAGCATTTCAAGCGCATCGGCGAGCACTACAAGGCCGAGATCATCGGCGCCATCCCGGCGGGAGAGGCGATCAGCTTGTACGGTCAGGGCGATTGGGAGGACCTCTGCCGCGGCCCGCACGTGCCGAGCACGGGCAAACTGAAGGCGTTCAAGCTCATGAAGGTGGCGGGCGCCTACTGGCGCGGCGACTCCCGCAACGAGATGCTGCAACGAATCTACGGCACTGCCTGGGCCAACGAGAAGCAGCTGAAGGAATATCTCACCCGCCTGGACGAGGCAGAGAAGCGCGATCACCGGCGCATTGGCAAGGAACTCGACCTGTTCCACCTCCAGGAGGAGGCCCCCGGCGCGGTGTTCTGGCATCCGAAAGGCTGGACGCTGTTCCAGCAGTTGATTTCGTATATGCGCGAGCGGCAAAACGCTGCGGGCTACGTGGAGGTGAACACCCCGGAAATCATGGACCGGGAGCTTTGGGTTCAGTCCGGCCACATCGCCAATTTTGGCGAGAACATGTTCATGACCAAAACGCCGGACGAGCGCACCTTTGCCATCAAGCCCATGAACTGTCCCGGTCACATCCAGGTGTTCAAGCAGGGTATGCGCAGTTACCGCGAGCTTCCGCTGCGAATTGCGGAGTTCGGCAAGGTGCACCGTTACGAGCCCTCCGGCGCTCTGCACGGACTCATGCGGGTGCGCGCCTTCACCCAGGATGATGCGCATATTTTTTGCACCACGGAGCAGATCACCGAGGAATCGGTGCGCGTGACCCAGCTCATTCTGAGCATCTACGCGGACTTCGGCTTCAACGACGTGCGCATCAAATTCTCCGACCGGCCGGCCAAACGTGTCGGCTCGGACGAGATCTGGGACATCTACGAGGGGGCGCTCAGGGAGGCGGCCGCAGTCGCCGGCATAGAGACCACCTTGAATCCGGGGGAAGGGGCCTTTTACGGTCCGAAGCTCGAGTTCGTGTTGCGGGACGCGATCGGCCGGGAATGGCAATGCGGCACCCTTCAAGTGGATCCGAACCTCCCGTCCCGGCTCGGGGCGAGCTATATCGGCGAGGACAGCCAGCGCCACACGCCCGTGATGTTGCACCGGGCCATGTTTGGCTCTTTGGAGCGCTTTACGGGCATTTTGCTGGAACATCACGCCGGTAAACTGCCTACCTGGCTGTCGCCCGTTCAGGCCGTAGTCATGGGAATTACCAGCCGGCAGGACAAATACTGCGAACAAGTTGCGGAAAACCTGAAAAATCAGGGGCTTCGGGTAGAAACGGACTTGAGGTCCGAGAAGGTTGGCTTTAAAATCCGCGAGCACACATTAAAACGTGTTCCTTACCTCCTGGTCGCCGGCGACCGCGAGGTCGAGGCACATACCCTGGCCGTTCGCACGCGCGGTGGCAAAGATCTTGGCAGTTTGGAGCTTCCCGAGCTCACTGGCTTGCTTTGCGATGAAGTCGCGAGCCGCGGCCGTATTATTTTGGAGGAACGTTTATCGCAACGGCGAAGCGCGTAAGGCGCAATGAGGAGATCTCCGCACCTTCGGTGCGAGTGATCGCGGCGGATGGGAGTCAAGCAGGGGTCATGTTGCGCGCTGAAGCGCTGCAGATGGCAAGCTCGCAATCACTGGATCTCGTCGAGGTTTCGCCGATGGCGGAACCGCCCGTCGTGCGAGTGATGGATTTTGGAAAGTTCTTGTTCGAACAGAACAAGAAAGCTCACGCGGCGAAGCGTAAGCAGAAGCAGATTCAGGTCAAGGAAGTGAAGTTTCGTCCCGGGACGGAAGAGGCGGATTACCAGGTCAAGCTGCGTAACATCGTCCGATTCCTGACCGAAGGCGACAAGGCCAAGGTGACCTTGCGTTACCGTGGCCGTGAGCTCGTTCACCAGGACATCGGCCGGCGTCTTTTGTCGCGGATTTCTGAGGATCTCGCCCCGTATTCGGTGGTCGAGCAGAATCCGCTGATGGAGGGCAAGCAGATGGTCATGGTGTTCGGGCCCAAAAAGAAGTGAGCGGCGGACCCTAAGAAGTCCGTCACCCCGCCTTAAGCGGCGCTCGTCTGCGGGAGATCCTGCGGGGCGCTTGTGCCAAGGCAATAAAAGTAGGAGTCGAGCATGCCCAAGTTGAAAACTAAACGGGCTGCGGCGAAGCGTTTTCGCAAAACAGCGAACGGCTTCAAGCGCGGCCAGTCCCATCGTCGTCACATCCTGACGAAGAAACCGTCCAAGCGTAAGCGCCAGCTGCGCCGCGAGGCACAGGTCCACGAGACCGACGTGAATCGCATCAAAGTGCTGTTGCCGCACGCCTAAACAGTCAGGAGAAAACACATGGCACGAGTCAAACGCGGTGTAATCGCCGGACGACGGCACAAGAAGATTCTCAAGAAGGCGAAGGGCTACTTCAATGCCCGGCGCAAAGTGTTCCGCACGGCAAAGCAGGCGGTCATCAAGGCCGGCCAGTACGCCTATCGCGGACGGCGCGAGAAGAAGCGCGAGTTCCGCGCGCTCTGGATCACGCGCATCAATGCGGCGGCACGCCTCTGCGGAATGACCTACAGCACGCTGATCGACGGCCTCAATAAGGCGGAATTGGCGATCGATCGCAAGGTGCTCGCGGACCTCGCGGTGCACGACATGCCGGCCTTTACGGCCATTGCTGATAAAGCCAGGGCGGAAATAGCCAAAGCCAGCCCGACAACGGCCTGACGACAATCGACAGCGCATCGGGATCGGCTTGCGGGATGACACCCGCGGCCGATCCCAAAACGCGCTGTATGGAGTAGTCCATGGCCGCCACCGATATTCTCTCAGCGCTCGTCGACCAGGCGCTCGCGGATGTGGCCGGGTCCCGTGATCTCGCGGGGCTCGAGGAGATCCGCGTGCGCGTGCTGGGCAAGAAAGGCGTGCTCACCGAACAGCTCAAGAGCCTCGGCCGGCTGCCCGCGAGCGAGCGGCCGGCGGCGGGGCAGAGGATCAACGAGGCGAAGGCCGCCATTCAGACCGCCCTCGAAATGCGCCGGATCCGATTGGACGAGGAAGCGCTGCAGGCCGAGCTCGCAAGCGGGGCTTTGGACGTTACGTTGCCGGGACGCGGACAGGAGCGCGGCAGCATCCATCCCGTGACTCGCGCACGCCTGAGAATCGAGCGCATCTTCAGAGAGGCAGGCTTTCAGATCGCGACCGGCCCCGAGGTCGAGGATGATTTCCATAATTTCGAGGCGCTGAACATCCCGCCGAATCACCCGGCTCGGGCCATGCACGACACGTTTTACTTTCCGGACGGGCGGCTGCTGCGGACCCATACCTCGCCGGTGCAGATCCGTGCCATGCGCGCGCAAAAGCCGCCGATGTCGCTGATCGCGCCGGGGCGCGTCTACCGAAACGACTCGGACATGACTCACACCCCGATGTTCCACCAGGTCGAGGGCATCGTGGTGGGCGAGAACGTGAGCTTCGCCAATTTGAAGGCGATGCTGCATACCTTCGTCGAACATTTCTTCGAACAGTCGCTCGGCATGCGCCTGCGACCCTCCTACTTTCCATTCACCGAGCCGTCGGCGGAGGTCGACATCGAGTGCGTGTTCTGCCACGGGGCGGGGTGCCGCGTGTGCAAGCAAACCGGCTGGCTCGAGATCCTCGGATGCGGAATGATTCATCCGAACGTGCTGGCGGCGGCCGGCATCGACAGCGAGCGCTGGCAGGGATACGCCTTCGGCATGGGGATCGAGCGAGTGGCGATGCTGCGTTATGGGGTCGATGACTTGCGCCGGTTCTTCGAAAACGATCTGCAGTTCCTGAAGCAATTCCCGTGAAGATCACCTATTCCTGGATGAAGGAGTTTACGCTGCTCGCGGCGGCGCCCGCCGAAGTAGCCCGGCAGCTCACGCTCGCGGGACTCGAGGTGGAATCGATACAGCCGGTGGCGCAACCGTTCTCCGGCGTCGTGGTGGGCGAAGTGCTGGAATGCGCGCGACATCCCGAAGCGGACAAGTTGTCGGTGTGCCAGGTCACCATCGATCGAAGCGGTCGCGGGAGCGATCGGCTGCAGATCATCTGCGGCGCGCCGAACGTGCGCCAAGGGCTCAAGGTGGCGGTCGCGACGGTCGGTGCCGTACTGCCCGGCAACGTGCAGATCAAACGCGCAAAGCTTCGGGGACTCGAGTCGAACGGCATGTTGTGCTCGGCGCGCGAGCTCGGGCTCGGCGAGGAGCACGACGGCATCATGGAGCTGCCCGCCTCGCTCGCCATCGGACGGGATGTGCGCGCATCGTTGGATCTGGACGATACCGTGCTCGAGGTGAATGCCACGCCGAACCGCGGCGATTGCATGAGCGTGTTCGGCATCGCGCGCGACTACGCGGCGGCCCAGCAGCGGCGCTATCTCACCGCGAGCGCGGCGCCGGTTCCAGCATCGAACGACGCGAAGTTTCCCGTGCGCATCGAATGGGCGGCGGGCTGTCCCGTGTTCGCCTCGCGCGTGATTCGCGGGGTCCGTCATAGCGCAAGTTCGCCCGCCTGGCTCAAGGAGCGTTTGCGCCGAGTCGGTCTCAACGCCATCTCCCCGGTCGTCGATGTCACCAATTACGTGATGACGGAGCTCGGGCAGCCCATGCATGCTTATGATCTTGCGCTGCTCCAGGATGGCATCGTGGTGCGCGCGGCAACCCCCGGCGAGCGGATCGTTCTACTCGACGGTAAAGACTACGAGCTGGGCCCCGATTTCTTGGTGGTCGCCGACGCCGGCGGCGCGGTGGGTCTCGCGGGCATCATGGGGGGGCAGCGAACTTCCATCAGCGACGCGACCACCGACGTGCTGCTCGAGTCCGCACACTTTACGCCGGCTGTCGTTGCCGGCCGGGCTCGGCGTCTCGGCTTGTTCACCGAAGGGGCTCAGCGGTTCGAGCGCGGAGTCGACCCAACGCTGCCGCAAATCGCCCTCGAACGGGCGACGGCGTTGCTCCTCGAGATTGCCGGCGGTCAGGCGGGAGCGGTGCAAGTCACTCGCTCGCCGCCCGCCGAAGGCGATGCGCCGGAGTGGGTGAGTCTGCGCCGCAGCCGCCTCGCCCGGCTGCTCGGCGCGAGCATCCCGGATGGCGATGTGCATGCTGTGCTCACGGCCATTGCCGAAGAAGTTGAACCGCAAGCGCAGGGCTGGAGGGTGCGCCGTCCGCCGCATCGCTTCGACATTCGCATCGAGGCCGACTTGATCGAGGAGGTCGCCCGTCTCAGAGGCTTCGACAGCCTCGGCGAGGTCCATGCCATTGCGCCGCAGATTGCGGGCAACGCCACGGAGTCGCGCGTGCCCGGCGAGCGTTTGCTCACCGCCATGGCGGACTTTGGTTATCGTGAAGCAATCACCTATACGTTCGTCGACCCGTCGCTGCAGCGCCTGCTGTTTCCCGAGACACCGGCTCTCACGCTCTCGAATCCGATCTCCGCGGATCTTTCCGAAATGCGCGTCTCGCTGTGGCCCGGTCTCATCGCAGCCTGCCGCGAGAACATGCGCCGACAGCAGTCCCGGGTGCGGCTATTCGAGATCGGCAGCACGTTCGACGTGACGGGAACGGAACTGCGCGAAATCGACATGCTCGGCGGGGTGGCGACCGGGTCACGTTGGCCGGAGCAGTGGGGGAGTGCGCGAGAGCCGTTGGATTTCTATGACATCAAAGCAGATGTCGAGAATCTGTTGCGCTTGACCGGTGATGCGGCGTCGATCCAATTCGAAGCGTCTGTGCTGCCGTGCCTTCGTCCGGGACGCGCGGCGCGAATTTTGCGTGGGGGAATTCCGATCGGTTACTTGGGCGAAATGCATCCGCGTTTGATGAAAGCATTGAGCCTTAGCAACACCTTATTTTTGTTCGAACTAGAAATAAGTTCAGCATTCTCTGATAAGCCACCGAAATTACAGCAAATTTCAAGGTTTCCAAGTGTGCGTCGAGATCTGGCCGTTGTGGTGGATGAAAGCGTCCCTCTCGCAGTTTTACGGGAAAATGTTACTGTTAGCGCGTCGGGCCTGTTGAGCGAACTACGCGTGTTCGATGTATATCGGGGACCGGGCGTAGAATCAGGACGAAAAAGTATCGCTTTAGGCTTGATTTTACAGGATTCTTCCCGCACTCTTACTGACGTTGAAGCTGATGCCGTTGTGGCCTCGGTGGCTACGCGGTTACGGGATGTTTTGAGCGCCGCAATAAGAGATCAATAAGCATGGCAGCCCTCACCAAAGCAGAGATGGCCGAGGCCCTTTTCGATCAACTGGGGCTCAACAAGCGCGAGGCTCGCGAGCTCGTCGATTTGTTCTTCGAGGAGATCCGCGCTGCGCTGTCCTCGGGCGAGCAGGTGAAATTGTCCGGCTTCGGGAATTTCGATTTGCGGGACAAGAACCGGCGACCCGGCCGCAATCCCAAGACCGGCGAAGAGATCCCCATCAGCGCGCGGCGCGTCGTTACCTTCCGGCCCGGTCAGAAATTGAAGGCTCGCGTCGAGGCGTATGCTGGAACCAAGCAATAACGCCGAACTGCCGCCGATCCCGGGGAAGCGCTACTTCACCATCGGCGAGGTTAGCGATCTGTGCGGCGTCAAGCCGCACGTGCTGCGCTACTGGGAGCAGGAGTTCCCTCAGCTCAAACCCGTCAAGCGCCGTGGCAACCGACGCTACTATCAGCGCCAGGATGTGCTCATCATCCGGCAGATTCGAAGCCTGCTCTACGAACAAGGCTTCACCATCGGCGGCGCGCGCAACCGCCTCACCGGCGACGACGCTCAGGTCGATCTCAATCAAAGCCAGCAGCTCATCCATCAGATGCGGCTCGAGCTCGAAGAGCTGATCAAGATTTTGCGTCGCTGATCGCGTCGCGCGAGACCCACCCGGCCATTTCGGCTATCATGAGCGTCCGGTCGGGGCGTGGCGCAGCCTGGTAGCGCACTTGCATGGGGTGCAAGGGGTCGCAAGTTCGAATCTTGTCGCCCCGACCAATACTTACGTGATCTTGATGGAACCTCTGTGGTCCCATCCGTGGTCCCAATCCCAAATGACGTATTTCAGGGCGACATCCTAGGACAGGACTAGCAGGGATTCCTCGGGCGAGATCTCGAATGTCCGGATCTTGACGAGCGCCGAGCGGATGAAAGCCTCAATGGCGGCGGTCGATGCATTGCCGATGCGCAGCCAGATGACTTTGGGTGGCGCACCGTTTACCAACGACAGACTCCGGAAATCATCGTCCTTGGAGACCACACTGAAATCATGCTCGCGCGCGTAGGCCCAGATCTCCAGATCGGTCGCGCCGGCAAGGCCAATTAGATTGACGTGGGAACTGTTGGGGAACTGTTCAGCCAATGCGCTGACCAGGCGCGAACTCAAGTTCTCGTCGAATAATAGCTTCAAGACACCGCAGGCAATGCACTTAAGCGCCGTTCACGTTCCGCGGCAAAACCAAGTACGGCCTGGATGTGCTCACGGCGCAACTCCGGGAAATCGGCCAGTATTGCCTGCTCATCCATGCCGCCGGCCAGATATTCGAGTACATCGGAGACGGTGATGCGCGTTCCCTTGACACAGGGTTTGCCGCTCCGGACTCCGGGGGTAATTGAGATGTAGTCCTGCCAATTCATAATGGATAAAGCATAGGCCAGGGTTAAGAATACGGCAAATCCAATGCGGGCAACCTTCCACTCCTCATATGGTGACACGCAAACGTTTTGATCCACGGTCGGCTCTGCCCGGAAGCCCGTTCTTGAGTCACGTCACGTTGCGGGAGGATCGAGTGCAGGCGGGCGTGCATCCATTCACGGTGCCGTGGCTGCTTCCGAGTCTGGATTTGCAACTGTCGGCACCGGTCACATTCCTCGTGGGCGAGAACGGCACCGGCAAGTCGACGTTGCTTGAGGCCATCGCGTGGTCCGTCGGGTTCGGCGCGCAAGGTGGGAACCGCGACCAATCGTTCGCGGAGAATGCCGATGGCTATGCGCTCGGACGGGCTTTGCGTTTGAGCTGGCGGCAGAAAGTGTCGGGCGGTTTCTTCCTGCGGGCCGAGACATTCTTCAACTTCGCGACCTATCTAGAAGAGGTTGGCAGTCCATTCATCGCATACGGTGGCAAATCATTCCACCAACAATCCCACGGCGAGGCATTCCTGTCGCTGTTCCAGCATCGCTTCGAAGACGGCCTGTACCTTCTCGACGAACCGGAAGCCGCACTATCACCGCAGCGACAACTGGCGTTTCTGCGCGTCTTGCACGACCTGACGGCTCAAAAAATTGCGCAGTTCGTGATCGCGACCCATTCACCGATGCTGCTTACATTCCCAGGCGCAACGATTTTCAGCCTCGATGGAGGGCAAATTCGCACGGTCACGTACCAGGAGACGGATCACTTCCAGATCACCAGGGATTTTCTGAATGCGCCTGATCGATATTATCGGCATCTCCTCGAGGAGGGAGACCCACCGGAGAGGGAAGACTGAGTAAATCGGCGGCAGCCGTCGTCGATGGAAACGTGCTGCAATTGTGGGTCATTCCGAGTTGATTGCAGGATAGCCTAGCGGCAGCCGATTGATTCATCATGGCTCCACGATGAGCAAGAGCACACATTTGATGACCTGGGTTACGCGCGAGACAAAGGACCGTTTGGCGCATCTGGCGCGTGAACAGGGGTACTCCGAGTCGGCTTTCTTGAAGCGCTTGGTCGATGGCGCGCTGGTGGCCTCCGGTGGCATGGCGCGTCAATTACCTGAGCGTGTTGAACCGACCGTCGCGAGCGGACGGCTTTCTATTCGGTTGCGATCGGACGATCTGCTCGTGTTGCGCGAGCGTGCCGCCGGTCGCGATATGCCCACCAGCACCTACGCGTCGCTGTTGATTCGCGCTCACCTGCGAACATTGACCCCTCTCCCCACGGCGGAGTTGACCGCGTTGAGACGCTCGGTAGCGGAAATCGGTGCGATTGGCCGAAATCTGAACCAAATCGCCCGAGCGGTGAATCGAGGGGAGGCGCCGACCGGTCCGAATCGAGCGGACTTGCAGGCGTTGCTGCGAGCCCTTACCGGACTGCGCGATCATTTCAAAGCAGTGATTACCGCGAATCTTGAAAGTTGGAGCATCGGATATGAAAAAGCGGCTCGTTGATCTGGGCGGGCAATCAGCGCTCCCGGTCATTGCGAGTTACGGGCCGGCCGCCCCACGGTCGTTGACACCGGCGCAACGAGCGCGGATCGCCCGCAGTCTCGGTCGCCCTAGGTCATTGTGAAGGTGTTGCGGCGGTGCCCGTACCTTGAATGGGGTTGGAGCGCACCTTACCCACATCGACCGCGAGGACTTCGAGGTGGAAACCGATATGGGCGAGCGGATTGACGGCAGGGGCAGAGCCCAGGCATTGACCGCATCCGTTAAGGGTTGCTCGTCGTCTGCCCACGAACGCTGTTGCCGGCATGCGCGCTGAGGTGTGAGGGCAAACGTCGAGCAAGCGCCGAGGGAGGAAACCGCGGGGACGTGCTGATGCCGATCAGCAGAGTCGCGGATCTATGGGGATTTGAACGTTGGCGGATGTCTGTGAGGCGAAGATAGTCGGGACTACATGATCGATGTGTGTCGGTGGCGCGCCAAGTACGCAACGGCACCGGGCGTTCAAGAGGCGATGGTGGGGCCAGCAGCGGAGCGGTTTGCAGAACGTGGCCATAGGGGTTCGCGACGGCATAGAGTTGGCAAATGCCGAGAGGGAAGTTTTAGCGATTGATCCGATGTCGATCATGGTGCGGCCGATAAGCTCGGTGGGCCACGGATGTGCTGAGCTCGGGCGAAGGTCTCGATGACGAGCATCGGGGCGCCACAGTGTCGGCACACGAAGGTGGGTCGGACGCAGGCGTGATCGGCGCTGCCATCGCCGGGCGCAGCGGAAGGCGCTGGCGCTGGCTGATGCAGAAGATCGCGAGCGGTAGCAATATCGTGCTTGCGGTTGGCGTTGGCGAGAAGGCCGTAGTGGCGGATCCGATGAAAGCCCGAGGGCAGCACGTGCAGCAGGAAGCCACGCATGAACTCATCGGTTTTCAAGGTCATGGTTTTGTAGCGCGTGCGTCCGTGCTCGCGGTAGTCCTTCCAGCGGAAGGTGACGCCACGATCATCCAGGGCCAGAAGCCGGGAGTTGGAGATCGCCACCCGATGGGTGTAACGCGACAGATAAGCGAGAACCTGCTCAGGTCCTGCGAACGGGCGCTTGGCGTAGACCACCCACTCGCATTGACGCAGCGGCGTGAGCCAGTCGGCGAAGGCCGTGGCGTCGGATAGATCAATATGCCCGCCGAAGAACTTCAGTTGTCCGGCACGATGGAGGTTCTGAAGCTCTTCGAGGAAGCGGCGCCGGAACAGACGCGACAGTACCCGCACGGAGAGGAAGAAGCCCGGCTTGCAGGCAACCCACCGGTCTGCATCGAGACCGCCGCCGGGCACGATGCCGTGCACATGCGGATGATGAGTCAGTGCCGAACCCCAGGTGTGCAGCACCAGGGTCGTGCCGATCCGGGCTCCTAAGTGCTTCGGATCGGCGGCGATCGTGCGCAGCGTCTCGGCGGCGATGTCGAACAATAAGCCATAAATAATCTCCTTGTTGGTGTAGCCGATGGCGCTGATCGGCGCGGGCAAGGTGAAGACCACGTGGTAGTACGGCACGGACAAGAGGTCGGCCTGGCGTGCTTCGAGCCAGCGCTGCGCGGCGCTGCTCTGGCACTTCGGGCAATGCCGGTTGCGGCACGAGTTGTAGGCGATCTGCGCTTGCGCGCACGACGAACAGCGCAGCGCATGGCCGCCGAGCGCGAGGCTGCGGCACTGCTAGATGGCCGACATGACCTTCAGCTGGCCGAGGCTCAAGTGCCCCCGCTGATGCTCTCGCCACGCCGGCCCGTGGGCGCGGAAGATATCCGCGACCTCCAGGGCGGGACGCTGCACGGAGGCTTACGGTGCGGGGCCGGGCTCCAGAGGACCGATCACCTGGCGCAAGATCTCGGTGCCCACCTGGGTATAGAGCGCCGTAGTCTCCAGCCTATTGCCCGCGGGCAATAGTATCGACTATCTCCCGCGCCGGACTATGTCCCGACCCGTAGCGGGGCCGCTTGGCAAGGGCGAAACGGGCATGCGAGCGGGACATAGTCTGTACGGTCAGAGACTATTGAGAAAAGCGAGCAGCTTGTCGCCGGGTCGATAGCGTCCTGGCTTGCCGTTAGGAGGCACGACGGCATCGAGAACCCGCTGCTTCAGCTCAAGATCGGCATCCAAGTACATCTGGGTCGTCTCAATCGACTCGTGGCCGAGCCAGAGTGCGATCACGGACCTGTCGATCCCCTGTTGGAGCAAGTCCATCGCGGCGGCGTGGCGCAGCACGTGGGGGCTCACGCGTTTGCTGCCCAACGACGGGCAGGTACGAGTCGCTACAGCGACATGCTTGGCTACCAGATAGTGCACACCGTGTGCACTCAGGCGACCGCCGCGGGCGTTCGGGAACACTGGCTGGTCCGACTGTCTGGGAGGTTCTCTGAGCCACGCGACGAGCACGGAGCGGGTGTTCTTGCTCAGCGGCGTGCACCGCTCTTTGCGTCCCTTACCGATCACACGGACATGCGCGCCGGTCTCCAGATGCAGATCCTGGCGACGAAGGCCCGTCAGCTCCGCAAGCCGTAGCCCAGTCTGAACGGCGAGCAGGATGAGCGCGTGATCGCGCCGCCCCGACCAGGTTCGCTGATCGGGCGCCGCGAGTAGTGCATCGACTTCGGGTCGGGTGAGGAACGGCACCAGCTTCCGGGCAAATCGCTTGGGCGGGATAGCGAGCACGCGCTGGATCTGCGCTGCGTGGGCAGGGGCTTCGAACGCCACGTATCGGAAGAACGAGTGGATGGCGGTCAGGCGAAGGTTGCGGGTTCTGGGGGTGACCTTGCGAGCCTTCTCTAGCTCGTCGAGGAAATCGACCACGATGGACGCATCGATGTCTTCGAGCGAGAGTGTGCTGGGCGCTTTGCGAAGACGCTTCTGTACAAACTTCAACAGCAGCCGAAACGTGTCGCGGTAGGAGGCGATCGTATGAGCACTCACCTCGCGCTGCTGCATCAAGCGCTGGGTGAAGAATCGCTCCAGGAGAATGGGAAAAATCGGGGTGCTCATGGCGACTCTCCCCATCGGCGCTCGAGCCGCCTCATCGCCTGGGCCATCAGTTCCGGGGAGTTGCTCAGATACCAGTACGTGCCGGCGACATAGACGTGCCCGAGATAGGTCGAGAGCTCTGGCAGCCGCCGCGCCGGATCCTCACCCGACTCGTACCAGCGGGTAAGTACCTGAACGGCAAAACGATGCCGGAAATCGTGCAGCCGAGGGCCGTTGCGACTGCCCAACGCACGCAGGCCCGTTCGCCGGGACAGCGCGTAGAAGGCCCCGACGAACGCGCCCGCCATCCAGTCGTGTTCCACGGTTGGAGACGAACACGAAATCCGAACGGCGTGGACCGAGGAACTGTTGGCGTCGCTGCAGGTAATCGACGAGTACGGTGCGTGTGGTGGCATGCAGAGGCACGAGTCGGGAGCGTCCGAACTTGGCGGACCGGATCGTGAGAACGCCCTGATCGGGATCGACATCCTCGAGCTTCAGATCGAGCGCTTCGGAGCAGCGCAAGCCCGTGACGCTGAGTAAACCGAGGAAGCAATGAAAGACCCAAGGTCGCAACGGTGTCGAGGGCCATGCCGTCGGCAGATGCAGCGCGGCCGCCAGTAAATCTTTTACCTCCTGTTCGCTGTAGAGATAAGGCCGGGCTCGGGTCGATCGGGACGGACAGAGCTGCCATGGGGGCACCTCGGTCAGCGGATCGGTGGCGCTGCGATGGCGGGCGAAACCGCGTATGAAGCACAATCGGCGTGCGCGCTCTGGCGGCTGCACCGTCTTCCCCTGCTGCACCCACTCCAGAACGAGCTGTGTCGTGATGTGTGGCGCGTGGCGCTCTTCCATGAACGCGACAAACCGTCCGAGCAGGGTGGCGGCCTCCCGAAGCTTGAAACCGAGACTGCGGCGCAGAGTGACGTACTCCTGTAGAGCCTCGCGCAGGGTGTTCATCGCGCACCTCCTGGCCACGGCAGGGCGAGCGACCGCAAAGCGCTGATATCGACTCGAGCATAGATCGAGGTGGTCTGCGGGCTGCGATGACGAAGAACTTCCCCGATCTCCTCCAACGAGGCACCGTGCTGCAGCATGTTCACTGCCAGGGCATGCCGAAACTGGTGCGAGCCGCGATGCGGTGCAGCGACTCTGGCTCGTTCCAATGCGGAGCGCACGATCGATCCAATCACGTCCGAACCGACGATCAAGCCGCGGATGGGCGCTTGCGATCGCAGGAACACGTGCCGATCATGACTTGCGGGCCGTCCCTTCTGTAGATAGGCGGCGATGGCCGCCCCGACTTCGGTCGGCAACGGCAAAAGTTGCTCACGACCTCCCTTACCCCGCAAACGGATGTGGCCACGGTGCCAGTCCAGATCGCCGAGTTGCAGCGCGACGATCTCGTGAGCGCGAAGACCCAATCGTGCAAGAAGGAGCAGCACGGCGCGATCGCGTAGCCCGACGTGAGTCCTGAGATCGCAGCTGTCGATCGCACACCGTGCATGCTCCGGCGATATCGCCTTGGGCAAAGCAGGCGTCGTGCTCCAGGCCGACACGGCCGGCACTGCAGCGGCGAGCGTGGCCGGGACCACCTCGCCTCGAAACTGTGCATAGCGCAAGAGCGAGCGCAGGCTGTTCGTGACGCATTTGAGTGCCGGAGCCTGCAGTCGCTGACTCTCTCGTTTTACGAAAGCGATCGCATCGGAGGCGCGCAGCAGGCGTAGATCGACTGCGCCGCGGCCAAAGCGATGGTGGAGAAACTGCCGTGCGACCCAGCAGTAGCGCTCGATCGTTGTGTATGCGAGCCCTTGCTGATCTTGAAGATGCTGCGCGAAGCGAGCGACCAGATCGT
Organism: Steroidobacteraceae bacterium; assembly: GCA_050012215.1. Taxonomy (GTDB): domain Bacteria; phylum Pseudomonadota; class Gammaproteobacteria; order Steroidobacterales; family Steroidobacteraceae; genus Bog-1198. The sequence goes on from JBEKHO010000037.1 coordinate 45,486, forward strand.
CAGCCGCCGTGGTCACGACACGGGCGGCGGGACACACACTCCGAGCGCGCAAGAACTCGAGCAGCTGCGCCACCGCCTTGCGCTCGATCTGTCGAGTCGCGATCCGAATGCTTCCGCGTCGATGCCGACAGCGGTTCTGATACCGTTCGATCTGCGCTTCAGAAAGATCGGGCAACACCACCCGGCGCTTTGCAAGCCAGCGATCTAAGGCCAGTCCGTGCCGCGCCTTGATGTAAGTGACGCTAGCTCGGTACTGCTGCTCGATCAATGAGACGATAAATGGATCAAGATGACTCGCCAGCGGGCCAGTGGCGCGGCGGACGAGTGCTCTGGCTCTCTCATAAGTTGGCTTCTTCATCGGCGTGCTCCCCTCGCGGGCGGAAGTGCCCAGCAGGGAGCATGGCTATGTCCCGCTCTGTGAGCAGCAACAGGCTGTCCAAGCCGCCTGATCGCGGCTCAACGGGACATAGTCCGGCGCGGGAGATAGTCCAGTTTTTTATGCCCAAGCAGCACTTGGATGGTGCGGATATTTTCGCCCTGTTCGAGCAGATGGGTGGCGAACGCGTGGCGCAGGGAATGCATCGAGACGCGCTTGTCGATGCGCGCGGCGAGGGCGGCCTCATGTATGGCGAGGTTCAGTTGCCGCGCGCTCAAGGGCTCGACCGGGTTCAGGCCCGGAAACAGCCAGCCGCCCTCGAGCATCTTGCCCTGGGCTTTTGCCACTCGCCACCAGGTGCGCAGCCGTTGCAGCAACACCGGCGAGAGCATGGCGTAGCGATCCTTCGCGCCCTTGCCCTGTTCGATGCGAAGCGTCATGCGTTTACCGTCAACATCCCCGACCTTGAGCGCCGCCACTTCGCTGGCGCGAAGGCCGGCGCCGTAGGCAACCGGGAGGGCCGTCTGGTGCTTCAAGTTCCTGCACGCCGCTGATCAGGCGCACGACCTCCTCGCGGCTCAACACCACGGGAACCGTGCGTGGCACGAACACCGGCTTCATCTTCGCCATCAACTCGCTACGATCGAGCGTCACGTCGAAGAAGAACTTCAATCCGGTGATGGTGGCGTTGAGCGTGATCGGCGAGGTGCCCTGATCGACCAGATGCAACTGGTAGTTGCGCAACTCCTCGACCGTGGCAGCATCGGGGGAGCGGCCGAGGTAAGCGGCGAATCGGCGCACGGCGCGGATATAGGTGGCTTGGGTCTTCGGTGAGAGCTTGCGCATCCGCATGTCTTCGATCATGCGTTGACGCGGCACAGAGGTGCCTTGGGTGGACTCGTTCATGGCTGTGGTTCCTATCGTAGAGCGAGGCGGATCGCCTCACCGTGCAACATACGAAACGAAGCCAAAGACCTCAGCTACCGCCAGGCCCAGAAACGAAGCCACCCCTACTGCGCGAGCGGTTTAGTCCGTCGGGCCAAAAGCGGCAATCGATCTCAGCGAATTGGTTGACCCAGAGCTTCCATTCGTGGCCTGCGGTACGCTAGGGTTTCCCGAATCGGTATTCAAAAGGCTACGTGTCCGCCATGACTCCTCAACGTAAAGCATTCAGCATCCTAAATTCCCGAGACTTCGAACACACTCCGATCTGGCGCGTCGAGCTTCCGGACCGAGCACTCGCCACTGCCGTCGAACCGATCGATGACATCAAAATCTACGACGCTTACGTTGCCCTTACAAAATACCATCTAGCCGACGGGACCACCGCAAATGGATACTGTTTCGCCTACGATTGTAGCGGCCATGTGGTGTTTGATGACGATGGCGAGCCCATCTACTTGGCGGACTATGGCAATAGCTGTTCACTTGCAGAGGCGTCTAGATTTGCCCAGCGTCTCGGAAAAAG